>CAZOVB010000013.1:0-81663 GCA_964583095.1 uncultured Planctomycetaceae bacterium
CGCCATGTACCACGCCGGGATGGGCGTGTTCATGCAGAGAGACCCGGGAGCCGGGGCAGGAGGCCCTGCGCGCATGGGCGCTGCCGGAGAACCCGCCGCGACTGGACGCTTCATCCCACGCGATCCGACGGGCAGCAATCAGTACGCCGATGGGATGAATTTGTATCAGTATGTACGCAGCGATCCGATAGGACGTACCGATCCGATGGGCCTGGAGTCCCGCCCGACGAAGTTCTGGCATTTCAGGAGCTACGGCGATCCGAAGATATACTCCATTGCCGGCGAGGAACAACACAGTGTGATAAGCGAGGATCGGAGCAAGGAAATAGGCGTAGATTATGGTCCGCGCGAGAAGAAAAGCGGCGAGAAAGGCAAGAAGATCGACGGGCTCGCCTGGCTCTTCTGGGGAGCACCGGGGTATACGGACGGGGACGCCTGGAAGATCCAATTCCCACTGGACTACTCCAGGGCCACCGAGGAGTGGCAACTGTGCATCAAGGATACAGGCACAATGAAGGTGGCCGACAAAGATGTAGAATGCGAGTGCGCCACGGAAGCCCAGGTCAAGTCCTGCATTAAACGTGTGGCAAAGGCATGGAACGGCACGACCTGGAAGAGGGGCCATGATTGCCGGCACTTTGTGCAGGCGGCAGAGTCTGAGTGTTGCCTGGATAAGTGCTCTCCGTGAACAGGATTTGCCCAATGAGAAATCTATATCTCATAACCGTCATCACAATAGGGGTAGCTGTGGCAACCGCGGGCTGTTCATGCGCCTCCGGCAGGAAAGCGAAGGCGTTGATTCGGGACTCCGGGGAGAGGTGGGTGCTGGTTGGAGACTACACTACGCCTCGGGAAAATGAAGGCCCCCCGAAGGAGAACTACATAGGAACCGTTCAGCTCCCTGACGGAGAGCTCGTCCGGCTCGTTGACCTTCCAATCAAGACACCCGACGGACAGAACGTTGGTGCGATTGTAACTTACAGTGAACCCCGACGCGTCATGGTGTGCCTGACGTCGAGCTCCGGATTGCCCACCTGCAATGACGTGTGGCGATACGATCTGGCGACCGGGCAGACCCGCTGGATTGCGAAGGGCAAGTGGAACAATACGCGCGGCTTCACCTGGTCTCCCGACGGAAGCAAAGTGGCCTTCGTCGCCTCAACACGAGGTGAACCGGCCGCCTACGTCATGCAGTACGATCTCGACACTGAACAGCTTGAGAAAGTTGCTGACGACGCGTTCGGAAACCGTGACGATCAACAGGAAGGCAACAGCTCAAGCAGGCCGCGTCGGCCGGTGTACAGCGAAGACGGGAAACACCTCTACTTCGTGTCAATGGATCAAAACGTGATGCGCGTCGATCTTAGCACACGCCAGCTGACCAAGCTTCCATTTGTCCACGCTATCGTTGTGCTGACGGTCAAGGGCCAGCACCTGATTTACGCACGGGAGGTAGGTGCCCGTGATGATTGGAGGTTCGAAATCGTCAAGGTCCGGCTCGACTCTCCGGACAGTCCGGCTGGTAAGCAGATTCTCCACGCCGCCCATGGCGTCATCTGGGGAAGCCATGTTTCACCTTCCCGACGGTTTATCTTGGTAAGATCAAGAGCAGGCTATGGTTCCGAAACGCGTTTAATCGACATGGATCAGAGCGTATCACTGCCAGCAGATGGGCTGTTGTGGCGCGGAGGCTTGCGTGCGCACAGCACGGTTTTCGTGGGGGGCTCTCCTTAAGACGCCGACTGTTCTTCCCAGCCGCCAGATAAACGCCACGGCTTTCTGACGGGTAAAGCCCGCATCGCCCGGCTTCTACCGCATGTCTTGGACGCCGTGAGTGCCCCAGTCGAACGCCAGGACGAGGCTATCTTCCGCTCGTGGTTTACTGTCAACGCCTCTCGCCCCGATTGCCGCGAAGCGGCAATAGAGCAGGAGAAAGTAGTAAGTAGAAAGTAGAGCAGAGGCTGACGCCTCGATGGGCACACCGAATGTCCGCGAACGTCACGGCCTCTCCTGCGGCCTGCCTGCCGGAGCCTTGGCGAAGGCAGGTCTACTTTCTCCTCCTGCCTGCCGGCAGGCAGGTTCTACTTTCTAACGAACGGGGATATGCTCTCGCCAATGGCTTTCGCATTCGAAAAACTCCAGGTCTACCAAAAGGCTGTCTCCTTCGCCGACGCCGTCTGCACATTCACCAAGAGCTTCCCTCGCGGATATTTCTTCCTGGCCGACCAACTTAACCGCGCTGCCCTGTCCATCGACCGTTACGTCCTGTTCGACCACGGATCGGAACGCCCCAACCAAGCTCTCGGCGTCGTTGCTGGTTCTGCCAAGCAGGTCGATGTCCATGGTGGGTCGGTACATCTGCCTGCCGCCTGTCCAGGCCAGGAGTGCCAATGCCCCCTTGAGGGTGAACTGGTCTGCGAAAGGAGAGACGCTCAGGCGGTAGAGGAATCGCTCCATTGCGAAACGTTGCTGAAGGTCGTTATAGCGAAGACCCCGCTGTCTCGGGATTTTGAGCAGGCGGTCGTGGACAAGCCAGCGGCGGGCGCGAGTTGGAATGAGAACTCACCAGTCAGGCAGGCGGCGATGACAGCCAGGGCTCATCTACTCCATGGCTTTGTGGGGGCGGTCAAGACGACCTTTGCGCGCAGGCTGGAGCAGCAGGAGGGGGCGATCCGCTTTACGCAAGATGAATGGATGCATCGGCTTTACGGCCCCAACCCACCGGCTGATCAGTTCCAGACACTCGCACGAACCGGGCGGCCGTCATCGTCGAACACCTGGGGCTGGAAGAGGGCATGGCGGTTCTGGATTTTGGCTGCGGGCCCGGAAGGCTCGCCGTGCCGCTGGCCCGGGCGGTCGGTCTTGGGGGCAAGGTGGTGGCTGTGGATATCCAGGAGGGCATGCTCGCCCGGGCGAAACACAAGGCCTCCCAGGCGGGGGCGGAGAACATCGAGTTTCTCCAGGCGGCGGCAGGGGAGGGCAAGCTCGGTACGAATCGCTTCGACCGGGCGCTTCTGGTAACGGTCCTGGGGGAGATTCCCGATCAGCCCGCGCTGCTGCGTGAGATTTACGAGGCCTTGAGGCCCGGGGGAATTCTCTCGGTTACGGAGGTGATCTTCGATCCGCACTTCCGCCGGCAGAAGACGGTCTCTCGCCTGGCAAGCGAGGCGGGCTTTGCGCTCCAGGCGGTTTTCGGCAATTCCATCGCCTACACGATGCACCTGCGCAAGCCCGGCCACGAGCGGGGGCCGTCGGCTGCACAGCGCAGTTGAAACGTTCTTTCTGTGCGTCCCGGAAGGACTTTGCTATACTCGCACCCGTCGAGTTCACAGAAATGCTCGCAGAAGGATCCGCGTTTCATGCATTCCCACCTCACACGGCGTCGTTTTCTCCAGCAGGCGTCCCTGGGCGCCCTGGCGCTGGGGACTTCCGGCTCCAAACTTACGAGACAGGCCATGGCCCAGGCACCCCAAGCCCCGCGGGACAAGCGTCCCAATATCGTTTTCGTCTTTTCCGACGAGCACCGCTGGTGTTCGCTGCCCTTTACCGAGATGCCGGATCTGAAGGCTCCCAACTTCACCGCCCTGGCCAACCAGGGCGTAACCTTCAACCAGTGTATCTCCAACAACCCCATCTGCGTGCCGTATCGGGCGATTCTGATCTCGGGCATGTGGCCCCATCAATCCACGGCCGTGGGCAACGACTACTTCGGCAACCCGGACATGATCGGCAAGGACGCCCCGACCATCGCCCATACCTTCTCCCGGGGCGGGTATCGCACCGGCTACGTGGGCAAGTGGCATTTGCAGGATCGCACGACCTACCAGGCCGGATTCGACTACTTCAAGCACTGGAAGTTCGGTGACGACCACTGGAACACCAAGTGGCGGGACGTCTCGGCCGGGCAGGAGCAGTGGCAGGTCTACAAGGACTACAACGCCAAGGGGATGAACGAGCACGCCTTCGAGTTTCTCTCCCAGGCGGCCCAGGCCGAGGACGAAAAGCCCTTCCTGCTGATGCTCTCGTGGAACCCGCCTCACTGGCGGTGGGACGATGCGCCCGAGGAGTATCTCAAGCTCTATCCCAAGGGCAAGCTCTCCACGCGGGACAACGCTCCGGACCAGATGTCCAGCAACGTCTATTACCGCAACTACCACGCGCACATCACGGCCATCGATCACTACATGGGCGAGCTGGTCAAGAAGCTCGATGAGTTGGGCCTGGCCGAGGATACCATCCTGATCTACACCAGCGACCATGGCAGCATGTTCGGCAGCAACGATCGATCCTCGAAGATTCATCCTCACGATGAGTCGGTGCGGGTCCCGTTCGTGGTACGCTGGCCGGGCCAGGCCCCCAGGGGCGGGGAAGTGGATGAGCAGATCGGGGCCATCGACATCTACCCGACGCTGTGCTGCCTGGCGGGTATCGAAGCGCCCGAGCATTGCGGGGGCAGGGACTTTTCTCACCTGATCCGCGGCAAGGGGGGACAGGAGAAGATGGGCGACCAGCTTCTGACCGTCGGCTGCTGCGTCAAGCCGTACTTCCAGCGACGGGCGGGCAAGGCCAAGCCGTCCACCCGCTGGCCCTACCGGGGAATCCGGACCGACCGGTACACCTTCGTGATCAACGACGTGGGCGACTGGCTGCTCTTCGACAACAGGGAAGATCCGTACCAGCAGAAGAACCTGGTCGACGACCCATCCCATGCCAGGACCAAAGAGGACCTGCGCGCCCGGCTGCGCAAGCTGCTGGCCGAGGCGGAGGATCCGTTCATTCCCGAGTCGTGGCGGATCGAGGATATCGCCAAGCGCGTCGCCTTCCAGAACGAGCAGTACGTTCTGAAGCGCTACGACTGGGCCCTGGTCAAGGCCAAGACCGAAGCGATGGAGCCGTTTCTGGACAAGGGCGTCAGCCAGGCTCAGAAGCAGCAGCTGGAGGCGCTGGCCGATGAGGTCTACGATCGCCAGTGGTTCCTGGATCACCTGCAGATTCTCCACCGGCTCTACGGCTTTCCGCCGCTGCCGGGCAAGCTCTGGGACAGTCTCAAGGCCAAGCTGGACAAGCAGGATGCCCCCACGCACGAAACCTTCCGGAAGCGGGCCCGGGAGATCCTGGCCGGGGCGAAAGCTTGATCTTCTCCGCCGGATGCGGGTACAAGCTTTTGCATGGATACCGTCTGCAACCCCGTCAATATCAGCTATCGTTTTCAGTTGGAAGGCATCGGCAAGACGTGCTGCCGCGAGGCGGCCGACCCGTCGATTGTCTTCTTCCAGGATGAGTACTGGCTCTTTGCTTCCAAGTCCGGGGGGTACTGGCACAGCCCGGATCTGAAGCAGTGGCACTACGTGGCCTCGGCGGCTCTGCCGGTGGAGGACTATGCCCCCGACGCCGAGGTGATCGATGGCTGGATCGTCGTCACCGCGTCGCGTCGCGGCCAGACGTGCCCCGTCTTCCGCAGCCGAAACCCCGGGACTGACCAGTGGGAGAAGGTCAGCGACGCCCCCGAGCATCACGACCCGGCCTACTTCCAGGACGCCGACGGCAGCGTCTATCTCTACTGGGGTTGCAGCAACCATCTGCCCCTTTATGTCCGAAAGGCCGATCGAAGCAGCCTGGTCCCCCAGGGCGAAACAATCGAGACCAACCAGGGGGATCCCGAGACCCTCGGCTGGGAGATTCGCGGGGAGAACCATTCGATTCTCGACAAGGCCCCGCACATCGAGGGGCCCTGGATGACGCGCCATGCAGGGCGGTACTATCTCCAGTACGCCGCTCCCGGCACGCAGTACAATGTCTACAGCGATGCCGTACTGGTCGGCGAGACCCCGACCGGGCCCTTCGAGTACCAGGCCTCCAATCCCTTGAGCTACAAGCCCGGGGGGTTCATCCCGGGGGCCGGGCATGGCTGCACCTTTCAGGATCGCTGGGGCAACTGGTGGCATTGCTCGACGATGCGCATTTCGGTGCGACACAACTTCGAGCGGCGGATCGGGCTCTGGCCGGCGGGGTTCGACGAAGACGGCGTGATGTTCTGCAACACGACCTTTGGCGACTACCCCATGCGACTGCCCGAGGGCCCCTGGGACCCCTGGAGCGATCCGCAGACCGGGTGGATGCTGCTGAGCTACCGGGCCGGCGCCAAAGCTTCTGCAGCCTTGCCCGAACACGGTCCGGACCAGGCTTTCGACGAAAACTGTCAGACCTACTGGACGTCCGGGCAGGAGGCCCAGGCCGAGCTGGAAGCCGACCTGGGTCAGGTCTGCGACCTCCGGGCGGTGCAGATCAACTTCTGCGAGCATGAGGCCCGGCAGTTCGGCCGGGGCGAAGAACTCCTGTTCCGCTACGTTCTGGAGGCAAGCACGGATGGCCGATCGTGGGCGACGCTTATCGACAAATCCCAGTCTCGCCAGGACCTGCCCCACGATTACGTGGAGCTGGAAGAGGCGGCCGAGGCGCGCTTCGTCCGTCTCCAGATCCTCCAGGTTCCCAGCGGCGCCCCGGCCGTCTCGGGCCTGCGGATCTTCGGCAGCAGTGCCTTTGGGGCTCCGGGCGCTGCCGGGGACGTATCAGCCCGTCGCAACCCGGACGATCCGCGTCAAGCCGAGGTCTCCTGGACCCTGCCCGAGGGGGCCATCGGCGCCCACGTTCTCTGGGGCGCCGGGCCGGATAAGCTCTACAACAGTTGGATGGTCTACGAGGCGCAATCGCTGACCTTGCCCTGCCTGAACCGCAACGTGGGAGAGTATTTCGTCGCCATCGAGCCGTTTGGCCCCGGGGGGGTCGGGCCTCGAACACAGGCCAAGGCACCGATCTGAGCCGAGCATTCGCCCGACATTGCTTGAAAATATTGTTTGGATGGTTTCGCCATTCTTTCGAGCCTGCTACCATAGCCGCCCAGCATTTGTCCCCAGAAATCCCTTTCAAGCAAGGAACGTCCCATGGGTTACAAGATCGGCATCTGTGGTTGCGGCGGCTTCGCCCAGCCTTTCATCGAACTCTTCAAGCTCCACCCGCTGGTGGATGAAGTCGTCATCGCCGAGCTGCGAGACGACGCCCGGGCCGAGACGGCCAAGGAACACCAGATCGAGCGGGCGTTCAAAACCGATGATGAGCTGATCGCCTCGGACGTCGATGCCATCGCCATCTTCACCCAGCGATGGACGCATGCCCCGATCGCCATCAAGGCCCTCAAGGCGGGAAAGCACGTCTATTCTTCCGTGCCGGCCGGGGTGAACGTCGAGGAGATGCAGGAACTGGTCGAGACGGTCAAGCAGACCGGCCTGACCTACGCCCTGGGAGAGACGAGTTTCTACCGGCCCCAACGGATCTACTGCCGGCAGCGCTTCGCCAAGGGCGACTTCGGCGATTTCGTCTACGGCGAGGGGCATTACTACCACCACATGGCCCACTGGTTCTATCGGCCTTTCTTCCAGGCCAACGGGCCCCAGTGGCGTCGTTATGCTTCGGTGCCGCCGATCTGGTACATCTCCCACTCGGCCTCTCACATTCTTGGCGTGACGATGGGGCGCTTTACCAAGGTCGCCTGCATCGGGCGTATCGACAACGACGAAGACGGGCTCTTTGATCCCAAGCTAAGCGCCTTTGACAATCCCTACAGCAACCAGACGGCCCTGTTTCGGACTATCGAGGGAGGCATGGCGAGGATCAACGAGTTCCGCCGCTCGGCCGCCGGCGAGAGTCGCCAGGCCATCTTCGGCACCAAGGGCGCCTACGAGGAACAGTACAACCCCGCCCGGACGGAAGTCTCGGTAGCCCAGCAGATCGCCGGTAAGGAAGAGGAAGGCGAGGGCAAGAAGAAGACGGGTAAGGGCCACGGCCAGGCTGTTCCGCCCTACAACGCCTACTGGAGCGAACTGTACTTCGAGGAGCCTCCCTACAAGGAAGACGGCAGCTTTGATTACGAGCGGGCTGAGCACCTGGCCAAGCGTCGCAGTGAGGATGTCAGCCAGATCATGTGGAATTGCGGTGTGAAGATCAGCGAAGACCGCCTCGGAAATCTGCCCCGCGAGTCCCTCGGCAAGGAGCACCTCGGGGCGGCGGCCATTCAGCCTGTCGAGCGTCTGCCCGAGCAGTGGGTAGGCGTGCGTAACGGTCATTGCGGCTCGCACCAGTTCCTGCTGCAGGATTTCCTGGAGGCGATGGACACCGGCAAGCTGCCTCCCAATCACGTGTGGCTGGGCGTACGGTATTCCCTGCCCGGCGCGGTGGCCCACGAGTCGTGCATGCGGGAGGGTGAGTGGCTGTCGATTCCGGACTTCGGCACGCCCCCGACCGGGATGGAATGCATCGATCCGCTCGTGCAGCTCAAGCCCTGATGAGACAGCCGGTCTCCGCAAAGCAGGCCATTCGAAGCGCTCCTGACCGATACTGTAGTAATGAAGGAAAGGAGCTCGCGATGTCTTCAAGTCTGCCCAAGCAATCCAGGTCCGCCCGAAAACGCCGCAAGGGCATCTACGATATCCCCGGGGCCCTGCGCGTGGACCCCGACGCGCCCAAGCCCGTGGTTCGCGTCATGGCCTACGGGGCCGACGATCTCACCGAAGAACAGGTCGAAGACCTGGGCAGGATCGATCAACTGCGCAGGAATTACCCCGTGATCTGGATCAATGTCGATGGCCTGGGCTCCGAAGAGGTCATCACCGCGCTGGGCGAGAAGTTCTCCCTGCACCCCCTGGCCCTGGAAGACACCATCAACGCTCACCAGCGGGCCAAGGTGGAAACCTACGACGCCAGCGCCTTTCTGGTCGTGCAGATGATTTCTCTGCAAAGCCGGGTGGAATCCGAGCAGGTGAGCCTGTTCGTCGGAGATGGCTTTGTGGTGACCTTCCAGCAGAAGGAGGGCGACTGCCTCGATCCGGTCCGCAAGCGCATCCGCGGCGGACAGGGGCGCATCCGATCCCGTGGGGCGGACTACCTGGCTTACTCCCTGGTTGACGCCGTCATCGATGGCTGTTTCCCCGTGCTCGAAGAGGTCGGAGAGCGCATCGAGAAGCTCGAGACCGAGGTATTCCAGGATCCCGACGAGTCGATGATCCCGCGAATTCATAACCTCAAGCGGGATCTGATGCTCATCCGCCGCTGCATCTGGCCCCTGCGTGACGCGCTGAATTCCCTGCTTCGAGAGGAAATCCCCCAGTTCCATGGCGAGACGGTCTTGTTCCTTCGCGACTGCTACGACCACGTGACGCAGATTCTGGATATCGTCGAGACCCACCGCGAAGTGGCCATCGGCCTGCGGGAAGGGTACATGAGCAGCATATCCAATCGCATGAACGAGGTGATGAAGGTTCTGACGGTCATTGCGACCATCTTCATTCCCCTCAGTTTCGTCGCGGGCGTCTACGGGATGAACTTCGATCACGAAGTCTCCCGCTGGAACATGCCGGAACTCAAATGGCGATACGGCTATCCGGTCCTGCTGGCGGTTATGGCCCTGATCGCACTGGGCATGCTGGTCTACTTCTGGAGGAAGGGCTGGCTCAGAGGCAGAGACAAGCTGTAGCGGCGCCCCAGGCGGGCAAGCCTATTCCATCCGGTCACGCCTGCGTCGCTCGCGGGCTTCGTAGCGGGCGACCTTGGTCTTGAGTTGTTCGTCGAGGATTTCCAGCGCATCCTGGACCTGCTGGAAGATCTCGGCCAGTTCCTCCCGGGTCTCGATATCCGGGATTGATTCCAGCCGTGCCACGATCCCCTGTTTGGCTGCGGTTTCGGTCGGGGTATCCGGGCCTCCGATACGCGGGTCGTCCTCGGGCGGGTACATCACGCCGTAGCGGCGGAAGGCTTCGCGGGCCTGGGCCAGGGTGTAGGGGGCATTGGACGGGCTCCTCTGGTGGGCCTGGTCGTCGTCGAAGCCCTCATCCTCCCAGTTGCACAGGTCGCAGATTTCGCCAACATTCCGCTCCGTCAGCATCAAAAAACCGCAGCAGGGGCAGGTGACCTTTCGGCCATCGGTCGCGAGCCCCTTAGGGTCCAGCCGGGCGATGGCCTGTTCCTGTTTCTCTCGGAATTCGTTCATCTTCTCCTCGGCCATTGCCGGAAGGAACTCTATGCAATCATAGCCGACCGGGGCTGCAACCCGCAGGGGATTGCATCGACACCCCGACGGATATATACCATAAGACACTCCAAGCGGCCAACGACAGGAACTGCTCATGAAGAACGCCTTCCATCGGATCGGAATTGGTTTTGCCCTCTGTCTCCTGACCCTCGGCTGCGCGCCTCCCAAGGGGTCGATTTCCGCAGAGTCGATTCTGGGCAGTCCGTTGGAGTCGGTCCGGGTCAGTCGTCCCTGCGACGTCGATACCAGCCGTCTCGTCGCCTATCGCATGACCCATCGCATCTTCCAGAAGGTCGCCACCGGGCGGTATATCGACATCACGGCTTCTTCCTACCATTCCACGCTGATGGCCCAGCGAAACTATAAGCAGGACGTCACAGCCCAGCGGATCTTCTACCTGTGGGGCCCGGCCGAGGCGATTATCCAGGTGTTGGAGGAAGGCTCAACCGTCATGGCGAATCTGTCATTTGCGGATCTTTCCGACGTGCTGTGGATCCCCCAGCCGATGGCGGACCGGATCTTCCTGCCGGCGGTGAGGAATCTCTACGCTCGCCGGATCGAGGCCGATCCGGACGAACCGATGTATTGGATCTGCCTGAACGTGACCGTCAAGACGCGTCCGAGGCAGTACGACAAATGGGTGGAGGTGCTGGCATCGACGTGTCGGATGGCCCCGGAGGTATCCGGTCGGTGGAAGATGCTGGCCCCCGACAGCGAGCAGATCGACCGGATCCGCAAGGCCCTGGAGACGAAACTGGATCCCGAGAAATCCAGCGTATTCGTCAGCGCAGCCGACCCGCTGCCCGAGCCGGTTTTCTGCTCCCTCCTCGGTCAAAGCCAAGAGCGTCCACTTCGCAAACTCACCACCCCGGCAGGGGAGATGTACTGCCTTCTGGGCGATCAGGGCCGGGAGTACCACAAGCTGGGCGTAGGGCTGATCCAGATCCAGTCAGAGGAATCCATGCCCGACGGTACGGAGCTTTTGCATCGGACGGTAATAGACGAGCTGATTGTGAGGGACGACGACCCGTTGGAAAAGGTGCAGCCTGAAAAGAAGTGAAGCGGCCAAGAAAAAATGTCCCACAATTCAGATTTTTTGACGCGAAGCCCTTGCGTCGAATGTTTCAAGGTCCTATAAAGAATTCTGAAACCACGTCTCGGGCATGGGCATTTGACGCAGTTCTGATGCACTGAGGGAAGTACGAAGCTTCGGAATTGCTCTTTGGCAGAAGCATTGCCTCTGTCCAGGCGGCTTGGCATCGAAGAGGATTCGGCGCCAGGCAGTTCGCAAAGCAGGGCAAGGCGCCAGGGCAGGTGCTGCGAGCCGGAAGAGACTTCTCAGCGGTCATGGAGGACCGTGATGAAGCTGGCAGCGAAGCAGTCATTTCAGATAATGCAGCCAGGGGTGAGCCGAGCCGGCTGCGCGGCGCATGCGGCCGGGGGGATCTCTCCATGACCCTGCGACGATTCATAGGCGAGACCTTCGTTGACACCGTCGCGCCGGCCAAGGAAGCTTTTGGCCCCCATGCCGCAATCCTTCCGGCTGAGTCTGCCTTTGACGACAATACCCAGGGACGTTATATTTCTGCCTTGAAACGGGGCGTTGAGGCCCCCGGTAATGCCGAGAGGTCCCTCCCGGTCGCCGATGTCCGGGCGCGTCAGGCGGCGCATGTGACTATATCCGGAACCGATGAAGCTGTGACGCTCGGACAGACGCTCGAGGCCTTGGAGGTCTCCAGCAGCCCACTGAGCTACGTGACCACGGGCCAGGATGTGCCCAACGACCTGCAACCAGCAAGCGCGAATCGACTGGCGCGATGGATCGTGACAGGCCTCGCCGGAGAGGATGTCTGTGAATTCCACGACTGACCAGGCCAGCAACCTGCGGGAACTGATCGCCTCGACACGGCAGTGTCGGACCTTCGCCATCGTCTCGGGAAAGGGAGGCGTGGGCAAGAGCAATGTCGCGCTGAATCTTTCGATTCTGCTCTCGGCCCTGGGCAACCGGGTCGCCCTGGTCGACGGAGACCTGGGCATGGCCAACCTGGATATCCTGCTGGATGTCCGGATCCGCTCGAGCCTGGCCCACGTGCTGGCCGGCCGAAAGACCCTCGATGAGATTCTCGTAGAACTGCCCAGCGGCGTGCAATTGGTCCCCGGGGCGTCGGGGCTGGCCAAGATCGCCAACCTCAACGAGTTCAACCGCAACCGCCTGGTGGCGTCGCTTTCACAGCTCGAACGCGACAACGATATGATTCTCGTGGATACCGCCGCGGGGATCGGCCCCTCGGTTCTGCAGTTTGCCTGTGCGGCCGAGACGGTCATTGTCGTAACCACGCCCGAGCCGACCGCGATGGCAGATGCCTACGCGGTGATCAAGATCCTCCATCAGCGATGCTTTGACGGTCGGATCAGCTTGCTGGTCAACCGGGTGGCCGGTCGAAGCGAAGCCAGGGACTGCTACCAGCGTCTGGCCGACGTGGCCAGGCAGTTTCTCTCGGCCCGGGTGTATGATGCGGGATACATACTGGAAGATACGAAGGTCACCGATGCGGTTCGCAAGCGCGAGCCGGTGGTGACGGCCTGGCCCCGGTGCAGCGCCAGTCGCTGCCTGGCTGCCCTGGCCAACCGGCTCCGTGCCGGCGGGACGCTCGCGACGCCTCGTGAGGGTTTCTTCCGGCGCGTGGCCAACTGGTTTGCCTGAGCAGGCAGGGGTAAGCCCCCAGCGACAGGCACCGAAACGACCCAGGCAACGAAACCAAAAGGAAAAAGGCGAGAAACCGGTTAAGAAAAACGCCTCAGACAAGTTAATAGAAGCGTAGGGCAAGACCTTTGGGTGTGGGAGCCGTGGTGGTCTATCCGCGGCGAGCGGCACAAGGATGTGCCGGCCCGGACAAGGCAACCACCAAAAACGTATAGAAGCTCCCGAGCCGCACAGCGGCCAAGGATCGCAGACAGGGAAGGAGTGCATCAGCAATGAAGGTTCGCCAGGAGAAAGCTTCGCCGGAGCAAGTCCAGAAATGGTGGGACAGCTTCTTGGCCGACGGGAACGACCAGGCCAGGAACTGCCTGCTCGAAAATTATCTACACATCGTCAAATACGCCGCGGAGCGACTTCATACCAAGTTGCCCGATGAGGTGGACGTGGAAGACTTGATCTCCGCGGGCATCTTTGGGCTCATGGACGCTGTCAACGCATTCGACCCCGAGCGGGGGGTCAAGTTCGAGACCTACTGCGCCCCGCGAATCCGTGGGGCCATCCTCGACGAGCTGCGAAGCATGGACTGGGTCCCCCGACTCGTCCGAAGCCGTGCCCACAAACTCAACGAAGCCGTCCAGGCCCTCGAAGCCCAACTGGGCCGAAAGCCCGAAGCCAAGGAAATCGCCAAGCAGCTCAACGTCTCGATGTCCGAGTTCCGCAAGCTCCAGCGCGACGCCAAGGCCGTCGGTCTCGTCAGCCTCAGCCGAAAATGGTTCGAGACCGATTCCAACAAGGACGTCAGGGAAATCGACGTCCTCGAAGACCGCCGCAGCGACGACCCCTTCCGCACCGCTCAACGTCGCGATCTGAAGGAACTGGTCACCCGAGGGCTCAGCCGCGCCGAAAGGCTCATCATCATCCTCTACTACTTCGAGGAAATGACGATGAAGGAAATCGGGGAAACGCTCGACCTCTCCGAGAGCCGCGTCAGCCAGATGCACTCTGCCATCCTGGGCCGACTGCGCGGACAGCTCGACCAGCGACAGAAAGAACTCCAGCCCACGCCGGAATAACCCCCCCGACCAGGCTGCAAAACACCCAAAGTCCGGGCCGCGTTGGAGACGTTGACTCCTCCGATGCGGCCCGCCCCTTTTTCCCGCCGGGAGATTCTCCTGCCCTCCCCGGGCCTTTGCAGAACCTTTCCCTCCCTTCACGGGTTATATGAATGCGGGATATGTCAAAAGCTTTGAGCCCCGCCGGAATTGAGGTACAATCCAACCAGCGGCCAACTGCCTGAATGTGGGTCTCCTTCCCCTTACCAGGACGTATCGCCATGAGAAGCTCCATCGTTCCAGCCCTGACTGTCTGTCTCTGCCTATGTGCGGTAAATCTCTCCGCGGCTGGACCGGCCGAGATGAGCCCTCCCGGCATCGAGGGCATGACCACCCTTAGCCCCGAGCAACTGGCCGATATGGACCAGTTCCGCCGAAGCAATGCCTTGGTGGGCCAGTTGCACGTGACCGACGCGAAGAGCCACCAGAAGCTCCTGACCGATGAGCAGCTTCGGCTGCTGGTGACCTGGTTCGACATCCAGGCCCCGTACTTCGACACATACATGCAGCAGGTCCGAAGGGGCAGGGACAGGGCTCTGGAGCGGGTGCGCCTCGATCCGTGGGAGCCGTTTGGCCCCCTGCGGGAACATACCATCCACCGCCCCGGGCCGCTGGAGCAGGCCAACGCAAAACAACCCTCAGCCGCTGTGACTCTCACCAAGGCCCCGCCGGGTAACCTGCCCCGCGGGGCCTTTTGCTACAGCGTCTCGGGATGCCCCGCGTGCTGCTCTCGCCAGGCGCCGGGGCTCAGGCCCGTGCTGCGTTTGAACAGGCGGGAAAAATAGGGGGCGTCGGTAAAGCCGCATCGCCTCGCTATCTCTGCCAGGCTGTACGAACTGGCTTGGAGGAGCACCTTCGCCCGGGCGACCCGCTCGTTCATCACGAGCTGCTGAAAACTCTCCCCGCAACACTGGCGGACCACGTGAGAGGTCCGCGAGATTGAGAGATGCAACTGCTCGGCCAGGTTGGCCAGGCCCAGGGGCTCATGGGCCCAGCGAGCGATGAAACGGCGGATTCGCCCCTGTCGGTCTTCGGGCCCCGGCGGCAAGCCAAGGGCCAGAACCGTCTCCACCAGCCCACGGCCCCAGAGCTCCAACTGGCCGGTCAAAGCCGAGGCCTCCTTAACCTGCCAGGGCGGAACTTCCCCGTAAGCCTGCCTCAATTCCTCCCGGCGCTTCATGCCCTGCCACCTGGGCCGGGCTCCCCCCGGCCGCCACGCCCCGCAGTACAGCGTGGCCAGGTGAGACCCGTCGTGCAGCAGGGGGATGACGATTTCGGCCAGGCCCTTCCAGCAGACACTGCGGAAAGGCCTGCGTATCCGGGCCGCCTGGGCGTGGACCTTCTTTTCGCAGTGGGCGACGCAACGCATCACGGTTTGCCTCCGCTGCAACCTGCAGAATCCATGACGGTGTAGATGTCGGTTCATCAACAGAGGCCCATCGTTCTCATCCCGGAAGAGTCCGAGATGGTCGTGAATCGTCAACCTAACGCCCAGGGATCGCTCGCAGTCCAGCAGGGCCTTTTCGACTCGCCCGGCCGGGTCCGCCGGCAAAGAAGGCGCAATGTCGGAAAAAGTCGCCATAGACAGCATGATAATTCAATAAACTCGACAACACAAGCGATTGTCCAGTTTGCCCGGGGGCAGGTAGCATATCTCCATCACGAAAGGAGCATCTTCCATGCAAACCATTGCCGAGCCCCAGAGATCTCTGCCCGTAGCGGGGGAGTGTGACGTATTCGTAGCCGGCGGGGGACCGGCGGGAGTCCTGGCCGCCCTGGCCGCAGCCCGGAGCGGCGCGTCGGTGCGACTGGTCGACACGGCCGGATGCCTGGGAGGGGTCTGGACGGCCGGGCTCCTGTGTCTCGTCCACGGCGCGGAAAACAAGGGCGGCATCCTGACCGAACTGACCGACCGGCTCGAGCGACGAGGCGCGCTGATCCCCGGCAAAAGCTGGATCTACGATCCCGAAATCATGAAACGCCTTCTGGAAGAAATGTGCATCGAGGCCCGAGTCCAACTGCAACTGCATACCCGCGTCGTGGACGCCAGAACCGACCGCCGACGGCTGACCCACGTAATTACCGAAAGCGCGAGCGGCCGGGAGGCATGGTCCGCCCGGGCCTTTGTCGACTGCACCGGCGACGGAACCCTCGCCGCCCGCGCGGGGTGCTCCTTTGACGTCGGCCGCGACGAGGACGGCGGCGTCCAGCCCATGAGCTTCCCCTGCATGGTCACCGGCGTGGACCCTCAACAGGTTTATGACTACCTGGCCTGGACGGGCAACCGGGGCAGTCGTCGCCGCTTCGCACAGCTTTGCAGCGATCTGGGAGCAACCCCGACCTACGCCAATCCGATGTTCGTGCGCATCCACGACAATCTCTACAGCCTGATCTGCGACCACCAGAACGAGCACAGGAGCGACGACGCGGCGTCGATCACCGAAGCGAGCATCAACGGGCGCCGCGAAGTCAACGCCATCGTCGACGCCCTGCGGGCAAGCGGCGGTATCTGGTCGGACCTGCGCCTGGTGGCCACCTGCGAGCACATCGGCATCCGCGAGGGAAGGCGCATCCACGGCCTGCACACCATCACCATCGACGACGTCGTCTCAGGCAACGTCCCCGGCGACAGCATCGCCGTCTGCACCTTCGGTATCGATGTACACGTGGTTCGCAAGAACACCCAGCGGAGCTACGACTCGCCGGCCGACCTCAAGGCCCAGCCGTACGGCCTGCCGCTTCGGAGCCTGATCGCAAAGGATGTCGAGGGCTTGATGATGGCAGGCAGGTGCATCAGCGGAGACTTCCTGGCCCACTCGAGCTACCGCGTCACCGGAGATGCCGCCGCCATGGGACAGGCCGCCGGCGTCTGTTCTGCCCTGGCCGCACGAAACGACCTGCTGCCCCGTGAGGTGTCCTTCGCGGATGTCCGAAGTGGGCTCCAGGCCCTGGGCGCCCCGGTTCCGTAATCGGGCAGCGTGAGAGTTACGGCTTCCAGAATTCGCTCTTGAGTTCGTCTCCCTCCTGGCTGGCGCGGAGAAAGTCGCGGATCTTGCGGAAGTCCTTGACCCCCGGGGCCTTTTCCACCCCGCTTGCCACATCCACCGCCCAGGGCTTTACGATCTCGATCGCCTGCGAGACGCAGAACGGGTCCAGCCCGCCGGCCAGGATGATCGGGTCCATGCCCTTCATCGCGCCGGCCGAGCGGGCGTCGCCCACAAGGTCCCAGTTGAAGCGCTCCCCCGTGCCCCCGCGGACCTTCGGGTTGAAGGCATCCAGCAGAATTGCCGCCAGGTTCTCCCGGGCGCTGCAGGCCTCCAGCCACGAGCTCACCTGCATCAGCCAGGATTCATCACGCACGGCAAAAGCCTTGATGCAGGGGGCCTCGATTTGCCCCACCAGTTCGGGCTCCTCATCTCCGTGGAGCTGAACGTGCGTAATGCCCGTCCGGGCCACCACGCGGTTGATGGCCTCGGCGTCGGCATTGACGAACACCCCGACCGAACTGACCCACGGCGGCAGGGCGGAGACGATTTCGGCAGCCTGTTCCGGCGAGACCCACCGGGGGGATTGGGCAAAGACCACGCCGATCGCGTCGGCCCCCATCTGTGCGACCTTCAGGGCAGAGGCTGCGTCGCGAAGCCCTTCAATTTTCACCCGTACGCGCTGCATGGAGTTCCTTTCCGTCTCAAATGGACGAAGCATACCGCGCCCAAAGGCTCGCGCAAAGGATCCGTCAACCGTTCCGGCCCAGGAGATACCAGGCGGCCAACGCGGCGATCTGCACAACCACCACCGCCCGGAAGAGCAGACGAAAGTCGCGCTTGACGGTCTTGTGTCGAAGCACGTGCCTGCCCAGAAGCGCCCCCGGAGATCCGCCGATGAGCCCGAGAAACAGCAGCGTGAACTCCGGGATGCGGCGCAGCCCGCGCCGAACGCTTGCATGCTTGTCCCACGCATAGAACACAAAGGTGGTCACATTGATCGAAAGCAGATAGCTCCACAACCAGGCCCAGCCAATCCCCAGTGCAAGGGCTCCCGTCCCCAAGGCTGTGAGGAACAGACCCCGCAGCGCCCAGCGCAGCTTGTCCGGGTTGAGTCTGTCTCGTCTTGCGCTCATGCGTGCAGCTTACCCTCCGGCAGGCATGCTTGCATTGTCATTTCTCTTGGCCTAGACTTCCGGCAAGCAACCCGTAAGAAAACCATAGGAGAGCGCCAAATGGCCAAGACACGTTACGGAATCATCGGTGTGGGGAACATGGGCTCTAACCACGCGAAGAACTGCAAGAACAACGGCAAGAGCCTGCTGACACTCGGGGCCGTCTGCGACATCGTGGAAGACAAGGCCGCCAAGCTCGCCAAGGAGCTGGACGTGCCCTGCTTCACCGATGCGGTGGAGATGATGGACTCCGGACTGGTCGATGCGGTGATCATCGCAACGCCGCACTACTGGCACCCGGTGCTGACCATCCAGGCCGCCCGACGCAAACTACACGTCCTCTGCGAAAAGCCGCTGTCTTCCAGCATCGCTGACGCACAGGCAATGATCGCCGAATGCAAGAAGCGCAAGGTCGCCCTCGGGGCGATGCTCCAGCAGCGCACGCGCCCGATCATGATCAAGATGAAACAGATCATCGACAAGGGTCAGATCGGCGAGGTCTTCCGCGTCCAGATGATCTGCTCCAACTGGTTCCGCACGCAGAAGTACTACGACTCGGGCGATTGGAGAGGCACCTGGGACGGCGAGGGAGGCGGAGTGCTGATCAACCAGGCCCCACACTCGCTGGACCTGTTCCTCTGGATGGCCGGCGAGAAACCCAAAACCGTCCAGTGCATGCTGGGCACGCGCGAGCACAAAATCGAAGTCGAGGACACCGCCAACATCCTCTGCGACTTCGGCAAGGGCAAGGTCGGATACATCTACGCCACCACCGCCGAACTGCCCGGCTACGAGGAACTCCGCGTCAGCGGCGACAAGGGCACGCTCGTGGCCGCCGAGGGCAAGCTCATGCACGGCAAGATGAAGACGCCCCTGAGCCAGTACATCTACAAGACCGAAAACCGTTTCGGCATGGGCAAGGACCAGACGCTCACCTGGAAGGAAGTCAAGATACCCGACAAACCCCAGGGCCACCTGGAAGTCATCCGGGCCTTTGCCCGCCACATCCAGCGGGGCTCGACGCCGATTGCCCTGGGCGACGAGGCCATCGGAGAGCTGGAGCTTTCCAACGCGGCCTACCTGGCCGGATTCGAGCAGCGGATCATCCAGATGCCCCCCGACGGGGCCAGGATGAACCGCCTGCTGGGTCGGCTGGAAAAGCAGCGCAGCACGGGCCGCGGTGGCGACATGCGAAGCCAGGCCGGCAAGGAACTCAAGAAGCTTCTGCGGGATTCCTCCGGCAAGGGCAGCGCGAAGAAAAAGAAGAAGTCCAACGGCAAGAAGGCTTCAAAGAAGAAGTCGTCGGCCAAGTCAGCCAAGAAGTCCCGCAAGAAGACCCGTAAGACCTCCAGGCCAACCAAGTAGATTACACCGCGGTTTTTCGAATCCAGCGGCAGCGCGAGGAAGACCGACCCTCGCGTTGCCGCTTTTCTTTGCGGGGTTTTCGCTTTTCACGCCCGGCAAGGGCGTCTACAATCCACACGTGCAGATTCAACTGCTGTGGGATGTCAACGGACCCATCGGGCTGCAATTCTTCTTGAAAGGAGCGAAATCATGTTCAGGACAAAACGAAACGGGTTCACGATCGTGGAAGGCGCCTTGGCCGCCGCACTGCTTACGCTGGTGGTCCCCGTGGCGATGCTGAGCCTCGTCGGGGCCAGGAAGCAGGCGAAAATCACCGTCTGCAAAACCAATCTGAAGAGTTTTATCAATGCGTTTATCATCTATGAGGACGCCTTTGGAACCTATCCGAGCCTGGGCAACAAGGACAAGGAGCTGGCTGCCACGCCGCCCAAACGGTTTGCGACTTTGGGCGACATTGCCTCCAACGCCGACTCCCGCCACTGCAACATCCAGCCTCTCTACCTGCTGCACACCTACTCGGGCATGGAACTCGGGCAGTTTGGGTGTCCCTCCGACGCGGAGTTCACCACGATTCGGGATTTTGATGGCTACGACCCTGATACGGTGGGCTTCCTCGACTGGCACAATGTCTCCTACGCAGTCCCGCCCATGAGCAGCGCCTACAAGTGTCGTCTTGGACGCGAGATTGCAGATACCAGAATATACCTGGTCGGTGACCGCCCCCAGCCGGGCAGCCTGGAAGCCGGCAGCGCGAACCACAAGAACGGCTCGCAGTTCCTGCAGTACAACGGAGCGGTGTCGTTCGAGGCCAACAATACCCACCCCCTCGAGGGCGAAGGCAAGAACGTCTACCTCCTGGATATGCCCGAAGCCCAGCAGGCCAAGAAGGAAGTCTTCCTGCACTACCACAAGGACAACGTCGCTACGCTGCCCGAGAAGGCGGCCGACGAGACGAAACAACCCTAACGGATGGAAAATCAATGATGAAGAATCGTGGAATAACATTCGTGGATCTCCTGGCCCTGCTCGTAGCGGCGACTTTGCTTCTTTGCGCCCTGATCGCCGGTTGCGGAGAGAGTCGTCGGCAGGAATTGGCTCGCAGGGCCGTCTGCAAAACCAATCTCAAGAGTTTCGTCAATGCGTTTATCATCTATGAGGACGCCTTTGGAGCCTATCCGAGCCTGGGAAACCAGGACAAGGAGCTGGCTGCCACACCGCCCAAACGGTTTGCGACTTTGGGCGACATGGCCTCCAACGCCGACTCCCGCCACTGCAACATCCAGCCTCTCTACCTGCTGCACACCTACTCGGGCATGGAACTCGGGCAGTTTGGCTGTCCGTCCGATGAGGAATTCCAGTCGCTGCAGGAGCATGGGAACTTCGATTCCGAGGAGTTCGGCTTTCTCGATTGGCACAACGTTTCCTACGCCATACCTCCCACCAGCAGCGCCTATACGTGTGGTCTTAACCGCATGAATCCAGGTCTCGGTTTGTACATGGTTGGCGATCGTCCCCAACGCGGCAGCCTCGGAAAAGGCAGCGCAAACCATGAAGACGGTTCGCATTTCCTGGATTACAGCGGATCGGTTGCATTCGAGCCAGACAACACCCACCCCGTCGAGGGCCAAGGCAAGAACGTCTACCTGCTGGACGTGCCCGAGCAGGAACGCGCGGAGAAGGAAATCTTCCTCCACTACCACAAGGACAACGTCGCGGAACTGCCACCGAACGCTGCAGCCGGCGGCGCGAAATAGCCTGGGCCAACGGAGAAACAGCCATGAAGAATCGCGGAATGACACTCGTCGACGTCCTGGCTCTGCTGGTGGCGGGGAGTCTGCTTCTCTGCGTGGTGGCCATCGGCTGTGACAAGGGCAAGGACGGCGACGACCGGGGCTATGTTGAGACGGTCATGGATTCCAACGCCCTGGCCTGGAAGAGCAAGTGCGCAGCCAACCTGCGGGCAATTTCGCAGGGGTTGAGCATGTATCTCACGACCCACGAGCACCTGCCCTCCCTGGGGGCCAGGGGATGGGATCTCTCGGCCGATCCGGTGGCGCGATTCCCCTTGGCCCGTCACAATGAGAAGTGCAACCTCCAGGCCTGGTACTTGCTGGTCAAGGGCGACTACATCTCCCGGAGCCTGCTCAAGTGCCCCGGCGATGAGGACTTCGAGTACCCCTCGGGCAACAATGGCTTCACTACCTGGAACAACAGTTCGTATGCCCAGATGCCCACCAGCGAAGCCTACGGCGGCACGAGGCGGGGACGCTTGGGCGGTTCCAAGCTGGTCTGGTCGGACCGTCCGCTTCGGGGCAGCCTCGATGCCGGCACAGCCAACCACGCCGGGCGGTTCAGCGGGGGCAACTTCCTGTCCCTCAGCGGCGCGGTCACGTGGAGGAAGGACAACCAGACCAACGGCGACAATGCCTTCAAACTCGAGGACCGCAACAACCCGGCCTCGGAGAACTACCTGATCTGGTCGGACGTGAACAATCCGCCCGAGTAAGCTGGACCTCGGCCGGGCGCGCTACCCGGCGACGATCCTGGCCAGGACGCGAAGGGCCCAGACGACCTGGTCGGCCGGGTGCGTTGTCGGCTCGTAGCGCTCGTTGATCGGGATCAGATGCACGCTGCGGCCTTGCCGGCGGAAGATTTTGCAGGTCACGCCGATCTGCCCTTCCAGTTGCACCACGGCTGGCTCGGAATCCACCGCTTCGGCGCTGGGGCTCAGCAGTACCAGTTGTCCATGGGGGACCTCCGGGGCCATCGAGTCGCCGTCGACGCGCAGGGCAAAGGCATCGGGGTAGCGCCGCCGGCATTGTTGGCAGACAACAAACTGGCTTGCGGGCAGGTTTTCATCGGCCTGCGGGAGGGTCACAATCTGGACCTCCAGCCTTCCCAGAGGGTCGGAAGAGCCCGTCTTTACCCTCGCGGCTTCCACCTGTCCGGGCTTGGATCCCAGCGAGGCCTGGATCAGATCCTCCAAGTCGGTAATTCCTTCGGTGTCCTCGTCGTCCTGCCAGAAGGCAGGGACGCCGGCAGCGGTTCGGCCCAGAATGGGGATCCACGCTTGGTGATCCTCTCCGTTCGGGTTCGATGGAGTGGGGGCCTTATCGGACCGGTGTGGTTTCCGGTCAGGAGGCAAGCTGCCGGTCGGGGCCGGGTCTTGGAATCGCGATGCGGCCGAGAGAAGGTCCAGAAAGGCAGCCAGGGCTCTTCCGGCGTTGGGTGCATCGGCCAGGAGCTTTGCTGCTCTGGCCAGTGCAGGATGGTCGGCAGGTGCGGTCTGCTCGTGTTCGGGGCTTCGGCCTGTCAGGAGCCAGGCCAGGTCCACGCCGGTCCTGTTTGCGATGCGCAGGAGGATTTCAGCAGGAGGAACCCGATCGGCTTCGTAGTAGTCGTACGTGCTGGGCGAGAGGCCCAATTCCTTGGCAAAGGCGCTCTTGCCCCGCGGGCCTTGGCGCTGCATCCGCAGTTGCTGGATTCGCTGGCAGATCGCTTGTGGTGAAAAATCGGACATATTGTTTCGCATGTACGTAAAACTTCTTGCGTATTAACCGAAATGCGAATATACTTTTCGCATCAGTGAAAGATTATAAGACTGTTTTGCCCGATGCCACAAGACAAAAGGGGATACCGGGGTGACCAAACGAGAACTGCTTGAAGCACTGGAAGGGATGCAGGAACTGCTTCGATGGCAGAGCCATATTCTCCAGAAGACCATCGCGTCGCTAAAAAGGGACGTAGACCGCAGTGAAAAGCAGGCCGCTCATCACCGCAGCAAGGACGGATCTGGGGCTTCCTAGCCTTACCGGCTGCGCACATTCCCTTGTCGGAAAAGCCTTCCACGCCCTCTGGTGCGGGTGCCTGCGTTCAAGAGGGCTCTTGCTTGTCTGCTTTGTCCGGAAGAAGCCTGATAGGCATCACAAAAATCTTCTGCAGGAGGCGGTTTAACGATTGACAAACATGAGAGTGATTCTTATTATTGAAACCACGTAAAATCGGTAGGCCGGGGAAACTCGGAATAGTACTGTTGATGTAGAAGCAGCACGACAATTACCGATTTGTAATTTGTGTCCCGGGGCAGTGCTCGAAGCCGGAGAAAGAATATGAAGAATCAGGCCGAAGAGACATGCCGGGAGATGCTCAACGTTTTGTCGAGCGTGAGACAGTTGCTGACGTGGCAGATGCAATTGGTCGACCACGGAATGGAAAAGCTCGGAGATCTGCTGGGACGTGCCGGCGGGTCGACGCCCGGCGATTCCAAGTCGCCCGAAAAGTGATTTTTCCAGATTGACGCGTTGACTCGCCCCCGTTTCCGGGCGCTGGCTGAATGTGTGCGGCGCCCGGAACCTCTTTTCTCCTCCGATCGCCTGCCCGGGTTTTCCCGGGAGGATTCTCAGTCGCTGACCAATTGCCGATCAAGCTTTGGAGGATTGAATCGATAATCATCCTGCAGGCCGCGATGAAACCGCAATCTTTCAGGGGCCACCAAGATGTCGAACCAGGCAACAGCAACAGACAGGCGACGCAGTGAGAGAAAGCCGGCCGCCATGCCAGTGGCGATCTGCGACGGCCAGTGGCGGATCCTGGTCAGGGGCAGGACGGCCAACATCTCCGACTCTGGAGTCAGCGTGGTGGCCGACGCACGACGGAATGTCCCCGCCAAAGGCGACATCCTGCTGGAGATCACCCAGCCTCCGGACCCCTACGCCCGTCGGGGCCAGGACCACTGCCGCATCTACCGCTACGCGGGACGTGTGGCCAGGACCCAGCAACTGGGCAACCTGGTGGGGCTGGGCATCGAGTTCACCCGAAAAGTTTCCTGAGCTTCCTCATCGGAAACCGGATCTGCCGCGCAGAAACGCGGGGACTGCTCCCCCCCCGGCGCAGTCCCCGGTAAGCGCTGATTGCTGCGAGCGATCGTCAATCCTCGAAACACCCCGAAGGCTTCTGGCTCGAGAGGACGGCCATCCAACGTCATCAAGCATAGACCCTTGCAGTGCCAGCTTCTGTGGCACCGAGGGGAGAAATCCCGCAGAAAAAGTGGGAATTTGAGAGACAAGGGGGCGGATTTCAACTCCCGGACCCCGAAGGAGGTCCGATAACCCCAGCCATCGGAACCCCTTACCACCCTCTTGCATCTTTGGCAGACGACAATTGCCGCCCGAAAGGCCTCAGGCGAGAGTCTATTCCTGGTCGTCCTCGGGCAATACCGGCTGCATCGTCTCAGGATCTTCCTCGAGCATCTCCCGCAGCGTGGCCTTCCACTGGGCCAGGTTGGAGGCGTTGGGGTGGTCCTGGGCGGCCAGGAGGGTCTGTTCGTAGGGCTTTTCGGATTCCACCAGGTAGACCCCGTGGTTTCCCGTCCGCCACGTGCCGATCCGACGCAGCCCAAGGTCCTGCTGGAGGGTGTCGAACCAGGCGGGATAGTTTCCCATGAAGCAGTCGAATTCCTCCAGGCAATCCGGCTTGACATGCATGTAGATCATCGCGCGGTACCGGGCGGCGGATTTGACCGAAGCCCGGTTGTCCAGGGGCTTGATCTGCTTGGCCTTGAGCCCCTCGGCGCTGCGAAGGAGCTTGTAGGAGACCCGCTGATCCTCGGCAAGGGCCTTGAATCCCTCCATCTGGATGTCGCTGAAATGGAAGAAAACGTCCCCCTGCGGATTCTCGATGAACCCGTACCCTTTGCTCTTGTCATACCATTTGACTCGACCCGTAGGCATAATCATCACTCCCTGCGCGGCGGCAAGGACATTGCACGCGCTTGTACCGGCATCGGACCCGCCGGGCCTGTCTCGCCGGCGAAACAAGCTCTGCGGGGGCGCCATCGTGGCTGCCTGTGTCCGGTCCCGGGCCTTTCCAGGCTGGGATCCGAGGAACGGCGCTTGCGAATACGACTAACGCAATCACCATTCGATTGCAAGGCCATGTTGTCCGCTGTGACCGCTAAATCTCGTAAACTGCAGCGGGAATACGGCTTTTGACGGCCCGGACCCGCTGCGGTGCGTCCTTTTCTTTTGTCCGTGCATCCCGTATAAAGCTCAGGACCATCTTGGAGTCTACGATATGAACAGGCGGTTTTCCCAAACTCTTGCACAGGCTATCGCCGACTCGGCCCCGGCCTGTGTGGGCCTCGATCCACGCTACGACCGGCTCCCCGATTCCCTGCGGAATGCAGAGAATGATAGTCAGGTCCTTGGCAGAATCGAAACCTTCTGCATGGGCGTCCTGGAGGCCGTGGCGGGAAAAGTTCCCGTCGTCAAGCCCCAGTCGGCCTACTTCGAAGCTCTGGGGCCCCAAGGCGTCGCTCTCTACAACCGCGTCATTGTCCAGGCCAGAAAACAGGGCCTGCTCATCATCGGGGACGTTAAACGCAACGACATCGGCTCCACGGCTCAAGCGTACGCAGCCGGGCACCTGCTTGCCGAAAACGCCCCCGACGCGATTACCGTAAACGCTTACCTCGGCCAGGACGGTCTGGAGCCGTTCCTCGACGCCGCAGCCAGGACAGGCCGGGGCGTCTTTGCCCTGGTACGGACCTCCAACCCCTCGGCCGGGCAGATCCAGGATCTCACCGACGCCGAGGGAACCAAGGTCTATGAGCACATGGCCCATCTGGTAAACGCCCTGGGCAAGCGAAAGGATCTGCTCGATTCCAGCGGAATGAGCAGCCTGGGAGCCGTGGTGGGCGCCACCTGGCCCGAAGAGGCCCGGAGCCTGCGCCGGCGGATGCCCGAGCAGATCTTCCTGGTCCCCGGCTACGGAGCCCAGGGCGCCACGGCCGACGATTGCATGGCCTCGTTCAAACCCGACGGGACCGGGGCAATCGTCAACGCCAGCCGCAGCGTTATCTACGCCCACGCACGCGAGGACATGCAGGGCCTGAACTGGCAGGAGGCCATCGCCCGGGCCGCCAAAGCCTTCGCCGAAGATCTCAATGGGGCCGTCTCCCGCATGAACCCCGAGGCCTGATGGCGCACAGACAGGACCATGCCCGGATGTTCGCGCTTCCAAAGCCGCCCCCGGACTCAGTGGTCATCCAGGGCTGCACCTACCGGTGCCTTCGCGTCTTCAAGCACGATTTCTTCGCAGCCACTTGCCTCTACCGGGCCCGGAATGCCGGGGCCCCCTTTGATCGGCTGGTGGTGAAATTCTCACGCACCCAACCGTTCCTGGGGCTCGGCTTTGGCTGGTACGCCCGGTTCATGCGGGCCCACGAGGAGGGGATCTACCGGCAGCTTTCCGGGCTCAAAGGCGTCCCGCGCTGGGCCGGACACATTGGAGATAACGGCTACGCGATCGAGTACATCGACGCAGCCCCCCTGGACCACCTGGAAAAGCCTCCCGCGGGGCTGTTCAATCGCCTCGTGGAACTGATGCGCTGCATCCATGAGCGGGGGGTGGCCTACTGCGACGCCAACAAACGCTCAAACATCCTGGTTACGTCCGAGGGACGACCCTACCTGATCGACTACCAGATATCCTTCCGCAGGCGCGACCACTGGCCCTGGCCCCTGAATCGACTGATCGCCCGCGCTTTTGAATACGTCGCCCAGCGCGACCTGTACCATCTCTACAAGCACAAGCGCCGATTGGCCCCGGAGGAACTGACGCCCGAGGAAGACGCCCTCTCCCGCAAGCGAACCGGACTGCACTTGCTCCATCGCAAGATCACCAAGCCCTGGCGGGCCTTGCGCAGGGGAATCCTCAAAAAGCACCACCGCTCCGGACGCCTACAGAGCCCCACCGAGAGGATGGAAGATCACCATCAGCCCGAAAAGGCCACCTGGCGCGATGAGTAGGCAATCGCCTTTGGCCTCGATCGGGCAAAGGCGATATAATAGCCCGTGGAGCAACACGCCGTTTCGCATCAGACCGGTTCCCGCCGGAAGGAGACAACCATGTGCGCTCGGTACCGATGGAGGATTTTCATCGCCCTGGTGCTTGCTCCCTGGGCTGTAGGCTTGGCAGGGGTTCGGGTCGCGGGGCTGGCGACCCCACCGGCCGGGCGGGTCCTCTCGATCCCGATTGACGGGTTTACCCCCATGGTAGTGATGGCTGTAACCGATGAAGCCGACCAGGGGACCGGGGGCATCTTCTCCGACGCCGACACCTTCGCCTGGTATCGCCCCTGGCTGGCAGGGACGATCGAGCCGGCCGGGTCGCAGCAGTTTTCCGTCGTGCTCTACGACACCGGGGCCAACGTAAATCTGCTGACCTACGAGGACTGGAACAGTGCCCGGGCAATGACAGCCACGTCGGACACTTACGAGGTCGAGGGGGCGGGGCCCGACTCGGTCACCGCGCGAATCCTCGGCTCGTACGGGTTCTTCGTGGACGGGCTGGATGCAATCGAATCCGGGACGGTCGACACCTCGGGGATGCAGGGGGTCGGCAACGTCCGAGCCCTGGGAGCGATGAGCAGCGGATCGGTCCTGCCCTCGGTGATCGGCACGCCGCTGAGCATGTTCTACACGACCGTGATCCGTACCGACCAGAACCGGACGATTACCTATGCCCAGCAGGAACACACCTCTCCGCGGGTGGACCTGTATACCTCGCGCTATGCTGACGGGGTGCCCAGGACCTTTGATCACCGCATTGCGGTTTCCTACTTTCAAGACGGCGCGACGCTGCCCCCGCTCTACATCGACGGCGAGGGATCCCTGGGGATTCTCCAGTCCACACCCACGGCTTCCGATGCCCTGATGGTCGACAATGTCGTCGTCGAGGACAGCGACTATCAGCCCCGCACGACCGGCGGGAGGTTCCTCTTCGACACCGGGGCCCAGGTGACGGTGGTTTCACTGGACCTGGCCTACGACCTGGGGCTCGATCCGGAAAGCCCCGAGTTTACCGTCCCGATCACCGGCGTGGGGGGCAGCATCGAGGAGACACCGGGCTTCGTGGTCGATACGCTTCGCCTGCCCGCCTCGGGCCTGGGCGACATGGTCCTTCACGACGTGCCCGTCATCGCCCTGAACGTCCCAACCGATGATTCCCCGGTTGATGGCATCGTCGGGATGAACCTCTTCACCGACCGCAACCTGGTCATCCATGGCGGCTACGGGGCCGGCAGCGGGAGTTTCTCGGGGCCCTTCGTGGGGGTGACGGCTGTCAACCCGCCCGGGCCCGCGACCTACTGCTTCGGCCAGACGGGAAGCTGGTCCAACTCGGAGGTTTGGAACGAGCAGCCTCCCGACGCGGACCACAACGCCTACGTGGAATTCGGCGGACAGGTGAGCCTGGGGGCTCAAATCGGCCAAGCCCGTTCGCTCTGGCTGGGACGCCTCAACAACGGCTCGGGCACGCTTTCCATGACCGGCGGAGCCGAACTCCGCATCGCCTCTGCGTTGCACCTGGGAAGGCGATCGGCTCTGCAGGCAGAGGCCGGGTCGCGGATCATGTTGGGCAGCGGCTCGCGGTTCGAAAACGAGTCCGTCGACGCCGTATCGCTTGGCGGTCTGGCCAATGTGGAACTGGTCTTCGAGGGAGGCCCCGACGAATCGAGACTCGAGGTCGCATCTTCACTGGCCTTGCCGGAAAATGGAGATTTCGCCATGGCCTCCCTTATCCTCGGCTCGCAAAGCCAGGCTTGGCTGCACCTGGAAGACGATTTCGACAATCTCGCCGACGGCCCGGGCAACGAAATCCTCTCCCTGAGCAACCTGGAGATCCTCTCATCCAGTGTTCTGGACCTGGGATCGGCCGGGGTGTGGGTGGCCAACTGGGACGCCGAGGACCCCTGGTTGGCGGACCTGCTGGCCCAGGGGCAAATCGTCTCCGACCGCTTCGTGGGTCTCCGCTCGCACCAGGGCGGGGCGCTGCTTGTCGATGCGTTCGGTGGAGATCTGGACCTCAACGGCCTGGTCGACGAAGACGACTTCGCGGTGCTTTCCAATGCCTACGGCCAGGCGGGGACGTGGTCCCAGGGAGATCTGAACTACGACGGGCTGGTAGACTTCGCCGACTACGTGATCCTCGCGCGGAATTTCGGCAGCGGCCAGGCGCCTCCGGTTCCCGTTCCCGAGCCGGCAAGTGCGGCTTTCTTGCTGGCCGGGGGGCTTTTCTGGCTGGGCCGGAGGCGCCCGTAGCACTATATCATGGGGGTTCGCTTCCTATTGGCCCCCAGATATTGTTGAAGGCAAAAAAACGCCCTTAGCACGTAACCCATGTAATTGTATAAGGTTAGCTTTTGGTTTTTTGGGGTGCTTTCGCTTAAGCTGCCCCCGATTCGCAGACGATATCATCTAGGACCGCCCCAGAAAAGAGGCGGGACAAGGTGAAATCAAATGCAAAAAGCGTACACAATTGCGGCTGGGCTCTTCGAACTGGGCATTTTCATCGCGGGGGCTGTGGGACTCTTCTTCGCATCCAGCCTGCTTCGATAGGTTTATCGCTCGGGGGTGGAGTTCCGGGGTCCGTCATAACCGGTCAGGAGGTCCGTAAGCTCTCGGAGATCCTCGATGACGTGATCGGGTTGATGTTTCCTGCACTTCCTGGGCGGGGGGCTCTTGCGAAGGACGGTGACCATTCCCATCTGGGAAGCTCCGTCTATGTCCTCCTTGGGAGTATCGCCGACGAAAACGGTCTCATCCGGGCTCAATCCTGTCTGCTCAAGAGCGGCCTGGAAGATCCCCGGCTTGGGTTTTCGCACGTGGACTTCACAGGAATAGACCCGGACGGGCAGCAGATCCAGAAGATCTCCCTCGGCCAGGTGACGGTCCAGCACCTGCCCCGGCAGGAAGCTGTTGGAAACGATTCCCAGTTGATAGCCCTGGTCCCGCAACTGCTCCAGAACGCCCCGGACTTCCGGGTAGAACGGGGCCTCTTCCTTCAATGGCGAATAGAACCGCCAGGCCAGTTCAATCGTCTCCTGCCTCGAGAGGGGATGGCCCATTCTTCGACTCTGGGTTCCCAGAAGCTCGATGGCGTCGAACTCCACCCCGGTCACCCAGCCACGCAGGTGTGCCCAGCGGATGGCCGTCAACTGCCGCAGCATGTAGAGGAACCGGGCCGGCAGCGGCTTGTCCAGCGACTTGAGGTACTCGTATCCGCGCAGGGCCCCCCGGACGAACAACCGGTTGACCGGGAGATTCGCATATTGGACGAGGGTATCGCCCAGATCGAACAGAATGCCTCGGATCCGTCTTGCCATGGGAGCCACTCCGACGCGTCTTGGCGGCGGAAGGATACCAGATTCATCGGGTTTGGGGGATGAAAACTTTTCACTCAGACGCAACCAGGCACGCTTGATTGGCCGGTTTTCCAATTGGCCTGGTAAGTTTCCCCCTCAAGGGCCGGTCTGCGAGCCCGGGTCCAGCAGCGAATTGAGCTGTTCTTCGCCCATGATACTCTCTTCCAGGCAGACCTGCCGGATGGTCTTGCTCTCGCGGTAGGCCCGTTTGGCGATCTCCGCCGCCCGGTCGTAGCCAATCTCCGGGGCCAGCACGGTCACCATCGCCAGCGATTGCTCGATAAGCTCCTTGCACCGGCCGACATTCGGTTCCAGCCCCGTAACGCATCGCTGCGCGAACGTTCTCGCCGCCCCTGCAAGCAGTTCGATCCCTGTCAGGAGGTTCCAGGCCATCATCGGCATTGCTACGTTGAGCTCCAGGATGCTCGATGCCGGAGACGCCCCGGCCGCAATGGCTGCATCCAGCCCGGTTACCTGGGCAGCGACCTGAACGACGCTTTCACACAGGACCGGGTTGACCTTGCCGGGCATGATGCTCGATCCCGGCTGAAGGGCAGGCAACTGCAGTTCTGCCAGTCCGCACCGGGGGCCCGAGCTCATCAGGCGGATATCCGAGGCGATCTTGGCCATCGCCCCCGCCGTCGTCCGAAGGGCTCCCGAGGCGAACACCACGTCGTCCTTGGCGCCCTGGTGGGCAAAATGATCGGGCGCCTCGGTAAATTCCAATCCCAGCCAGGCCGAGAGTCTCTCGCAGACGCCCCGGGCGAAGCCTTCGGGACAGTTCAGGCCGGTCCCCACGGCCGTGCCGCCAATCGCCAGACGCTGGAGCCTCTTCCGGGCGCATACCAGCATTTCACAGGCCGAGCTGATTTGGGCTGCGTAGCCTCCGAATTCCTGGCCCAGGCGAACCGGGACGGCATCCATCAGGTGCGTCCTGCCGATCTTGACTACCGCGTCCAGCTCTCGGGCCTTTTCCTCCAGGGCCTGGCCAAGCGTCTCCAGGGCCGGCAGGAGCCTCCGGTGGATTCCCATCGCCCCGGCCAGGTGCAGCGCCGAGGGGATCACATCGTTGGACGACTGCCCGCGGTTCACGTGGTCGTTGGGATGAATGGGGCTTTCCTGTTCTGCCGGAATTGCGAGAATCTGCCGGGCCCGACGCGCGATGACCTCATTGGCGTTCATGTTGCTGCTGGTTCCGCTGCCGGTCTGGAAGACATCCACCGGGAAATGCTCGTCCAGTTCGTTGCGGGCGACCTGCATCGCGGCGGTGATGATCGCCTCGGCATGCGAGGGGTCCAGGAGTCCCCGGTCGCGCAGAACCTGGGCGGCGGCAAGTTTGATATATCCCAGCGCGGAGATAAACCCCGCGGGCATCCGCCAGCCCGAGATGGGAAAGTTTTCCACCGCCCGGGCTGTCTGCGGTCCGTACAGGGCCTCGGCCGGGACCTCCATTGGGCCCATGCTGTCTTTTTCGGTTCGTGTTTCGCTCATGAATGGACTCCCGTTTGCGCTCGGGGATTATAAATGCCTGCCGGGCCCATGCCAAGCAGCACCGCCCACCGCCGGCAAACAGCCCGAGCCATGGTTCCAATCCGGACTTGTCAAATGCCCCCGCCAACGATATACAGGATCAGAAGCCAATCTCATCGCCTGCGAGAAGAAAGGAGCGGGGAAATGTCCTCCAAGATCGCGCGCAGCCTCGTAGCTGTCATCGCTGTATGTTTCTTCACCGTCGATGCCTCGGCCCAGCAAGCCAGGCCGAAGCTGGATGTAAATATCTTCAACCACATTCCCGGTGACGCTGTTTTCGCCATGGTCGTTCCGGGAACCGCCCGATCGGCCCAGGCGGTAAAGGAGATGGTTCTCGATGTGGCCGGGCCGGCCGGACAGATGCTTGCCGGCTTCGAACCGCTGGATCTGCTGCTGGAGGATCTGCCCCTGGGCAAGGGACTGGACCGTAACGGCTCGGCCGGCTTCGTGGTACTCGATCCGGAAAAGCACAGTCGCATCTGGCTCCAGAGACGAGCCCAGGACGCCCCCAGCCCCACCATGGGCGAAGCAGCCGAGGAGTACCCCTGGGCGCTGATCCTGCCGGTAAGCGATCCGGATACCTTCTTTGCTCAAGAGGTCCCGGTCCGGAAGCAGGGAGAGTTCTATCAGATCGGCACCGAAGCCTGGGCCAAGGTGTGCTCGGACCACATGGTCATCGCGGCAAGGAAGGAAACGCTGACGGCTTTTCCCGCCGAGGTAAACATCATGACCCGCATGACGCCCGAGCACGAGAAGATGATCGTCCGCGACCACCTGTGGATTATTGCCGACTGGAAGCGCCTGCGTCAACTCCACTCGAAAGATCTCCTGCCCGATATGTTTTCCATGATGGGTTTGACCGGACACAGCAGCCCGATGGCCATGATGTACCTGATGTCGGGGGCCATGCCGGCGATCTATCCGTTGGGCTGGGTGTACATGACGCGCAGCGAGAACTTCTCCGAGGCGACGATGATGGCTGCCGGACTGAGCTTCACCGGCCAGGCCATTCGAATCGAGACCCGGTGGACATACCCGGAAGATTCCCACATGGCCCGGGCGCTGGAGAAGTTCAAGAAACCCGACCACCCGCTGATCCGGAATCTGCCCGACGCTGAGGGCCTCTTCGTCTACGGGGCCGACAAGAGTTTTCGGAGCCCCGAGGCCCTCAAGACGCGGCAGTACCGCAAGCTCATCGAGAAGGTGGGAGAATTGACGGGCTTGAAGAAAAAGGAGGGGGGTCGGGAGAAACTCGAAAAGCTTACCGGGGAAGTTGGCCAGGTCATCTCGGCTCTCCAGGGGCAGGTTCTCAGCGTCGAGCATTGTTTCGGCGTGGATTTCACCGACGAGCGGGCCATCCAGCTCGGGACCGTCGCCAAGGTCAAGGATTCCGCCCGGGTGATGCAGACGGCTGCGAAGATTCCCGAGAGGATCAATGTAATCTTCGCTGAGCACGGTTTCATGCCTTTCCGACTGGTGAGCCGGGAACGCAAGGATCTGTCCACCGAGGGGATGCGGGTCTTCGAAATTGCCCTGACCGACGGAGAGAAGAACAAGCCGGAGGAACTGCCCGAGGAAGTCTCGAAAATTCTCGGAGACAAATACTTCCGGATCTACGTCGCCTCGGCCGGCAAAGACACGGTTATCACCAGCCTCGGCGGGGGTGAGGCGTTCTTTGAGAAAATGCTCCAGATCGCAAAGACCGGCAACACCTTCCAGATGTCCGACGCCTGGAAGAAAACCCAGGCCATGCTGCCCGAGAACCGGGCAGTGGAGTTCTATATCAGTCCCGCCCGGTTAGTCGAGATGATGAAGTTCGCCCTGGGCCGGGTCGAGCCCCACATTGTGGATGAGATCCCGGCCTTTCCCAGCAACACGCCGCTGGGGGCGGCCGTGGCGGTTGAGAAAAACGACATGAGCATCGTCGCTGTAATTCCCTATGATGTTCCAAAGTCTATTGTGCTGATGCAGATGAAGATGTCCTCGGGGGGTGCAGACGGTCCGTAGAAGGCGGGGCAGGTGAGAAGGAATGAGTGAAATGTGCAGTTATGCCTCGCCGGCCGGCGAGATCGCAGTAACCGGTGACGCGGGGCCCTTCAAGGTTAAACTCCGCGATGCCGGTTCCAAGGACGAAGTGGTAGTGGTGCGCCTGAGCCTGGCCTCCCCGGAGCCGGCAGATCCGCCAAGGCTCGCACTGACTTTCTCTCTGCCTCAAAGGGACATGCAGGGAACCTGGACGCCCACCCACGGCAGAAACCGTCAGATCCACCCGAACTGGTCAGGCCAGAAAAACGTCAGCCGCGCGACCTTCTCCGCACCTCTCTACAGTTTCTACAACCTCTCGGGGCAGAATCGGCTCACCTTCGCCCTCAGCGATGCCCTCAGCGCCTCAGCCCTTTCGGCTGGCGTCTGCGAGGAAACGGGCCGAATCCAGTGCAAGGCGGAAATCCTCACCGAGCGCACCGCCCCGCTGAGCCATTACGAAGTGGTCCTCCGCATCGACACGCGGGACCTGCCGCTGCGGGATGTCCTCGAATCGATCTCCAACTGGTGGGCGGGCATGGAGAAATACCGCCCCGCCAAGGCGCCGGAGATCGCCTCCGCCCCGATGTACTCCACCTGGTACAGCTTCCACGAGAATCTCGACGCCGACGCCCTGGTGCGTCAGTGTGAGCTGGCGGCCGGGCTGGGATGCGAGGCGATTATCGTCGACGATGGGTGGCAGACACGCGGCGAGCGCAACGGCTACGCCTTCTGCGGAGACTGGCAGCCGCTGAAGATTCCCGACATGGCCCAACTGGTCCGGCGGGTTCATCAGACGGGGCTCAAGTTCCTGCTCTGGTATGCTGTTCCGTTCATGGGCTACCAGAGCGAGAACTGGCAGCGCTTCCAGGACAAGCTGCTCTTCCGGCGGGACCGCAGCAGCGCCGGCGTGCTGGACCCCCGGTATCCGGAGGTCCGCGAATTCCTGATCAACACCTACGTCGAGGCGATGGAGCAGTGGGACCTGGACGGGTTCAAGCTGGATTTTGTCGACAGCTTTCGACCTGAAGAGGGCACGCCGGTGGGCGACGGCGACGGGCGGGACATCGCTTCGGTGGCCCTGGCGGCTGACACGCTGCTGAGCGATCTGATCCAGCGTCTGCGCGGTATCAAGTCCGACGTGCTCATCGAGTTCCGCCAGCGTTACATCGGCCCGGCCATGCGGAAATACGGCAACATGTTCCGCGCGGCGGACTGCCCCGGCGACGCGGTGACCAATCGGATCCACTGCGTGGACATCCGCCTGCTCTGCGGCCAGACGCCCTGTCACGGGGACATGCTGATGTGGCACGGGTCCGAGTCGGTCTCGGCCGCGGCCTTGCAGTTGCTTTCGGTCCTCTTCGCCGTGCCGCAGATCTCCGTGAAGCTCGATGAACTTCCCGAAGACCACCTGGCCATGCTGCGTTTCTACCTGGACTTCTGGAAGCGCTACCGGAAGGTTCTCCTGGCCGGTCGGCTCGAGCCGGCCGCCCCGGTGAGCCTGTATCCCTCGGTCCAGGCCCGGGACGAGACAACCACCATCACCGTTGTGTATGACCGCTGCGTGGCCTGGGTGCCCGGGCCGCTGGGTAAGGAAATCTACATCATCAACGCCACGCGCGAGGCGGAGGTGGCTCTCCAATTGGGCGAGCCGTTCGGGCGCTGCCGGATGTCCTCGCTGGACCCCACAGGCCGCGAAGTGGCCTCGGAGTCAGCGCTTCTGCCCGAGGGGCTCTACTCGCTGCCGTGTCCGCCATCGGGAATGGTCGTGATTCAGCGCCAGTAGCGCCGGCTCAGGTCTGTTCCTGCTCCAGGGCTTCGCGGCTGAGGCGAACGGCGCACCATTCCTTGCCGCACATCGAGCAGTACTCCTGGCTGCGGTCTTCGCCGTCGCGGTCGCGGTAGGTCCGGGCTGTCTCGCCGTCAAAGGCCAGTTCGAACTGGCGTGACCAGTCGAACGCTTTGCGGGCTTCGGCCATCCGGTCGTCCCAGTCCCGCGCCCCGGGACGTTTGAGGGCGACATCCGCGGCGTGGGCGGCGATCTTGTAGGCGATGCAGCCGGCCTGGACGTCCTGGGCATCGGGCAGGGCCAGATGCTCGCTGGGCGTGACGTAGCAGAGGAAGCTGGCGCCGTGGTAGGCCGCCGCCGTCGCGCCGATGCTCGAGGTGATGTGGTCGTAGCCGGGAAAGACATCCGTCACGATCGGCCCCAGCACGTAGAACGGCGCGTCGTCGCAGAGTTCCTGCTGACGCTTCATGTTCATCTCGATCTGGTCGTAAGGCACGTGGCCCGGGCCTTCCACCACGCACTGCACGCCGGCTTCGCGGCAGCGATGGACCAATTGTCCCAGCACCTCCAGCTCGGCCATCTGGGCCGCATCGGAAGCATCGGCCAGGCAACCGGGCCGCAACCCGTCGCCCAGAGAGGCCGTCACGTCGTACTGGGCCATGATCGCCAGCATATCCTCGAAAATCTCGTACATCAGGTTTTCCCGGCCGTGGTGTTTCATCCACTTGGCCAGCAGACTGCCCCCTCGCGAGCAGATGCCCAGCTTCCGCTTGGCCGCCAGGGGCAGATGCTCCCGCAGGAGCCCCGCATGGAGGGTGAAGAAGTCCACGCCCTGGGAGGCCTGGGTTTCCAGCGTGCGCAGAATCTGATCGGCGCTAAGCTCTTCGATCGGCCTGTCGGAGATCATCGAGTAGATCGGCACGGTCCCCACCGGAACGGGGGAATGGGCGATCAGGAAGCTTCGCATCTCGTCCAGGTCCTTGCCCGTCGAGAGGTCCATGACGGCGTCGGCTCCGTAGCGGACGGCCCACTGGAGCTTCTTGAGCTCGGAATCTTTGCAGCTGCTGATGGACGAGGCCCCGAGGTTCGCATTGATCTTCGTGGTCACGCTTCGGCCCACACCACAGGGTTTGAGGGGCTTGGGCGCCTGGGGGGAAAGATGCACACGGTTGGCGGGGATTACCAGCCTGCCGGCGGCGATCTGCTCGCGGATGAAATCCGCCTCGAGGTGTTCCTTCCGGGCCACCGCCTGCATCTCGGGTGTGATTGTACCCGCGCGGGCCTGGGTCAGTTGCGTCATGATACTCGCCTTTCACTGCGGCAGGGGCGGAGCAACGCGCGAGAGAGACGACCGGCTTGGAAGCCTTCAAATGGGGCCCCGGGCGCCGGTTCGCTTCCCTACGCAGCTCTCCGCGACCCTGCGCGTTTCGCTGATCAGGTTCCAAGGGTCCTCTCAGTCCGGCACTGGGCCGAACGCCCCTAGCGAACCTGATCATTGTATCCAAGTCATCCTGCCGTAGCAAATGCAACTGCCCGGTATCCTTGGCGCGATCATGCCGGTAAGCACGTTTGTAGCGAATTCGCGGATTTTTCCGGTCCTTACTTAAGCAGCCTCCCCTCTGGGCCGATTCCATGGGCAGTTTGCACCCCATTTTCGGCCAGGCCGAGAGGATATCGAACATGAGCAAAAGGATCTGCTTCTTCCTGACGGCACTGCTGTTGGTCTCAGCGTGGGCCGGCTCTGCCCCGGCAGCGATCTTCCAGGTCAACTACCTGGACCAGCCGGGCACCGGCTTCTACGACCCCCAGTTTGGCCAGGACCGCCAGGAGGCCCTGGCTCGGGCCTGCGAGGCCTGGGCGAGCCGCCTCACCAATCCCACCACCATCACCCTGGACGCGCGCTTCGCGAACCTGGGAGGCGGAAGAACCTACGCCACTTACGGTTCGGGCGGGCCCACACGAACCTTCCGGGCCTTTACCTCCGGGCTGGACCCGCACGTCTGGTACCCCTCGGCCCTGGCTGACGCCCTGGCGGGGCGGGAACTCAAGAGCGGCTACGCGGACATCCAGATCATGTTCAATGCCGACATCGACGGCCTGGCCCTGGGCGATCGCGCCTGGCACTACGACGAGGCGCTGCCAACCAATGACGACCTGGACTTCCAGACCGCGGCCATGCACGAAATAGGCCACGGCCTGGGCTTCTACACCACCTTCAACTCCTCCGGCCAGTTCGGCCAGAGCGAGGGATACCCGGTCGTTTACGACACGCTGCTGGCCGGGCCCGACGGCGTGCGACTCATCGACAAGCCGGCCGAGGCCGAAAACGTCACCGACGCTGTCTTCTTCCTGGGCACCCAGGCCATGGAAAAATGGCTCGCGGAGGGCTCGGAGGGGATGGTCCCCGTCTACGCCCCTGCCGGCTTCTACTACGCCAGCAGCCTGGTCCACTGGGATCCGGACCTGTTCCGAGGGGATCTGAGCCTGATGAGGCCCTACTTTGACGGGGCAATTCGCGTTCCGGACAACGTGACTCTTGGCGCCCTGGCCGATATGGGCTGGACGGTCGAGTACCCCCACGCTCCCGAGCCGAGCGTCATGCTGATTCTCGCCGGCGGAATGCTGGTCGCTCTGCGACGGAATCGGCGAAAGGTGGTCTGATCCTGAACGGGGCTCGCATCGGCTGAGCTTGTCGTCCGCGTCCGGCGCGGGTGTTTGAGCCTCAGTCTTCTTCGGGCCCCTGGCGGCGAATTTCGAACTGGCGGAGCTTGTCGCGAAGCTGGGCTGCCTCTTCGTAGCGTTCCTCCCGGATGGCCCGGTCAAGTTCCTCTTCCATATGCTCGATCGGGTCCTTTGGAATGGCTGACTCCACGTCGCCTTCCATGGCGTCGAGGATGGCGATTTCCTTGCTGGTGTGGATCTGGTCGTCTTTGCCCAGACGGTGGTAGTGCTCGCGGATTCTCTCGATCCCGTCGTGGAGTAACTGCAGTGCCCGGCGAGGGCGGTTTCTGTCCAGGGCCAGGTGCACCCTCGCCCGGGCGTTCATCATCAGCACGTAGGGGCGATGCACTTCCAGGGCTTCGCGGTCGGATTCTTCCCGGGCGAAGCGGCGGCAGAAATCGAAGAGCTGCAGGTTCCTCCGTGTGTCTTCCTTGACCTGCTGATAGTCCTCCAGAACAAAGCAGGCCAGGTACCGGTGGTAATACATCATCGCCTCGCCGCGAAGCTTTTCGCAGGCATCGGCGTCCAGATCAAATCCTTTGCTGTCCCCGTGGGCCTTCTGATGGTGGCGCAGCCGATACTGCCAGTATTCCAGGAGGCCCTCATGGCCGAAGGGCTTCTGCCCGTCGGGTCGCCCTGTGGCTTCCATCTGAAGCAGCCCCAGGTCCAGTCGCATCTGGATCTTTTCTTTCTCGTCGCTGCCGATGATCTTCCGGACGCTCAGTTGCCCCGGCTGGTAAGGCCAATCATCCAGGATGCCGCTGATATCCAGGTCCATACAAGCTTTCGTCTTCCCTCGCGACTGACCCGCGATCCATAGTGCCTCTACCGGAGTGTCACATTCTCCAGTTGTACGCTCCAGACCGACGTGTCGCCTTTGAGGACGTAGTCTCCGATCCGCCAGGCGCGAATCGTTTCGGGCAACTGCAGATCCTGGGAGAATTCTTCATACTCGTAACCCGTGATCGTGCCCTTGCCTGAGGGTGTATCGGAAACACCGGTTACGAAGACCAGACGATTTGTCTCCTGGTCGAAATAGAAGGCTCTTTCGTCGCCCGGGCCTTGGACGCCCAGGCGTTTGACACGCAGGCCTCCGACGAAACGCTCCTCGACCTGGCCAATCGGGTGGCTGTCCTCGGCCAGCAGCCAGACCCCCAGAAACCGCCGCAGGTACGCCTGGGTCACCTGCCCAAGCTCCTCCAGGCGCTTGGGGTTCAAGCCCCGCCCGAGGGTCTGGACCGGTCCTGTCAGGCCCGCACGGACCTCCCAGGGACCCAGAGGGGTAGCGCCCTGAAACCCAACCGTCGAGTCCTCCAGGGAAAGATCCATCCTCGCCGGCAGGAGGAGCCGCTGGTTATCGCTGAACAGCACGATGGTGACGTCCCCCTGCACGCAAGACAGGCGCGTCCACGCAGCACCCCCGACCTGACTGGCGGCCTGACGGATCACCGCAGGCTCCGCCGGTAACGGCTGCATCCCTTGCTCTCGGCGGCTTGAGGTGCAAGCGCCCAAGAACATTGCGATACCCACCAGAAGGGTCCATCCGGCTGGAAGATTCTTCATCGACTGCTCCTGACTGGAGATACGTTAGGAAAGCTGCGACTCGAGTTGACGCAGGGCCTTTCGATTGGCCAACTTGGCTACGCTGCTCATTCTGTCCACAAGCAATCTTCCGTCGAGATGATCGCTTTCGTGTTCGAAGATTCGGGCGGTGAGCTCCTCCCCCGTTTCCTGGAAGGTCTCGCCCTCGAGGTTCAACGCCTCGATGGTCACCTGGTTGTGTCTGCGGACCTTGCAATGGATGTCCGGAAAGCTCAGGCAGCCTTCGTCGCCTTCCTGCTTGCCACCGGCCTCAACGATGAGCGGGTTGATGTAGATCCGGCGATCGGCGGTATCAAACGTCGGCGACGCGATGAACAGCCGTACTGTAACGCCCACCTGCGGGGCTGCGAGCCCCACGCCTCGCGAAGCAAACATCAGCTCGAACATCCGCTCCACCAAGGCCCGCACTGCGGGGTCGGTTGCATCGCCTATCGGCGTGGACACCTGCCGAAGCCGCGGGTCGGGATAGTGGATGATCCGGAGGTCTTCCGGATTCACCGCATGGATTTTTGCATTCTCTACCATACTCGCCATCTTATCGTCATCGTCGCTGAGGAATCAAGCGAATCGCCGAGCCGCTCTGGAGGTTGCGCCCGGCTGGAAGCTCCGCCGCAGGGGACAATTCGTCGCTGTCGCCGCATTGCATTCAATGCGCCCCGTGCTATAATCCGATCAACAAGTAATCGAGAACCGTCCACCTTGCCCAGGCAAATGCACGCGGTCAAGGCCTCTCCGCCGGAAAGCATCCGGCGGGCAGGCCTCGCCCAGCGTGAGGCGCCACATCAGGAACTTCGCGTGGAACCTGCAACCATCACTCGTTGCCGTGAGTTGCTCGGCTATGAAATCCAGGATCCGGAAATTCTCCAGATTGCCCTGACGCACGCTTCCGTCGCCGTCACCCGCGTCGAGAGCAACGAAAGGCTGGAGTTTCTCGGCGATGCCGTCCTGGGCCTCGTGGTCTGCCAGGAACTATACGAGCGATACCCCGACAGCCTCGAAGGCGAAATGACCCGCGTCAAATCCTCCGTCGTCTCCAGGCAAACCTGTGCACTGGTGACCGAAGAAGCCCAGTTGACCGAACTGCTCATGCTCGGCAAGGGCATGGCCGCCCCGGGGCAACTGCCTACAAGCGTGGCCGCTGCGGTCTTCGAGTCCATCATCGGGGCGATTTTCCTGGATGGCGGGCTCGAGCCGGCCCGGCAGTTCATCCTCCGCCACCTCAGGCCTCACATCGAAGAGGCCATGGAGAGCGAGCACCAGCAGAACTTCAAGGCCAAGCTCCAACAGCATGCCCAGAGGCAGTTTGCCCAGACGCCCGAGTACGTTCTCCTGGATGAGAAGGGGCCCGACCACAGCAAGTGCTTTGAGATTGCCGTTTCCATCGACGGCAGGAACTTCCCCAGCGCCTGGGGGCCTTGCAAGAAGGAGGCCGAGCAGAAGGCGGCATTTCTTGCCCTGGTCGAACTGGGCCTGGAGGAAGACGAAAGCTCGTAGCCGTCCGTGGTGCAGGCAAATCCCGAAAATCCCTGTGCGTCAGCGCATTTGCCTGGAATCGCTCATGCGTTCCAACTTACAATAAAAAGTATCTTCGAAATTTCGTCGGAGATTATTGCTAGTTTGGCAGAGTGAATCCTTTTATTTCCCCGTCTGATAAGGGTTTTAACTGGCGGCGGGCCGGGTCTTTCGCCGATAAACCCTATGGAGACAGGGAATTTCATGACGCATGTGATGAGAATAGGTCGATCCATCATGGCCCAGACGCCGGCGGTCAAGACACTGCTGGCCCTGGTGGTCTGCATGACCTTGGGCACCTTTGCCCTGGTCCTGATGCAGACCGAGCCGATTCGATCTCCTCTCATGCAGTTGGCTTCGGTGACCACCGGGCCCACCTCCCTTGCCCAACTGGTACGCCGCACCGAAAGCGACATCCCCCAGCAGCAGTGGAAGAACATCATCGTCTATCGCGATGGCCGATCGATGGCCCGGGCGCCTCAGCGTTTCCACTTCATTGTCCGTGTCCAGGGCGACGAGCCCACCGTGGAGGCGACCGGCCTCTGGCGGGAGCAGGCATCGGCCCAGCATCCGTTGACCGATGGGGGCCCCGACTGGAACGCCGACAGCATCGGCATCTATGTCATGCCCCATTACGGCCAGGTGGGCCCCGAGCAGATTCAGATGTCCCGACAGCTCTGCAGCGAGCTTCAGAAGCTCCTGCACATCGGGGCAGACCACGTCTACCCCTCCGAGACGGTTCCAGGCCTTAGAGACTGATCACCCAGGCCTGCCTTTGGCCTTGCCTCTTGGGCCATCCATCGCATCTTCGCGCTTTCCGCGCAGAATCAGCGGAGTAACGGGTTCGTCTACCGGCGGTCGGCAGGACTGTCGGGTCCTTCGTCAGCCGCAGCCAGGCCGGGCCTGTCAGGGCTCAGCGAAGCTTCTTCATCGGGGCCGACGTCGATATCCAGACAGCCTCCCACCATCAGAAGGGCCAGTCCCGCAAATACGATAAGCAATCGGTAGCGCCAGGTTCTCATGCCTTCCTCGTTCCTATTAACAGCTCAGCCGCCCGGGGTCGAAGGGTTGCTTCCCTTCGGGTCGGCGTCAGCAGAAGTCTTCAATTGCCCTTCGCCTGATCCACCAGGCGACGGACCTCTCCCACCACGGCAGAGACCATTTCGGACCCCTCGATGGTGGCGACCTTCCTGCCGTGGCGATACAGCAGGGCCTTGCCCTTGCCCGCACAAAGGGCGATATCCGCACCCTCCGCCTCGCCGGGGCCATTGACCACGCAGCCCATGATGGCCACCGTTACAGGCGTTTTCACGCCCGCAAGCTCCTGCTGAACCTGCTCGATGACCTCCGTCAGGTCCATCTGCAACCTTCCGCAGGTGGGGCAGGCGATGAGTTCCAGCCCCTCCCGGTCCAACAGCCGCAGGCTCTGGAGCAGTTCCCGCCCGGCCTGGACTTCCGCCACCGGGTCGCCCGCATAGGAGATCCGCAGCGTATCGCCGATGCCCTCGGACAGCAGGGCCCCCAGGGCTGCCGCCGAGCGGATCGCCCCCGTCCTGGCCGTCCCGGCATGGGTGACCCCCAGGTGAAGCGGGTAGGGCCATCGCTGTCGCATCAGGCGATTGACCGCCACGGTGGTGTAGGCGTCGTGACTCTTGGCAGAGAGGACCAGGTTTGTAAAGTCTTCCTGTTCAAAGACGTTTAGATATTCTTCCAACTTGTTGGCCATCAGGTGATCCAGGCTTTCCCGGCTGGGTTGCTCCCGATCGGGTATGGAACCTTCATTGACGCCCACGCGGATGGCACAGCCTGCCTCCGCGGCGGCGTGGATCACCCGGCGCACCTGGTCGCGGTCGCGAATGTTGCCCGGATTCAGGCGGATTTTCGCGCAGCCGGCCTGGATCGCCTCCAGGGCGCGGTCGAAGTGGAAGTGCACGTCGGCCACAATCGGCACGGGCGCCTCGGCCACGATCCGCCCCAGCGCCTGGGTATCTGCCCGGGTCGGCACGGCCACCCGCACGAGCTGCGCACCGGCCTGGACCAATTGTCCGATCTGGGCCAGTGTCGCCTCGGCATCGGACGTCGGCGTGTTGGTCATGCTCTGGACCACGATCGGCTCTTGGCCGCCCAGGACCAGGCTGCCCACGCGCACCTTCCGGCTGGGTTGTCTCTGAATCTTCGGGTACTCCATGGCCGAACATTCTACCCGCTTGTTCCCCCGGGGCAAATGCGAAGGTTGACACAGCCTCCCCCGCCCGACAAAATACACTCAGCCAAGCGCCCGTAGCTCAGTGGATAGAGCGCCTGCCTCCGGAGCAGGAAGTCAGAGGTTCGAATCCTCTCGGGCGTAGTCCGAGCGATTCGAAGCTCTGGGAGCTGCGAGCCTCGCGAGCAGATCCGTCAGAGGGCTCGACGCTGGAAGCGCCGCGCAGCGAATCCTCTCGGGCGTAGTCCGAGCGATTCGAAGCTCTGGGAGCTGCGAGCTTCGCGAGCAGATCCGTCAGAGGGCTCGACGCCCCCCCTGGGGCGCCGCGCAGCGAATCCTCTCGGGCGTAGTGACGTAAAATTTGCCGAAGCCACTGCTTGTGCCGCCTGCATCCCAAGAGGCATCGCGGAGCATTCTTCAGGAATTACGGAAGAAGGAGAGAAGCTGCGGTCTTGACCCTCAGCGGAAACGCTCTGGATTCTGCCAAATAGTACCGACCCCTTCTTCTATTATTATTTACTGAGTCGAGTGGAGGATTTCGGCAGGACTGCCGATATGCTCAAATGTTCCTTCCGGCCGGAGCTTTGAATGGGTCAGCAAAATAACAAGAAAGCTCGACAGCATATCCGTGAAGAGGAAGATGGATCCCGCCAGTTTGTCTTCCACCCGGAGGAGGACGAACTCTTTACACGGACCGGGAAACAGGTAATTGCGGGGGGCCGACTGACCATCAGCATCGAGGTCTGGTTTGCCGAACTGAGAACCATGTTCGATCATGTAGTTCGCTGGATCCAGACCGAGGGTCTTGCCTCGAAGATCGCCGCGGTCGATGCGGTTCCCAGGGGAGCCAAAGTCAGCCTGTTCTTCGTCGTGCAAGGTGAATCCTACGATTTTGACCTTTCTGACAGGTTGGCAGAGCTGAATCGGACGCTTGTGACCTGCTTCAACATCGGTATGATCGAGCTTCACCAGTTGCCTGGTTCAGAAGTCAGCCGTTTCCTTGATCCTGAGAAGACAAGGCGGATTTACGGGGATGCCGGAAAAGCACATCAACCAATGGAAGCATAATCGGTCTTTCTTAGAGACGATTCGTCCGCAGTTTCCCGACTGGGCTGTAACCGTAACGTTCTACACGGCCCTTCATGCTGTGGATGCGCTCCTGAGACACGACAAAACGGGTCGTATCACGTCGCATTCTCACCGCAACGAAACCCTCATAAGGACGAATCGGTACGCCCGAATCTGGCAATTGTTCCAACCGTTGCACGATCTCTCCAGGACGATCCGATATATGGCCCAACCGGAAAAATGGGTCTCCTGGGATGTGATCGAATCTGAGATCTTCAGGCGGTACCTTTACCCGCTGGAGAAGTCTGTGTTGAAGCTCACCGGAATTCAGGAGGAACTGCCCGAGATCAGTCTCCTGCGGAAAATGGACAGTTGAGTCCGGGGGCATTCAGGGCCGTCGCTTCTGGGCGATGCGGTTCTTAAGATCCCTCGTGAGCAAAAGGACGAGATGAGATGAAGACGCTTCGGTGTCCGTACTGCGAGAACGAACAGGACCAGACGGGGCAAAGCGTTGGGATGCACCAATGTGAGCACTGCGGGAATGCGTTCGTCTATGGGGACCAAGCGGATTCCGTCCTGGGCAAGTACCCCCGCTGCCCCGGAGCCATACTGGTCCTGTTTCTGCTGAGCCTGGTCGTGTCGGTTTCGGTGGCTGTTTTGCTGTTTAAGGTAATGATGGCTGGTCTGCTTGCGGCACAGGGGGAAGCCTTGCTCCTGATTTTCTGCCTGGCGCTGGCAGCCATATGCACTCACCTCGTGCGGATTCAACAGCGAACGTGGGTCATGCAGGTCAATCAGATGGAGTTGATGCGGCGGATTTCCAAGGCGCTCGACGATGCGTCCTCCGACTCCTCCTGAAGCCCTCAGGGCCAGGACACGGTTGGCTTCTGAGGATGGGTGGAAATCCCTGTGAGCGGGTCGGAATTCTTCGAAATAAATCAAGGGGACTTTGGATCGGCTCGATAGATAGCTCTGGAGGAAAATCAGAGTCGCTATCGCAGCGGAAGTGAGGGAAACACACACCGCGGGCAATCCGGCAACGGCCTTGGAGGAGGTTTCGTTACACCCGGCAAGCCCGGCCTCTCTTCCTATGCAAAGGCGACGATTTCCACTTTGACATCAACGCGGGCCGCGTGGGCCTGCGAATTTCGACGTACTGTCCTTGGAGGGAGAGTAAATGTTAGCCATTCGTAACAACCTGATGGCCGAGCAGGCTTCGCGCCAGCTCAATGTGAACTACGGCAACCTGTCCAAGTCGGTCGCACGACTGTCTTCGGGCAAGCGGATCGTCAACGCCGGCGACGACGCGGCGGGCATGGCCGTGCAGGAGCTGATCCGGGCCGACGTAGCCGTGCTGCGTCAGGGCAGCAGAAACGCCCAGGACGGCATCAGCATGCTTCAGACGGCTGAGGGCGCGCTGAGCGTCGTGGACGATATCCTCGTCCGCATGAAAGAGCTTTCCGAGCAGGCCGCCACCGAGTCGTATTCGAGCGAGCAGCGGGCGATCATGGACGAGGAGTTCCAGCAGCTTATCAGCGAGATCGACCGTATCGCCAACAACACCACGTTCAACAGCCAGAACATGCTCGACAGCGAGACCGAGACCCTGAGCATCCACATGGCTTCGACCGAAATGCTGGACATCGGCACCGAAGACATGACGGCTGCGGGCCTGGGCCTTGGCGGCACCAAGAGCACGGCTGTGATGAGCACCGGCGTGCAGGTCAGCCACATCACCGACACGCTGACGGTTTCTTCGACGGATATCACGCTGAGCTTCGGCACAGCGGATTGCCAGACGAGCTTCACCGTTCACCTCAGCAGCGGCGACAACACACTCCAGGCGATTGTGAACAAATTCAATGACGCTTCCCGTGCCGTTGATGGCGAAGAGTACGACGTTGCCTCGATCTACTACAACGATGACGACAAGACCTACGGCATCAAGCTTCAGGCCATGTGGGGTTCTTCGTCCAACTCGATTACCGTCACCGGCGGGGCCGACGACGTTGCCGCCGCCAACTGGGTCACCACTTCCGGCACCGGTACGAAGCTGAGCATCGAGGACGCCACCCAGGCGATGGGCGCGCTGAACACCATCGGCGAAGCCATCGAGACCAAGGATTCCTACCGAGCCAAGATGGGCTACCTGATGAACCGGCTGGAATCGGCTGTCAGCGTCATCGACATCCAGGCCGAGAACCTCCTGGCCGCCGAGAGCCGCATTGCGGATGTCGACGTTGCCAAGGAGATGGCCGCCATGACCCGCAACCAGGTCCTGGCACAGGCGGGCATGAGTATGCTCAGCCAGGCCAACTCGATGCCGCAGATGGCCCTGAGTCTTCTTCGGTAAGTTGTCTGGAATGTAATCCGTAATCTGTGCAAATGTGACGCAGAGGCAGGGCCGCGAGTCGGTTCTGCCTCTGCTTTACTTTGCGCGGGGTACCGTAAGCCCTGGGCAGCAGGTTGAAGAAAAGTTTCAACTGCTTATAAGTCCTCGTCTTGCAGGTGCGTCTATGCCGGTTGGATCGATCAGGCAAGCGGCGCAATCTGAGGAGAATGGGAAAAAATCGTAAAGCTTTCCCCAAGCGTCCCGACAATGCCACTTGACGAGAGGATTCGAGGCAGCTTGGTGCGGTTGCCCGGGCACGGTAGAAGGATGGGTCGGAGGCTGGCTGAGAATCTCCCTTGCAATAACAAGCGCGCAGGCCACGTGAGCCTGCGATTCATGTAGCGCATTATAGGGAGAATTGGCAGATGCTGGCAATCAAGAACAATCTTATGGCCGAAACGGCCGCACGTCAGTTGAACATCAACTACGACCACCTGGGCAAGAGTGTCGCCCGGTTGTCGTCGGGCAAGCGGATCGTAACTGCGAAGGACGATGCCGCGGGTATGGCGGTTCAGGAACTCATCCGGGCCGACGTTCGCGTCTTGCGTCAGGGCAGCCGGAATGCCCAGGACGCCATCAGCATGCTTCAGACTTCAGAAGGCGCCCTGAGCGTCGTGGACGATATCCTCGTTCGCATGAAGGAACTGGCCGAGCAGGCTGCCACCGAGTCCTATTCGAACGAACAGCGAACGATCATGGACGAGGAATTCCAGCAGCTCATCAGCGAGATCGACCGAATCTCCAACAACACCTCGTTCAACAGCCTCAAGCTGCTCGACAGCGAAACCGAGACCTTCAACATTCACCTGGCCTCGACGGAATTGCTGGGCATCAACACCAAGGACATGACCTCAGCCGGCCTGGGACTCGGTGGCCAGAAGAGCTTCGCGGTGCTCAGCTCGGCCGTTCAGGTAAGCCACATCACCGACACGCTGAGCGTGGCTTCCACGGACATCTCGCTGAGCTTCGGCACGGCAGACTGCCAGACGAGCTTCACCGTGCACCTGAGCAGCGGCGACAACACGCTCCAGGGGATCGTGGACAAGTTCAACTCGGCCTCTCGCGGTGTGACCGGCGAAGAGTATGACGTCGCTTCGATCTACTACAACGAAGAGGACAAGACCTACGGCATCAAGCTCACGGCCATGTGGGGTGCTTCGGCCAATTCCATCACCGTCAGCGGCGGAGCAAACGATGTGGCTGCAGCCAACTGGGTCACGACTTCCGGTACCGGCACGCAGTTGAGTATTGCCGACCCGACCGAAGCGATGGGGGCGCTGAACACTATCGGCGATGCCATTGAGACCAAGGATTCTTTCCGGGCCCGGCTGGGTTACCTGATGAACCGACTGGAATCGGCTGTCAGCGTGATCGACATCCAGGCCGAGAATCTCCTGGCCGCCGAGAGTCGCATTGCCGACGTGGATGTGGCCACCGAGATGGCAGCCTTGACGCGGCACCAGGTGCTGGCACAGGCGGGCATGAGCATGCTCAGCCAGGCCAACTCGCTGCCGCAGATGGCCCTGAGTCTGCTCAACGGATAACGATCCGTTTCAGATTCCAGAACGCATTGAAGATAACGAAGGCGTCGCCCCTCCGGCGGCGCCTTCGTCATGCGCGCCGGTCAGGTCCGGTGGGACGTCTTCGGCTCTGCGTCGATCCCGTCAAACGGGTACTGCGTCTGCTTGCGGTATTCGCTGGGGGTCATCCCGGTGTCCCGCTTGAAGGTGCGCATGAAATCCGAGATGTGTTTCCAGCCGCAACCCAGGGCGATGCTGCCGACCATCTCATCGCTGTGCGCGAGCAGTTCCTTGGCTTTGGAGATACGGCTGTCGCGAATCCATTGGGCGGGGCTGCAATCCAGGGCCGCCCGGAAAGACCGCTCCAGCGTGCTGCGCGACACGCCCAGGACCTCCCCGAGGCTCTCGACGCGGATGCCTTCGGAGAGTTTCTCCTCCACGGTCAGCATCGCCGAGGCCACCATCGGATCTTCGCTTACGAACGCCGCCGTCGATTCCCGCTGAACCACCCGAACGGGGGGAAGGACAAGGTGCGTGCCTTCCTGGCCGTCGAACAGCCTGGCCATCAGTTGCACCGCCACCTGCCCGACGTGCTCCTGGCCCGGATCCAGGCTGGAAAGGGCCGGCTCGCAGATCTCGCAGCGGGTCAGGGCGTTGTCCACGCCCAGGACAGCCAACTCTTCGGGCACCTGAATGCCTGCTTCATTGGCTACATCGATCACCCGCGAGCCGATCTGGTCGTTGAAAGTGAGCATTCCCACAGGGCCGGTGATCGCAGCAAACCACCGCCGAAGAAACTCCTCGTGGTATAGTTCGACCCAGGAAGGGAGGGTCTTGCCGTCCGGGCCGTAGAGAACTTCCACCTCCACCCCGCTGTTCCTGGCTTGGTCGGAAAAGCCCTTGGCCCGCAGGCGGGAACAGGGGTGCTCGAAGCCGCAGTAGGCCAGTTGCCGATACCCGCGATGAAGGAAGAAGTCTGCGCCCATGCCCCCGACACCCTCGTCATCGATAACCACTGAAGAAGTCGTCGGCCCGATCCGGTTCGAACCGATGTGTACGATCGGGCGCTGGATCTTCGGCCAAAGATCCCGAATCCCCTCTCCGCCTTCGCGCAGAACGATGAAGCCGTCCGCCTGGCTGTGTTGAATGGCCTTGCGCAGTTCATGTTCTACGGTGGGGGTGAGGATGCGCCAACGGAATCGCCGGAGTTTCCGGGCTTCCTCGACGGCCCCGCGGACAAGCTTCTCTCCCCGGTTGCTGGACATGTGGATCAGAAGGTCCACTTTCAGCGGTGCGGCTCGAACGGCGGATTCTCTTGGCATGGATCGTCTCCTGTTCAAAATGCCTTTCGAACCGATTGTACGACAAAGTGATAAAAAATGTCAACCAGACCCTGTTTGTCTGGAAGCGGCTCAGGCGTGGGTGATCTGCTCGGGATGGCGGCTCTGGCCGGCCAGGCAGGCATCCAGCAGTTCGGCTCTGAGTCGCAGGACGTCGTGTTCGCGGCCGGCGAGACCGGCGAGATTCACCGTCTCCTGCGGGTCCTGTTCCAGGTCGGTCAGTTCTTCCTGGCCCGTCTGGTAACGGGTGTACTTGAATTGCCCGGTGACGAGGGTGCGGCTGGCGATGTCCAGATTGCCGTAGCCGTTGCGATATTCGATCACGCAGCATTTCCGCACGGCCGAGGCCTGGCCGCTGAGCATCGGCGCAAGCGAAACGCCTTCGATCCACGGGGGAGAATCGACGCCCAGGGCTTCGCAGATCGTCGGGGCCAGGTCGATCGCACTGCTCAGGCCTCGGAGCTCATTGCCCTCCGTGATCCCCGGTCCTGCCAGGATCAGCGGCGTCGAGACGAGGCCCTCGTAGAAGAAGGGGCCCTTGAGCCACAGGCCATGGTCGCCCAGGAGTTCCCCGTGATCGCTGGTGAAGATCACGAGGGTGGATTCATCCAGACCGGTCTGCCCCAGCGTCTGGAGGATCTTCCCGACGTTGCGGTCGATCAGATCCACCATCGCAGCGGTGTTGGCGATGCGCCGCCTTGCGGTCTTCTCGTCGATGCCCTCGGGATGATGTGCCTCCCGCAGGCCTCCGCGATGCCACTCGCCGCGGAAGTGCCTTCGGTAATGCTCGGGACGCGTGTCCAGATCATCCGGTGAGCCGATAGGCGGCGGAGCATCCTGAGGAGCGTACCGGTCCGCAATCTCCTCCGGCGGGTCGAACGGGTGGTGCGGATCGGGAAAGGACGCGCACAGGAAGAAGGGCTTGCTTCCGGGCTTGCGGGATCGAAGATACCGGCAGGTCCTCTCGGCCACAAAGGCCGAATCGTGCAGTCGTGCTGGAATCGGACGCGTCTTGGTCACGGGATCGGTCTTTAGCATCTCTTCACTGCCGCCGTTTTCGAAGAACCACCGGCCGTAATGGGCCAGGGGGCTGGTGTGTCCCAGGGCTAACTCGACGTGGTCAAAGCCCCAGTAGGGCCCGTTCCAATCGTAGTCGTTTCCGACCCGTCTCCAGAAGGCCATGGATTCAATATTGCCCGCATCGCCCCCGAAGGGGGTGAAGTGAATCTTGCCGACACTGGCGGTTGAAAATCCCTGGCTGCGGAGATACTCGGGCAAAGTGGGTTGGGGATCGAGAAGCAGGCCGTTGGTCCAGAGTCCGTGGTTGGAGGGCATGCGTCCACTCATCAGCGAAAGGCGGTTGGGCATGCAGATCGGGTTGGCCACGTAGTTCCTCACCAGCCGGGCCCCTCGCCGGGCCAGGGCATCCAGGTTCGGCGTGGAGGTATAGCGGTTGCCGTAACAGCCGAGGCTGTCGCGGCGTTGCTGATCGGTCAGGATGACAAGGACGTTACGTATCTGGTCGAAGGGCATGGTTCTGTGTTTTCCGTTTCGGGGGCAGGGAGCAAGCATCAAAGGTACCGCCGCGAAGAAGGCCAGGCAAGAGAGCGGATTCGAGGAAGACCCCAAGCTGCGGCGCTAGAATACATCATGAGACCACATACGGAGTCTGCATCCTGGGAGAAAGTATCATGACGCAATTATCATCCAAAAGCTGCACGGCCTGCAAAGAAGGCGAGAACCCCCTGACAGGCCAAGAGCTTCAGGAATACGTCCAACAGATAGACGATCAGTGGCAGGTGGTCGACGAGCACCACATCGAAAGGGATTTCTCCTTCGATGACTTTCGTTCTGCCCTGGATTTCGTCAACCGCGTGGGCGAACTGGCCGAGCAGGAAGGGCACCACCCGAATATCAACGTCACCTACGGCAAAGCCAAGGTCAAACTTCTGACGCACAAGATCGACGGGCTCAGCCCGAATGATTTCATCCTGGCAGCCAAGATCGACCGGCTCTGAGAATTGCGGCTTGCCGGATAGCTTCTGTTTCTACTTCAAACCGGCCGCACGGGTTCCACGCGCGGAAGGATACGTAGCCATGAATCAACTGGCCGAAATGAACTGCAGTCCCTGTCACGAAGGCGGAAAGCCGCTGGAAGCCAAGAAGCTCCAGTTGCTCCTGCATCGCATCGAGGGGTGGCGCCTGGTCGAGGGACGAAAGCTGGATAAGACGTTCGAGTTTCCCGACTTCGAGGCGGCCCTGGATTTTGTCAACCACATAGGGCGCACTGCCCAGGAGCAGGGCCACCACCCCGACCTGCACCTCTCGTGGGGCAAGGTCACTGTTGAAACCTGGACCCACAAGGTAGATGGCCTGACGGAGAATGATTTCATCCTGGCAGCCAAGATCGACCGCCACTACGCCAACAGCATTCCCAATCCCACGTAAGGGCGCCCAGGGACTGGAATCTCAGAGCGAGTCCAAAATGCGGAGATAGCTGCGGTACCTGCGCGGAGGGATGGACCCTGCCTTGACGCCCTGAAGGATCGCACAGCCCGGTTCGTGCGTGTGCGTGCAGTTGTTGAACTTGCACTGGCCCCCGAGTTGCTCAAACTCCGGGAAGAACCAGGGCAACTGCTCGGGCTGAATGTACATGCCCAGTTCCCGAATACCGGGAGTGTCCACCAGCAGCCCCCCGCCGGGCAGGTCGTAGACCACCGCGGCCGATGTGGTATGTCGGCCCCGCTCGTCCTTGGCGCGGACGCTGCGGGTTCTGCCCCGGGCCGAGGGAATCATCGCGTTGATCAACGTCGTCTTGCCCACGCCGCTTAGACCTGAGAGAACGGTGGCCTTTGCTTCCAGGGCAGCTTTGAGATCTTCCAGGCCTTGGCCTGTGATGGCCGATACGCAGAAGATCTCCAAACCCAGGTCCCGGTATTGTTCTCGCCACGTCTTGTCGGGCTCTTCCAGGTCGGTCTTGTTGAATACCAGGATCGGTTCGAGTTCCCCGCGCTGAGCGATGATCAGGTACCGATCGATCAGTCCGGAGGGAACCTTGGGCCGGCGGACCGAGGCGATGATCAGCAGCGTGTCCATGTTGGCGGCGATGATCTTCTCGTAGGTCTCGGTCTCATATTCGTCGCGCCGCTTTCCGCGCATGGGCACGGGGCGGGAAAGCACGGTCCGGCGGGGCTCACGCGAGAGAACCATTGCATCGGCCCGGTCCTTGTCCTGGGCCATGTCCCCGTCGGAAGCCCCTTGGGTCAGCGCCACGGTAACCCCGTCGCCCACCGCCAGCGCGCTGGAGCCTTCCTCCAGGCCCCGGAACGTTTTGGCGATTCCGCAGAGCAGTTCTTCGCTGGGGGTCCGGACGAGACACCCCCCGGGGAAGAAACCCGTTACCATGCCCTCGGCGGTAGGCAGGTCCTGGAGATTCTCGGGCTGGGCGAACCGATCCTGTCGCAGCTTGACTTCCGGAGCGGCAAATTTGTCGCGTCGATGCGTTCGGTCAACGGCGTCTTCGCCGGCCTGGTGGTATCGGCTGTGCCAGGTCTTGTTGCGTCTGCGGGATTTGCCCTTGCCTTTGGCCATAGGCCTTATTGTACCGCGGGGCTAGTGCGACTGGGGCAGGATTTTGAGCAGATCCAGCAGCAGCACGGCGATGGCCCCCAGAACGACCAGGGCAAAGTACTTCCGCAGACGATCGCCATGGAGCTTGTGGCAGATCTTGGCCCCGATCTGGATGCCGATGGTACTGGTTACGAGCAGACACATGGCCACGGGCAGATTGACCTCGTCGGCCAGGCCGTAACGAACCGTAGCGGTCGTACTGGAGAACAGGACGACTCCAAGGCTTGTCCCGACGGCCTGGTGGGGCGTCAGACCAACCACCAGCAGGAGAATCGGCATGAACAGCACGCCCCCGCCCACGCCCAGCAGCCCGGTGAGGATCCCGACCGAAAAGCCCACCAGGATCAGACCCGGAAGGGAGGTCTGGGGCCTGTTGGCCCGGCGCAGATCCACGCGGGGCCCCAGGGGCAGTTTCTGAAGCAGCGAGCGGCTCGTGCCCTCCTTGGCCCCGCCGCGCCAGACCAGAATGGCCGTGCTCACCAGCAGCGGAAGGTAGAGGATCTGCATGGCCGTCTTGAAGTCGGCATCGGAGGACGAGACCCCCTTGATCGCCACCTGGAGCTGTTTGCCCACCAGCGTTCCGACCACGGCTCCAATGGCCATCAGCAGCGTGGTGGTTGGTTCCCAGTTGCCCATTCTGCCATGGCGGCGCAGCCCCGAGGCGCTGGACCCGATGATGTAGCAGACATCGCTGCCCACCGCGATGGTGGGGGGCAGGCCGAAGACCGTCATCAGCAGCGGGCTGACCAGAAAGCCCCCTCCCACGCCGAAAATTCCGGTAAGGTTCCCGATGACAAACCCCAGCCCCATCAGGGCCAGGACCAGCATCAGATTGCTTTGGAAATACGACGGCGGAAGCGACCAGAGTTCAGCCAGCATCATATCTCGGCCTCTTCTTTCTTCTTGGGGCTCTTGCGGCCCAGGCGATGGGTAACCTCCTCGACGAGCAGGCCGAACGAGATCGGAATCAGTACGTACAGCAGAATTTCAATGGCTTTGGGCATGGTTTTCTCCAGACAAGAGCGTGGCATCATAGTGAACCGCGGCGCAGGCCGCAAGCCGCACAGGGCAACTTTGCGCAGCGGCCGCCGGAAGACCGATAGGTAAGACGATAGAGCATGGGAGTCTTGGAAATGAGCATCCGACGCTTGACACTACTGCTTCTGCTGACGCTCCAGGCCGGCTGCCTGGAGGATCGGCAGATGCGATCCTCCTCCGGCGGCCAGGCAGTGACCGATCTGACCAACCCGTTTTTCGCCCTGGCGATTCAGCAAAGCGGTCGCAAAATCCCGATCCGCGACCATACGATTGTGCTTCGACCCGGTCCGTTCGATGTTCTGGTCGCGCTTCCCCAGCCGGGGGGAGTGTTTGTAAACGCTTCGCGAAAGCCCGACCTGGCCGGCCATGCCATGCGCGGCGGACGCGTGGACGATCGCATGCCCCTCGAAGCCTACAGCGAGGAGTCTTCCAGCATTCTCACCCTGGCACAGAAAGGCTATGCCTACTGGTACTACATGGCCCCGGGGATCAGCAAATTCACGGATGTCCGAATCGTCGAGCATCCCCGGATGGGTCGAACCTGGGTCTGCAAGAAAACCCTCAATTCCTGGCGGGATACCAACTCCTCCCCTCGCAAGATGTCCCAACTGCGAGGAAGCGAAATCTTCCTGGTCTTCGTCAAGGGCGACTGGCGCGACCAGAGGCGCGTGGAGCAGTCGCATGAGTGGCTGCGGATTGTTTTCCGATAGCTCCTGCCGGTGCTACATCAGCGACAGGAGCGTCGCGTAGTTCACTTCGTCCCAATCTTTGCCCGAGGGGTGCTTCTTCTTGGGCGTTTCCAGGATCAGCGGAATCTTCCCTGCCCAATCGCAGGCCAGCAGGGAGGCAAAGCCCTTTAGGCCGATCTTCCCCAGGCCGATGTGTTCGTGGCGGTCCACCCGGCAGGCCAGGTCGCGCTTGGAGTCGTTGAGATGAACAGCCAGGAGGTTCTCAAGACCCAGCACGTCGTCGAATTTCCGGAAGGTTCCGCGGCAGGTCTTGGGGGATCGGATATCGTAGCCGGCTGCAAAAATGTGGCAGGTATCCAGGCAGATGCCGATGCGCCGCCTCCGGGCGACGCGTTTTCGAATCCGGGCAAGTTGCTCGAAGCTGCAGCCCAGGCTCCGGCCCTGACCGGCTGTGGTTTCCAGGAGGATCTTCGGGCGGATTTTCGGACAGCGATCCAGGATTTCATCCAACGCCTGGGCCACCAGGGCGATTCCCCTCTCCGGGTTTTCGTGGGCCCCGGGGTGAAAAACCAGGTATTCGATCCCCAGCAGACCGCAGCGGGTGAGGTCTTCGACCATTGCATCGATACTCTTCGGGCGGACTATCGGGCTTCCCGCGAGGTTGACCAGGTAGGATCCGTGAGCGACAACAGGCCGTATATCCTTGTTTCGCTTGATCTTGCGGAAACGGGAGATTTGCTCGGCCTCGAGGGGCTTGGCTTTCCACTGGACCTGGTTGCGGACGAAGATCGCCGCGCAATTGAAGCCGTACTCCTCGGCGGCCAGGAGGGCATGGTGCATTCCTCCGGAAATACTCAGGTGCGAGCCGATTCGCATCAGACCAATCCTTGCAAAGGCAGGCCAAGTCATTACACTTGTACGATCCAACCGGGCGCTGCTGCTGCGCCCACGTTACCATGATTCAAACCAGCAACGCTAGGAGTTCCCATGGCTCTGGGCTTTTTCCGTCGCCATCAGAAGATGGTGATCATCGTGATGGTCTTACTGATGGGGTCGTTCCTGATCGGCCCGACCGCCATGAACTGGGTGATCGGCTCGGGAGGACCCGGGGAATTGGATCGCGGCACGATCTCCAACCCGGCCAAGGTCGCCCTGACCACCGATGACACCGCCAACGCCCGCGGCGACCTGGACATCTTCAAGGCGGTCCTGGATGTTGCCAGGCGCGGCAGCAGAAATAATATGTACCTCAGCAATTACGTCAGCACGTGGCAAGCGCTGATCGCGCTGAACGAGCAAGGCGACGGGGATAAGACACAGCCGGCCTACATGCTCCTGGTGGCCGAAGCCCAGGCGCGAGGCCTGGAGGTATCCGATCCGGAAGTACAGAGCGTGCTGGAAGGCCTCAACGTGACCGGCCAGGGGCTCGATACCGTCCTGACGGCCATCATTTCCTTTGTCCCCGGCGGCACGTCGGGAGAGAGAGTGATGGACGGGATTCGCCGCGGGCTGCTGGTGGCCAAATCCATTCAGTTGGCCGTCCCGATGCACCCGGGCTCTGTGGCCGACGCCAGGGAATACTTCCAGGAAGGCAGGCCCATTTCGCTTGGCGCCCGGTTCGGAAACAGCCAGATGCCCCTTCCGGGCGAGCGGATTCGCCTGCAGACAGCCCGTCTGGAGGCAGAGAAATATCTTCCCGAGTTTGAAAACCAAACGCCCGAGCCGGCAGCCCTGGAGGCGTTCTTCCAGCAAAGGCAGAATGTCGAACCAGGCCAGTTTCCCAATACCGACTCCATGGGTTTTGGCTATCGCAGGCCGCGCCGGATGGAGATCCAGTGGCTCCTGGTGGACCGGGAGGTGATTGAACTGGCCACCATGCCCGAACCCAACGCCATTGCCCGGTGGATTGCCGAAAACGAGGACATCCTCTTCAAGGAGGTCCCCGTCGAAGCTCCAGAGCAGCAGGGCGATGCCCAGGAAGAATCCACCCAGGAAAATCAGGATCAGCCTGAACAGGCCGACGAGGAAGAGCCCAAGACCGTCCGGAAGGAAATGGAGCAGTCCGAGAAGGAACAGCGGGCGATCCAGGCCCTTGGGCCCGATCTGGTCAAGGCACGTCTCGGGGCGGTGGTGACCGGGCTTCAGGCGGCGCTGATCGACACCGAGCCCGATCCGGAAAACCGCTACCCGGAATTGCTGGAGAAGCTGACCTCCCCGGCCGGGAGTATCCTCGATCAGAAGCTGAACCTGAGCATCTACAAGGTCCCGCTCAAGACCGCCCTGGACGATATCCAGAAAGAGATAGGGGTCCAGATTGTTTTTCCCGTCGGTAAGTACGCCAATGTTACGATAGACGGAGACGTTCTGGTTTCGGCCTCCAAGGCCAATGGCGGAACCCTGGGCGAAACGCTGAAACAGTTGGGAGAGTCGCTTCAGGTCCCCCTGGGGCCCGAGGCGTGGCACACCTTCCGCCTCGTACCCGGGGCGATCTTCCCCAAGACCGACCTGGTGAACATGCTGCCGGTCCGCTACGGCACGACGGGACTGGCCACGGTGCGAGAACTCCAGTCCCACCCGATTCTCCTGCAGGCCCAGAGCAACCGGCAAAGTATTCTGGGCTCTTTGCCCCGGGAGGAAGAAGCTCTCGAGCGACGTCTGGAACTCGAAGGGCGCGTCATGGACCTGGGCCCCACAGGCCAAGCCGATCGGCTGCTCTGGCGCCTGGCCAAGTACGTTCCTTCCACGGCTCCGGATCAGCTTACCGAGGAGCTCAGGCCCCGAGTCATTGAGGACTGGCGCCTGGCGCAGGCTTACCAACTGGCCCTGGAGAAAGCCAAAGCCGCGGTCAGCGATGTCGAGTCCATGCGAAGCTTTGCCCAGGAGAACGACCTGGAGATAACCCACACGCCTCTTATGACCATGGCCCAGGCACACGATGAGTTCTTCCCCCAACTCGTCGGGCCTGAAACAGCGTCCGAGATCGATATCGATCACCCGCAGTTCACCCAATTATGGGAGGAATGGATCGACCTGGCCCCGGAGAACCCGACGCTTTCCTATCCCCCGGCCGGGGAAGAGGTCAAGGTTGTCCCCGTGCCGGCGGGACTCGAAGTCCTTCTGGTCCGGAGGCTGGACTACGAGCCGGCGGTGGATTCCCAGTTCCGCAGGTTCCTTCCCCAGATCCTCAATGCGCGGTACTCCCAAGAGGTATCCTCAAGGGCGCTGCGTTCCTGGCTGACCTACGAGAATATCGCCCAGCGGACCCAGTACGACCCGGAAGGATCCTGAGTCAATCGGCCAGACCTGCCGGGTCGACCTCTAAATGCGCCCCTGCCGGTGAGCGAGCCGCCGGCAGATTCACCTGCGCCTCGGCCCGGCGGGCTTCTTCTCCCGGAGTCCAGCACAGGGCGCCCAGTTCATTGCAGCCGGTCTTTTCGTAGATCAACAGGCGCCGCGTGGCCTCGCGTATGAGCACGGGGCTTTGCGTGAGCTTCGGGGTAAGCAGGGCGCTGATGCCCATGAACGGACCGGTCCCCATGGGGCTCCAGGCCGTTCGAATCGCACGGAAATACGTGTCCGGCCGCAAAGCCCCACGGGCATCGGTAAAGGCCATTGCATAGGAGCCCGGATGGCCCAGTACGGTGGCTTCGCAGACCGGATAGCCCGGATCCAGCAGCAGCACCGGCTGTGTCCAATGGATGAAGTCTTTCGAAGAGGCCGTCCAGACACCTTCCAACTCGTCGCTGCCCGAGGCCAGGGTCCAGATCAGGCGGTGTAGTTGCTTCTCCCAGTCCCAGTAGGCATCGGGCCGCAGCGGCCGATGCAAAGGCCCGGGCAGGGAGATATCGAGCTTCTCCGGCGGGGTCCAGGTTCGCAGATCTTCCGATCGGCTGGCGTAGATCCCCGGCCGTCCCTGCTGGGGGGCCATCATCAGCCAAAGCGAACCATCGGGGGTTGCATACATCCTGGGGCCCCGGTCCTCATACGGGTTCTGCCATGGCCAGTCGGGGCCCGGCAGGACCTCCAGGGGCGTGAACGTCCCGGCAGGGCCCAGGGCGAAGAACTCCAGGTTGGACTTGTCGTGTTCGGTGATGCAGGACAGGACAAACATGTTCACTCCGTCGGCGCTGCGAGAGGGGGGAAACTCCTGCCTGAGTCATCGGGTGACCTTGGCGGCATTGCAACGGCAGGGGGCGTATGATACTCTCGCGCCTGTCCGGGGCGAAGGGAGTTTTACGATGCGAAAGATCTCTTGGGTTGTATTGGTGGCGGCAGGGCTGGTCTGGGCGGGCTGCTCCGAGCAGTCTTCCACGTCTGCCGGCGGTCTCTGGTCGTTCAATGGGTCCAACTGGGAGGCCTCGAAGGCTTCCCTTCAGGGGCAATGGCCTGAAACGCTGGCCCGTAACGAAACGAGCTTGAGTGACGGGGGCCTGCTTCCGCGCATCGAAGTCAACCTGCGTGTGGTGGCTGCGCCGCTGGAAGAGAAACTTCCCCTCACGCCAAACGGGATTCTCACCCGGGGCGACGCGGAGCGATGGCTCCGGCGATGCGGGCCCGACAGCATCCGGCATGAGGCGCAGGTAACCCTGCGGACCGGGGCCGCCGTCACGGCAAAGTCCCTCCAGGAGACGCGCCTGGTCACTGCCTATGACCTCAGCCAGGACCCTCAGGGCCAGGTACGCCCGCGCCCGCAGGAATCGGTGCTGCTGGTGGGCCTTACGTCGGATCTGGCCGCCCAGGTAACCGACGACGGGGACGTGAGAATCACCGGGATGAAGACCACCGTCTCGCGTCTGCTGGATCCTGCCGCCCGCAAGGGCAAGATCCTCCTTCCCGATGACCGTCAGGAAGAACTTATCTGGCACGAGCCGATCATGCTGCTGGCCGAGGGACAGTTCGGCGCAGCCCAGTCGGCGACGCTGGGGCCCGATCGTGTGGCCATGGTTCCCTTGAGCTACCGATTGCTGCCCTGTCCCCCGTCGCCTCTTCGGCTGATGGTGCTTCCGGGCAGCGTGCAAAGCCCGCACGTGGTGGAGGGCACGGGCAGGCAGGAGCAGCCTCCCGCGCGGGTTCGTATGGTCCTGCTCATCGAGGCCCGTACGCTGTCCTCGGATGTGATAAGTCCCGAGGAATAAAGCTTCCATCAATGTTCACGAGGCGGGGTTTTCCGTTTCAGAAACAGGCGCATGATGGAAAAGCCAACACTTTTCGCCGGTCAAAAGGTTATACTTGCCATGCCGTTGGCCCGAGGCCGACGTCCGCGACAGATCGAGAAATGCGGTAGGGAAGCTCCTGCCGCCCAGACAGAAAGCAACCCGTATGCCCCAGCGACACAGAATTCTTTACTGCCGCTGTCGCCATGACTATGCCCTGCCCGACCAGACGCGAGATGCCGTCTTGGAGGGGCTCTGCAACAGCCAGGCCGATTTCGAAGCGGTAGATGACCTGTGCGCCCTGGCCGCTCGAAAGGACCCGATGCTGGCCGAGCTGGCCGAGGAAGAAGATCTCCGCATCGCCGCCTGTCATCCCCGGGCGGTTCGACTTCTCTTTGAGGCCGGCCAGGCCAACATGGATCCCGACCGCGTAACCTTCGCCGACATGCGCGAATCTGCCCCCGAGCAGATCCTCCAGCAGTTGACCGGGGAAAAGGGAGGAGCCTACGCATGAGTGTTGCCGCATTGAAAGTCGTCATCTTCGAAGGAGAAGGCGCCGCGCCGCTGGATCCCGAAATGCGCCTCAAGCTGGCTCAGCGATGCCTGGAGGAAGGGTTCCGCCTCAGCCGCGCTACGTGTCTTTGTCAAATCCGGGCAGGCAAGGGGGAAAAGCTGCTCCTGCTGGCTCGTTTCGGCGAGCAGATGAAGCAGAATCTCCACCAGATCACCTCCGACCGACTCAGTGCCCAGGACATCACAGGCCAGGATCTGGAGACGGTAATGAGCCATGTTTACAGCGCCCGGGGCCCAATGAGCCCGGCCGGGGCAGATCGATGGGTCCCCTGGTTCCCGGTAATCGATGCGGAGAAATGTACCCACTGCGGCAAATGCCTGAGTTTCTGCCTCTTTGGCGTGTTCAAGCGAAGCCCCGAGGGCAAGATCCGCGTGGCCCAGCCCGGCAAGTGCAAAACCAACTGTCCCGCGTGCGGTCGGGTCTGCCCGGCCGGGGCGATCGTCTTCCCCAAATACGCCCAGGCTCCCATCAACGGGGGCTATTGCGAGACGCCGGCCCAGCCGGTCCAGGTGGACCTCGAAGCCCTGGCCGGACAGGATGTCTACGCCGCGCTTCGCAAGCGTTCGGCTGGAAAAGGCGCTCCGGATCGCTCGGCGGCTTGCGATTGTCTCACTCGTCTCAGCGAGCAACTGGACATCCCTGCCGAGGTCCTCGAGGGACTCGGCGGCTCGGGGCCTGGAAAGGCCCGGGACGCATGAGATCCTCCGACCCCAGTCCGGCGGTTGTACTGGTCGCCGACCGAACGCTCAGTGGCAACTACAAGGTGCTCTTCGAGGGTATCTTCGCCACGATGCAGACTTCCTCCACGCCGGCGTGGCTGATGAAGTCCCTCTTGAGCCGCAAGGTTCCCGTCGATGCGTCCGGAAGGGCGAAGCTGGCGCCGCTTGGGCTGCGACGGGTAGAGGCCGCCCTTGCCGACGCGGGTGTCTGTACCCCCGAGCAGATCGCCGTGGCCAGCCCGGAATCGGTCGGGCGCGTGATCGGACCGCAGACCCGCCTTGTTTGCGTGTCCAGCAGCGACCCCCTCGGGGAGGGGATGAGCAACACCACCACCGCGGTCTTCTGTGGGGGCGAACTCTACACCCGCAGATGGACGCGAAAGCTCATGCGCACGCTCGAAGCGGGCAAGGAGCAATACGGGTACAAGGTGCTCTTCGGGGGGGCCGGGGCCTGGCAACTGACCCGCAATGAAGAGGCACGCAGGCAACTGGGCATCGATACCGTTTTTGAAGGCTATTTCGAAGACCAGGGACCGGACCTGGTTGCACGGCTGCTCCGGGGCGAGAACCCGCCAGAGGTCGTGACCGAAACCCGTCATTGCCTGGAGAAGATCTCTCCGATCCGCGGCGGGTCCATCATGGGAGCCGTGGAACTCAGCAGGGGCTGCGGCAAGGGATGCAGATTCTGCGCAATGGGCCGCATGGGCATGGCCCATCTGGGCGTCGACGCGATCTGCAGCGATATAGAGACGAACCTCTCTGCCGGGATGGCCAACGTGGTTTCGACCAGTGAAGACTTCTTCCGGTACGGCGCAAAGGGCATGAACGTCAACTTCGAGGCGATCTGTGAGCTTCTCGGGGCGATTCGTCGCATGGAATCTTTGGGCTTCATGCAGGTGGACCATGCGAATATCTCGTCGGTCCTGCAGCTGAGCCGTTCGCAGCTTGTCGAGATCCGTCGGCTGATGACCTGGGGCCGGCGATCCGATGCCCTCTGGGTGAACCTCGGGGCCGAAAGCGCCAACGGAGAACTCGTCGCCCGGACAGGCCCGGCCAAGATTCTGCCCTTTTCGGCCGAGGACTGGGAGACGATGATCCTCGACGCGGTGCATCGCCTCAATGAGTCGGGCTTCTATCCGGTGGTATCCCTGGTTCTCGGGCTCCCCGGCGAGACGCCGTCCGACGTGGCCCGGACCTCCGGTCTTGTGGACAAACTGACGCAATTTCGATGCGCGGTGTTTCCGGTTTTTCACGAACCGATCCACGGGGGCCGGCGGTTCCATGTGGGCCTGATGCGACTGGATCAGTTCGAGTTGTTCCAGCAGTGTTATCAGTTGAACTTCTCGCGGATTCCGGAAGTCTTCCGGGACAATCAACGAGCCGGCGGTGTACACTGGCTCAAGCGCGGCATCGTGCAGGTCATGGGTCGCGGAGAAGTCCTGCTGTGGCGTCGGAGGTTCCGCAAGTTGCGACGGGCCCTGGAGAAACAGGCTTCAGCGGTTCCTGCCGCCGCCACGACGTGAGGTCAGTAAGATGTCCGAATCCTCGAATCGAAAGACCACAGCCGCTTTTGAGAGCCTGACCGCTCAGGCGGGAATCCCCGCCACGCGCAGCCGGCGGGAAGCCCTGCTTGCCCGGATCCGCCGCCGCGTCCGCGAGGGCAACTACACCCCGCCGGTTCCGCTGGATCAACTCACCAAGATCGCCCGCCAGTGCTGCACCCAGCAAGGCCTGGATGAATCCCACATGCGGTTCGCCACCGTCCTGGTCAGCAACGAACTCTGGCGGGATGCCCTGGCAGAGGTCCCCTTCCAAAGACGCCTGCTGCTGATGCCACAGTGCCTTCGCGATGAGCAGCACTGCCCGGCCGAAATCGATGAATACGGCCTGGTCTGCTCGGCCTGCGGGCGCTGCATCCTCCACAGCCTCCAGGCCGAAGCCGAACGCCTCGGCTACGTCGTCATGATCGCCGAGGGCTCGGCGGTGGTAACGCGGCTGATCGAATCGGGCCAGATCGACGCGGTTGTCGGCGTGAGCTGCCTGTCTGTCCTGGAGCGCGTATTCCCGTACATGGAAGCCGCCGCTGTCCCCGGAGCCGCCATTCCCCTGCTTCGCGACGGGTGCCACCAGACCACCCTGGACGTGGACTGGCTCCGAGAAGCCATGTACCTCAGCAGCGCCGAGAACCGGCGACAACTGGACCTGGAATCCCTCCGAAGGAACGTGGCCGACTGGTTCACCCAGGAGGCTGTCAGCAAAATCCTCGGATCTCCGGCCAGTCAGACGGAGCAAGTCGCCCAGCAGTGGCTGGTCAAGGGCGGCAAACGATGGAGACCCTTCCTGGCCGTCTGTGCAGCAAGGGCCCTGGGCGGAGATTCCCACCTGGACGAGCTGAGCCTTCGGAGGCTGGCCCTGGCGGTGGAGTGTTTCCACAAGGCCTCCTTGATCCACGACGATATCGAGGACGACGACGAGACGCGATACGAAGACCCCACCCTCCATGCCCGGTACGGCGTGGGATTCGCCCTGAATGCGGGCGACTTCCTGCTGGGAGAAGGCTACCGCCTGATCGGCCTGTGCGATCTGGGCGACGACCGGAAGGTCAAGATGTACGAGGTGGCCGCCCTGGGCCATCGCGACCTGTCTCTCGGGCAGGGGGCGGAGTTGTGGTGGTCCCGCAAGAAAGACCACATGAAGCTTCAGGAGGTGCTCGAGATCTTCCAGCGCAAAACCGCTCCTGCCTTCGAGGTCGCCCTGCGAATGGGGGCCATCTTCGGACGGGGAGACGACGCGCTGGGGCCGGCCTTGACGCAATACAGCCGTGCCCTGGGAATTGCCTACCAGATCCGGGACGACCTGGACGATTTCTGCTGTGCATCGGACAGCAACGATCTCGAGGCCGGACGCCTCAGTGTACTGCCCTCCCTGGCTGTCGAGCAGGCCGGCGTGCCGCCAGAGAAGCTCCAGGCCCTCTATGATCCCGTAGCGGGGAAGGCGAACTTTCAACAGGCCATCGAAGCCCTGGGTGACTCCCGGGCGGTGCTCTGCGGACTCAAGCTCATGGAAGCCTGGAAACGCCAGGCCGTCCAGGCCCTGGAGGCAGTGGATTCTGTGGCGCTCAAATCCCTCCTCCGCCGGGTGGTGGGCCGTATCTTCTGCGACTTCGAAATAATGGGATGCTGCGATGACGTTCCGGGCAGAAATGCTTCGGGCCGCCAGGGCCGGGGCTGAGCACCCACGCCTGGATGCCACGCAGGTTCGAGACTTCCTGCTGGCCCATCGCGACGCGGCCGGGGGATTCCTGGACCGGGCCGGGAGGCCCGATCTCTACTACACCGTCTTCGGGGTCGAAGGGCTCCTGGCCCTGTCCGCCCTGCAAGAGACTCACCGCCAGGGCCTTCGCGGGTACCTTAACAGCTTCGGAAACGGCCAGGAGCTCGACCTGGTGGAACTCGGCTGCCTGGCGCGCTGCTGGGCCGACGTGGGAGGCCTGGACGAAAACACTCGAAAGGGACTTCTGGATCGCCTGGAGGATTTTCACTGCGTCGACGGCGGCTACAGCCAGACCCCCGGCTATGATCAGGCGGGCGTGTACGGCTGCTTCCTGGCTGCGGGCGTCCAGGAAGATCTGGCCGGCAAGATTCTCACCTGTCAGGAGATCGTGAAATTCCTCGAGGCCTCGCGGACTTCCCAGGGGGCATATTCAGCCGATACGCTCGGACTGGCCGGTACCGTGCCGACCACCGCAGCGGCGGTGGTGGTTCTCAATCGCCTGGGCGTTATGCCCGATCCGCGCTGCGGTCAATGGCTGCTGGAACAATGCGTTCAGGGAGCGTTCCATGCGGTGGACGGCGCCCCCGTGGGCGACTTGCTCAGCACGGCTGTGGCGCTGCATGCACTGAAGGTCCTCCAGGCGCCCCTCGACGAAATACGCCGTGATTGCCTGACCTTCATCCAGGGCCTCCAGACGCCCGAAGGGGGCTTCTGCGGAACGACGCTGGATCCTCAACCCGACTGCGAATACACCTTCTACGCACTGCTGGCGATGGGCCACCTGGCCGAGGAAGCCTGAAGATGGACCCCTCCCGGCTCGAGGCCTGTCTGGACGCAGCCACCACCAGGCTGCTTTCGCTGCGCAATGACCGAGGACACTGGGAGGGCAAGCTCTCCGCCGGCGCGCTGTCCACCGCCACCAGCGCCGGAGCCTTGTTCCTGGTCGACGCCCAGGAGCACAAAGACCTGATCGATGATGCACTGTCCTGGCTGGCCCGCAACGCAAACCCGGATGGCGGGTGGGGCGACACGCCCAGAAGCCCATCGAACCTGGCCACCACGCTTATTTCCCTGAGCGCCTTGGAAATCGCGTCGGCCCGCACTCCCGATCAGCAGGAATCGCTGAGCCGTGCCCGCCAGTGGGTTAGTCAGAAATGCGGCAGCCTTGAGCCCGAATCGATCGCCAATGCCCTGGGCCGGCGATACGGGAAGGACAAGACCTTCTCGGTGCCCATTCTGTCCATGTGCGCCCTGGCCGGGCTGCTGGGCAACGGGCCCGGGGCCTGGGGATGGATCTCTCAGTTGCCCTTCGAAGCGGCTATCCTGCCCCATCGCCTCCTGCGGTGGATTCGCTTGGGCGTGGTCAGCTATGCCCTGCCCGCCTTGATCGCCATCGGGTTGCTGCGGCATCATCACGGTCCCAGCCGGTTCTTTCCCTCCCGCTGGTTGCGGAGCGCTCTGAAAGAGTCGGTGCTGCGAAAGCTCCTTCGGATCCAACCCGAAAGCGGAGGCTTTCTGGAGGCAGCTCCGCTGACCGGTTTTGTCACCATGAGCCTGTGCAGCATCGGCCTGGAGGATCATCCCGTGGTTGATCGGGCGGTTTCCTTCCTGAAGGCGACCCGCCGCGCCGATGGCTCCTGGCCGATCGATACGAATCTGGCCACGTGGGTCACTACGTTGAGCATCCATGCGTTGCAGGCTTCCAATCGGCTCGGGCTCCTTGGGCAAGAGGATCGCCTTCAACTGCGCCGATGGCTGCTGGATCAGCAGCATCTTCGCGTGCACCCCTACACGCAGGCCAGGCCCGGGGGATGGGCCTGGACCGACCTTTCCGGCGGAGTTCCCGACGCGGATGATACCGCCGGGGCGTTGTTGGCCCTGCGCGACCTTGGGCCCATTGACGACCGGACCCGCCGCGCCGCCCAAGTCGGCTGCCGGTGGCTCAGGGAGGTCCAGAATCGCGACCGGGGCATCGCCACGTTTTGTCGAGGCTGGGGGCGCCTGGATTTCGACAGGTCCAGCAGCGATCTGACCGCCCATGGCGTTCGGGCCTGGCGAAGCTGGCTGGAGGATCTGCCCCCCAGGCTTGCCTCGGTGCTGAGCCGCTCTGCCGACGCGGCAATTCGGGAGTTTCTCATCGGCGCCCAGCGCGACGACGGATCTTGGCCGGCGCTGTGGTTCGGCAACGAGTTGGCCCACGGCGAGCAGAACCCGGTCTTCGGCACAGCCCGGGTTCTCCTGGCCTTGTCCGGTGCAGGCAAGGCCGATGAGGCCGAGGAATCCATGGCCCGGGCCGTGGAATACCTGCTCTCCTGTCAGTGGCCTTCGGGGGGATGGGGGCCGGAAAATCCCGACACGCAGTCGAACACGCCACCGGAGTCCATCGAAGAAACCGCAGCGGCCGTCGAAGCGTTGGCCTGCGCAGTTGCCTCGCGGCCCGAACGACTGGATCGCGAGGCGGTCATAGAGGCGGTGGGAAGAGGCGCGGCCCGCCTGGCCGAATTGACCGACGACGGTTCGCACTTCCCTGCCGCTCCGATCGGACTCTACTTTGCACGGCTCTGGTACTATGAACAGATGTACCCGCTGGTGATGGCCATTTCGGCCTGGGGCCAGGCCACGAGACTTTTGTCCCCCGAAACAGTTGGATACAATGGTGACTGAAATGAAAACTACCGCTGTACAAACATTTGTGATCCTTTCCCTCTTGCTGGGAATCTCCATTGGCGCCCAGGTCGGCTGCAACGACGAGGCCGCCAATAATACCACCGGTGAGCCCGGCGATGCCAAGGCCCCTGCCCCTGCCGACGCAACTTTCCGGCCGACCGAAACGAAGAACTGGCACATCTTCCGCAATACCCAGGAAATGCAGGGCGTGTCCTATACGGATCTGGGAGATATTTCGAAGCTGGAGAAGCTCTGGGCCTTCGAGACCGGCGACCGCGTCTGGAGCACCGCTGCGGTGGTCGATGGCGTGGTCTACATCGGCTCTTCGGACAGCAAGGTTTACGCGATGGACTTCCAGACGGGAGAGAAGAAGTGGGAATATGAGGTGGAGTTCGATGTGGAGGGCCCGATCCTGGTCGTGGACAACAAGGTCATTGCCACCTCGCTGGACGGTTACGCATACTGCCTCAAAGCCGCCGACGGCGAACGGCTCTGGAAGTTCGAGACCGACGGAGACATCATCGGCGGGGCCAACTACGTGCGACATGAAAACGCCGGTCTCCGGATCCTCGTCGGAAGCAAGGATTACAACCTCTATTGCATCGACGCCGAGACAGGCAAGAAGGTCTGGCACTACGAGGCGACCAACTTCATCAATGCCACCCCCACGGTCTGGAAAAACTATGCCATGTTCGGTGGATGCGACGCCATCATGCACATGGTCAACTCCAGAACGGGCCGGGCCGATGCGACCATAAATACCCAAGGCTACGTCGCAAAGGCCGGGGCCGTCTACAAGGACCACCTGTATGTCGGGAATTACGTCGGAGAGCTGCTTTGCATCGACCTGAAGGAAGGCGAGCTCAAGTGGGCTTTTGCGGGAGATCGGGGCGAGCCGATGTTCACCGCACCGGCCGTAGCCGACGGCAAGGCCGTCATCGGATGCCGGGACGGCAGGCTCTACTGCGTGGATGTCACCGGCGATTGTCCCGAGAAGCTCTGGGACTTCCGCACGAGAAATGAAATCAACTCCTCCCCGGTCATCTGCAATGGGAAGGTCATCTTCGGCAGCGACGACGGACGCCTTTACATCCTGAATCTCGCTGACGGCAAGGAACTCTGGCAATACGAGATGGGCCAACCCATCTACTCGAGTCCCGCGGTGGTCGACGGAAAGATCATCATCGGCTGTGACGACGGGTTTGTGTACGCATTCGGAGTAAAGAAGCGCTAGGGAGAGACCATGCGCATCATCCAGTTGACCCCCGGTGCGGGGGACGACTTCTATTGCGAGAACTGCATTCGCGACCAGGCCTCCCTGAGGCAGATGCGGTCGATGGGCATTGATATCCTGATGGTCCCTCTCTACCTGCCCCCCATGCATGTGGAAAACGGGGCCAATAATATTCAGACCTCGCCGATCTTCTTTGGCGGCATCAATGTCTACCTCCAGCAGAAGCTGAGCATCTTCCGGAAGACCCCACGGTGGGTGGACAAACTTTTCGATTCCCAGTCCCTCCTGCGGTGGGCTTCTCACAAGGTAGGAATGACCGACTCCCAGGAATTGGGCCAGACCACCCTGAGTATGCTGCGGGGCATGCATGGCCGGCAGGTCAAGGAAGTTCAGCGACTCATCGACTTCCTCGAAGATCAACCCCCTGCAGACGCGGTTATCATCTCCAACGCATTGCTGGTGGGCCTGGCCGGGCCGCTCAAAGACAAACTAGGCAGCGCTATCTTCTGCGGACTCCAGGACGAAGAGCCGTTCCTGGACTCGCTGCCCGAGCCCTACCGGCAGCAGTGCTGGGAACTGGTGAGCCAGTCCTGCGAGAAGTTCGTCGACGGCTTCATCAGTTCCAGTCGTCTCTACGCCGACCGGATGGCTCAGAGGCTGAACCTCGATCCGGACCACATTGAGCACATTCCCGACGGGATCGAGGCCGACGCTTACAGCCCCGCACAGGAGCCTCCTGCCAGGCCGAGAATCGGCTTCCTGTCGCAGATGACCTTCGACAAGGGCCTGGATCTGCTGATCGAGGCGGCCGGCCGGCTGCGTCAAAAACCGGGCCTGGAGCAGTTGGAGGTCCACCTGGCCGGCGGGATGACCCAGGCCGACGAACCCTACATGCAGAAGGTTCGGGCCCAGATCGAAGAGGCCGGGCTTTCCGATGCGGTGACAATCCTGGAAGACCTCGACCTCCAGGCGAAAAGATCGTTCCTTCGAGGCCTTTCCGTGCTGAGTGTTCCTGTGCGTCACGCCTCGGCCTCAGCGATCTATGCCCTGGAAGCCTGGGCGTCGGGCGTGCCGGTGGTGCTGCCCGATACGGGCGTGGGACGGGAGTTGATCGAAGATACCGGCGCTGGACTCCTGGTGCCCCGACAGGACCCAGCCGCCCTGACCGAGGCGATCGAGCAACTGCTGCTCGACCCGGCAAAAGCCCGGCAGATGGGCCAGGCAGGGCGACAGGCCGTGCTGGATCGGTACAATGTAGCGTTCCAGGCCCGACGAAAAATCGAAGCGATGCAAAAGCTCATGGAGACCCGATAGACCATGCTTGAACTGCGAGAAGTGACCAAGCGGTACGACAACGACGGAAACGCCGAAAGCCCGGCCGTCCTGGACAAAGTGGACCTGCGCGTAAATGATGGTCAGACCGTCGTCATCACCGGCCCCAGCGGCTCGGGCAAGAGTACGCTTCTGAACATCGCCGGGGCCCTGGATCGTCCCAATTCCGGCAGCGTTCTGCTGGATGGAGATGACCTGGCGATGATGGACGACAAGAAGCTGGCCTCGGTCCGGAACCGCCGGATCGGCTTTGTCTTCCAACTCCATCATCTCCTGCCCCAGTGTACCGCGCTGGAGAATGTCATCGTCCCCACGCTGGTTTCCGGCGGCGATCGGTCGCAACTGGAGCAACGGGCCCGGTCGCTGCTGGAACGCACCGGCCTGGCCGACCACATGGACCAGAGGCCCGGCGAGCTCTCGGGCGGACAGCGACAACGCGTCGCCCTGGTACGCGCCTTGATCAACCAGCCGGCGCTGGTTCTGGCCGACGAACCCACCGGCTCGCTGGACCGCGAGACCAGTGACGAGATGGCCGACCTGCTGGTAGAGCTGAACCAGATGGAGCAGACTACCCTGGTCGTCGTGACGCACTCCGATCGTCTCGCCCAGCGGATGGGCAAGCAGTACGAATTGTCCGAGGGCAAACTCACCGAGAGGACGCATCAACCATGAGAACCGGTGGACTGATTCTCAGAGGCCTATGGCACTATCGAAGAACCCACATCGGCGTCCTGATCGGCACGGCCATTGCTGCGGCTGTCCTTGTCGGCGCCCTGGCTGTGGGCGACTCGGTCGACTACACCCTTCGCAGAATCGCCCTGGACCGACTTGGAAAGACCTACACGGCCATGGCGATGGAAGGGCGTTTCTTCCGGGAGTCCCTTTCCGACCAACTGGGCGAGAAGATTTCCCGTCCGACCTCGGCTGGGCTGTTCCTGCGGGGAACCGCCTCCCAGCAAGGCTCGAAGCTGCGGGCCAACCAGATCAGCGTCTACGGCGTGACCGAGTCTTTCTGGGAATTCTCGCCATCAGGGCAGACTCCCGCGGCCGACTGGCAGGACGGCGTGGTCCTGAGCACCTCCCTTGCCGATCAGCTTGACCTGAAGCAGGGCGACACGGTGATCCTGCGCTTCGCAAAACCCTCGGCCATTCCTCTCGATGCGCCCCTGGCCTCGGGAGATGCCAACGCGGTCCTGACCTTGGAAGTCAAGGCGATCGTCTCGGCCGAGAGATTCGGCAACTTCGGCCTGCGGGCCAATCAAACTCTCCCGCTCAACGCGTTCGTCTCCCGGAAAACTCTTCAGGAGGCAGCCGGGCAGGAATCGCGGTGCAACCTTCTGCTGGTGGGCGGGCCTTTCGACGATCTCTCCCAGGCCGACCAGAAAGCCAACCAGGCCCTGGAAGAGCTCTGGACGCTGGAGGACGTCGGGCTCAAGCTCCGACAGCTCAAAGACGGGCGCATGGAGTTGCTTTCTCCCCGGATCTTCATGGATGACCCCCTGGCCGAAGCGGCCCTGCGGGCGCGCGAGGATTCCTTCCCTGTGCTGGCCTACATGGTCAATTCCATCGAGCACGAGGGCAAGGCCAGGCCCTATTCCTTTGCCGCCGGGATGAAGCCTCCTGCCCAGGCCGGCAACGACAATACCACCCGTGCGCTGCTTCCCACGGATCTCTCGGACAATCAGATCGTTCTCAACCAATGGACGGCCTCTCGCATCGACGCCGATCCCGGCGACACAATCACCCTCAAATATTGGACATTGGGCCAGGCCAGCCGTCTGGAAGAGGCCTCGCGGGATTTCGAACTGGTCAAGATCCTGCCCATGACCGACCAGGCCATGGACCCGGAGCTCATGCCCGAGTTCCCGGGGATCATCAAAGCCGAAACAACCGACCAATGGGACGATGGGCTTCCCATAGATAAGACGCGGTTCGACGACGACCTGGAGGCGTACTGGGAAAAGTACAGAGGCGCGCCCAAGGCCTTCGTGACACTCGAAGCAGGCCGCGAAATGTGGGGCAACCGGTACGGCCGGACCACAGCCGTTCGGTATGGCCAGGGCATTGATGCAGAAGCGTTCCGGGCGGATATCCGAAAGGAAATCACCCCCGGCGACGTAGGGCTGTTCTTCCTGCCGGTCCGGCAGAGCGCTCTGAATGCCACCAACGAAGCCCTGGACTTCGGAACGCTCTTTGTCGGGTTCTCCTTCTTCCTGATCGCCGCAGCCATTCTGCTGGCCGCCCTGCTGTTTGTCTTCGGCATCCAGCAGCGGGGGGGCGAGGTCGGCACGCTGCTGGCTATGGGATACACCCCCGGCAAGGTCCGCCGTCTGCTGGTGGGCGAAGGGGTGTTGCTGGCCCTGGTGGGGGCCCTGATCGGTGCACCGGCCGGACTGGGCTACACCGCTGCCATGCTCTACGGGCTTTCCACCGCCTGGACGCAGGCGGTCGCTTCCGTCCGAATCCAGTTCCATGCCACATTCCAGACGGTGCTCATCGGCGCGATCAGCGCGGTGATCGTCTCAGTCATCGCCATGTGGCTGACACTGCTTCGACTCTCTCGCCGTCAGCCTCGCGAACTGCTGGCCGGGGCTTCCGGGGCCGTTTCCGATAATTCCGCCGGCCGAAAGCTTCGTATCGCCATCCCTCTGATCGGGGCCATGCTGGCCATCGGAGCCATCGTCGCGGTCTTCGCATTCGGGGCCGGCCAGGACCCCAATGCCGTTGCGATCTTCTTCTCCCTCGGATCCGCCCTGCTGGTGGGTCTGCTCCTGCTGAGCTACGGCGTGCTGGGATGGTTCGTGGGCCGATCCGACTCGGTCGTAGGCTCGGTCACAGCCCTGGGGATCCGCAATGCCGCGAGACGACGAGGACGTTCCCTGGCCACCATCGCCCTGCTGGCGGCGGGCAGCTTCCTGGTCATCACCGTCGCCGCCTTCCGGAAGGATCCGCTGGCCAATGCCTGGCAGCGCGACAGCGGGGCCGGTGGGTTCGCCTTCTATGGCGAATTGGCCGTGCCCGTCGTCGAAAATCTGAACTCCCCGAAGGGCCGAGAGAACCTGAAGATGGACGTGGAAGAGCTCTCCGACGTCCGGTTTGTCCAGATGCGCCTCCGACGCGGGGACGATGCATCGTGCATGAACCTAAACCGCGCCCAGAATCCCAGGCTCCTGGGGGTGGATCCCGAGGCCCTCGACCAGCGCGGGGCCTTTCGATTCACACGCCCGATCCAAGAAGGTAGCCAGACACCCTGGCAGGATGCATTGCATGCCGAAACCCAGGAGGGGCTCATCCCAGCCGTCACCGACGACCCCACCCTTCAATGGGGCCTGGCCAAGTCCATTGGCGACGTGGTGGAATACAAGGACGAATACGGCCGGACCGTCAAGGTGCAGATCGTCGCGACCATCGCCAGTTCGCTCTTCCAGGGCTCGTTGATCGTCTCCGAGCGCGACTTCCTGCGGCGTTTCCCTTCTCAGAGCGGCTACGAGCTGCTGTTGATCGATGGTGTCAGCCGGGATCAGATGGACAGCGTCGCCGACCAGCTGCGCTTCTCCCTGGAAGATTACGGACTGGTCCTCACCCCGGCCCCGCGTCGGTACGCCTCGTTTGTCCAGGTGGAACAGGCTTACCTGTCGATCTTCGGGGTGGTCGGTGCGCTGGGCTTGCTGCTGGGCAGCTGCGCAATGGGCGTGGTCGTGCTCCGCAATGTCCTGGAGCGCCGCGGCGAACTGGGCCTGATGCGTGCGGTCGGGTTCTCCCGCGGGCGCCTGCGGTGGATGATCATCGCCGAACACTGGGGCCTGCTGCTGCTGGGCCTGGGTTGCGGGGTTGTGGCTGCGGGGGTGGGAGTGTTGCCCGCGCTGCGCGCCACGCGGGTCGAGGTGCCCTGGTCCACACTGGTCTGGGCGATGGTAGCAGTTGTCCTGGTCGGAGCGGCCTGGATCGTCGCAGCGGCCTGGGCTTCTCTGCGGGGAAGCCTGATGGCGGCCATCCGTAACGAGTGAGGTTATAGCGGCGATGTTTTTAGCTTTTGCATAGGTCAAACCTTTCGCGGTTCTCGTATTTCCCTCCCGGATGTGGTAAACTATAGCCTGCGGGTCGCCAAGAGGTTCTGGGCGTCCTGAAACGTTGCAGTCCCGCCTGCCGTAATTTCCCGCGAACCTCTTGGGGTTCTTGCAGGTTTAAAGTATATACCCTTGAAGTCCGGAGCGGGTGAACCGAGCCCGCTGCTGTGGATTTCCGACCGGCCGAAGCAAGCCTCATCGGCTTCTTCTGCTGGCAGGTAAAACGTTACAAAAGCATCAGATTTGAGTTTTCCGGAGTCAGATACATGAATCGCCAACGTATACCGCTGATCATCGGAGCTGTCGTGCTGATCGCCGCCGGTGCGAGTTTTGCCGTCTGGCTGGCGCAGGAGCCCCCGTTCGAATTCAGCCAGAGACTGGCTCCCAAGTTTGAAATCACCAGGGAGGATCGATCCGCCACAGCCACCGAAACCGGCACCACCAAGGGGCCCGGAACCGCCCCCGAGGGCTACAACGGCATCTGGAACATGTACCGCGGGCCTGATCTGGACAAGATCAGCAAGGAAGAGGTCCCCCTGGCCGACTCCTGGGATTCCGCCGGACCGGAAATCCTGTGGAAAAAGGATCTTGGCGAAGGCTATGCCATGCCCGCCGTCTACAAGGGCAAGTGTTACATCGTCGACTACGACAAAGAGCGGGAGGGCGACTGGATCCGTTGCTTCAGCCTGGAAAGCGGCGAGGACATCTGGCGCCATTACTATCCGATCAAGATTCGCCCCAACCACGGCGTGTCGCGCCCAACCCCTGCCGTCAGCGACAAATACGTGGTGGCCCTGACGGCCAACCTTTTCGTTTCCTGTTTCGACGCAGAGACCGGCGAAAGGCTTTGGCGTATAGACCTGTTCGGGAAGTACGGCTCGGTGAACCCTAAGTGGTACACCTCGCAGAGCCCGATTCTTGACGGGGAAACTACGATCATCGCCCCGGCCGGGACTACCTTCATGATGGCTATCAACTGTGCCGACGGCGAGATCCTCTGGGAGACACCGGAGTTTGAAAAGCCCGAGCTCTGGGAGATGACCTACACCTCGATCACCCCCATTGAGTTCGCCGGCAAGAAGATGTACGTCTACGAGGCCTCGCACGGCGTGGCCGGCATCGACGCGGAAAACGGAGACGTCCTCTGGAAACACGAGGGGTGGGTGGTGGATACCGCCAATGCCCCAAGTCCGATCTACATGGGCGAGGGAAAGATCTTCCTGACGGGGGGGTACCGGGCCGGTTCGCGAATGATCCAACTGGAACCGGCCGACGACGGGACCTTCAACGTCCGAAAGCTCTACGACGTGCCCTTCAGAGTGTTTGGCAGTTACCAGATGACCCCGATTCTCTACAAGGGCAAGATCCTGGGCATTACCGACGTCGGGCCGAGAAATGGGCAACTTCTTTGTTTCGACCCGGCCGGCGAGGGCTCGATCCTCTGGGCCAGCGGCTCCGAAGCCCGTTTCGGGTGGGGCCCGTATACGATCGCCGATGGGAAGATCTATCTCATGAATGACCATGGCGAGCTTCGCATGGCCCGTGCTTCGACGACGGGCTATGAGGAACTCGGGCGAGCCGAGTTCATGATGCCCGTCGAGACCTCCAGCGGCAAGCCCATCCTGAACCACAGGGATCAGCCGTTCAAAGCGCCGCCCGAGACCTGGGGTCCGTTGACAATCGTAGATGGCTATCTGCTCTGCCGCGACATGTACCGCCTTTTCTGCCTGGACATCCGGGCCAAATAACGAGGTCCTCTTATGACCCAACCGCCCAAAGACAACAACAGCAACTGCAAGTGCTCCAAGTATCCCAGCCGGTCCGGTCTGACGCCGAGGGGCTTGTTGATCCTGATCGTGGTGGGTGTGGCCGTTGTCGTCGGCATCGTAGCTGTCTGGAGCATCGATTTCCGAGGCGAAGGGGGCAGCGGGCTCGCAGACAAGTTTGACTACGGGCGGGTACGTCCGTTCGACGAGGCCCTGCTCCAGTGGGAAGCAACGTCGGGCATGCGCAGCCCGCTGCATCGGCCAAGCGGCGTTGCCTATCGCGACGGCCGAATCTATCTCGTCAACAAGGAAGCGGTATCGATCCTGAGCCGCTCCGGGACCCAGTTGAAGCAGTTCCAACTCAATGAGCCGGGCCGACGGATTGACGTCGATTCGGCCGGAACCATCTACGTCACTCATCCACAGAAGGTTACTCTGCTCAGCCAGGAGGGGGACATCCTGGGCACATGGTCGGCTCCCTCACCCAAGAGCAGCCTGCTTTCGGTAGCGGTCGTGGATGACCTCGTGGCCGTCAGTGACCTTGGCCTCCGGGCGGTTCATGTATACGACCGGGAGGGCACCCTCCAGGGCGAGATCACCAAGCCGGAAAAGGGCTTCGAATTGCCCAGCGACAACTTCGAGCTGGCCGATACCCCCGACGGGCTTCTCCTGGTGGCCGACAGCGGAAGCAAAAAAGGCCTGCCCCGCATCGAGGCCTACGACCCTCGCACTCGCAATCGCATCTATGGCTGGGGCGAGAAGGGCGAGGACATCGTCCGTTTCAACGGTTGCTGCAATCCCACGGGAATCGCCGTGCTGCCCGACGGGCGTGTCGTCACAACCGAAAAGACACTGGTGACGATCAAGGTCTTCACCTCCCGCAGGGATGGCTCGCTGTCCAGCGTTGTGGCCGGCCCTGAGCAACTCAATGAGCATACGCCCTGGGACGTGGCGATCGATGAGGACGGGAATCTGATCGTTTTGTTTACCGACATCAGCATGCTTCGAATCTTTTCCCCTGCCGACCAGGAGTCGGCTTCGTAAGAGGTGCACGATGAAGTCCACAGAGAATGAGAAAATCACGCGCAGGGACTGGATGCAGTGGGCCGGGCGAGGAACGCTGGCCTCCGGCATCGGCGCCCTGGGCACGCTGCTGCTTTCGCGCAGCAGCACCGAAAGCGCCGGCACCGCCTGCGGCAGAAAGATCTCCTGCAAACAGTGCCGCGACGAGAAGCAGTGCTATCTGCCCCGTGCCATCGCAGCGCGACGGCGAAAGGACCAGGCCTGATGAGTGAATCCAACGAAAATACCAAGGTGACACGGCGCGACGTGCTGGGCAACGCCATCCGCGGTGCGGGCCTGCTGGTCCTGGGCGGAGCAGCCGGAGGCGTTATTGCTTCTGCTCACGGCGACGACAAGGTCTGGCAGATCGATCCGACCCTCTGCAACGAGTGCGGAAACTGCGCGACCTACTGTGTCCTGGAAGAATCCGCCGTCAAGTGCTTCCACAAATACGACATCTGCGGACGATGCAACCTGTGCAACGGCTATTACGCCGGCAAGGGCATGGACAGCAACACCGGGGCCGAGTATCAGCTTTGCCCCTCGGATGCCATCGAGCGTGTCCCGATTGATGGCCTCAACTACCAGTATTTCGACTACCACATCAAGGAAGAACTCTGCATCGGATGCGGCAAGTGCGTTACTGGCTGTCGGACGCAGAACGGCTCGCTGTATCTGCAGGTGATGCATGATCGCTGCCTCAACTGCAACGAGTGCTCCATTGCTGCGGCCTGTCCGGCCGACGCGTTCAAGCGCGTTCCGGCCCGCACACCGCATTTCCTGAAGATCGAGAAGGAGGACGGACATTGGGGCTGAAGCGACCCGTTGTTGTGTGGCTCGGGGTGTTGACGCTGCTTTGGCTGTCCTCGACCTGTTACGCACAGTCCCTGCCGGATTTCCCGGATGATTATGTTCATCCACAGGATCCACAGACCAACCCGCGCGCCGACTGGCTGGAGTATATGGACGTGGCGGTGCTGGTTGTCGGCATCGGCCTGGCAAGCTGGGCGACACTGAAGTTCCGCAAGCGTTGGCTGCTCCTGGTGCTGGTGCTCTTCACGATCGGATACTTCGGTTTCTTCCGTCAGGGCTGCGTCTGTCCGATCGGGGCGATACAGAACTGCACCGAGACGATCTTCAACAGCAGCTACACGTTGCCGATTTTTGTGGGGCTCTTCTTCCTGATCCCCATCGTATTCACCCTGATCTTCGGACGAACCTTCTGTGCAGCGATCTGCCCCCTCGGGGCCGTCCAGGACGTTACCGGCCTCAAGCCTCAGCGCATCCCGATGTGGCTCGAGCACAGCCTGGGGCTCTTCGCTTGGGTGTACCTGGGCACGGCTGTGTTGCTGGCGGCGCTGGGCGCCGGCTACATCATCTGTCGATACGACCCGTTCGTGGGTATCTTCCGCCTGGGCATGACCAAGCAAATGTTGATCGTCCTGGGTTCCATTCTGGTCATAGGCGTATTCGTCGCCCGCCCGTATTGCCGCTTCCTCTGCCCGTTGGGGGCGATCTTCCGGATCGTCTCGCCCTTCGCATGGAAACACGCCAAGATCACTCCCGATGAGTGCATCAAGTGTCGGCTTTGCCAGGATGCCTGCCCCTACAACGCCATCAGGCCGCCGACGGAGAAGCTCTCGGCCAAGCAGCGCCGGCAGAACCGGCGCGTTCTGGTACGGCTGCTGTTGCTGAGTCCGTTGATCATCGCCGCCGGAGTGGCCGTTGGTCGGCTTGTCAGCGGCCCCTTGGCCAATACCCACCCCAGGATCCAGCTCGCCCGAGAGGTCGCTTACGAACAGACGCACCATTATGACCCTTTGACCAGAATGCCGGAAGCTCAGACCGACGCGACCGACGCGTTCTACAAAACGGCCGAAAAGCCGCTGGAGCTTTATCGCAGCACCTTGGCCCTTCAGAAGAAATTCGATAAAGGCGCCATGATCCTCGGTGGATTCGTGGGCCTGGTCATCTGCCTCAAACTCATCAGCCTCAACCTAAGCCGAACCCGAGAGGACTGGGAACCCGATCAGGCGAGATGCTACTCGTGCGCTCGGTGCTTCTCTTACTGTCCCATTGAAAAGCGCCGGCGGGGTGAGCTGCCCGATCAGGAGATAGAAAACCATGACACAGACGGGGAATGACAACCAGAATAAAGCAGATCGAGGCCCGGTGATCCGGACCTCGGCCACGGTGGCAGCCGTCGTATTCGGCCTGTTCTTCCTGGCCATACTGGGCGTGATGTATCAGACCTACAGCCAGTACAAGTCCCACGACTACTACCAGAGCAGTGCTGACAACCCGGGGCCGGACGACGACAATGAGATGGTTTCGGCCCGATTGGAAAAGCTCAAGGCCGAGTACTACAAAGATCCCGGCAACGAACAACTCAGGCAGCAGATTTACGAATTGGATGTGGAGTTGCGAGAGGAGTTCTTCCAGCTCAAGAACCGCCTGCAATCGGGCATCTGGTTGATGCTCTTTGCAGCGGTCGGACTGGTCGGCTCTGTAAAGGTAGCCCTGGACTATCGTCAGAAGAAGCCCCAGCCCCATGGCCAGAGCCCCGACAAGGTGGTCGGGCTCCTGCCCCGCTGGGCGCTGTATACCACCATGGCCATCTCGATGATCATCCTGGCCGGGGCCGTCGCCGTGCAGGTGCTCCTGCCAAGCAGGCTGACAGAGGAAAGCCTGGGCATGGCCGCCCTGGAGGAACGTAACCGCCAGGAAGAAGCCGCCATGATGCTCGCCGGTGCCGCTCTGGAGGAGAAGAAACCGGAGCAGGCGGAGCAGGCGGATCAGCCGTCCAAGGAGCCCGAGGCCAAACCGGAGCAACCAAAGAAACCGGAGCAGGCGGATCAGCCGTCCAAGGAGCCCGAGGCCAAACCGGAGATGACCTGGTCTCGCTTCCGGGGTCCTGGCGGCAACGGATATGCTCCCGATGCGGGGTATGCTGTCAAGTGGGACGTTGAATCGGGCAAGAACATCGCCTGGAAGACTCCTCTTCCACTGACCGGAGCGTCTTCTCCTGTGGTCTGGGGCGAGAAGGTCTTCTGCACCGGTGCAGCCAAGACGGGTGACATAGCGGCCTCGCTGTACTGCCTGGATGCCAAGACGGGCAAGATTCTCTGGGAAAAGGAAGTGGTGACGGACGAAGGCGAGAAGGGGGCCGACAACGTCGAGCCTTTCGGCGAGTACAGTTGGGCAGCCTGCACGCCGACCACCGACGGCAAGACGGTGGTAGCGATGTTCGCCACGGGGGACATCGGCGCGTTCGATCTGGATGGCAACAAGCTCTGGATCAAGCACCTGGGTCTTCCGGCGATGGCTTACGGCTATGCCAGCAGCCCGATTTTCTACAAGGACCTGGTGATCGTTCAGTGGGATACCGACGACGGAGCCAAGCTGATTGCGCTGGAGTCCAAGACGGGCAAGGTTGCCTGGGAGGCCAAGCGTCCGGACGTCTGGCCAAGCTGGGCCACCCCGATCGTGATCACGGTTGACGGCAAGGACCAGATCGTGGCGGCCGGGGATCCATGGGTGATGGGTCACGATCCGGCCGAGAAGGGCAAGATTCTCTGGCAGGCCGACGCGATGGGCGGGGACATTGCTCCCAGTCCGATTTTCACGGGCAAGTACGTGATTGCGGCTTACAGCAACGGAGCCGGTACGGTGGCGATCGATCCGACGCTCAAGGGCGACGTGACGGACAAGCTTGTCTGGGACGACTTTGACGGAGCCAGCGAGATGACGAGTCCTGCCACCGACGGCAAGATCATCGCGCAGGTGACTTTTGGTGAGTTGTACGTCCGGGATGCTTCCAGCAAGGAAGGCAAGAAGCTCTACGAACCGATCGAGATCGGCGGCGGGACATCTTCTTCGCCGACGATCGTGGGCGACAAGGTCTACCAGATGGGCGACGACGGCGTGATGCACATTGTCCAGTTGGGCCAGGAGCCGAAGGTGCTGGATTCCAGCCCGCTGGGCGAGCAGGCCTGGTGCAGTCCGGCCTATACCGGCGGGAAGATCTTCATCCGCGGCTCGAAGCACGTGTTCTGCATCGAGGATCCCGATCGCAAAAAGCAGGCGGAGCAGGCGGATCAGCCGTCCAAGGAGCCCGAGGCCAAACCGGAGATGACCTG
>CAZOVB010000013.1:81763-94248 GCA_964583095.1 uncultured Planctomycetaceae bacterium
GGTGCAGTCCGGCCTATACCGGCGGGAAGATCTTCATCCGCGGCTCGAAGCACGTCTTCTGTATTGGTGAGAAAGACAAATGATCAGCCACAAGAATGTTGAAATAGATCTGAGCAAGGTCGACCGGATCATCGAACGCCTGGGCACCCAGCGGCATGAGCTCATTGCCTTGTTGCAGGCTGTCCAGGGCGAGTACGGCTGGTTACCCGAGCCGGCCCTGGAGCGGATCTGTCAGAAGACCCAGATCACTCCGGGGCAGCTTACGGGAGTGGCTACGTTTTATTCTCAGTTCCGTTTCCAGCCGATCGGGCAGTACCGGGTCATGGTCTGTCACGGCACGGCCTGCCATGTCAAAGGCGCCCAGGCGGTAACCGATGCGGTCCGTGCGCACCTGAACATCAGTGAAGGAGAGGATACCGACGCGGACGGGCTTTTCACGGTCGAGAAGGTGGCTTGTCTGGGCTGTTGCACGCTGGCTCCGGCGGTGCAGATCGGGGACATCACCTACGGATATATCAACGCCGAGAAGGTCGGCGCGATGCTCTCGGATTTCCTGGAGACCCAGAGCAAGAAGGGCAAGAAGAACAAAGAGATTCGCCTGATCGGGGAGGACCAGGGCAAGGTGCTCGTCGGCCTGGCCACCTGTGCCATCGCCCAGGGGGCCGGAGACGTCAACCAGACGGTCCAGGACACCGTTGCCGATCTGGGGGCGAACGTGGAGATCAAGCCCGTTGGCTGCATGGGAATGTGCTACCGTGAGCCGCTGGTGGAAGTGGTTCCCCGCAAAGGCGACCGGCAGCTTTACTCGGGCGTGACTCCCAACGAAGCGCGGCGGATTATTCGCAAGCACTTCAAACCTCAGGGACTGTTTCGCCGTCTCCGGTCCAGGGCCTCGGCCTGGGTGGACCACCTGCTGACCGATGAAACATGGAGTCCTGTGGATCGATGGTTGCTGCATCCGCGGGAGTCTCAGGCGTTCCTGGGGCCCCAGAAGCATATTGCCACCGAGAACTACGGGCAGATCGACCCGGTAGACCTGGATGAGTACCTGGCTTCGGACGGATTCGTTGCGATGAACAAGGCGACGAATGATCTGTCGCGAGAGCAGATCATCGAGCAGATCAAGACGAGCGGACTGCGTGGCCGGGGGGGAGCCGGCTTTCCCACGGGTGTCAAATGGCAGCACGTCTTCGATGCCCAAAGCGACAAGAAGTACGTCGTGTGCAACTGCGATGAGGGAGACCCCGGCGCGTTCATGGACCGGATGTTGCTCGAGTCTTACCCGTATCGTGTTCTGGAGGGGATGGCCATCGCCGCCCGCGCGGTGGGAGCTGATGAAGGCGTCTTCTATATCCGTGCAGAGTATCCCCTGGCCGTAAAGCGAATGACCGAGGCCATCGAGGTGGCCGCCACCAAGGGCTTGCTGGGTGACCTTACGGTACGGATCCAGGAAGGAGCCGGGGCATTTGTCTGCGGGGAGGAGACGGCCCTGCTGGCCAGCATCGAGGGCAGACGCGGCATGCCACGGCTTCGTCCTCCTTACCCTGCCACCCATGGCCTGTTCGGGAAGCCGACATTGGTCAACAACACCGAAACACTGGCGCTGGTTCCCTGGATCATTCGCCATGGCCCCGAGGAGTTTGCCTCGATGGGCACCGAGGGCAGCAAGGGCACGAAGGTTTTTGCTCTGGCCGGCAAAATCGAACGCGGAGGCCTGATCGAGGTCCCCATGGGAGTGACCATCCGCCAGATCGTCGAGGACATCGGCGGAGGCGTGCAGGAGGGGCGGAAGCTCAAGGCCGTCCAAGTCGGCGGCCCCAGCGGCGGCTGTGTGCCCCACTGGCTGGCCGATACACCGGTGGACTACGAAGCGCTTGTCAGTCACGGGGCCATCATGGGCTCGGGCGGTTTGGTCGTACTGGACGAGACCGACTGCATGGTCGAGATCGCCCGCTATTTCCTGGAATTCACCCAGGACGAATCCTGCGGCAAGTGCACGTTCTGTCGGGTCGGCACCAAGCACATGCTCAGCATCCTGGAAAGGCTCTGCAACGGCGAGGGCAAGAAGGGCGATATCGAGAAGCTCGAGATGCTCGCTCACCAGATCATTGGCGGGAGCCTCTGTGCCCTTGGGGGGACGGCTCCTAATCCGGTCCTCTCGACGATTCAACATTTCCGCGACGAGTACGAAGCACATATCGAAGGTCGATGCCCGGCCGGCAAGTGCTCGCCCATGCTCACTTACACCATTAACGACAACTGCATCGGGTGCACGAAATGTGCACAGGTCTGTCCGACCGATGCGATCGCATTCAAACCGTACGAAAAACACGAGATCGACCAGGACGAATGCATTAAATGCAACGGGTGTCGAGAGATCTGCCCGGTCGACGCCGTAGACGTAGAGTGACCTGCCCATGGCGAAAGTGACAATTGACAACATTCCGGTCGACGTGCCGGATGGCTCGACGATTCTCGACGCGGCCAACCAGGCCGGCATCGAAATCCCCACCCTCTGTTTCAAGGAGGGTTTTCCCCCCAACTCCACCTGCATGGTCTGCGTGGTCAAGGTGACCGAGGGGCGGGGCAAGCTCGTTCCTTCCTGCGCGTACCCGGTGCAGGACGGTATGGTCGTGGAGAGCCAGACCGAGGAAGTCCTCCTGGCCCGACGCACCGCGCTGGATCTGCTGCTGAGCAACCACCTGGGCGACTGCGAAGCGCCCTGTCACGGGATCTGCCCGGCCCATATGAACATTCCCCGGATGATCCGCCAGATTGTGGCTGGAAAGCTGGAAGAGGCCATCGTCACCGTCAAGGCCGACATTGCCCTCCCGGCCGTTCTGGGACGCATCTGCCCGGAGATCTGCGAGCGGGGTTGCCGGCGCAAGCAGGGAGGCTCCGCCGTTTCGATCTGCCTGCTCAAGCGCTACGTGGCCGATAAGGACCTGGAATCCTCTCAGCCCTACAGACCCGAGTGCAAGCCCGATACGGGCAAGAAGGTGGCCGTCGTCGGGGCAGGTCCTGCCGGCCTGGCCGCGACGTACTACCTCCGGCGGATGGGTCACAACGTGACGGTTTTCGATGAACACGACAAGCCCGGCGGAGCCCTGCGATACGAAGTCGAACGGGAAAAGCTCCCCCTGGACGTGTTGGAAAAGGAGATCGCGACCATCGAGGCCCTGGGTTTCGAGTTCCGGGGCGGGACGAAGGTCGGACAGGACGTTACCCTCTCCCAGCTTCGCCAGGACTACGACGCGGTCTTTTTGGGAATCGGCAAGCTCGACGAGAGCCAGGCCCAGGACTGGGGCCTTGCCTACGCCAAGAAGGGTCTCCAGGCCGACCGATCCACCATGGCCACCAGCGAGGCGGGCGTCTACACCGGCGGGGATGCGGTGCGTCCCAACCAGTTGACGGTGATGGCCTGCGGAGACGGCAAGTCGGCGGCCATTGCGATCGATCAACAACTTCGCGGCGAAGAGGTCCGCGGAGAGCCCAGCCGGTTCAGCGTACACATCGGACGCCTCCAGGAGGGCGAATTCGAGGAATTTGAGAAGGAAACCAATCGCCACTCCCGCATCGAGCTGGAATCCAAGGTGGGCCCCGGCTTCACCGACAGCCAGGCCAAGACCGAGGCCGCCCGCTGCCTGCACTGCGACTGCCGCAAGCCCGAAAGCTGCAAGCTGCGAAAATGGTCCGATGCCCTCGAGGCCAGTGCAAAGCGCTTTGAGGCCTTCCGGCCACAGTTCGTCCAGATGCGCAGCGGGCAGATGGTCTACGAACCGGGCAAGTGCATCAAATGCGGCCTGTGCATTCACATCGCCGAGCAGGAAGGCGAAAAACTCGGGCTGGCGTTTGTCGGCAGGGGCTTCGATGTCCACGTGGGCGGCGGTTTTTCCAGGCCCGTTCTGGAAGGCATCGCCCGCACCGGCGACAAGTGCATCCGCAACTGCCCCACCGCGGCGCTGAGCTTTGTCGAGGGAGAAGACAGCGGGGATTTATCCTGAAGCCTGGCCGATCCTTCATGCCTCGGCCTGACCGAACGAGTTGAACGGCACAACCGCAAATCTGCTTGCCCGCTGGGCTTGGAGCCGGTAGGAAGGCTGCGAGAAAACCAGCAGGGGTATGCATGAAGACGTGCGAACCTTCGTGGCGTTTGGGCCGAAGCCCGAGCGATTCCGAGGCCTCCCGCAAATGGATCCAGGCCAAGATGCCCGGGGCCGTCCAGTTGGACTGGACGCGGGAACAGGGCCGGCCCGATCCGTCCTGGGACGACCAGCCCGGTCGCTATCAGTGGATGTAAGACTGCTGGTGGTACGCAGGGAAGTGGACCTGCCCGAAGCCTCCGACGCGTTCGAGGCCGGGAGGAAATGAACTCCAGCTGCACGCTGCGCTATTGTCGGTGAGGCCGTTGCTGCCGGTCTCGGCTGGCGTGGCGGCGCCGGCTGCGATGCGTCTGGATCCACTGGTCCAGCCGCGCCGGGTCGGGTCTCAAAGCGGTGGACTGTCCCGTCAGAAAATACCAGCTTCTGCCGATGTTGACTCCCAGAAGTCTCCCCTGATCGTCCACAAGGGGTCCGCCGCTGTCTCCTTCCCTCAGCGGGGCGGTATGCAGCAGGACGTGCCGGGTCAGGCCCGGGTGGTCTTCGATGGGCAGGGGAGGCCTGCGGATCGCCCCGGCCGAGGGTTCAAGGCCCCAGGTGAGCACGGCGCTGTCCGGTTCAATAGCCTCCAGCGGGGCCCACTCAAAAGGCTCCAGTCCCTGGCTGTCGATCCACACCAGGGCCAGATCGTCCCGCTGGTCCCCGCGCCAGATCAATATGCCGGGAAAGATGGTCAGACTGCTCTGCTCGTCCCGTCGAATGGCCAGGTAGAACGGTTCTGATTCCTGGAGGTTGTGAGCGGCTGTGAGGAAGTACCCGTCCGGGGCCAGGCAGGCAGCCGTCCCGATGGCAACATTCTTCTGGGGACTCTTGCGGAAGGCAAAGGTGCGCCCCTGGCTGGATTCCTGGATCAGTACGGGCTCTGCGCCCCGAATCAGCAGGGCAGAGCGGAGAGCGGCATAGCGAGGCAGGGACCTGCCCTCGACCGGTAAGAAGGAGTAGTTCCGCAGGGAGCGTGCTTTTTCTTCCGGACTGGCCAGCGGCGAGCAGCCCGTGGCGATCAGCAGGCAGAGAGTCCCCGCCCAGGCCAGCCGGCAGGGGCATCGCAGGGGGGAGGATCGCATTTCTCTCTTCGCACTCAGGCTTCCAGGCGCAGCTTGGCCAGGGCGCCGGGTTCGTCGTTCAAGCTGTAGAAGGGCCTCAGTCGCACCGAAAACGAATAAGGCTTCGTTAACAGTCTATGCTGGTCAAGTGGCATGGGGCCGCAACTGTTGGACCCAAGACCATGGTGACCGTGGTCCAGATGAAGTTCTACGAAGTTGCGCCGGGGCAGGTCCGGTCCATGTCGAGCGGCGTCCAGATCCTCCATGCTGTAGCGGTGGGCACTGAAATCCAGGAGGGGCCTTGCCACGGCCAGCAGGCCTCCGCCCCGCTGGTCGGTCAGGCAGACCCAGCGGACCTCATGGCGGTTGCCGTTTTCCTGGGGGAACACGTATGGTGTGTGAAGGTCCTCCAGAGAAGCGGCGTAGCGCCCGACCAAGGCGGCCTGGCGGGAGTCAATGTAGGCTTCGCCGGGCCCCCGTCCGAACCATTGGGCCTGGCAGATCGAGTCGGGCATCTGCATTCGCAGCCCGACCCGGGGCAGGGTCTCGGGCAGCTCCCCCTGCGGGGTGATCCGGGTGTTCAACACGATGTCGCCGGTACCGTAGATCCGGTAGCTGTAGCGGCAGTTGAAACCGAAGGCTTTGACCGGTGGAGCGACCCGCGTCTCGACCTCTACCTCGATGCATTGTTCGTCCACCATTTTCCAGTCGAAGCTCTCGAGGCGCTCGGAAAGCTGGTGCAACCTTGCCTGACGCCATCCGTTGGGATCGTTTGGGGCGAATTGGCGGTCGTTGTCCAGCAGGGCGCGCCAGAAGCACAGCCTCGGGCCCGAAAGCAGGAGCGGCCTGCCCTGGGCTCCAAAGGCTGATATGTGTCCGCGGACGGTGTCAAATTGCAGGGCGAAGTCCCGTCCCTCCACCGTCAGCCCTGTCTTGAGGGCGTTGACGCGGAGCTGGGGCATCAAAGTTCGATCCAGCGCATCGAGCTGGGGTGTCTGGACTTCGAGGCGGCACTGGCTGCTTCCCAGTTCGAAACCGGCCGGGGCCCAGGGCGCCGGCTCGGAGAGCCGAAAGTGCAGGTTCAGCCAGAACTCCGTCTCCGGGGCCGGCGAGACCGGCAGATCCAGCGGGAGCTGGAGCGTCCGCTTCCGGTGGGGCTTGACAGCCGGGCAGGCCATCGCCCCTGCCTGGACGGTCTTTCCGTCGGCCTCGAGCGTCCAGGAAAGCTGGAGGTGCTCCAGCGAAAGAAAGTCGTACCGGTTGGTCAGGCGGATCTTGCCTTGCCTGGCGTCGACGGCTTCGACATGCACCGGGCAGAGCACCTGTTTGTACTCCACCAGGCCCGGGGAGGGCGTTCGATCGGGAAGCAGGAGTCCGTCACAGATGAAATTCCCGTCGTGAACGTCTTCCCCGAAATCCCCGCCGTAGGCGTAGAACTCGCTGCCTTCTTCGTCTTCCACGCGGATCCCGTGATCGATCCACTCCCAGACGCATCCGCCGGAAAGGCGCTTGTGAGCATAGATGATATCCCAGTAGTCCTGCAGACCGCCGGGGCCGTTGCCCATCGCATGGGCATACTCGCAGAGGAACATGGGCTTGTCGATGGCCGTCCCTGCCAGGCTGGCCTGAACGCTGGGGTCCTTGGAACTCTTTTTGCGGCGACCGATCTCTTCCAGTGCCTGATGGCCGGTATACATCTGGCTGACCACGTCGGCGACTTCCGACTCCCGATCACCTTCGTAGTGGATCAGCCGGGTCGGATCAATCCGACGGGTGAGCCTGGCCATCTCTCGATGGTTGTCGCCGAAGCCCGACTCGTTGCCCAGCGACCAGAGCAGTACACTGGTGCGGTTCTTGTCCCGGTGGACCATTCGCTCCATGCGATCACAGAACGCATCTTTCCATCGGGGGTCTTTGCTCAGCGTGCCCATGTCCCCGTGGGACGGGCCGAATCCGTGCGTCTCCAGATCGGCCTCGTCCACAACGTAGAGTCCGTATTCGTCGCAAAGCTCGAGGAAACGCGGATCGGGCGGGTAGTGGGAGGTGCGAATCGTGTTGATGTTGTGGCGCTTGGCCAGCAGTACGTCCTCCCGCATGGTTTCCAGGGGAAGGGCCCGGCCAAGATCGGGATGGAACTCGTGCCGGTTGACGCCCTTGAGCTTGATCGGCCGGCCGTTTAGCTTGAGCACCCCGTCTTCATAACCGACGCTTCTGACGCCGATTCGTTGACAGACGGCTTCGAGACATTGTCCCGAAGCATCCTGGACCACCAGGAGAACCGTGTAGAGCTCCGGGGTCTCGGCCGTCCAGAGTCGCGGCTGATCCACGGGCAGGTCCAATTCCAGGTTCCGGTTCTCGTGGGATTCCATGTCGAAATCCACCCCCGCATCCCCCATGTCCCGTCCGGCTGGATCCATCAACTTAGCCTGCAAGGTCCCGCGGGCCCGGCTCTGGCTGTGGTTGATCAGCTTCACCTGCGCTTGCACCTGGGCCGAGGCATGGTCCTCGGCCAGGTCCGTTACCAGGGTGATATCCTCGATGCCGACCGGATCGCCGGCGGTGATCAGACGCACCGACCGGAAGATGCCCGAAAGCCACCACATGTCCTGATCTTCCAGGTAACCGGCATCGGACCACTGCAGGACCTCGACGGCCAGGAGGTTCCGACCCGAGCGAAGGGCGGTACTGATATCGAATTCCGCAGGTACGCGTGAGCCCTTGGACATGCCGATCTGCTTGCCGTTGACCCAGAGCCGAAAAGTTCCATCCACGCCATCGAAACGGATGCGAATGTTGCGCCCGATCCAGTCGGCCGGCAGGTCGAAGCTTCGACGGTAACAGCCCGTGGGATTCTCGGTCGGAACCCGGGGCGGATCGACAGGGAAGGGGTAATTCACATTGGTATAAGCGGGGGCGGACCACCCCTCCATCTGCCAGTTGGAGGGAACGGGAATCTGCTCCCACTGGCTGTCATCGAAGCGCTCGTCCTCGAAATTCTCGGGCGTCTGCCGGGGGCTCGGGGCCAGGTGGAAGTTCCACGTGCCATCCAGGCTCAGGACGCGGGAAGACCTTCGCCCCGGGGAAAGGGCGATGTCGCCGTGGCCGTGGGGAATGAAGTACGCCCTGGGGTCGAGGCGGTTTCGATGCAGCCGTGAGGGGTTTTCCCAATCGGGGATTTTCTGATTCCTGTCCATGTCGCGCTCCGGAGATTGAAGGTCCGTTTCTCGGGGCAATAGTGTACCCGCTGAGCGAACTCTGGACAGGAAAAAGGCGGCAGGCTGTTGTACAATCCGCAACACGCTGAGCAATACGAACAACGCGATTCGCAGGAGAGCAAAGATGAGTGCAGTAACGGAAATGGCCTCGCGCCTGGGAAAGACCATCGCCCAGACCCCCGAGGCCCAGGCGATGAAGGACGCACGGAAGAAGCTCCAGGAAGATTCGGAGATCAAACAGGCCCTGGAGGATTTTCAGCAGCAGATGCAGAAAGTCCAGAAGCTCCAGGAGGAGCACAAGCCGGTTGAACCGGAAGACAAGAAGAAGCTTTCGGATCTGGAGACCAGACTGGCCGGTTCGGAGACCTTCAAGCAGTACACCTCTGCCCAGGTCAACTTCTACGACCTGATGCGCAAGGTCTACCGGGCCCTTCGAGCAGAGCTTTCGGAGATCGAGAGCACGGAGAGCTGAAAATCGCTTCGGCTGCGACACAAGCGGCATTTCTGGATGAAGCCCGGGAGGTACGTCTCCCGCTTGAGACGCCGATAGGACTGGTGTCTCCAGGCTGGGACTACTTCGCGGCGTACCGCTGGATGCTGGGGCAGTACGATCAGGCCGGAGAAGCTCCGCGGGGCAGGGGAGTCAAACTGGCCCGGAAGGATTTCGGCCGGTATCTGGCTTTTCTGGCCCGGGGCGGCAAGAGCCGTCGGGCCCGAGACGATAGACCCATGATGAGTGTCTACTGGCTCGTCGATGCCGGCGGGCAGGTGCTGGGAAGCGCCAGGCTTCGACACTGGCTGACCGAAAGAACCTACCGAATTGGCGGTCATATCGGCTATGACATCCGTCCGGATCTTCGAGGCAGGGGGCTGGGAACCCTCCAGCTGCGGCTGGTTCTGAACCAGGCGCTCAGGAGGGGCATGACCAGGGCCCTGGTGACGGTGGAGGAGACCAACACCGCCTCGCGCAGAATCCTGGCCAAGTGCGGTGCGCGGCAGGACCGGGCGATTATTCGCAAGGGCGTGCGACACAGGAGATATTGGATTTGGCTTCAATAGAGGCGGTTATTTTTGATTTGGGCAACACGCTGGTGATGTACTTTGATCACGAGCAGTGGCCCGGCGTTTTGGACGAGGGGATCGACTGCGTGGCCCGCTTTCTGCTGGATCAGGGCCACCCGCGCCTGGAAAAGGACGAACTGGCTCGCCGGGTCGCCGCTCAGCGGGGGGCCAGGAGCGACCAGGTCGTTCCGCTGCGCAGGCGCCTGGGAGTGATCTTCTCCCTGCCCGAAACGACCCCCGAGGGCCTCTGGTCGCAGGTGGAGCAGTGCTTCTGCGGGCCGGTCTTTGCCCGGGCACGGGTATGTGAAGATGCCATGCCCGTCATCGAGGCCCTCAAGGCACGCAAGCTCAAGACGGCGATTCTCTCCAATACCCCCTGGGGCACGCCGGGCAGGCTCTGGCGGGCTCATCTGGAGGAACTGGGCCTGCTGGGAGCAGTCGATGCCGTAACCTTCTGTGACGACGTCGGGTGGCGGAAACCGGATCCACGTGCCTTCCACCACGTACTGGACAAGCTCTCCCTGCCGGCTGAGAAGTGTTTGTTTGTCGGCGATGAGCCTCGCTGGGACGTTCAGGGCCCCCGGGCGGTGGGCATGCGAGCGCTGCAACTGGATCGTCATCGAGACGTTGGGGTATTGCCGCACGGGCCGATAGCCGGCTTGACGGAAGTGATGAAATGCCTCGACGCCTGAGGGCGAAAATGGGGCTGGACACAATCTCACGTTCCGAGGATAATCTCTCGGGCTGAACCTGGGATTTTCCACAATCAAAGGGCGGCTGCGGCCGACGCAATTCTTAAGCCGTAGGATCCATCCGTAGCGTCCAAGTCGGAAGGCGGCGAAACAGCCTGTTGCTACCCTTTAACTGGTACACCGTTCACAGTCTGGCAGGTGTGATGGTCTGCCTGTCCCTGGCAGGCGTTTTCGCCGGGCTGGGGATCTTCTCGTCCCGTCGTCGGAAGCTGGATCTGCTCTTCGCCTTGTATATGCTCGTTTCGGGGCTCTCGTGTCTGGTGTTCTTCGTGATGGACAATATCGTCCCTGCCGGGGCCGACGTCTACGGTGGATCCCCCGGCCAGATGTCACCGGAGCGTATGCGGACCTGGACCTATCGCCTGAATCGAGCCAACTGGATACTGGGCTTGTGGTTTATCGCGTTTCAGATTCACTTCGTGCTGCGGTATTGTCGCTATCAAAATTTTCTGGCTCGCAGGATCTGGCTGCTGTATGTGTCGGTGGGGCTGCTCTCGCTGCTGACCCTCACGCCGGCCTTTGCCAGGCCGGCGTCTGAGCCGATCGGGGCGGTCGGAAGCTGGCTTAATGCCGTGCCGTGGTTCCCGCAGATGGGTCCGGCCAGCCATATTTATGTACTCGCCTGGGCGGGCGCCCAGGCCTATTGCCTCACCCTTCTGATCCGCCGGGGCAGGCGGCTTTCCAGGAAGGCGGATGTCTCCGCCGGGCACATCGGGTGGATCCTGGCCGGCTTTTCCTTCAATGCCGTATTGGGGACGTCGGATTTCCTGCTGGGAATCTCCGGCTGGACCGGAACGACGGTCATGCCGATGGCGCTGACGGCCTGTGCCGGCTGCCTGAGCGTAGGACTTGTTCTGGATCTTCGGGAGGTCCAAAGCCTGCGGGAGGATCTGGCGGCCCTTCAGATGCGGGCCTGGTCCCAGCGGGAGGAGGAACGCAGAAACCTAGCGCGGGATCTGCACGATTCGCTTGCCCAGGAGCTTGCGGTTCTGGACCTGGTTCTCTCGACCGAGCTGATGACCACCGGTCGCGACAAGGGGCAGATCGGAACAGCCGTCCAGAGGGCGCGGGAGATGACCCGCGATCTGCGGCACGTATGCTACGGGCTCTTTCCGCCCTCCCTGGAAGCCAAGGGGCTTACAGGGGCAGTCGAAGAACTGCTCGATTATTGCCGGCTGACCGGAATAGAGGCCCAGTTGCTGGCCGACGAACGCATGCGAGGCAGGCGACTGGCAAGTCAGGCTGAGGAAGCCCTTCTCCGGATCATCCAGGAAGCGGTGAGCAATGCCTCCCGTCATGGCCAGGCCGACCGCATCGAAGTCGTCCTGCGCATCAGTGGAGAACACCTCGTCGTGGAGGTCCGCGACAATGGTATCGGCTTTGACGCCCAAGCTCAGGCCGGCGGTTTGGGGCTTCGCAGCATGGCCCGGCGGGCCGAGTCCCTCAACGGCGTGATGGAGATAAAGTCCCAAGAAGGCACGGTCCTGCGAGTCATCGTTCGAATGCAGGATATCGATACCGCAGGTACAGGTACCGCACAGACCGGTTAGGAAGATTCCATGCTGCTTCCCTTCAACCCATACACGATCCATGAGCTTGTGGCCTTTATGGTCTCGGCTTCGGTGGGCCTGGCGGTAGGGACAGCCTGGCTGATTTCCCACCGGCAGGGGACCTCCCGCCCGGTGTTCGCCCTGTATCAGTTTCTCACGGCCGTGGGGATGATCCTCTTTTTCCTCCAGGACAACCTGGTGCCCCAGGGGCTTTCCAGCACCGGCTGGGAGGGAGGTCCCGATGCAGAGACGCTGGCCGACCGTTCGGCCTGGCTGGCGTTGGCGATCTGGCAGATCGGGCTGGTGGTAACCGTTGTTCGTCTGCATTTTGCGCTGATATATACCGGCAGCAGGAACTGGCTCCGTCGGCATGTATGGATGCTGTATCCGGTGACGGCCCTGGTGCTGGCTGTCATGACGCTGGGAGGCTTCTTCGAGCCTCGCCTGGAACCGATGGCTCCAAGGGGCGGATGGAATTGCCGTGTTCCCTGGATGCCCGATGCGGGCCCGATGGCCTTGGGATATGTAGCCTTGTGGCTGACGGGACACATGTGGACACTCTGGTTGCTCGGGCGTCATGCGATGCGGTCTTCGCGAAACGCTCCGGGGACTTTGCCCGGCTCGAAGGTCATCTTCTGGGCCTTTGTGGGCTAATGCGGAATTCCGCATTAACCGGCTTATGTGGACTTGCGATTTATGCGGA
>CAZOVB010000014.1:0-93731 GCA_964583095.1 uncultured Planctomycetaceae bacterium
CGAGCAGAGCCGCACGAACAACGCCGCCAACGAGATCACCGGCATCACCGAGACCGCGAATGACCCCGTCTGGATCGACCCGGCCTACGACAAGGCCGGCAGCATGATCTCGGGCCCCAAGCCGGGGGCCGAGACCGAAGGCCACGGGTACGTCTACGACGCGTGGAATCGCCTGCGCCGGGTCTTTACCGACGCCGACAGCGACGATACCTTCGATGCCGGCGAGACCGTCCACCAGGAAAGCCGCTACGACGGCCTCAACCGCCGCATTGTCCGCATCGCCGGCAGCGGCTCCTCCTGGCTGCGGACCGACTTCTACTACAACGCCTCGTGGCAGATCATCGAAGAGAAGGTCTCCGCCACCCAGACCACCTTCGCCGCCGCAGCCGCCGCTTCCACCACGGCCAGGTACCAGTACGTCTGGGACCTGCGATATATCGACTCGCCCGTTCTTCGCGATGAGGACCTCGACAGCGACGGCGACTGCAAGGACGATGAGCCCGCCGGCTCCGAGCGGCTCTGCTACGCCAACGACGCCAACTTCAACGTCACCGCCCTTGTAGAAACCGACGGCTCCGCAGCCGAGCGGTACATCTACGACGCCTACGGCCAGCCCACCCTCTACGACGACACCTGGTCCACGACCATCACCGAATCCGCCTCCAAAGCCAACGAACTCCGCTTCTGCGGTTACGTCTACGACCCCATCGTCGGCCTCTACCATGTCCGCTACCGCACCTACCATCCGACGCTGGGCAGGTGGGTGCAGCGGGATCCGTTATTGTGGCATACTCCTCAATATCAGTACTGTGGTTCGAAACCACTTACCACCAGAGATATATATGGGCTTGAGGAAGGCCCCGGCAACATCCCCGTCGAATATGTCGATCCCATGACAGCCTATCTTAGAATTGTGGGGCGACTGACAATGGCGAAGTCTCGCCTCATGGAGCTCGAAAGATGGCTCCGAGAAAGTCCTAAGGAGACACAGTATCTTGTTGATCGAATTGCACATGGATACGACATATACAACTTAATGCGATTAGGCTTAGAAGGAGATAAGGACAAGTTGGCTCGGATAACGGCAGAAAACTTCGGGCCTATGACCGAAGACGAGATGCGGAAATGGCAGGACGAAAGCGTAAAATGGATCATTCGCCACCAGAACATGCTCCAGGCCCTCAAGAACAGGCAGCTGGCAGCAGCGATGGCATTGTTGCGCCTAAGAGATGTAGTTCCGGAGCTCGAAGCAAAGAAGAATTACATATATACGTATATCACGAAGCCCGCTTTGGACAAGACTGCAAGTAGGATGCGGAGCATCTTCTTTGGAGAGAGTTCGAACGTCGTCGCTGGGACAGGGGTTGCTGCCGCTTGCCCAAAAGACCCAGGTTCTGTGCTCCTGGTAGGCGGGGCAGTTCTTGTACTGGGCATAGCGATTGAGATAGATATTGCTACAGAAGACAAGATACCCATTCCGAGGATGAGAAGGAAGAAGAAGGTGTACGGATGTAAATGCAAGAGGCGTGGTCCAGTGGACGAGAACTGCCCGTCAATCGTAACAGGTTTCGGTCCTGATCGTATCACAGCATGTCGAATGGCCAAGGGTCTGGTGCCCTCTCAATGCTATATGCGAGGTGCGACGTATGGGCACTGCGTACCCTTCGTCGCTAATTGACTCGTATTGTGTTACAATCAAATGCCGTCTTTGTTTGTGGGTGCAGAACATGAATATGATCGCCTATCATCATAACATTTGTGCGGTTATCCGGCAGGGCTGCCTGTCTGATTGCAGGACTTTATTGCAGGAATGTCCGGCGTTGATGTGGGTTCGCCCGCCTGAGGAACTGATCCATGCGCAGCCTCCCATGCACGTGGCCGCTCGCCAGGCTCCGGTGCTCATGCGTGCACTGTCGAAACTTGGCATTCCGATCGACCAACGGGACGGTTCTGGATGCACCGCGCTAATGGTGCTGATCCAGCAGCTTTCTCCCCTGTCGCTGGTCAAGCAGACATTGAAACTGGGGGCCGATCCGAATGCCCAGGACGACAACGGTGTCTCCTGCCTGATGAGATGCTGCATGGTTGACAGCAGAGACCGAGCAGAAGTCTTGCTGGCCTCCGGTGGCGACCCACTGAGCATGGACCGGGACGGATCCACCAGCATCGAGTGGGCCGAGAGTTGGTCGTCGGAGGAACTGGTCTCGCTGCTGTCCAAGGCGGCCGGGTGCGGGGTTCAAACAGAATCGTTCGTGCCCCTCAGCAAGGCCGTGGAGTTGCTGGCCGCCGGAGATATGCAGCGGCTCGAAGACCTTCTGGCCCGGTTTCCGCGCTTGGGGCAAGATCAACTCCTTTGCGACGGGGGGTCGAGCCCCCTGCTGCACTGCGCTGTGGAAGAACATCCCGAGCAGATTGAAGCACTGGTCAAAATGGGTGTGGAGGTGGATCAGCGAGACACGCTCGGAGACACAGCTCTGGCGATGGCGATTTCAAACGGTGCGGGCCTGGAGACGATCGACCTTCTGCTTCGCCTGGGGGCAAATCCAAATGCGGAGAATGAATCCGGGGAGACTCCGTTTGCACGGTCTTGCTCTGCCGGGCATCTGCCCGCAGCCAAACGCCTCTTTCGAGCTGGCGCCAATCCTCGCCACCGTGACATGAGCGGCTCATCCTGCCTGGACTGGACAAGGCAGTGGGCCTCGGAAGCGTTTGTCTCCTGGCTCGAAGGCGTACTGCACGACCATACCGGAAGGTAGGGACAGTGGGCCTGTGATCTCGAAGCGGAGTCGGACATGCTCAGACGTCAAAAGCCCTGGGCGCCCTTACAGGGCTCGGGTTGTAATGTTGCTCGATACCAGGGGTTACGGACTTCGTCCTTCGGCTGCGCTCAGGACTGCGGCCTGCACCCCAGGCTACATTCTGGTCGCCCTTACAGGGCTACGAAATGCGGAGAAATGCGGGACAGTGGGCCTGTCGAAAATCCCCTGATCTTTGTACGTTCTGATCATGTTGTGTGGTAGGATGTTCCTTGTTGTGATTGGCTGGCGGAGGCTGGCATTTGGTTGCCAAGGTGGAAGGACGCGGAGACCGAGATGGTGAAACGTCAAGAGCTTCAGCAGGGAGAGCTTTCCATCGCCTCCGAGCGGCAGCGGCGGCAGCAGTTCGGGTATGATGGGCTGGGCAATTGGCTGACCTTTAACTCCGATGACGGGGATGGCAGTTCGTGGGACATCGAGCAGAGTCGCACGAACAACCTGGCCAACGAGATCACCGGCATCACCGAAACCGCGAATGACCCGGTCTGGGTGGACCCCGCCTACGACGCAGCCGGCAGCATGATCTCGGGCCCCAGGCCGGGCGCCGAGACGGCCGAAACGGGTTTTCAGGCTTGGATACGAATGCCAGAAGCGGCATGAGTCCAATAATGCGTAAGGCGTCCCCCGATATCTCATCCGTGGTTTCTTCACCCATTCGCCTGATTTCTCTGCTCTTTGGCCCCGTTTCCTGGCTTTGGGCTCCGTCGCACACACAGGCCGGGCGCCCGGACGAACCCTTGACGTGGCCTGTCCCGACAGCGAAACTATGCTTCCAGTCACATGGAAAAGGGCTCCGCGATTTGACAAGGCAAGGGAGAGCTGCAATGGGTATCGCAGGCGAGCGTATGGGTAAGAATTCCGAGACCTCACGGGGCTGGCGGGCTCCTGGCCCGGCGGTGGTGGCTCTGGTCTTGGCCCTGGCTGGGGCGGCTGGGCAGGCACAGGAGACCTGGGAGACATTCCAGGGCGATCCGGGCCGCACGGGCAATGTGGACCGGCCCGAGATACAGAAGCCCGAAATCCGATGGAAGACGCAGATCGGCATCTGCGGGTATCTCAACAACGCGGTCGTGGCCGAGGGCAAGGTCTGGGTGGGCTCTTCGGGCAACCTGCACAACCGCTCCGATGTCCGCGATGGAATCTGGTGCCTGGATCTGGCCACAGGCAAGGTGCTCTGGCACCGGCAGACGCCGATCGACGCCTGCGGGGTCCTGCTGGCCGGGGACAAGATCCTGGCCACCTGCGATGACGGCGCCTTGCGGGCCCTGGACGCGGCCGGGGGCAAGGTCCTCTGGAAGGTTCAGCGGGGAGGCGAGCTCTACGCCCAGCCGTTGCGGATGGGAAAGCGGGTGGTGGTGGGCGACTCTGGCGGCAACGTCCTGGCGGTGGAGATCGACACCGGGCAAGTGGCCTGGACGCGGAAGGTGGCCAACAGCCACACGCGCGGCGGGCTCAGCAGCGACGGCAAGGACATCTACGGCATCTGCCGGGAGGGGATCGCCTATCGCCTGACGCCCGAGGGCAAGGTGGTCTGGAGTCGGCTCATTTCCTCGGATTCCCAGTTGGATGCGTACCCCGCCCCGACGGTGAAGGAGGGCGTGGTATACGCAGCCTTTGCGGCCGGGGTGTCGATACAGGGCCCGCGGCTGATCGCGCTGGATGCCGCGACCGGTAAGGAGCTCTGGAAGGCCTCGGACCCCAACCGTCGTGCGGGGCAGTACCGCAATCTTCGCAGCAGTCCGGCCCTGGCGGGGGAGTATCTGCTCATCGGCGAGCCGTACGGGAATCAGCTCCTGTTCCTTTCGGCCAAGACGGGGAAGGTCGCCGGTGGCATCGCCCTGGGCCAGGCGATGTTCCCGCACTGGCCCTCTCCGGTGGTGGCAGGAGATGTCGCCTACCTGCCCCGCCATGACGGGGCGCTGTACGCGGTTGACTGGAAGAAGCGATCGCAGCTCTGGTCGCTGTACATCGGGGATGTCGAGCAGATCGGCCCGGATCTGCCGACCAACCTGATGCCCGAAGGCTGGGACCACTCCGCCTGGAAGCCCGCGGTGGGCGACGCGCTGTACGCCACACCCGCCCTGGCCGGGGATGGGACGATTCTCATCGGCTCGGGGCAGGGCTGGTTTTACGCGATCGGCCAGGCCGGCGGGCAGAGCGACTGAACCTCCTGAGCCATGGCGGCAACTGAAGAGTCTTGCGGGTCGGAGGCGGATGCTCTCGGGTCCCTGGCCGGGCGTTTCGGGGGCGCTCGGGGGCAAGAAAACGCATTTTTCCGGGCGATTCGGCCCGTCGGGGGCACGTATGCTATTGACATTTCTCGCCCGTATTTGTCGAATATGCGCTGGTTTGTCCGATACAATTCCCCACGGCGCAAGGCCTCTTACTGCCGGGTATGGACGGACGAACCCATTACCTTGTAACCGGTGTGACAGCAAGGCGTTGCGGCCTGGAAGGCGCCGCAGAGATCTCCTTGCAGACGAAAGACTATCAGGCCCTGCGTCCTCGATGGATGACAAGGGAGGAGTGCGCTATTGACCACCTTCCAGCAGACACACGACAAGCCCTCCGCGTCGGAGCATTGTTCCAGCCAGGGCGCGGTTCGTTTTGTAGGTTCTCACCTGATCATCGAAATGTGGGATTCGCCGCATTTTACCGACGCGGACGTGATCGACACGACGCTGCGTCAGGCCGTGAGCGACTGCGGCGCCACCCTGCTGAGCATGCACCTGCATGAGTTCTCTCCCAACGGCGGGATCTCGGGCGTGGGCATCCTGGCCGAATCTCACATCAGCATCCACACCTGGCCGGAGTACGGTTATGCGGCGCTGGACCTGTTTACCTGCGGGACCATCGATCCGTACAAGGCCGTGCCCGCCCTTCGCGAAGGGCTCGAGCCGGGCAGTATCCAAGTAAGCGAAATGAAGAGAGGCATCCTGCCATGACGCTTGAACAGAATACATCGTTTCAGGAGAAGTGGCCTGCGGGCGTGATGGCCGGCTACGAGGTCACCGAGAGTCTCTGCGAGCAGCAGACCCCGCATCAGAGCATGCAACTGCTTGAGACCGAGGCCTTTGGGCGCATGCTCGTGCTGGACGGCTACGTCCAGACGACCGAGAAGGACGAGTTCATCTACCACGAGATGATGTCCCACGTGCCGATGTTCTCCCATCCGGATCCCAGGAAGGTCCTGATCATCGGCGGCGGGGATGGCGGAATCCTGCGAGAGGTGCTTCGCCACCGGCAGGTAGAGCAGGCCACGATGGTGGAGATCGACCAGAGCGTGATCGATTTTTCCCGGAGTCAACTGCCCTCCATCTGCGCCGAGGCCTTTGACGACCCCCGCAGCCGTATCGTCATCGACGACGGGGCCCGGTTCGCCGCCTCCTGCCGGGAAACCTTCGATGTGATCATCGTGGATTCGCCCGATCCGGTAGGCCCTGCGAGGGTGCTGTTTACCGAGACGTTCTACCGGAACCTGGCCCGCTGTCTGGCTGCGTGCGGAATGATCGCGCGCCAGACCGGCTCGACCTTCCTCCAGCCCGATGAGCTGCCCCACCAGGTCTGGCTTGCCCGGAAGCATTTTCCGCACGTCGCGGCCTACACCTTCGCGGTGCCGACGTACATCGGCGGGCTGTTTTCGGCGATGCTGGCCTCGAATGATCCCGAGGCCGGGAACCTGGACTACAACGAACTGACCCGGCGATTTGGCGCGGTGCAAGGGGAGTTCGACTACTACAATCCCGGCTTGCACCTGGGGGCGTTCCACCTGCCCGGCTACGTCCGCAAGCGCCTGGAGGCCGGCGAGAAGCTCCCGCAGCCCAAGGCCGCCCCGGGAGCTGCCAACGCTTTCGGCTGGGAGCTGCAACTGGACCTGTACGACTGCGACCCGGAGCGGATTTCCTCCGAGCAGGCCCTGCGCGACTACGCACGGGAGCTCTGCGAGGCCATCGACATGAAGGCCTACGGCCAGGCGCTGCTGCCCTACTTCGGAGAGAACTCCGAGATCACCAAGGGCTACTCGCTGCTGCAGTTCATCGAGACCAGCTCAATTACAGGCCACTTCTCCGAGTACACGGGAACGGCCTACCTGAACGTCTTCTCGTGCAAGACTTTCGATCCGGAAGTGGTCAAGGAGTTCTCCCTGCGGTTCTTCGGCGCCAAGCGGGCGGCGGCGGTGTTCACCACTCGCGGCCACCTGCCGGCCACGGGAGAATAGGCAACCGGGCCGTTGACCGCCAGGGGCCGGAAGCCTACCGTGGAAGGAAGCTTCCATGGGAGAACGACATGAGCGACCTGGCCGGGAGAATCGAAAACGCCAACCTGCGGGCGATGGAACTCGTCCTGCGCGCCGAACCTGTGTGGATAGACGTCCAGCCGCTGGGGCAATTCCTGGCCGACCTGCCCGGCCGGACCGTCCTGCACAACGGACCTCCCATCGAGCCGGAGAACCTGCCTCCCCTGCTGCGCACGAGCATCTGCGGAGCAGCGGTGCATGAGGGATTGGCCGACGATCTTGACCAGGCCTGGCAGCGCGTGCTCGACCAGCGGATCCATCTTCGCCCGGCCCGGGACTTCGCCTGCGCCTGCGGGGGCGCCCAGGCGATTACCGCTTCGACGCCGATGCAAATCGTCGAGAATCGCCGGACGCAGAAGCGCGGGGCGGTGGCCTTCCAGGAAGGTCCCTCGGCCGACTGTCTCCGCTGGGGACGCTACAACTCCGTGATCTCCGAGCGGATGAGCTGGTTTTCCGGCGAGCTTGGCCCGGTGCTGGGCGGTGCGCTTCGCGACGTGGAGGGGATCGACCTGCGGAGCATCGTCGGGCCCGCCACGGCCATGGGCGACGAAAACCACTGCCGCCAGGAGGCTTCCTCCTCCCTGCTGTTTCGCAGGCTCGCATCGCTGCTGGTTCGCAATCAGATGCCCGGGCCGGTAAGGCAGCGCGTCTTGACCTGGCTGGCCGAGAACGGGCGGTTCTTCCTGCATGTTCTCATGGCCGCGGCGGTGGCGGTGGCTGAAGGCATCGACGCCCTGGCCGACTGCACGGTCGTGACCACGCTGGCCGGCAACGGCTACCAGTTCGGCATCCAGGTCGCGGGCTTGGGCAAGCGGTGGTTCACCGCCCCCTGCCCCACCTGCGAGGGGGCGTTTGTGGATCCGGCCTACGACGCATCGGTAGCAGGAGCCTACTGCGGCGACAGCAGCATGGTCGAGACCTGGGGGTTCGGCGCCTCGGCCGCAGCCGCAGGACCGACGTTCATACGGGCAGCGGGGGGAGACATGGCCCTTGCTCTTGCCCGCACGGCCGAGGCCAGGCGGTACTGCCTGGGCGAGCACGACTGGGCCCCGATCCCGGCCGACGACTTCCGAGGCCCGGCGGTGGGCATCGATATCCGCCGCGTGTTGGAGACCGGAATCCTGCCCACCTGCCATGGTGGGATGCACCACGTGCAGGGGGGTCTGGCCGGCATCGGCGCCATCCGGGTCCCCCGCTCCTGCTTCGCCCAGGCGGCTGAGGCGATGGGGCTCTCAGGCCCCGCCGGATTCAAGCCCGAGAGGAACGCATCGGCATGAGCCTTCCCCTGGATGACATCTACTGGCTTGGCGGCTCGCCGTGTTGCGGCAAGAGCAGCGTTGCACAAATCCTCTCCGACCGATATGACCTGACCTATTACAAATGCGACGACCACTTGGACCGGCACCTCCAGGCCGGAGCGGAGAAGGGCTTGCCGGTCTGTTCAACCATCCGCGACAGCGACCACGAATATGTTTTCATGCGGAGTCATTCCCAGAACGTGCAACTGCCCTTCGACGTCTACGGCGAGGAGTTCGAGCTGATTCTGGAAGACCTGGCCTCTGAGCCTGCGCCGCTGCTGGCCGAGGGCTGCGCGCTGCTGCCCGATAAGCTCCGGAAGCTTGGTGTCCAGCCGGGCCGGACGCTTTACATGGTCCCTGTCGAGGCCTTCTTCCGCGAACAGTACGCCCGGCGAACCTGGGTCTACGACCGCCTCCAGGAGACGAGCGATCCGGACCAGGCGTTTGAGAACTGGATGAATCGCGACGTGGAGTTCGCCCGGCTCATCGCCGAATCCGCTCGCTTACTGGGCTATGCCTGCCTGGAGATCGATGGCAGCAGGACGCTGGAGCAGACGGCGAGCGAGATCGCCGGGCATTTCGGTCTGCCAAGCTGATCGCACGATCGTGCCGCCGGAAGACGGCCCGGAGGCACCGCGCGTGCCGGCTACGGCCTGTCGGAGGCCCGGGCGCTGGTGCGGGGCATCTGGACAACGATGCAAAAACCCACGTTGTGGACGCGGCGCCAGGGTTGGTAGCCTCTTCGGATGCCCGCGCGGGCATCGGCGGGTCTGTCCATCCAGGATCCGCCCTTGACGACGCGCTTGGCATCGGGCCCGCCCGATCCGTCCTCATAGAGCGACGACGTCCATTCCTGCACATTGCCGTGCATGTCCATCAGGCCCCATGCATTGGGCTCGAGCAGGCCCGTGCCGTCGGGGCTGGTCATCCCATCGCTGTAGCGGTTGTCCAGGGCAAACGGGGTGGCCATGTAGCGCATACCGCTGCGCCGTCGCTGGAGGGGCACGACCGGGAAGAAGAATCCCTTCTCGAGCAGGGCGCGATCGGCGAGGTTCTCCACCTGCGAGAAATCCGCATCCATCGGTCCGTAGTGCATGGGGGTATCCGCCCCGGCCCGGCAGGCGTATTCCCATTCCTGCTCGGTGGGCAGGCGGACTTCCAGTTGCGTCCGCTGCGAGAGCCATTGGCAGAATGCCTGGGCCTGGCGATACGAGACACGGATGACCGGCTGTTCGGGCTGGTTGAGGGGCTTGCCCTTTCGCTCGTTGTTCTTCCCGAGGTTGTCGAAGTAGCCGCTGTAGTGGGTCGGATCGAACAGGGCGAACTGGGCATTGGTGATTTCCGTCCGGGCCATCCAGAAGGACTTTTCCACCTTGGCCTTGCGGGGCTTCTCGTCGGGGTATCCTTCCTCATCGCCCATAACGAATGTCCCGGAAGGGATGGGGACCAGGTTGACCGCCCCGGTCGAACGACTCGGATCAACGCGATCGGGGATTGCTCGCGGCTTGTAGCGACTTCGCAGCGGGACCGGCTCGCGGAGGTGCCAGTCCCTTTCGGCTGCGATGAGCACCATGTTGTCGAAGACATCCACCAGGTAGATTTCCGCCGGCGTGGCCGCGGTAAGCTTCACCGAGGCCAGGAAGTACTTCCCCGCCCCTCTCGGGTCTTTCGCGTCGGCCAGGGGCCAGGGCTCAGTGAATCGCGGAGCCGAGAAGTCCCGGATCGGAACATAGTTGGCGTGCGACTCCAACGGCAGGGGCGAACGCGGGAGCGTCTGGATCACCCCGTGCTGCTCCTTCTGGCCCCGGGCCAGATCCAGCAGCATCAGGCGGCCGAATCGCCCGATCGGCTCGACGTGACCGAGTTCCACGGTAATGACCTTCTCGTTGTGCCAGGGCACGCTTCGCGAGTAGAGCTTGCCGTTGGGGAAGTACGAGTTGCTTCCGTACAGGGCCATCTGCCCTGAACCGTCCGGATTCATCCCGAACAGCAGCCGGGCATAGTAGTGGTGGGCGTCGGTGTAGTCCCAGCGAGTATAGAGAATGCGCCCGTCGTTGGCGACATTCGGGTGCCAGTCGTGGTCCTGGTCGAAGGTCAGGCGCCGGACGTTCTTGCGATCCCGGCCCAGCAGAAACAGGCTCTGAGTGATCCCTCCCCCGTCTTCGCAAGGCACACCCTTGTGGCCAGCCGTGGAGGAAAAGACGATCCGGCCATCAGGCAGATAACAGCCATCGAAGCTGTTGAGAAAATCCGGCTGCCCTGTCACTACCGCCTTGGGCTCCCCGCCGGGCAGTCGCCTGAAGTATGATAACCTCCTGACCGCTCGTTTTCCGTTGTGGATTGGATTTCCAAGGGCCGGCCCTCTCCTGGAATCGGGCCCCTTCGAATCCCCGGGCTGGATCTCTTCCTGGGATCAACCATCCCTGTTTTGGCCGGTGCCGGGACGGGCCCCTTTGCCCCTGGGGGGGTACGCGGGGGCCGATGCGTATACAATTCCTCTGACTGCGAGTCAGGCTCCGAGAGGCCCTGGCTTGTAAAGCCTTGTTGATACAATACCTGCACCAATGACCCGAACAGGATAGTTCAGGCTTTTAGGGACCGGCCCCATGGCATCAGAGGAGAACAAACAGAACCGGAACGAGTCGGAAAACGAATCCCCTTCGCCGAAGTTCACCCTTGGCCGGATCGTGACGGTTCGGTCCCTGGTGGCCATCTTCCTCTGGACGGTGGTTGTGATTCTGGCCTTGCGGTATTTCCCCGCCGTCAAATTTGCCGTGCTGGGTTTCCTGGCTGCGGCGACGCTGGCCGCCACGTTTGAACCGGTGGTCTCCTGCCTGCCCGGTCCGCGGAGCATCAAGGCCGTCGGGAGCATGCTGCTCTTGGTGGCACTGGTCACAGGCCTTCTCGGACTGATCGGCTGGCGTCTGCATGACCCGGTCGCCACGGTGGTTTCCGACTGGGAGGACATCCGTCAACAGGCCAACGACGTCCTGCTTGACATCTCCGACCGGTTGGACATGGACCAAGACCTCACCCTGGATCGGGCGATTTCCATGGGGGCTTCCATCCTGACGGGCGGATCGGGCACTTCCTTGATCGGCTACGCTGCCGACGCGGTCTTCGGCATAGTCCTGGGGGTCGTGGTCGTACTGATTGCGACGATGTACTTGCTTTCCTCCCGCCCCGGTGCGCTGAGCGACCCGGCCGTGGAGATCCTCCCCCCCCACCGGCGCGATCTGATGAAGCGGGCCCTGACGCATATCGAGCCCCAGTTGCGGTGGTGGGTGATCGGAACGAGTTTCAGTATGGTTGTCGTGGGCGTGACCTCGCTGGTCGGGTACTGGATTGTGGGGGTGAACTTCGCCGTGCCCCTGGGGGTCTTCGCGGGCCTGACGCAGGTGGTCCCGACCTTCGGGCCGATGGTCGCCTTTGCCCTCTCGATGACCATTGCCGCTACCCAGGGAATCTGGGTCTTTGTGGGCGTGGTGGCGGTCTACGTGATCGTCCAGACGCTGGAATCCTACATTCTGACCCCTATGGTGATGCTCAAGGCCGTCCACATCCCCCCGGTGATCACCCTCTTTACGGTGATCTTCTGGGGAAACCTTTTCGGAGTGGCCGGGCTGATCCTGGCCATTCCAATCGACATGACCATCTGGGCCATGATCAAATACCAGGTGATTTTGTATCGCAAGGACCACAACCCGAACGGTCAAATGGACTCGGAAGGGAATTCCCAGCCCTTGGCTTACTAGAATATTCCACGGTGAATTGCAGACCCCTTCAGAAGATAGGAAGACACAATGAAGCAAAGGACGATTCTCATTGCACTGGCCCTGCTGGCCGGCGCGATAATGCTCCCGGCGGCCTGCCAGAAGAAAACGCTTGAAGGACCCGGCGGCAAGCAGATCGTGGCCTACACACCACGGGACGTAGAGATTCAACGCGGGACACGCAACAAGACGTTGGAGGTCCAACTGGTTCGGCGGAATACGCGTCGGGAGGTGAAGGTTTCGATCTCCCAGTTGCCCGAGGGCATCACTGTGGCCAATCCCACCCAGAGCGTCGAGACGGACTCGGTCGCGTTCATCCTCGAAGCCTCCGACGAAGCGGCGCTGGTCACGGATCACAAGGTAGTCATCACCATCGAAGGGCCCGATGAAATGCAGGGCACCGAGTACGTTAACCTGACTGTTCTTGAATGACCTAAGGGACAGGAGAAACAATCATGCGCTATGGACTCTTGATTCCCTGTATCTGCTTGACAATTCTCTGCACCGTCCCAACCGGGTGCAGAAAGCAGGAGGCTGCCGATATAGGACAAGACGGTGACAAACTTACCTTGGTCAGACCCAATGATATGACCCTCAAGCAGGGCGGCCGGGGCGAGATTCAGATCAACACAACCCGCGCCAACAAAGAAGACATAATCACCGTGCAGTTCACGGGGCTTCCCTCGGGCGTGCGAATCGTCAACAGCGACAAAGTCATTGTCGGCGACGAGACGGTGTACAAGGTCCTGGTGGACGAATCGGCCCCGACGGTCGAGAACCACGAGGTGATCCTGACCGCCCGGGCAGGCACGGCCGAGGTGGAACAGATGTTCCGCGTCAGCATTGTCGCCGAAGACGAATAACGGGCACTGGAGGCAGCGGACATCGAGCATCGGGCGAAGCGGCGCATAGCTGCTTCGCCCACGTTCGATCTGTACACGGCTATGTCGCTACGGAAAGGTAAAGTGGGCACATGTATACGATTCGTTACACGAAAACACAACGCGCTGCCTTCCTGGGGTTGATGTTCCTCTCTTCTCTTGGGCCCGTTGGTTGCCATGGGCCCGACGCTATTACCAAGGCTTTGGGGATGCAGGGGCCTTATCTCTTCTATGGTTTCGATACCATCGTATTGCCTGGCCGACCGGCGGACATCGCGGTCAGACTCCAGAAGGGACCCTATCTCAACGATGAAGAAGGGGTCCTGGTCCGCTTTGAACGCAACGGACAGTTCGTTGCCTTGAGTCGAACCGACGATGAGGGATATGCCCGAGCGACCTTTACGCCCCCCGAGCCTGGAGATTATCTCGTAACGGCTCGTACAGTGGGCGGCGATCCGGACGAACCCGACCCCGAGCCTGTCCGGGTGCTGGTAGCTTGCCGAAAGGCCGACACCCCCATTGCGATAGTCGATATCGACAAGACCCTGGTGGCTTCCAGCTTTGACACAGTTCTCAGCGGCGAACCCGAAGCGATGCCCGGCAGCAAGGCGTTTTTGAAGCAACTGGCCGCGGATCATACGCTGGTCTACCTGACTCTGCGTCTGGATTACTTTGGTCCCAAAACCAAACGGTGGCTGGACGATCAGGGCTATCCCGTCGGGCCGTTGTGGGTTTCGCGTTTTCACGGGCTCCTCCAGGGCAACAGGGATTACCGTCGGGAGCGCATCCGAAAGCTGCGCCGGGATTTTGTACACGTCAAGCTGGGCCTGGGCGACAAGATCAGCGACGCGGTGGCCTATCTGGCCAACGAGATGGATGCGGCCATCTTTATACAGCCCGATCGGATCGGCGAGCCCGACGAGGCCCGCCAACTGGCTTCGAGCCTGGAAGCCCTGCCTCAGCGCACCATCGTTGTAAGCGGATACGAAGACCTGCAAAAAGCCCTTAACGGCGATTCATTCTTTACCCCCGATCGCATGGCCCGGAAATTGCGTGAAAAGGCCCGGAAGTTGGAAAGCCAGTAGAGTTCTTTTGCCGGTGGATTTGCCTCAGGCCCGGGACACGGGCAAGCCAACCTATATACTTCTCTGAAACCCCGGGAGATTTTCCCCGGTTGTGGAAGACCTGTTGAAGACACAATCATTGGAGATAGACCATGGCAACAACGAAATCCGATAATGGCCCTTCCGAAGAAGTCCAGGCTCTCAAAGAGGACGTGAGGGAACTGCGAGAGGACATGGGCGCTCTGCTCAAAGAGCTCAAAGACGACGGAGGCAAGAAGCTCCAGGAACTCAGGCAGCGCATCGGGCAAAAGGTTCACGAGCAGACCGAAGCGGCTTCTGACAGCCTGCAGTCGGCCCGTGACACCGTCAGCCGCAAGGCCCACAGCATGGCTGAGACGGCGGAAGAGCACCCTTTTACAACCGCCGTCGTGGCTCTGTGCTCGGGTCTGATCGCCGGAACGTTCCTGGGAAGTCGAAAATGAAACGGTTGCTCGCAGCGGTTGAGATCGCACTCGATCTGGCCAATGCCTATCACCAGACACAGAAGCCCAAAAAGCCCCGTATCGCAGCGGATGTGGTCCTGGTGTTCCTGGCGGGGCTTTTGGGAATCACCGCGGTGGGCTTTGCACTGGCGGCGGCTTACCTGGCCATTGCCTCCGTGCTCAGCCAGGCCGTAGCCGCCCTGCTCACCGGCGTTATCGCCCTGGGCACCGGCTTGATTGCCCTGTTGGTTTCTCGGCTGATCATGAGGCCTGCAGAAAACTGAATATCGAACCACGCAAGGCCCCCCGGTTCGGCAGGTGCCACCCAACTGCCGATCCGGCAGGGCCTTGGGGCAGGGGACAAAGGGGGCCGACACACAATTCCACTTCTCAATCTCCTTGACAGGCATGCTTTACGCGCCGGACAATCCGATCCCGTCATTGGGGAACGGTATTTGCAGCTACCCACCAAAGATGAATTGTCCAGGCTTGGGCGGAACCGGCAGGCCTGGAGTTGCGTATGGAATGCAGGCCGGCCGGCGAGCCGGCACATTTACAGGAGAAACGATGGGACTCTGGAACAACTTCAAGACGGCTATGCTCATGGCCGGGCTCATGGGCCTCTGCCTGGCCATCGGTTACGCCATCGGCGGGCCCACCGCCATGACGATCGCCCTGGTCCTGGGCGGAGCGATGAACGTCGTAGCCTTCTTCTTCTCGGACAAAATCGCCCTGGCGACCATGCGGGCCATCCAGGTCGGACCCAACGACGACCCGACCCTCTACCGAATGGTTGAAGACCTCAGCCGTCGCGCCCAGCTTCCCATGCCCCGCGTCTATATCTCCCCCGCCAGGGCCCCCAACGCCTTTGCCACCGGACGAAGCCCGAAGCACTCAGCCGTCTGTGTCACCGCCGGCCTTCGGGAAATGCTCAATGACGACGAACTGGGCGGCGTAATCGCTCACGAATTGGCCCACGTGCGGAACCGCGACGTGCTCATCAGCACCGTCGCCGCCATCGTGGCCGGGGCGATTACCTACCTGGCGTACCTGGCCCTGTTTTTCGGCGGAGACGATGACGACGGCAACCCGGTTGTGGCACTGCTGATGCTCCTTTTTGCGCCCCTGGCAGCCGGGTTGATCCAAATGGCCATCAGTCGCAGCCGGGAGTACGAAGCCGACCGTTACGGCGGAGAGATCTCCGGGAACCCCGAATCCCTGGCCGGCGCGCTGCTCAAACTCTCCCGCGGCAACCAGCAGGTCCGCACGCCTGTCACCGACGCCCAGAGCAACATGTTCATCGTTCAGCCTCTCACGGGCAAACGCGACCTGTCCAGGCTCTTCTCTACCCACCCCCCGGTGGAAGAACGCGTCGAGAGACTTCGCCGAATGGCCCGCGGCGGTTGAGCCCCGGTTTCCCCCCGGGCCAGACAGGTCAAACGTCCCGGTTCAATGCTATCGGACTCGTGGCCCGTAAGAGCTTTACACGCCCTGCACGGCCCGATGACCAAGCCACGCCGGCAAGGGCTTGTGTCTACTTCGCCTGCCACTGAAGAACCGTCATCGAATGGGCGGGCAGTTCGATCTGGACACCCTCGCGAAAATCCTCGATTCTGCCCTCGTGGATCTTCACCTGCGGGGCGTGTTCGGGTTCATTGTCGGCCATGACCGAATCGCCGGTGACCTGTTTGAACGTGGCCTTCGATGAAGGGGGGGCGGCCAGGTCCAGCTTCACCGACCGGGCCTGCTTGACGTCCAGGTTTACCAGAACCAGGCCTCGCTTGTTGCCGTCGGCAAAGGCGTAGCTCCATAGAACGGGGATATCCCCGTACGTCTGCTTCTTGCGCCGGTCGTCCTCGAAGAATCCCGTTGCGGAAAAGGTCGGCTGGCCCTGGCTGTGGCGGGTGCGGAGCATTTTGCCGGCCATCACTTCATTGGCGATCTTCTCGCAGAGGTAGTGAGGCCTGTACCGCTGGTCCTGGATGTTGATCCCGGGCACAAAGCCCCACAGGCGGGTCTGGTAATAGCTGCGCTGGGAGAGGTTGAACTGACACTGGGGCTGGATTCCGTGCTCGCGGAGCATGAGAAGCGCATCGTTGATCACGGCCAGCCCGGCGCCCAGGGAGGTTTGGAGCTCGTTGCGTTTCTCGTAGCTCACACCGCCCGTTTCGGGCTTGGGCAGGGTCAGGTGGAAGTTGTGCTCGTAGATGCTCAGGCCCTTTCCGGCCTGTCGGGTCAGTTCACTGTGTCTGTAGACCTTTCCGACCGGCTCGACAACCCGGCGGATGGCGTAGCCAAAGGCCCATCGCATCAGGTCGGCATCGGTTTTCAAATGCGAGATCCGGCTGGCCCGGGTCTGGTTCATCATGTACGGCGCGATGGCGTAGGAATCGGCCTTGGGCACGTCCCGCAGCACCGCGGTGGTAATGCCCGGGTTCCCCGCCTGCGAGCCGGCCACCCAGACGATGTTCTCGCGATAGTACCGGGATTTCTCGCCGGCGGTGATCAGGTCGTTCCAGTGGTCCGGGCCATTGAACGAACCGGTCGCGTAGCCCCCGGGGTTCCAGGCCTCGTTGCCGAACTCGATATAGATCTTCTCGAAGACCTCGGTCCACGGCTCAGGCTGGCCCTGCGAGGCGCGAAGCTTGCCGCCGGGGGTATCGGTCGGCCCGGCCAGGTACTCCATCAGCAGCTCCATCTCCTCCGGATGCACCGTTCCGGGCAGGCAGTACCAGGGCCTGGCCCCGACGTACCTGCAGAGCGTGTAGTAATCGTGCAGGTTGAATTTGTAGTAGTCGGCCCCGTTTCTGCCTCCGGCAATAAGATCGTTGAAGTTCCGCGACCATTTCATCTGCGAAAGCGGGGGCTTGAGGTTGTTGGCCAGGTCGCTGCCACCCATCTGGAGGATCCGCAGCGTCCCGGGATTCAGCCGTTTGATGACATCCACGAACGGATCGCGAAAGGCCGTCGGGTTCCGGTGGTCTTCTTCCTTCCAGATGAGCACATCGTCCACCAGGACCTCGCCCCCGTCGGCGTTGAGGCGGATCACCACGTGCTTCTGGGTATCGTCGGTCCGGACATTCAGCTTCAGGTCGTACTTCTTCCACTGGTCGGTGAGATCGACTTTCTCCGTCGCCCCGATGCCCGAACTGACGCTGAACTTCGGCGAGCCGGCCTTTCGCTTGGCCCAGAACTGCACCCGCCACGTACCGCTCTGGTCGGCCTGGTTGGGCCACATCGGAACGTATGCGTAGTGGGCGTGGCTCTGTCCCGCCTCGGGTCGCAGCCACAGGGCTGCCTTGCCGAACGAGCCTGGAGGCGTATCGCCGAGGTGCGCTTTGTTGCCGGCGGTATTCCAGAAGGCCTTGTTGCTGCTCTCGCCAATGCTGCCCTGGTCAAAGTCTTCGTACTCCAGGAGGATGCCGTTCTTGTTGATCCTGGAGGGCGTAACCTTCCGGTCGAACTTCAAAAACGTGATCGTGCGTCCGTCGCGGATCTTCGTAGTGGTTATCTTCTCGATCGTTCCGCTGATGCCCTTGTTGGGCGGGCCCAGCAGGGTGAACTTGACCTTGCCCTCCATTGCCTTCCAGGCCGATCGCGGCGGGCTGAACCACACCGCCAGGCCGTCTTCACGAAGCTCCGGGCCCCAGGAGATCATCCGGTACAGGACGCCCTCGAAGTTGTCCGCCGCCCGGATCTTGGTAATCGCACCGTCCCAGTAATTGTCTCCGCCGGTGTTGATCCCCAGCCGAAGGACATCGTCGCGAAGGACCTCGTCGCTGACTTCGATGGTGGTGGGCTCTGCCCCCAGGGCAAAGCCGCACGACAGAAGCAGAACCAGAACAGCAGGACGCGAGAGACGAATCATGACCGACTCCTTTTTGAAGCAAACGAAGGGTTGACGACCCGCTTAAACGATAAACTTACCCCTGTGGAACCCGCGTTTCAACCTGGGGAGTCGAGGATTTCGCAAAACATGCTCCCCCCGGAGCCATCAACCCCTGCCGGCAAGACGATACTTCCGAGGGGCCAGGCCGAATTTGCCGACAAACCGGCGGTAGAAATAACCCAGATTCTCATAACCGCAGTCAAGAGCAACGGATGCAATAGGCCTGTCGGTCATGCGCAGCAGATGGCTTGCCCGATTCAGGCGAACCTCGTGGATGTACTGCGTCGCCGTGACGCCGAAAAGCTCCTTCAGCGTGCGATTGACGTGTTCGGGGCTCTTGCCGGCCAAGGCCGAAAGAGTCCCGGGCCCCGCGGAGAGATCCTCCAGCCTCGAGAAACGCTCCATGGCCTGGCTGAGCCATTGCGGAATTCCCGGCAGAGACTCCTGGCCCTGCCGGCGGAGATGCCGGAACACATCCAGTAGAAAGGCGTCCAGCTCCAGCGGATCCTGCAAGCCCCCCTGGAGCAACCGGGCACGACGACTCAGATGCGCAATGCCCTCTGCCTCCAGCAAGAAGCTCCAGGGCAGCCGCCCGGGCCTCCAGGGCCACGTCCGCTTCCCCCCGGAGAAGTAGCGCCGCCGCAGGGCCTCCAACGTCTCAGCGGCGAAGGCGACGTTCGTGAACACCAGGGGCTCCCGGGCCCCGGCCTGGAGAATGTGGCGATCCCGAGGCCGAATGAACGTCACCACCCCAGACCCCAACTCCTGGCTCAGACCGTTGACCCGGTGAGTCCCCCTGCCGGATTCCACCCAGAACAGCTCGGCGAAATCGTGGTGATGCTCCACGCCGCTGCGCTGCCCGGGCGCAAAAGCATTGCGGGCCACGTGGACCCGGTGGGCGGGGGAAAGGAAGTTCTCCAGGCGGAAGCGAGGCATGGGTTCTCCACAATATCATCTGAGTGTAATAAATACGCGTTTCTGTGCAAGATATGTTTTTTATGTCGAATTAGACTACGGCCGCAAGCCAATGACGAACCCTTATTTTCGGAGACGACATGCCCCCCCGCCAGCGACTTCTGAAGACCCTTTCGGGACGGATCCCCGACTGCGTGCCCGTAGCGCCGGATTTTTCCAACATGATTCCCGCCCGGCGGACCGGCAAGCCGTTCTGGGACCTCTACCTCTACAACGATCCGCCCATCTGGGAAGCCTACATCGACTGCGCCAGGCATTTCAATATCGACTCGCTCATGGATGGCTACTTCCCCTACCGCTACGATTGGCCCGGGCAGGACGATGGCTGGGAGACGTTCATCGTCTTCCGCAACGAGGAACGCATCGTCACTCAGCGATCGCGCATGGACAACGGCAAGAGACGATGGCAGGATCGGGTAAAGGTCTACTACCGGGCCGATCCGCCCACCGGAAACGTGGACCCTGCGAGCATCTCCCTGCCCCCGATTCCCGAGAAGTTCGAGCCGCTCGAAGGCGTCAAGCCCATCGACCTGGGCCCCGAGGGCCTCAAGCGCGTCAAAGGCCTCATGGGCGACCAGGGACTCGTGGGCATCGGCGTAACGACCTCCCTGCTGCTGCACAATGAACAGGACATCTACCGCGCTTACGACGAGCCGGAATACTACGAGAAGCTCGCCGAGCAGCGCGAACAACAGGTCCGAAGCCGCATGGAACACATCGCCTCGCTGGAGGTCCAGCCGGACTTCATCTGCGTGGGCGGATCCGGCACGCTGGTCTACCAGACGGTCGAGTTCTTCCGCCGCTACGCCCTGCCGGCGGTGAAACTGGCCTGCAAACTCGCCAGGCAAATGGGCATCCCCTCGCATCTCCACTCCTGCGGGCCCGAAAGCAAGCTGGTGGAGATCATGGCCCAGGAGACGGACCTGACCGTCATCGACCCGCTGGAAATTACCCCGATGGGCGACTGCGACCTGGCCCAGCTCAAGCGGCGCTTCGGACACAAGCTCACCCTCAAGGGCAACCTGCATACCACCGAGGTCATGCTCCGCGGGTCGGTCCAGGACGTCCGCGACGCAGCCAGGCAGGCCATCGACGACGCGGCCGAGGGAGGCAGGTTCATCCTCTCCACCGGCGACCAGTGCGGACGCGACACCCCGGATGAAAACCTCCACGCGATGGTCGAAACCGCCCGCATCTGCGGAAGATACGACTCCTGAGCGGCCCGGCAGAGCTCTTTTCCCGCTTGCCGCTTCTTCCGCCCGATGGTAGGCTCCCTCGGACAGAAAGCAAAGGAGCCCGACAGTGAGCCAAGCAAAGCCGCTTGACCTGGACAACATCCCCGCCCCGCTGGCCGATGCCGAGGGGAAGATCGACCGCATCGACCTCTACCGTATCGACGTGACCCACGAGAGGCACTTCAGCTTCGGCACGTGGCATGGACGTCAGCAGATGGTTCTGCGGTACTGGTCCCAGGGCAAATACGGCTGGGGGGAGACCATCGCCTCCGCCAACGAGCCGGATCTGAAAATCGCGTCCCGCAAGGAACCCTACGAGCAATTGCTGGGCAAGACCGTCGACGAGGCCATCCGCTTCCTCCGCACCCACCAGGAGGACTGGAAGGGCAGGCAGAGCGAGATCGCCGAAATGGCCCTGCTGGACCTGGGCGGCAGACTGCTGGAGACGCCCACGCTGGAGCTGCTGGAGTTGCCCGGGCGCGAGCCGATTCCCGGCCTCTTCTGCGTCCTGGAAAAGGACATCGACGCGGTGAAACGCGAGGTACAAAACAGCCTCGACCAGAACCTGACCACCCATCTGAAGATCAAGCTCTTCGGCGATGTGGAACTCGACGAAAAAGTGATCCGCGCCGCCCGGGAGGTCTTCGGCCGGGAAGGCACGCTTACCGGCGACGTCAACGGCGGGTACTTCTCGCGCCGCAATCGCCAGCCGGGCCAAAAACCCGGCCTGGAAGATGTCGCCGCCAGGCTTACCCGCCTCCACGCAGCGGGGCTCGACGCCTGCGAAGACCCGGGTCACTTCGAAGATGAAGACTGGATCCGCCTGCAGAAGCTCGTCGAGCCGCTATCCCTTCTGCCCGACGCTCCCACCCGTCCCGCGACCGTCCGCAAGAACACGCTGCCCGACGGCATGGGGCACATCTACAACATTCACCCCGATTGCATGCACTCGTTCCTGGATGCCGTTGCCCTGGCCAGGCGGATCCAGGACTTCGGAGGCCCAAAGCTGATGGTCGGCGACCAGAGCCTGATCGGCCCGGCCTGTGACAGTTGGACGCAGCTTGCCATCGGGCTCGGAGCCGACTGGGTCGAGGCCATCCTCAAGCCCCACGAATGCAGGGACTTTATCGACTGCATCCGCAGCCGAAACGTCCGACAGCAGGAAGACGGTCGCTTCGGCCTCTCGGAGCTCTCGCCCGGCTTCGGCCTGGAAGTCGACGAAGACGCCCTGGCTCAAAAGGCCGGCGACGTCTGGACCCTCCAGTAATCCCCCTCAGTCGGCCAGGGCGATGGCAGCGGCGAAACGCCCGGCCGATTCGCCCTGCCGTCGATGGCTGGGGAATACCTCTCCCGAGCAGATCGTGCAGATTCCGCAGGCATCGATGCGATCCTCCGCCAGTCCCGCCTGGCCAAGCTGGGCAATGTTGGCGTGCCAGAGATCGAAGTAGATCCGCTCGTCACGTCGGAGGAAGAACTCTTCACTTTCCGGGCCCAGATGCTCCCGGGCGGCTTGGCGCACTTCCGGGCCGACCTCGTAGCAGCAGGGCCCGGCCGAGGGGCAGATGGCCGCAAACAGGTCCCCCGGCTCGGCGGCGAACTCCTCCCTCATCCTCCCGACACAGCGAAGGGTGATTCTGCGAAGCGTACTCCGCCAGCTTGCATGAGCGATTCCGATCGCACGCCCCCTGGCGTCGGCTACGATCACCAGCGGACAGTCGGCGCTGACCGCCATCAAGGCCAGATCCTTCTCCTGCGTCACCAGGGCGTCGCCTTCCCCTGCCGGGCCGGGCCCATCGACCAGACGGACCGTCTCCCCGTGAACCTGGTTGCACCAGGCCGCGCCGGAGACGCCCAGGGCCCCGGCCACGTGGCGCCCCGCGGCCGGCCTGTCGTGGCGGACCATCTGCACATCCAGAGACCTGCTCGTGGTCACCGCGTGACGCACCGACGGAATCTGCTCCAGCAGGGGGAACTGCCCCACGGTCCATCCGACAGCGTTGCCGACAAGGTGGAATTTCGGCTGCGAGGCGCTATCCGACACGGATCAGCACCTTCAGGTTTCGAGGATCCTTGGCCGCCTCGAGGGCTTCGAGGCCCTTTTCCAGCGGGAATTCGGTGCTGATCAGGGCCGAGACGTCCACCTTTCCGGATTCCAGAGCCTCCAGAGCGTCGGGGAAGGGGCCGCAACGCGAGCCAATAACGGTGACTTCGTCAACGACCAACGGTGCCAGGTTCAAGTCCTTGCCCGCAGCCGTGGTGCTCTTGAGGACGATCGTCCCCCGGGGTCGGACGGCCTGCATGGCCAGTTCAAGACCGGCCGGCGAGCCGCTGGCTTCGATAACCAACTCGCAGTCCTTGCGGGCCTTGTAGTCGGCCAAGGCCACGGCCTGGACACCGGCTTTTTCGGCCGCCTCCATCCGGCTCCGGTGCTTGCCGACCATCAGGGGTCTGCACCCTTGCTCGCGGAGCATGCGCACGATCAACTGGCCCAGTCTGCCGTCCCCGATGACCAGCGCGTTCTGGGAGTTCTCCAGGGGCACCTGCCTGGCGATCTGGTAGGCAGCGGCCAGGGGCTCTGCAAATACCGCCTGATCGTCCGAGACCCCCTCGGGTACCCGGTGGAGGTTTCGCAGCGGCAGGCAGGTCAGTTCACCAAAGACACCATCGCGATTCTGTATGCCCAGCACGCTGCGATTGGGGCAGTGGTTTGACAGGCCCGACGTGCAGGTCCTGCACGTGCCACAGGCACAGTTGATCTCCCCCACCACCCGGGCGCCCTTCCAGGCCTTCGGGCCCTGGATCACCGACCCGACGAATTCATGTCCCATCACCCCGGCAAAGCCCATATACCCCTTGGTGATCTCCAGATCCGTCGCGCAGACGCCGGCCTTGCGGATCCGGATCAGCGCTTCGCCTTCGGGAACTTTCGGCTCGGGGTAGTCCTGGCTGTGCCGGGCCTTTTGGCCGTCGAAGTGGATTGCCTGCATCGGTCGCCTTGCTCTCAGGATTCGTCGGTGATTCCCAGCCAGTCCCACCAGGGCCTGGTATTTCCGGGCGACTGGAGAGGCTCCTGGCCCGAGGCGACCCCATGCCACCGGGATGAATCGTAGCCGTAGCTGTAGCCCGTAATCTCCACCAGCGACGCCCGGGCCTGGAACTGCACGTTGAACGCTTCATCATCCAACGCGCGAACAAGCTCCCTGACCACCTCGAGCGTCTCGTAGTGCCGCAACGCATGCGCGCTGGCCGCCCGAACATCCGGGGATTCATCCCGCCCCAGTCGCTCGATCAGTTTCTCGGCCGCCTCCTCGCCGTGCACGTTGTCCAGTGCGACGGCTACATCCCAGCGGACGCGCTGGTGAGTATCGGCCAGGGCCTGGGCCAAAGGCTGGGCGTACTGGTCGTTCCCTGCCCGTCCCAGGGCGCGGGCAGCGGCCGAGCGGACCGAAGGCTCCGGATCGTTCTCCAGCGCATTGACCAGGTATTGGAGGATACGCTCGTCGTCGCCATAGTCCTTTTCCGACAGGGCAACGATGGCTTCGCGGCGCACGTCCGGATCTTGGTGCGCGATTCTCTTGCCCAGTTCCGACGCGCTGGGGCCGGTGAATCGCTTGATCCACGCCACGGGATTGTTTCGGCTGTTGCAGCCGGCGGCGAAGATGGACGCGGCAAGAAGAAAAATGGCCGGGAGGGTATTGGTTCGCGAATCGTTCATTCTCTGCCAGGTGCGCACCTGACCTCCAGTTCATCGGTACCGACAAACACCGTTCGAACAGGCCTGTGTCCCCCGAACCGCTGGGCCAATCGGGTGAAGCGGTCCGGCTTGTCGGTGGTGTAACAGTGGAGCCTCCCGCTCTCGGGGCGGGGATTGGCCAGTCCATTGGAACAAAGTTGGCGTTGGACTTCAAGCGCAGCGGCACGGGCGGAGCTGATCAGACGTACCTCCGGACCCATGAGCTTGGCAATCGCCCCGGAAAGAAGCGGATAGTGCGTGCAGCCCAGGATCAGCGCTTCCACCCGCCTTCGCTGGAGATCGCGAAGGTAGTCGCAGAGTACGTGCAGGACGATCGGGTCGTCTTCTTCGCGCCCTTCCTCGACGATCGGTACCAGCAGCGGGGCCGCCACTGCCACCACCTCCCGTCCCGGGCTGAGACGACGGATCTCCTGTTGATACGCCCCGGAATCAATCGTCGCCTCGGTCCCCAATACGCCGATGGGCCCCTCGCAGGCCTCCAGCGCCGCTCGGGCGCCGGGGCGGATTACATCCACCACCGGAACCGGAAGCTTCCCGCAGAGCATTTCGTACGCGGCGGCCGAGGCCGTGTTGCATGCCACCACTACCATCTTCGGTTCCTTGCTCATCAGGAAGCCGGCATCCTCGCGCGCAAAACGACGCACGGTTTCCAGAGACTTGATTCCGTAGGGAACCCGCGCCGAATCGCCCAGATACTCGATATCCTCCCCCGGCAGAATCTGAAGCAGTTCGCGCACCACTGTCAGGCCTCCAAGGCCCGAATCGAAAACCCCGATCGGCCGGCTCCGTGCTTCCATTGGCTCCATGCTCCTGAGCCTAGCGATTGCGGGCCCCGGCGCCAAGCTTTCGGCCCTTCAGAAGCGGACCGTCACCTTCCCGGCGCAACACAAACCGGGTCGTCCGGGAAGGTAATTCCCGAACGACCCGGTCATGCTTTCCCCTGACCTATCGCGCCGAAGCCTGGCGGACCTGGCCCAGTCGGGCCTGGATCCGCTTGCGGGCACAACGGGCAAACCCGTTGACCCACGCCCCGGACTCCCCGGCCAGTGTCGTAAGTTTTTCAGCCGCCTCGGCCGTGCCGATCGCCTCGAGCAGCTTGGCCGTGCGGAAAACCCGAAGCGCCTGGGTCGAGACCGGCAGAGGCCTCTCCAGGGAGGCCAGAAGGGATTGGCCCTTCTGGCTGGCCGCGGGATTCTCATTGTTCGCCAACTGCTGGGCCTTCTCGCGGAGCATTGCACGAACCTGCGGCGCCGAAGCCGTCATCGCTTCCAGACGCTCATAGGCGCTCTGACGATCCTTGTAGCTGCCGGCTGTCAGATCCAGCACCAATTGGGATATCTCCTCCCGGGCTGCTTCCAACTCGGCTTCGGAGCCGATTGCAAAGGGCCTGAGGTGCTCGGCGGTCAACTGCTCCAGGGTCGAGTCCGGCCTGGCCGCAAGGGCCCAGATGGCCTGGTGCGCGTCGGCGGCATTCTCGGCAGACAGGGCAGAAACGTACTCGGCAAAGGTGGCCGGTTCCAGCGGCTCGCCCGAGGTCTCCGGCTGGGAGACCTGGATCTCCGAAATATCCCAGACCAGGGCGGCGTTGGTTTCATCCGCGATGGCCAGCGCGCTTTCGACCGCGTCAAAGGCTGCGGCCTGGCCGCGACCCTTGTTGTTTTCATAAGTCTTGAGCTTCCGCCCCGTGGTAACATCCCACAGGGTGACCGTCTCTCCCAGGGCTACAAACATGCGTCCCGAGGGAGAAAAGAGCAATTCGTCGCAGAAGCCGGTTCGCAGATTGTGAACGATCTTGCCGGTCTTGAGATCGATAAGCTGTGTCTTCTTGCCGCTGAGGCCGTTCACCGCCAGCAGGCGTCCGTCGGGAGACAGAGACGTGCGGAAGGTCGATTCAGCCACCGTCACCTTCGCCACAACGCTGCCCGTGGCCAACTCCCAGACGGTGATCGGAATGGATTCCTTGATCGACTTGCCGCCGTGGCCACGAGCGGCCTCGCGGTCTTCGCGCGAAATCAGCCTCGCCGCCGCCAGCGTCTGGTCCGGGCTGACCGACAGTCCGTGGGCGTTGTACTCCTGGCTGACATCCACCGGCATGGGCTGAATCCTGCGGACCTTCCCGCTGACCGGATCCACCAGCCGGGCAAATTCCACCGAATCCACGGCCAGGAGTTCCTTGGTGGCTCCAAAGTACGAGAGTCTCTGGGTCAACGGGCCAAGTTCGGCCCGGACGGGATCGGACTCCAGGGCCAGGTTCCAGGCCTCGACCATTCCGCCCTGCCGTGCAGCGGCAAGAATGGCTGAATTGTCGCTGAAAGTCACGGCTGAGACCGATCGCTCGCCTTCGAGCTGGTTCAGCGGGGCTCCGGCCCGATCCCACAGGCTCACCGTTCCGCCCTGGTGGCCCGTGGCAATCATCTTGCCGTCCGCCGACCAGACGATCGACTCGATCGGCGACCGCGACGGCAGCAGCCCGCCAACTTCCTTGCCCGTCTCGGGGTTCCAGAATCGCAGGGAACCGTCCCAACTGCCCGTAACGAGCTTGTCGGACTTGGGCGAAAATGCCACCCCGCCCAGATAAGCGCTGCCGGCATGAATCCGGACCGGCTCGGAATCGATTTTCAGCAGATCCTCGACCTTCCACACCGCCGCCTTGCCGCCCAGGTTCCCCGCGGCCAGGTATTTGCTGTCGGGCGAGAACCGGATGCAGTGGAAAGGCTGCGGGCCGTACTGACCCATCAGCGGAGGCCTCTTGGTCACCAGCTCGCGCTTGGCGACATCCACAAACTGCATCGCGCAAAGCCCACGGGTGGTGAAGGCGAACCACTTGCCGTCGGGCGAGAAATCCATCTTGCCCTTCTGCTGGCCCCCGAAGGTCGCAATCGGCTCGCCGGTTTCCAGGTCCCACAGGTGCGAAGCCCGCACGGCAACAGTGCCGGCCAGCTTGCCGTCGGGAGACAGCGCCACACCGTAGGGATAAAAGTTGTTGTCCTTGCCGGCGTCTGGATGCGGGTCCTTCAGGACCTTCTTCAATTCGCCGGTTTCCATGTCATAGATCCGGGCGAACTTCCCGTCCCCGCCTCCATAGGCACAGGCGAGGGTCTTGCCGTCGTGGCTGATCGCCACACGCGTCGCTCGGGGCATGCCTTTGATCATCTGCACACGCTTCCACGTGCCCACTTCCCACACCCGGGCCGTGCCGTCCGTGCCGCAGCCGGCCAGGTACTTCCCGTTGCCGGAGAACCGGACCGACCGGGCCATGTTTCCGAACCCCTCATGCCAGATCGGCTTGCCCGTCTGGGCGTCCCAGACGTAGACGCTGTTGCCGAACCTCGCCGCGGTGGCGATGTACTTGCCATCCGGCGACCAGTCCATCGCTTCAATGCGTCCAGGGTGCTGGAAACGCTCGGTACCCAGGCGGGAAATCGCCCCCTCGGGCAGCGGATCTCCCCAGTGATCTACACCCGCCAGGGAGATGCCTACGGTGGCCACCGCCACGGCCAACATCGCCGAAGCGCCCACTTTTACGTTCGCTGCAAACATACCGTTCAATGCTCCTTTCGCAAGAGCCAATGTACTGGGATTGAGCAAGGCCGATGCCCCGGCCATGCCGCCACTGAGCGTTGCCACAGCCGCTCGGGTCGTCGCCGGAGCCAGGGAACAGACCGCCGAGGCCGATGCCTGGGCGGAAGTGAGCCCGGCCACCAGGAGCGATCCCGTAGCCGCCACGCCGCGACGCGAGAGACGCTTGCGGAGAACTCCGCGGGCCCGGCTGAGCCACCAGGAGAGCGTCCCGGCCGAGCAGCCCATCAAGTCTGCCGCCTGAGATTGCGTCAGCCCTTCCACGTGGTGCAGAAGGACTGCCTGGCGGTAGTGACGCGGGAGCTGGTCCAGTTCCTCGTCCATCACGTCGCGAAGCTCGATAAGCTCCACCGAGGCCTGCGGGCAGCCCTGGGCCGGCTCGTCGCCGTCTTCCTTGGCTATCCGGACATGCCGGGCGGTACGTCGATGCGACGATTTGCGCGCATCCAGCGCCATCTGGCGGGTCACATGGTGAAGCCAGGCCGCCAGAGAGCGGCACCGGCGAACCTTCCGGGCCTTGCGGGCCAGAACCAGGAACACCGCCTGGCAGACGTCTTCAGCCTCGTGATAGTCGCCCGTCACGCGAAGCGCCACGCCCAGGATCATCCTGCCGTGGCGCTGAACGAGCCGGTCAAAGGCCTCGGCCTGACCGTCCAGGAATTCCTCGAGTAATTCCCGGTCGCTCTGCATGACTTCCTGTTGTGCTGTGGATTCGATCATCAATGAACCTGCCGACGCGAAGGAGCCTTCTGATGGTCTTTTCTGCCGATTACGGGCAAGAAACTCCCCCACCATCGCACTATTCTACCATGAGTTTTGACGAAACCCCCTGCTCGCAGTTCCCCTTCTTTCTCAAAGGCAATTGCCATCGCAGCGATCAGGCCTTTCCCGGGGCAAGGATCTCTGGAAAATCCCGCCGGCAGGACTATGCTTTGGCCCATGCTCCTGCAAGTGCTCCTGCTGATCTTCGGCGTGTTCACCTGCTCGACCGCGGTGATCATGATCAAGCGGTGCGACATGCACCCGATTCTCCTGGCCGGGCTCCGACAGATCGTAGCCGCCCTGGCCCTGGCACCGGTGTTCCTGCGGCAACTTCGCAGGCACCGCGGACAGTTCGGCCTGGGACACCTGCGACGGACGCTGCTGCCCGGAGCCCTGCTGGGGGTTCACTTCATCACCTGGATCATCGGGGCCAGGCTGACCCTGGCCGCCAATTCCAGCCTGATCGTCAACATGGTTCCCGTCGCCCTGCCGTTTCTGCTCTATCTCACCATGCGAGAGCGACTCAACCGGGGCGAATGGATCGGCACAGCCCTGGCCGTGGCGGGAATCGCCATCCTCGGCTTCATGGACTACCACGTGAGCTGGTCGCACTTTTCCGGCGATGTGATGTGCTTCATTTCCATGCTGCTCTTTGCCGGATACCTGGTCCTGGGACGCAGGAACCGCGACTTCCCGGCCATCTGGCTGTACCTGGTGCCCCTGTACTTCTTCGGAGGGCTCGTCTGCCTGGCGATCTGGCCGATCTCGCCGGCAGTCGGGTTCAGCCCGGCCTCGCAGGCTTCGCCGCCACCGTGGGGGCTTTCACCGGACCTCTGGAACGCGATGATGGTCGTCGGGCTTGGCCTGGTGCCCACCGTCATAGGCCATTCCATCCTCAACCACGCCATGCGCACCTTACGCGGACAGGCGGTGGGAATCGCCAACCTGGGCCAGTTCATCTTCGCCGGCATCATGGGCTATCTGCTGCTTACGCCCCCCGAAACGCCCGGCTGGAATTTCTACGTCGCCGCCGTCGGAGTGGTAACCGGCGCGTGGATCGCCCTGCGCTGGGCGCCCCCTGCTCCTGCCCTCCAGGGCCCTCCCGACGCTGCCGATTCCGAAACCCGCGTGCCGTAGGCCTTGGGCATGGGCCCGCAGGGTACTCAGAGCCCCATGGCCTTGTGCAGACTGTCGATCATCTCGTGCAGGTTGGTTGAAGGATTGCTGGCTGGAATGTCCACTTCCGCTCCGTATCTATACATTGCACGCAAGGAGTTTTCCCGAGCTTGCGCGAGCAGTGGAGCGAATGCTGCCCATTCCGCCTGGCCCTTGCGATAGTCGCCAACGTGTTGACGAAGCATTCTCTCGGCCTCCTGGCTGGAGGCGAAGGGACGTTGACAGCAGCGGAAATGCAGCAGCAACCAGTACTCGAAACAGGGGTTGCACAGGGCAGGGCGCAGGATCTTCTTCTGTCGAATCCGATCCAGCGCCTGGGCAAGGGAGGGGTGCGGATGAGGGGCTTCGACGTCCATCACGCACCATGCTTCGTCGTAGGCGATGGTGAAGGCGCTGCGTTTGGCCTGGCGTTTCCTCTGCTGTATCAGGTCGATCGCGTGCTCCACAACGCTGGAGGGCGCGCTGCCCCTGGAGGGCGTCACCTGCACCTCAAACAGGGGACTTCGAAAGTGGGCTTGTATCATCGCCCGGAAGTAGGCCGGAGCACTGACGCCGTCCTCGCAGACGATCAGGACGCTGCGCCGCGGGGGCTTGCGCCCCTGCCGGCGATGGTAGTCTCTTGCCCTTCTGCGAGGCACCCAGTTCACTCCACCGCCGCCAGGTCACCCACGAACGGAATCGCACCGTATCGCCCGCTGAGGTACCCCTTGCCCAAGGACTCGCTCTTCCTGGGACTGTAGTCCGTCAGCGGATACAAATGCGATGCCCCGCTGGAGTCCTTCTCCACGAACCAGACCTGGTCTCGCCGCAGAAGATCGCTCTCCAGCAGGAGCGTATTGTGCGTCGTGAAAATCAACTGGGCAGAGCCGCCCCCCTCGGAAGACTTCGCACGATGCCATGCCTTCAAAAGCGCAGCACAGATCGAGGGATGCAGGCTGCTCTCAAACTCGTCAAGAAAGGCCGTGCGCCCGCTTTCCAGGCAGTCAAACCACGGAATCGCCATCCTGAGCAGCTGACGCGTACCCTCCGACTCCTGCGACAGGTCCAGCGTCATCTCAGCCCCCGAATCCTCGGCCTTGTGCGTCAGCAGCACGCGATACGGTCTTCCCTTGATCACATATTCGACGCTGCCGGAGCCCCATTCGTTGTCCACGTCCTCCTTGGTCACGCGGACATCGCTGATTCCAAGATCCGCTTTCCGAAGAAAACCAGCAAGTCTCCTCTTCAGCGGACTCTCCGGATTCCTCGCCTCGGGCAACAGGAGCTGGGCGGCGATGGCGGACCAGGAAGCCGACTCGGGCTCAGCCATCGGCCCCAGAGAATTGATCCACCTGTACACGTCCGTCAACTGTTCATGATTCAGCTTCGCGGCCATGGTGAGGTAGAGCACGTTGTCGCGCGTCAGTTCGCGAATGCGGCTTTTCTCTCCGGTCAGGTAGCTGCTGAACGACCAGTTGTATTGCCCGGTTTCCTCGTCGAACTCGCGAAAGAACCAGTCCTGCCCCCTGCCCTTGCTGCCCCCCGGGTAGACCGTGAGACTCTCGCGGACCACGCGGCGGGCAGTAACGGCGACGTCGTACTCATAACGAACCCCTCCATCCACAAACGTAATGCCGAACTGCGACGGCTCGTCGCCACAGACCGGATCCAGCAGGAACGGCTTGCAGGGGATCTCGCCTCCCACGTCGATATCGTCTGAACTGCGAACCAGGGACCTTGCGAATTCCAACGCCTTGATCAGGTTGCTCTTGCCCGCGGCGTTGGGCCCGTAAACGGCAGCGGACCTGAGCAGACGGAACCCGGCCGCCTCGGCAACATTCTCGCAGAGCGATCGGTCACTCGATGCCACCATCGAAAGGACCTGTTCCTCTTTGAAGGACAGGAAATTGGCAACACGGAAATCCACTAACATAGTGCACCTCAATCTATTTAATCGTCATTTTCGCAGAAATACTGCACAAAATGAAATCAAATATGCCACCGATCCTACTTTCGATCCATTTTTGCACGGTTGAGCTTGCCTCGCCCCCGCGATACAATAGCGAACATCATGCAAACTTCGCAGACGATCCGGGCGATGTACCAGGCGATGCTGGACCACTTCGGGCCCCAGGGATGGTGGCCGGGAGAGGGACAACTGGAAATCTGCATCGGGGCCATCCTGACCCAGAACACCAACTGGGCCAACGTGGAAAAGGCCATCGCCAACCTCAGACAGGCCGGCGCCATACACACCCGCAAACTCCTCAAGATGCCCGAGGAGCGGCTGGCCCAGTTGATCCGCCCGGCGGGGTACTTCCGACGCAAAGCAGGCCGAGTCAAGAACTTCCTGAAAGACGTGATGCGGCATTCAGACGGGGATATCCGGGCGTACCTGGACGCCCCGGCCCAGACGCTTCGGACCCGGCTGCTGGAGGTCAACGGGATCGGGCCCGAGACGGCTGACAGCATCGTGCTCTATGCAGCCGGATTGCCCGTCTTCGTGGTCGATGCCTACACCGCCCGTATCGCGGGGCGACACGGGCTCATCGGCCCGGAGGACGACTACGCGTCCATCCAGGCACTCTACGAATCCGCCCTTGAAACCGACGTGCAACTCTTCAACGAATACCACGCACTGCTGGTGGCCACGGGCAAGCATTTCTGCAAGCCCAATCCCCGCTGCCAAGGCTGCCCCCTCGAGCCCTTCCCGCACCGGATCGAGGACTGATCCCCTATCGCTGGTGCCGCGAACGGGCACGATGGTCGCTGGGATTCTCACCAAAGGCCTTCTTGAATGCCCTGGAGAGGTAGGAGGCATATTCGAAGCCTGTTCGGGCGGCGATGTCAGCCAGGGGCAATTCCGTGAGTTCAAGCAACTCCCGGACGCGGGCCAATCGCACGCGGCGAATCTCCTCACCCAGACTCCGGCCAAGCTCGGCTCGGAAGCGGCGTTCCAAGGTTCGGCGGGAGATGGCAAACTCTTCCATGAGTTGCTCGTAGTCCAGTCCATCACAGGCCCGATCGCGGATAATAGATGCGGCCCGCTTCACCTCTGCATCCGCGGTCATCAGCGTATCTGTCGATTTGCGCGTCACGACTCCCAGAGGGCAAACCCTCCTTATGCCCGGTTGGATATCCTTGCCGAGAATCATGGCATCGACGCAGCTGGCGGCTTGGTAGCCGATCTCCAGCAGATTCGGGTCTACGCTGCTCAAAGGCGTTGGGAGGAACCGGCAGCGCAACTCAGTGTTGTCCACGCCCAAGATGGCCAGATCATCGGGGACCCCTATGCCCTTCTGCTGACAGACCGCGAGAATGGCCGCACCCAATTGGTCGTTGAACGCCACCACCCCAGACGGTCGGTCCAGTTCGCTCAGCCAAAGCCAAATGGTCTGGGGATCTTGAAGATAGTCCCAGTCGGTCGTTCCGGCATGCCCGCGAAAATTGCAGACGGGTGGCCTGCAACCCGACTCCTGCAAAACCTTGGCCAGGCCGTTCAATCGCAACACCGACCCCGGTTCGGCCGGCCCGTAGTACTCGACTCGGGTGTAGCCCCTTTCCAGAAAGTACGACCCAGCAAGTTGCCCGATCCGGTCATCATCGGCATCGACACAGAGCAGGCAGGGATGGGCGACGTGAATGGACACTGTCGGGAGGCCCAATTGGACAACACGCTCCAGACTCTCCGATCGAACCCCAACCGTCACCACGCCATTCACGCCGGCAGCGGCGCGATGGAGGTCACGCTTGCGATTGGGCCGGTCCCGATCAACCACCTCGAAACCCCATCCGTCACGCTCCAGGGCAAACTTCCCCATCCCGCTGAGCAGGCGTGCCATCGCGAAAGGGTTCCGATTGGCCAGCACGAGGATGTTGAGTTGATTGGCCATCTGTCGCTGAAGTATATTTGACTTTCCGCTGAAGTCAATACACAGAGGACCTCGCCCCTGTATATTGTCTTCGTTGGTTCGGGGAATCGCTCCCCGGCGAGGAGAACAGCCTTTCAGAAACTCGAGAGACAAAGGAGAGTTAAGATGAAGCATCTGACTGTCACCAGCATTCTGGTTCTTGTCCTGGCCGCGATGGCCTCGGCGGATACCATCACGCTTTCGGTCGACAACGACGGTTGGCAGGAAGCAATCTGGGGTGATCCCGCCTCGGTCGCCACCAGCGGAAACGATTACGTTGTCGACGGGTCCACAGCCGCCAACAATACCCGCATTGAGACGGCCGTCTTCGCCGGAGATTCCCTCTCGCTGATTAACGGCGCCCAGGCACTGGTAAAGGCGGATGGAGAAGCGAACTTCATCCTCGACGGTGGTGAAATCCGACACGGCCAGGCCAGCACGACCTACAAGATCGGCGGCACAATTCAGGTCCTTGGCGACTCCACAATCGACAAGAACAACGGCAATCTGGAGATCGACGCACTCGTCTCAGGCGGCGCCAAGCTGTCACTGGTGGAAAACAGCACGTTCGACTACATCAAGTTCACCAACGCATCCAATACCTTTACAGGCACGTTTGACTTGAGCTCCGGAACAGGCGTATTCTACCTCGATTTCGATTACGATGAGGCCAGTGGAGCATCATTGAACATGGCCGCGGGTGCCAAGCTGCTGTTGGACCAGAATCTGTCCTTTGCCTCGGTGGTTCTGGATGGCACACCCCTTGGGATCGGCACCTACAGTGCGACCGATGATGCCATCAGTGCGTACATGCAGGACACGGCAGCCACCGGGTCTCTGACCGTGGTCCCCGAACCGACCACCATGGCTTTGGTGGGCCTGGGCGGATTGCTGGCCGCGCGTCGCCGAAGAAAATAACCCCCTGCAAACCTCCTCCTTCAACAGGCGGTCCTGCTCCCAAGGCGGGGCCGCCTGTTTTTTGCGATCCGCCCTGGCGGCGTCTTATCGTCAGGGGAGGATGCGGAAACTGCCTGCGATGGCCTCGGGGACATCCACGTCCGCTTCTCTGCCGGAGGGATGGACGCGCAGGGTCGTTCCACCCGGCGTGTTGAACAGTCTTACCTGACGCTGGGGGCGTCCCTTGCGTTTTCGCATTTCCAGGCTGCGTTTGACGCGACTGGGATGGAATACCACATCAATCAACGACTTGCAGAGGCTGGATTTTCGGTCTGCGCTGTGCATGTTTCCCTCCGATTCGTGCCGGCCTGTATCTCCAGGTGCCGGCGACGGCAACGTCTTCTCAGGCGGGCATCGAGTTGATGAAACCGGACCACCCGATCCCGTCCGGTTTCCTTGGCATGGAGCAACGCCTGGTCGGCGAAGTAGACCAGCATCTCAGGATGGGTGACTTCCGCATCGTCCGGGTAGGTGGCCGAGCCCAGCGAGACCGTTGCGTGGATATCGCGGCCGTAGACGCGGAACACCCTTTCTGAGCAGGCTTTACGAATGCGCTGGGCGAACCGGCAGGCTTCCTCCCGACCCGCTCGTGGCAGGAGAATGCTGAACTCCTCCCCGCCGGTTCGGGCGGCGATGTCCGATTCCCGTATGGACCTTTTCAAGATGACGGCCAGCTCCTTGAGAACGTAGTCGCCGCTGGGGTGCCCGTATTCGTCGTTGATCACCTTGAAGTGATCCACGTCCAGACCCAGCAGACTCAGGGAGTGACCGTAGCGTTTGGCCACCTTGAACTCGTGCTGGAGCAACTGCACGAAGGATCTTCGGTTCTGCAGGTGCGTCAGCGGGTCGGTGGTGGCCTGCTCCTTGAGCTGGGCGTTGTCTTTGCGGAGCTTCTCCAGCAGCAGCCGTTCGCGGGTCAGGACGGCCTCGAGTTCCTTCTGCTTCACCGCCAGGCGGTCGTGCAGATCCTTGATCCGCAGCATCGCTCCCAGTCGGGCCCGGAGCTCCTGGCTGACCACGTCGCGGTCGACCACCTCGTCGGCTCCGATATCCAGAAGCCGGCACCGGTCCAGGTCGGGCCTCTCGACCAAAAGGATCACCGGCAGATAGCTGGCCGGACAGAGCGTTCGGAGGATATTGGGCAGATCCATCTCGATGCTCTCCCGGGCCGATAGGGAAACCAGGGCCAGGTCGATCCCCTCCTGACCGATGGCGGCCAGCAGTTCCAGCTCGTTGTCGGTCACGATGCTGCGGATGCCCCCAAGGGCCAACTCCGCGCTGCGGCGGGTGGCCTGGAGACTGTCCCGCTCGATCAGAACGATGCGATGTTGCCTTGGACCGAGGTCTTGTTGCATAGCCATTCCCACTGGGCGACGAAAACTGCAGCGACCCGATGCCGCTGAAGCGTCCGCCTGGAGGCAAGCTACGATTCACCCGGGCACGGGGCGAATTCCTTCCCGGCCTGGTCCTTGTTTCCGCAAGACCCGCTGGAATTGAGCACTATGGGGCGTTGCCATTGTCATACGCCCAGGGGTATAATGCCTCCCCGCCGCTTGCCCGGGGCGGCAGGATACGCAAACCGTTACAGACCAAGCAGCCCCGCGGGCCCGGGAATCTCCGGCCCTGCCAGGGCGAGGAATGGGTCTTCATGCTTCAGTTTGACGTTTACATCGATGGCGAGAAAGCTTCCCGGCTCGACCTGTCCGGAGCGCTGGTCTTCGGACAGGACCAGATCCCCGTCCGCGCGGATCTGGCCTTCGAAAATGGAACGATCACCTGCATCAAGCGATCGGCCGGAGCCTGCGGACTGAGCCTCACCTGGGAGACCGGCAAAAGCGGCAGGGTCATGCTCTCCACCACGCGTCTGCCCCAGCGGGAAGAGCCCTACAATCTCAATGTCGAACTCGTCCGGGGGCACCTTGCCAAGCTCGCACAAAAGCTCGAAGACTGGGGCATGTACGACTTCGCCTCGGCCCAGGAGCATCTCGATGAGTTCCAGGAGACGCGCAGGCTGTTTGTCGAAGCGCTCAAGCAGCCCTGTGCCCCCGAGGCGGCCAAGGTGGCCGACCAGGCCCTCGATGCCGCCGTCACCCTCGGCGAGAAACTCGCGCTGTTCCATGGCGAAATCCTGCTGGGCCGCAGACGCGCCGGGCAAAGCGCCCAGTTCGGCTGCCGGGTCGATCTGTTCTCGATGTCCGAAAACTACACCCTCCGGCTCAGCGAGGCCTTCGACTTCATCTCCATCCCCACCCCCTGGAAACACACCGAACCCAAGGAACACCAGTACGACTGGACGCAGATCGACGCCTGGATCACCTGGGCAAGCAAGAACCGAAAACACGTCCACGCCGGGCCCCTGCTGTCCTTCGATACCAACCAGGTCCCGGAATGGATCTATATCTGGGAACATGATTACGACGCCCTGCGCGACCTGATCTACGAACACATCCAGCGCGTTGTCCGGCGATACAAGCAGGTTCGACTCTGGAATGTCGTCTCGGGCATTCACGCAGCCAACAGCTTCAACCTCAGCTTCGACCAGTTGATGGAACTGACGCGAATGAGCTGCCTGCTGGTCAAGAAACTCGCCCCGCGCAGCCAGGTAATGATCGACCTGACCATGCCCTTCGGCGAGTACTACGCACGAAACCAGCGGACGATCCCCCCCCTGCTCTATGCCGACATGGCCGTGCAGTCCGGCGTGAAGTTCGACGCCTTCGGCGTCCAGGTGCTCCAGGGCGTCGGGCAGGACGGCTATCGCATCCGGGACCTGATGCAGCTTTCGAACCTGATGGACGAATTCGTGGGCCTGGCCAAATCCATTCACGTCAGCGCCTGCCAGGTCCCCTCCGACGTCACCGAAGATACCTGGGACCGCTGGGGCGGAGAGTTCCTCCCTGCCCAGGCGGGACAGTGGCACTCCCCCTGGTCGCAGCGCCTCCAGGCCGAGTGGCTCCAGGCATTCAGCCGAATCGCGATCTCCAAGCCCTACGTCGAGTCGATCTGCTGGCAGGACCTGGCCGACTACGAAGGCCACTACCTGCCCCACGGTGGCCTGTGCAAAAACAACCTCGAGCCCAAACTCGCCTTTACCGAACTGCGGAACTTCCGGGCCATGCTCGCCGGGCGGGCAGAACGACGTGCCGGAGATAGTGTCAAACGAAACCAGTCGCCGGGCCAATGACGCAACCTCCCAAACGCCAACGACTCGATCTGTCCTTGACACGGGGAAACCTCAAAGCCCTGTGGCTCTTTGCCCTGACCGGATGCCTCGCCCTGGCCCTGGCAGGGTCGGGACGCAATTGGTTCGGGCGCACCCCGCCTGCCGACCCCCGGCTGGTTGCCCTGGCCACCGAGCGGATCGATCCCAACACCGCATCGCAGGCATCGCTGATGCGCCTGCCGGGAATAGGACCCGCCCTGGCCGAAGCAATCTGCCAGGCTCGAAACGAAAAGCCCTTCACTCGCGTCGAAGATCTCCAGCGCGTCGACAACATCGGCCCCGTCACGGCCTCTCGCCTGGCTGAGCACTTGACCTTCCCCTCCCTGCCCGGCGAGGGACGCTGATGGCCCAGGCCAGGCCTCGCAAACCCCGCCACAGGGGCGAGTCTTATTTCGACCGAACCCACAGGCCTCTGCTGTGGCTGCTGTTCATCCTGCCCCCCCTGGGCTTCTACCATATCTGTTCCATCGCCACCGGCTCGCTGCGACGCGCCGGGGCCAATGTCCACATGCTCAACCTGCTGGGATACTTCGGCATCACCGGGGCGCTGCTGGCTCCGCTGCTGATTATCGCGGTCCTCCTGGCCATGCACGTGGCCCGAAAAGACCCCTGGAAGCCGGACCTGCCCGTCCTGGGGGGAATGGCCCTGGAAAGCATCCTCTGGACCCTGCCCATCTTCGCCATCAGCCTGCTGCGAAGCCAGTTTCTCACCGCGGCCGCAGGGGCTTCCCAAACCATGGCCGGCAAGGTCCAACCCGGGCTCAAGTACCTCTGTGCCGATGTCGGAGCCGCGGTCTATGAAGAATTCGTCTTCCGCCTGATCCTCATCAGCCTCCTGCTGCTGATTTGCGTGGACATCTTCGAGCTCAAACAGCAGGCCGTGCTGGTCGGGGCGATTCTGCTCTCAGCCATCCTGTTCTCGCTCTACCACCGCACCTGGGGCCCCGAGCCGCCGATCTCCAGTCTGCTCATCTGGGGTGCCGAGGGCGTCCTGTGGGGAACGCTTCTCTGGTTCCGCGGGTTCGGTATCTGCGTCGGGTCCCACGTCTGTGTGAACCTGACAAGCCACATCCTCTATGCCCTGCGGTAGGCGTTCGCTGATCAGGCCAGCCGCCGGCGCGTGGAGAGCAGCAGAACGTCCCGAATCTGTTCCGGGTCGCCGGCCTGGGTGAACCGCTTGGCAAAGCCGTGTTCCTGCACGATGTGCGCAATGGCCATCAGCGCCCGCAGGTGGAAGTTCCGCTGATCCGGCGAGCCGATCAACACGAACGCGATATGGACCGGATCATCCGATTCCCGGAACTTCATCCCTTTCCGGCAACGCACCAGCAGCATATCAAAGATCCCCTCGCCCTGGACAACCACGTGCGGCACGGCCAGGCCGGGCTGCAAGACCGTCGGAGACTCCTTTTCGCGCTGGAGGAACTTCCCGCCAAGCTCCGACTCGTCCAGGCCGTTCCGCTGGGCCAGTTTCGCCGAAGCCTGGGCGAGCATCTCCTCTCCCGTCGTGGCCTCGGGCAGATCCATCACCGCGCAGCCCAGCAGCAGTTTGTCGAAGCGGTCGTGCTGGACCTCGTCGCGTTCAAAGGCGATTTCCTTGAGTTCCTCCTCCAGGTGGCTGCGGCGCAGGTCCCGCGAGAGAATCCCCTTGACCATGTAAACCAGGGCGCTTTCCCGCTGGGCGCCGGGGCGCACGTAGAGCAGCCACCAGAGCCCGCCTACCAGGGCGAACAGCCCGGCCGTGCCCAGCGGAACCCAGCCCATGTCCGCGATCAGAAAGATGTAGACAATCGCCCCCGCCCCGGGCAGATACGGCACCAGCGGCGAACGGAAAGTCGGGCGGTAGTTCTGGATGCGACTGGTCCGCATGATCACCACGGCAAGACAGATCAGCACATAGAGCACCAGCAGCATGGTCGATGCGACCTTGATAAGATTCTCGATGCTCAGCCCCACGATAACCAGAATCATCAGCCCAGCCGTCATCAGCACCGAAACGTACGGGGTGGAGAAGCGTCGGCTGGTCGTCTGGAGCAGGCCGGGCAGCAGCCCGTCGCGACTCATCGCCACCGGGCTGCGTGAGGCCTCCATCATCCCCCCGTTGGCGGTGGTCACAAAGGCCAGAATCGCCGCCAGGGCCAGCAGGACCTTCCCCGTGGCCCCCAGCGTCACACCCGCAGCGTCGGAAAGGGGCGTCAGACTCCCGGACAACGTGCCCGGCTCGGTGACCGCCACGGTGATGAACACGACCAGCACGTACAACAGGCCCACCACCACCAGGGCGGTGAACATCCCGGCCGGGAGAACCTTGCCCGGGTTGCGGACCTCCCCGGCCACATCCGCCGTGGCGGTCAAGCCCCCGAAGGAAACGAACACCGTCCCTGCCGCAGCCAGGACCGCCAGGGGCCCGGCCCGGTAGAAATCGCTGAAGCGCGTGGCCTCCATCTGCCCCGAGGCCTTGCCTCCGGCAACGAACACCAGCAGCACCGCCAGCAGTACCGCCACCATGATCACCTGCAGGCGCCCGGCCCCCTTGACCGTCAGACAGTTGATCGCCGCAAAGACCAGACAGAAACCTGCCGCCACCACCTGGATGCCCCACTGGGGCGTCTGAGGCCAGATCAGCCGGGCAAAGGCCCCGATGCCGATCAGGGCAAAGGCGCTTTTCAGCGCGATGGAAAACCAGCTTGCCAGCCCCGCAAAAACCCCCGCGAAGCTGCCCAGGCTCCGCTCGATGAATACATACGTCGCCCCCGCCCGCGGAACCGCGCTGGCAAGCTCGGCCTGGCAGAGAAGCGCGGGAACCACGAAAATCGCCGCCAGCGCGTACGAGAGCACGATGGCCGGGCCGATCTCGGAAAAGGCAATGCCGGGCAACACGAACAGCCCGGAAGAAATCATGGCACCGGCAGCGATGCTGAAGACATCCCAGAAACCCAGTTTGCGATGCATGGCGGTCCTTTCACCCGGTTGCATCATTCTAGCCTTTACTTGAGGCCCGGCAACAGTTTGCTTCCACTCTGTCCCTTCATTGCATTCCTTTCAGCCAAGAAACGCCTGCTTCAACGGCGGAGGCCCAGGTCCGTCACGCCGCTGGTCGGCTATGGGCTCAGGCAGGCCCCACGCGCCCCAGGCCGATCCATTCACGATCCAAAGCGAAAAAACAATACTCCTCGAGCAGTTCGGAGCGGATCTCCAGACAATCCGGATCATTCCAGCGGTCATGGAGTTCTTCCGGGTCCTGCCCAAGATGATACAGGGCGTGGATATCCTGCTGGTTGCTGACGATCAGCTTCCAGGGGCCCCGGTAGAAACAGCGAATCCGCAGCAGGCCAGGCCGATATTCCGGGGACCAGTGAGCGTAGTGATCCTCCCGCGATGCCAGGAAGCACCGCTGGGGCAGTTGCGTCCCTTCGCAGATGTGGGAACGCAGGCTCATTCCATCAAAACACGGGTAAGGGCCCCGGGATTCCTGTTGAGGCTGCGGGCGCAACCTTTCCATGGACAACCCGGCCCGATCCAGAATCGTCGGCGCCACATCCAGCAGGCTCACCAGATCCGAACAGGTCCTGCCCGGGCGGACATCAAGCGGGTCGCGCCAGATCATGGGAACGCGCAGGATCTGCTCGAAGGGGAAGTTTCCCTTGGCCAGAAGGTGATGGGCTCCGAGATACTCCCCATGGTCTGCCAGGAACACGACAATAGTATTGCGATCCATGTCCATCTCGGACAGGTTGTTGAGCAATCGGCCCACGCAATCGTCGATGTGGCTGATCATTCCATAGCTCTGGGCGAGGATGCACCGCAGTCCCGATTCATTGAACTTCTCATGCTTGAACCCGTGGATGTGGTGAGGAATGGCATTGAGCCCGCAGTCGTCATCCACCCGCTTCTGCCAGGTTTCCGGCAAGGTAAGCTCTTCGGGAACGTACCTGTCGCAGTAGGGTTCCGCCGCCGCATACGGATGGTGCGGATCGGGGAACGAAACCCACAGAAAGAACGGACGGTTCTTCCCCTCAGAGCGAAGAAAATCGATGGACCGATCGGTGATCCACGTATTGTAGTGCAACTCGGCCGGCAGCGTCATGCGAAAGCAACTGCCGATATGTCCCGGGTGCAGGACTTCCCGGCCATAGTCCCTGCGCCAGCCGGGACGGACCAGCCCCTCGGGCGGGCAAGCCCACTGCGGAGCTCTGTCCTGAAGCCAGCGAATGTAATCGCCTTCGATGTAATCGACGTGACCGCTGAGGAAGTCACAACTCTCGAAGCCGAAATACCCTTCGGGTATGGCCTGGATCGTACCGTCCTGCCAGCACTTTCGATCTTCCCAGGACCAGAGCTGTTCCTGCTCCTGCCCCGGCCTGGCCCACTGATTCTGCCCCAGGTTCCAAGGCTGCAGGTGAAGCTTCCCACAGGCCTGGGTCCGGTAGCCGGCTTCCCGAAGCACCGATGCCATTGTCGGAATGGTATGAGGAACCAGCCTGCCGTTGCCCAGGACTCCGTGCTGCCGCGATGAGAGACCCGTCATAAGGCTGATCCGAGACGGCGTGCAGATCGGGTTCTCGCAATAGGCACGTTCGAAGCGAACGCCCTCAGCCGCAAGCCGGTCCAGATTTGGCGTCTGGACATCGCTGTGCTCGGCGCAGCTGAGGCAGGCGGCCTGCATCTGGTCTACGCAGATGACAATGATATTCGGCCTGTCGCTCACACCTGACCTCCTTGCTCGCTGGGCCCTTGTACGACCTGCGGCCGGCCGTCGGGTTCCTCGATGAACAGCTCGACTCCCGCGGGAATCCGCCAGCGAAGCGCCTGCTCGCGCCAACCCAACTCCACTTCCCCGTGGGGTGTGCGAAGCATTCCCCGGCAGCTCTTCAGGTCTACCCGGCGGGGGCGCCAGCGAATCTCGCTGCCCCCGGGCCTGAGCAGCTGGGCACCCAGGACGTACTGGATGATACGGTATGCAACAGCCGAACCCCACCCCTGGCTGTAGCAGGAGGTCCCTTGAACAATGTGGTGCTGATTCCAGCATTCCCACAGCGTGCCTTCCCCCTCGTCGACCATCGCGCCGAAGTTGAACCGGATGTAGTCCAGAACCGCCTGGGGAGACTCGACCTGCGCCATGGCGTCGATGGCCACCAGGCTGTCCCAGGGAGAGCCGGCCGCGACGGGCTGCTGCGGATGATATCGGATGCTGTCTCCCCGGGTCGTGGAGCCCTGCCATGCAGATCGGTTGGTGGGCCAGGTTCCGCTGGCCCCGGCGGCGAAGCGGTGGAATCTGTCGATCCTGTCGGGCCCGACGATGCCCAGCCGAAGGGCCAGCGCGTTGTCGTGCTGAGAGCAGAAAGGCACGCGCCGTCCCTGGGTATCGAGCCCCTGACAGAGCACCTGGCGGTCCGGATCGATCAACTCGCGGAAGATAGCCTCGACCAGGGGGCCTTCCTTCTCCAGCAGAAGCCGGGCGGCTTGCTCCTTTCCGCAGTAGCGATACAGACGGGCTGTGGCCCGCATCGCTTCGATCAGCAGCAGGTTGTGCGAGGTGATAACGCTGGTGGCGGCGTTGAATGTCCATCCCGTCCAGCACCACGAGCCGATACGCCCTTTGAGCCCGCGCTGATCGAAGTTGCTGTGGTGCTCGATGATCTTGCGGGCTGCTTCGAGCATGCGCGGCGCCAGGTCGCTATCGTCGCTGTGGAGCAGATAAGCGTCAAATGTCTGGGGCACACAGAGATCGTGCGCGTCCAACTGCCGAAGCCACTCCGGCGGGCAGTTGCCGTGTACCTTGCAGGGAACCAGCCCGCCAAGCCTCTGGGCCGCTTCGAGTGCTTCGACAATGTGCTTGCGACCCAGCGCCAGGTCGCCGCAGGTCGCCCAGCCTCCCTTCCATGCGTTGATCAACTCCGTGCCGACCCAGGACTGCCGTTCCCTGCGGGTGTTGTCGCAGTAGAAGCTTGTCGAGATGCTTCGCACGGTATCGCAAGCCGCCTGCCAGATCGCATTGAGCCCCGGGCTGCTGGAGTCGAACCTCCGCGCACGGTCGTGCCGGTAGACGTGCTCTTCCCATCGAACATCGTGGAGTGTGGCCCCAGCGGAAAGCGACAACTGCACGTACCGACAGCCCCGGTCATGGGGCAGGCGGATCGGGCTGCGTCCCGGACCGACAATCACCCGGTCGGCCAGGCGGAACTGAATCGTCGGGTCCACCCGCCCCTTGCGCAGGTGATCGGCATAGCCGACGTCAATCCTGCATTCCTGTGCCGTTTCCACCTCCAGGAGCAGACAGCCGGAGCTCATTCGGCCAACATCCAGGGCGAGATAGAAATCCTGTCCCGATTCGACCTGGGGGCACTCGAACGGCGGCCTGAGGCTCGACCAGCCCAGGCGGGAAGGATCCGCCCTGCCCTTGGCAACCCCGTCGCCGACCTTGCTGAACGGGTAGCCCAGCTCGATCTGCGGACAGAGCAACGACTCGTGCTCCTGGGCGATCATCCGGTCGGCAACGTCGGCTACATGTTTCACCGGCGAATCTCCCAAGGCCAAGCCGGCATCCAGCGCCTTGATCGGAGACAGGGATTCGCAGCTCATGGGCGGAATCGGGCTCATGCGCAGGCCTTTCCTGCCCGGGTGAGCCCGGGGATGGAGGCATCTTGCCGGGGCCCAGCCATGCCGCTGCGGCGCTTCATAGTCGGGCATCATCCAGTCCAGCGGCTCCTTGCGGGCGTCCAGGTGAATCAGGCGCCCCTCCATGAAGGGCCTCCACCCGTCGGGGGACGGATTCGTATACCCCTGGGCAGCGCGTGCTTTCCAGTCGGCTCCAGTGGCGATGACCGACGAACCTGCTCTGAGCCATCCGATCAACCCGTTTTCAAGGGAGCTGATGTCGTTGCAATCCTTCCGCCCGGCGTGACCCCATACCTGCAGGGCCAGTACGTTCCTGCCCGGCCGGGCCTTACCGGCCAGGTCCCAATGGGTCAGGTACGGCAGGTCATCGCTTCCCGTCACGGGCCCGACACCCAGCACCTGCCCGTTGCACCAGAGAGTATAGAGCGCATCGGCGAAACCCACCCAGCAGACCTGACCGGTCCCGTCCCATTGGAATTCCAGCAGGAACTGGGCCATCGTGTCGCCCTGGTCTTCCGGGCTGGGGCTCCAGATCCACCACGCCGGAGCCGAGGCCTCCATCCGATCCATCCATTGCTGTCGCGAACCATCCATTCTTTCACCTCTTACTGAACCAATCAGGCTAATCTCCGGCAGCGGGTCCAACGCCGTCGAGGAAATCGACTTTGACACCATGATGTCCCATCGAGTCGAAATTGCCCATAGCAGAAATGATCGGTATGATGCGCATTATGACACAGACACAGGTGACATTTTTCCATCGTAGAGAGGATATGGCTTCGCTGGGATTGCGCATTCATGCGTGCGGGCGGAATGACCGTCGGTATTACCAGGCCACCGGCGGCGCTCCCACGCGGCACAGACGGCACCGATACGTCCTCAGCTTCCAGCGCCGTGGAAACGGTGTGCTCGAAACCGAGCATCTGGGACGTCGGGAGATCCGGCCGGGCCAGTACTGGCTGGTGTTCATCCATGAACCGCTGACGTACTGCCAACTGGACCAGGATTGGCTCCTGGACTGGTGCGCCTTGGACGGCCAGCCATGGAAGCCGAGGTGCAGTCCGGGCGTTTTCCGCCCGGTCGGACATTCGGGCAAGTGGCCACGGACTGGAACACACCGCGACTTTTCGAGGACTTGCTTTGCTGCGCCGGGTCTCGCACCTTTCGCCTCGAGAGGCAGATCCCGGGGCTCTGCCACCAATTGCTCGACGAGATGTTCCCTTCATCCACCCAGGCCCTCTCCGGCGGGGACGAGGTGGACATCGACACGCTGATCCGACGAATCCGGGCCTGCCCGCAGGCGCAATGGTCGTTTCCCGACCTGGCCGAAGAACTGGCAATCAGCTACAGCCTTCTGCGAAAACGCTTTAAGCAGATTACCGGGCTGCCCCCGCACCAGTTCATGCTGCGCGAGCGGATTAACCTGGCCTTCCAGATGCTCTTCGGAGGATACAGCGTTAAGGAAACCGCAGCGAAGGTGGGCTTCACGAATCCCTACCATTTTTCCAGGCTCTTCAAGCGCCACACGGGGCTGGCACCCTCTGAGCACTTCAAGAAGAGGCGGCGCTCGCCTCGTTCGGCCACGCGGTAAGGGCGGCGCAGCCTCGCGCAGATGAGGCCTCCCCGGCCAGGGCTTTTGCAGAGCCTATTCCCAGGGGAAACTGTTGCCGGTCAGGCGGGTGTAGGCTTCGATGTATTTCTCCCGGGTCTTCTCGACCACTTCCGGGGGCAGGACCGGGCCCGGAGGCGTCCGGTCGAAGTGGATCTGGTCCAGGTAATCCCGGACAAACTGCTTGTCGAAGGAAGGCTGATCCTTGCCGACCTTGTAGCTCTCTGCCGGCCAGAACCGGGAGGAATCCGGCGTGAGGGCTTCATCGATCAGAATCATGTTGCCCTGTGCGTCCAGACCCCACTCGAACTTGGTATCGGCCAGGAGGATGCCCTTTTCTTTGGCGTACTGGCGGGCCTTGAGATACAGGGCGATCGACCGGTCGCGCAACTGCTTGGCGGTATCCTGGCCTACCTCGGCGGCGGCTTCGGAGAAGGTCAGATTTTCGTCGTGGCCTTCCTCGGCCTTGGTAGTGGGGGTGAAGATCGGCTCGGCAAGCTCCTGACACTTCTTGAGCTTGGCGGGAAGCTCGATCCCGCAGACCCTGCCGCTCTTCTTGTATTCCCGCCAGCCCGAGCCGGTGATATAACCCCGGACGATGCACTCGACGGGCAGGACCTCTGCCTTTTTGCAGAGCATGAACCGGCCATCGAGTTCCTCGCTGCGGATGTCCTCGGGAAGGTCCTTCATCGCTGCGCTGATCAGGTGGTTGTCGGTGAGGTCCTTGAGGTAGTCGAACCAGAACCTGCTGATCTGCGTCAGCACCCGTCCCTTGTCGGGAATCCCGTTGGGCATGACCACGTCGTAGGCGCTGATCCGATCGGTGGCCACGATCAGCAGGGAATCCGTCAAATCGTAGATGTCACGAACCTTCCCGGTGCGCTTGGAATAGTTCCCGATCGATGTCGTCAACAGGGCAGTGCTTTTCATAATAATCGCCTAGATAAGCTCTCAATGCCTCGGCGTCAAGCCCTTTGGGCTTTCTGTTGCCATCGGGCTGCGAAGCTCTTGTCACCCCGGCCGGGCACGGATACAATCCGTGGTTTCCTCTGATACGGAGAGAACCCATGGCCCAGACCGACAATGTCAAGAAGATCGTCCTCGCCTACTCCGGCGGACTGGATACCTCAGTCATTCTACCCTGGCTCAAGGAGAAGTACCATTGCGAGGTGGTCGCCTTTGCCGCCGACCTGGGACAAGGCGCCGACGAACTCGACGGAATCGAGGAAAAGGCCAAGGCCTCCGGGGCAAGCCAGTGCTACGTGGCCGACCTCCAGAAGCCCTTCGCCGAAGAATACTGCTTCAAGATGCTCCAGTCCGGGGCTATCTACGAACACGTCTACCTGCTGGGCACCAGCATCGCCCGGCCCCTGATCGCCAAGGCCCAGGTGGACTGCGCCCGAAAGGTCGGGGCAGACGCCGTCGCTCACGGGGCAACAGGCAAGGGCAACGACCAGGTCCGCTTCGAGCTGACCTTCATGGCCCTGGCGCCGGATCTGAAGATCATCGCGCCCTGGAAAGATCCGTCCTTCGACCTGACCAGTCGCGAGGCCGCCATCGAATACGCCAAGGCCCGGAACATCCCTGTGCCCGTGACCAAGAAAAAAATCTACTCCCGGGACCGCAATCTCTGGCACATCAGCCACGAAGGAGCCGACCTGGAAGACCCCGCCAACGAGCCCAAGGACGACCTGTGGGTCATGTCCGTCCCCGTCAGCCAGGCCCCCGATCAGCCCGCCTACGTACAGGTGGATTTCGAAAGGGGCATCCCCACCGGGCTGGACGGGGTCAAGCTGCCGGGCCATGAACTCATCGCCCGCCTCAACGCCCTGGGAGGCAAGCACGCGGTGGGCCAGGTGGACCTGGTCGAAAACCGCCTGGTGGGCATCAAGAGTCGCGGGGCCTACGAAACCCCCGGCGGAACGATCCTCTACCAGGCTCATCAGGCCCTGGAGTCGATCACCCTCGACAAGGACACGCTGCACTACAAGCAGCAGATCGCACTGAAGTACGCCGAAATGGTCTACAACGGCCAGTGGTTCTGCCCCCTGCGGGAAGCCCTGGATGAATTCGTGGCCTCTACCCAGCGAAACGTGACCGGATCCGTCCGCGTCAAGTGCTTCAAGGGCCGGGCCACCCCCGCATCCATCACCAGTCCCAACAGCCTGTACTCGACCGACCTGGCCAGCTTCACCATGGGGGCCGAATACACCCCCTCCGATGCAACCGGCTTCATCAAGCTCTTCGGGCTCCAGATGCGGGGGCGCGGAGAGGCCTGATGCCCCCGGCGGGCTACAGCTTCAGACGCATGTCGATGATTTCGACCTGCCCGCTGTGGTAATGGCCGGCCGAGTCGGTATAGGCCCACTCTTCCGGGCGCGGGCGGTCCTGCATCGCCTCGAAGCCCAGGCGGCGGTAAAGTTCCAGGGCGCGGGGATTGTGCTCCGGCTCGACGCCGAGGTACAGGTACGGGGCGTTTCGCCGCCGTGCCCTCTCGGCCATTTCCTCCACCATGGCCGTTCCCGCCCCAAGCCCGCGTGAATCGGCGGCCACCTGAATATCGATCGCCTGGGGGACCGGCGAGATCTCCGGCCAGCCGGGCACGTGCGGATCCAGGATCAGCACGCCAAAGCCCGCAACGCGTGCGTCGACTTCCGCCACGAGGTAGTCGATCTGCTCACAGGAAAGCGACGCCTCGATGCGGTCCTTGTGCACCGCCGGGTGCTCGCCGTACTCCACCCGGCACAGGGCCTGGACATCCTGGCTGCGGGCGTCGCGTATTCGAATTCGACCTGCGGCGCCGCAACTCACTCGGCCGTCACCACCGCTGAACCGTAGCCGGTGTTGCCGTAAACATCCACGCCGCGAACGATGATCCGGTGAGCGCCCCGGTCCAGCTCGTCTAACAGGAACTCCACGTTCTCGCTGCGTCCGTCGGCCACGCCGTCTGTCGGAAGCAACGCGTTCCAGTCATCCTGGCTGTCGATGCTGTAGGCCAGGCTGACCAGGCGGCTGGTGGCGTCGGTGATCTCAGCGGTAACGGTAAAGCCTTGTTCCTGCTTGCGGGCCTGGACCTTCACGCCTGGTGCGGTGTTGTCCACCGTGATCGGCTCGCTGATCCTCGCCGCCTCCCGGGCCGAGGCTCGCGGGTTGCTCGGGGCGTCGCTGACCACCGCCCGCAGATCGTACGTCCCGTCGGTGATGGTCCGGGTATCCCAGGCGTACTTGGGCTCTTCCAGGTCCTGGGCCAGGCGGATCCAAGGCCCGTCGCTCTCAGGCCGGAAGTACAGGCTGACCGAAAGGGTGTCCTTGTTGGTGTCCGAGGCCGAGACCTCGATCATCCGGTAGACCAGCGTCGGAGCCGGGGGACCCGAGGCCTTGTTGGCCGGGGTGATCTTGATGGCAGAGACGACCGGCGGGAGGTTGCCCACCTGGCGAATGAGCTCGAGTCGGGAGAGCCTTGGCGTGCGGCCCTCGCGGCCTGTAAAGTGCAGGCGGTACTGGAAGAATCTCCCGGCCGGGCTCTGGAGAGAAAGGAAGCGACCGTCGAGCAGTTCCTGCGGCTGGGACCAGTCGCTCCAGGTCTGTTCGTCCGGCTGGGCCAGGTTGCCCGTGCGGGTAGATATTCGAACGCTGCCGCCTTGCGGGGCCCCGATCAGTGAGGCCTTGACCGAACCCCAGGTGGCAATCTGCTTGGCGTCGATCGGTTCGGAGCTCAGCGTACCTTCCCGGGCCAACTGGGCCTGGACCTGGCCTACCGATCCCGGATTGGCCGTACCGAACACCAGGTGCCCCTGGTCCGTCACGGCCAGGCAGGTCGCCTGCCTGGCCTCGGTATCCACCAGCGGCAGGTGAGCGTCGCCATCGTGGTCGACTCGCAGGATTCGCCCGTCATTGCCCGTGGCCAGGTACAGCTTGCCCTCCTGGAGGATCATATCCAGCACGGTGACCTTCTCGCGGAAGACGGTCTCCACCATGCCGTTGGGGTGAATGTAGTAGACCGCGTTGCCCGGGCCCGAGGAGGCAGCCCCGGTCGAACGCGAGGGCGTCGGGGATGCGGGCTTCCGGGCCTCCTGTTCGTTGGCGTCCTCCTGCTTCCGGGCCTGGGCCTCGGCCCCATCGGCCTGGCCGGACTGGACGTTGTCGCTCTTGCCGGTCTTTTCCTTGCCGGGCTCGGGGGGAGCATCGGCAGAGGCCTTGGAGGCATCGGAGGTCGCGGCGAATACCCCGCCGGCAGAGTCGATGGCCAACGCGGCGATTTCCTTTTCTTCCGCATCGAGCAGTACACGTCCGGACCCGTCGTTGGGCGCGACCTGGAAGACCAGGCCATTCTTGTCGCTCCCGGCGTAGAGGAGGCCTTGGGCATCGCGGGCCAGGCACAGCAGATGGTCGGCCAGTTCTTCCTTTACCTGGTAGATCCGGCGCGCTTTTTCCTTGGAGACGTGCCAGATCCCCGCCTTGACTCCGGTTGCCACGTAGAAACCGCCCTCGCCGTCGCTGAGAATCGCCCAGACATACTTGATATCCTGGTCCGACCAGAGCGTCTTGACCGATCCCTGGGGATCGATTTCATACAGGCCGGCCTTACCGGCCCCGCCGGTCCCGGCCAGAAGACGGTTCTCGACAAACAGCAGCGATGTGACGATCGCCCCGGGAAGCTGGGCAAACGACTCGCTGCCGTCGGAAGTCACCTTGTAGACGACATTGTCATTGCCCGATGCGACGTACAGGGCATCGCCGGCCACGGCCACTTTCGAAACAACCACCGGTCCCTTGCCCGCTTCCATCCGAAGCCGAAACATCCGGGCCAACTGGACCTCCCCGCGGGAGGAAACGATAACGTCCTCCATCCGGGCCGGGGCAAAGTCTGCCTGGGTGGTATGCGTGATTTCCTCCGGCGTGACGGCCGGGCTCTGGGCCGCGCAGGCACAGAGAAGGACTGATACGATTGCCCACGTGTATTTCACGGACTACTTCCTTTCCTTTCCGACCAGGGGTGCCTGGTCGGGATGCTTCTGGACGGTGAATTCTGCGGTAACATTGCCCTCGGGCAGGTAATCGACATCCATCGTGCGGGTCAGCAGGCTCTGAAAGGTACGGACGTCGGGCAGCGAGGCCTCTGCCAGGATGCTCGCCCGGCTTTGCGGGATTTTCGGCAGGGCCTTGGCCCCCAGAGCCACCCCGCCTTCGGGCCGTTGGAGATGCAGATACAGCTTCTGACTGCCGGGGGCGTTGATGCGCTGAATAGCCTCGAATAGCTGCCGTTCATTCTCGGGATTGTACAAATGCGGCATCGCCCGAGTCTGAAGCGCCAGGTGCTCCAGCAGCCCAGTCGCGGCCAGAACGTACTTGCCCGGGGGCAGATCTTCGGGAATCTGCATCGAAACGCGCTGGGACGTCGGTTCCTCCCGGAACGGACGGGCCTTGAGGGTTCCGGTCAGCGTCTGGCCCGGCTGGACCAGCGAGGAATCGAGCCGAAGCTCCTCCAGGGCCGAAGAAATCTCGCCCTCCCGCACTTCCACCTCGACCTCGATGCTCCTGGGATAGCGCGGCTCGGCGAAGGCATTGTCCGAAAGGGCCCCGACAGCACGACTCAGGTCGCTGGCCGCCCAGGCAGGCCCCACCGATCCGCTGATATTCTCCACCGAGTACGTGCCGAAGTCTCCGTAATCCGCCGTAACCTTGTAGAGCACATGATGATGCTCCGGCGGGGCGGTGTAGCTGACGAAACTCTCGCTGACCAGCGCGAAGCTCAGCATCCCCGAAAAGCTCGGATCCTTCACGATCCGGTAGCGGAAGGTCTGCTCGCGGTCGATCGAATCGTCGCGATACCGCAGGGTCATGGGGATCATCTCGCACCTGAGGTCCTGCCTGCCCACCACGGCCACGCTCTCGTCGCGGTAGGTCGCCCCGGTAATCCGGATCGTCGAACCGATCTTGAAGCTGTTGAAGGTCGGAATCACCGTGTGCACGTAGGCAGGGCCCATCGGGAAGCTGCTCTTGCCCTCGCCGAAGAAACTGTGGCCAAACGCCAGCACGTGTCCGTCTACAACGTCCGTGACAGTCCCCACCGCCGTCCAGTCCTGATCGCCGGTAACCAGCGGGACCGAGATGGCCGAGCCGGGCTGGAGCGAAACGTCCTTGAGCTCCCGGGCGCTACCGGCCGAGAGGCCCGCTGCCGGCACGGGTAGAAAGCCCATCGGTTCCAGGCTCCGCGACAGGGCCTGGCGCCGGGAGGCGTCGGAGATTCCCATTGCCAGGGGGATCGGCAGGCGCGGGATTCGACCCTTGGATTCGATGGTTTCCGGCCCCGGGCCCAGCGCGAGGCGCCCGAAGTCGATCTTCCCCGGCGCGAGGTACTTGCCGGTCAGCTCGCGGAGCTGCCGGGGCCGGGCCCGACCCGCCTTGGCCGAGGCTTGCCCTCCCGCCTCGGGGCCTTGCTTGTCGATCAGGCCGCTGACGGCCAGCATCTGCGTGATCGGCTGGATGCCGCAGATCGGCTTTTTCTCGGCAAACCACCCGTAGGCGACGGCGCCGATCATCCGATCTTTGCCGTCGGGTCCCTTTACATAGACCGGGGAACCGCTCATGCCGGCGATAATGCCACTGGTCTGAAGGAAGTTCTCCTCGTCCGGGCCTTGAAGGATGGCCAGGATCATGTCCCGCTGGGGGGCCATCCCCGAGAGCACCGAGAGGATCTTCGCCTCGAAGCGGACGATTTCCACTCCATCCAGGACCGTCAGCCCGTAGCCCTTCATACCGGGTTTGAGTTGGCTGTGATGCAGGTACCGCTCCGACTGCCGGACGTACTTGCGGGCCTGTTCCAGGTGCGAGGCGTCGGCCTGGGGCTCTGCTGCCCGGGCAGCGGCCGTCGCAACCAAAAGACAAATAATCAGAAGCCATCTTCTTGCCATGGGAGGTACCTCTTTGGCGTATGCGTCTGGTGGGCCCGCCGCCTGTGTCTGTGGTGCGGGCACGGACATGCTACGCACCGGAAGCAATACCAACAAGGCAAATCATACCGGGCCTCGGGTCATAAGACGTCCGAGCGAGTCGGAGAGTTCGCGCAGAAGGAAAGACGCACCGAGTTGGTCCCGGGGGTCGGCAGGAGAGAATCAGAGCCTGGGGCTGCCCTGGCGGGCGTAGCTGCGCAGTACGGGAGTGATGCGCCCCAGGTGCTCTTGGAGCTGATCACAGGCCAGGGCTGCGCGGTGGATGTCGTCGTCCCGGCAGGCCTCTTCAATCTCGGCCAGGGCCCCGACGGCAGGACCCTCGGTGAAATTCACCAAAGATCCCCGCAGGAAATGGGCGCTTTGAGCAAGCAGGGCGGTATCCCGCTGCCCCAGGGCTTCCTGGATCTGCTGGAGCATCCGGGGGCATTCGTCCACGAACAGCTCGGCCATCTCACGAACCAGGTCGGCGTCGCCGGCGTTTTGCCGGACGATCCGGTCCATATCGATTGGTTCGGCGGTATCCTCCCCACCGGCCTGGGTGATCCGGCAGAAGTTCTGATCCGGCAGGCAGTCAGCCAGGACATCGGCCTGCTCGAGCAGCCCGTTTGGCTCAGGTTCCACGCCGGCCTGGCGTGAGGCCCGCCGCAAGGCGTCTCGCAATTCCGTCTTGTCGATCGGCTTGGAGACGTAGTCATCCATCCCCGCCTCGATGCACCGTCTCCGGTCGGCATCCATTACGTAGGCGGTCATGGCCACAATCGGCGTTCTGCCCCCCACCACTTCCTCCCGCTGCCGCAGGGCCCGGGTGGCTTGGAGCCCGTCCATCTCGGGCATCTGAATGTCCATGAGAACCACATCGAAACTCTCGGATTCCACGGCCAGCAGCGCCTGAACGCCATTGGGAACCACGGTGACCGTGTGACCCCAGCGCGTGAGCAGCTCCCGGGCCAGGAGTTGGTTGACCGGGTTGTCCTCGGCCACCAGCACCTTCAGCGGGTGCTCGGCAAGGTCCCGCCCAGGCTGGGCAGAGCCTTCCTGTTCCGGATGCAACAAGAGATGGGCGGCTCGGACCAGTTCGGCGGCCAGGATCGGTTTGGGACTCTTCCGGGCCCGAAGCGCGCCGAACGGCTCGAGGGCCTTTCCGCAGCGATCCGTCCGGGCCAGGACCAGTACCGGCGGCCTGCCCAGGGCAGGATTCTGCGCCAACTGGTTCGCCAGCGTCTCCATGTCCGCCCGACCCAGTTCATCGTCCACGATGACCAGGTTGAAGCAACTGCCCCGCTGGAGAGCCCGTCCCAGATGCGCCTGGGCCTCCCGAAGCGAGGACGCCTGGGTCACCTCGGCTCCGCGGAAGGTAACCGCCTCCGCTGCGCTGCGGCGGGTCTGTTCACAAGGTCCGACCAGGAGCACGTTGCCGTCGAGGAGTTCCTGACCCTGGGGGGCTTGTTCGGGAGAATTCAGCACGCCCACCTTGATGGTGAAGTGGAACCGGCTGCCCTGGCCTTTCTGGCTCTCCAGCCAGATCCGCCCCTGCATCAGGTCGACCAGCTTGGTGCAGATCGCCAGACCCATCCCCGCAGCCCCATAGCTGCGGTTCTTGTCGTCCTCGTCCCGATGGAAGGCCCCGAAAACCTCTTGCTGCTTCTCAGCCGCAACGCCGATTCCCGTATCGCAGACCTGGAAATGCAACATCGTTTCGCTGCCGGCCTCTTCGATCTCCACCTCGATCGATACCCGTCCTTGCTCGGTGAACTTCACCGCGTTGCCAATCAGGTTCAGCAGGATCTGTCGAAGGCGTCCGGCGTCGCCCAGAACCCGCCGCGGCACGTCGGGCGCAAAACGGCAGGTCAGTTCCAGATCCTTCTGCGCCGCCTGGGCGGCGAGCATCCGGGCCGCGTAGACCACGCAGTCCTGAAGCTGGAATTCCGCTGCGTCCAGCCGGGCCTTGCCGGCGTCGATCCGCGAGAAGTCCAAAATGTCGTCCAGCACCATCATCAGCGACCGGGCCGACTGCTGCACCGCCCCGAGCTGCATCCGCTGCGAATCGGTCAGTTCGCTCTCCAGGACCAGTTCCGTCATGCCCAGGACGCCATTCATTGGCGTGCGGAATTCATGGCTGATGTTGGCCAGGAACTGACTCTTGGATCGGTTGGCGCTCTCGGCTGACTCCTTCGCCTCGGCCAGGGCCTCGGTGAAGCGAACCCGCTGGGTCACGTCGAGCATGACGCCCACGATGCCCCCGACCTGGCCGGACTCATCCCGGTAAACCGACTTGTGAAACTCGAAGTAGCGCAGGACGCCATCGGCGCAGCGCACCGGAGCTTCATAGATCTGTATCCCCCCTCGCTGAAGCAGTTGTTCGTCCTGTTCCTGGTAGATCCGGGCCAGGCTCGGCGGGACGATTTCGGGGACCTCCAGGAGCGTTTTTCCTATCACCTGGCTGCGGTCGACGCCAAGGATCTTTTCAGCGAACTCCTGGTTGCAGCCCTGGTAGCGCCCCTGACGGTCCTTGTAGAAAATCGGGCTGGGAATCGTCTCCACCAACGTCCGGAGAAATGCCAGGCTGCCTTGAAGCTCGTTACGTGCAACCTGGAGGCTGTGGTCGCCCTCGATTTTCTCGGAATAGGCCCAGGCCGTGTCAGCCAGCAGTTCGCAAAACCCCGTCAGGTACCCGGTGGCCTGTTGAACCTGTTCCCGGGTGAGCTGCGGGACCTTCCCCAGGGCTTCGAGGTACGCCTGGGTTTCAAAGCCGTATCGCGAGGCCTGGGCGCGGAAGAACTCCTCCTCCAGGTGATCGTCGGCATGGAGGTATTGGCCCAGGATGAGATAGGCATCGAGCTGCCCGTCGATCCGGATCCCTGCCGCCGCGTAGCGCAGCCCGTTCTCGCAGGCGATCTCGCAGTCGCTGGTACTCTTGAGCCGCTCCACCGTCCGCAATTGGCTGCGCCTGCAGGCCTCGATGCACCGGGAATCGGCACGGTGGAATTCGGTGCAGATCGATTGCCGGTTCGCGCAGATGATCGGTTCGCCCTGCAGATCAAAGATGCCCGCTCCCACACCGATCGTGGCATGAAAGCCCTCCAGAAGAGACTGGAGTCGGGTCAGGTCAACAAGTTGGGAGAATCGCGACGTCTGCATATGATCCCGGAGTGGAAGGTCCAGTGCGCCCCGACAGCTTTTGGCGCGGTTCTGTTTACCTTCTTCGGTATTTCAGGCCCTGGATCTGAGTAACCCGGCGCAGAACTCGTCCGATGCCCCAAACATGAGGGATTTCCCCTATCAACTCATCTGCAAATGCAGCCTGTCCTGCCTCAGCCTCCAACCGCCCAGCGAAGCCGGTCAGCCACGTAGCGAATCTGCTGCTCAGAAAGTTCAGGGAAGATCGGAAGGGCCAGCACCTCCGCCTCGGCCTGTTCGCTGACGGGGAAGTCCCCCTCGCGGTAACCCAGTCCCTGGAAACACGCCTGCTTGTGGAGGCTCATCGGGTAGTAGATTTCGCAGCCGACGTTGGCCGAGCGAAGTTTCTCGACCACTACATCCCGGTCCGGCACGCGGATGACGTACTGGTTGTACACCGAAACGTTGCCCTCCGAGATCGTCGGCAGGGTCACCGGGACGCAGTCGGCCAGGAGTTCATCGTAAAGAGCGGCGTTTTCGCGGCGCTTGCCGGCCCAGTTGTCCAGGTGGGCCAGCTTGGCCAGGACGACCGCTGCCTGGATGGAATCCAGCCGGAAGTTGCCTCCGACCATCTTGTGGAAGTACTTCGGGTTCATCCCGTGGTTTCGCAAGAAGACCATCTTCTCAGCCAGCGTCTGGGACCCGGTGGTGACCATTCCGCCGTCGCCGGCGCCGCTGAGATTCTTGGTCGGATAAAAGCTGAAGCACCCGATATCGCCCATCGATCCGGCGGGTCGGCCCTTGTAGGTAGCCCCGATCGACTGGGCGCAATCCTCCACCACCGCAAGCTCGTGCTTCCGCGCGGTTTCGAGAATCGGATCCATATCCGCCGTCTGGCCGTAGAGATGCACCGGCAGAATCGCCTTGGTGTTCTCGGTAATCGCCTCGGGAATCCGGGACGGATCGATGTTGAACGTTTCCGGTTCGATATCCACGAAAACCGGCTTGGCTCCGACGCGCCAGATCGCCCCGGCCGTGCCGAAGAACGTAAACGGCGTCGTGATCACTTCATCGCACCCTTGACACTTCTGCGAAACGCGGCAGGCGGGGCTCTGCCCCCCCACTTCCAGGGCCATCAACGCAACGATCAGCGCATCGGTCCCGGAGGAAAGCCCCACTGCCGCGGAGGCCCCGCAGTATTCCGCCAAAGCTGCTTCGAGATCCTTGACCGGCCGGCCCAGCACGTAGTGCTGGGTCTGGAAGACCTCCATGACCGCCTGGAGGACCTCCTGCCTGATCGGTTCAAACTGCGCCTTGAGGTCCAGAAGCGGTACGTTCATCTCATCCATGATTTCATCTCTTATCAAAAAGTCCCAAGTTCGCCCTGCATCGTCGGCGAAATCCCCGCCCGCGTCAAGCCTCCCGGCGACGGTGAGCCCAGCGGCAGCGGTTTCGCACACGCGAAAACACTTTATGTCCATGGAATCCTTTGCCTTACGCCGATAGGATAGGGCAGCTTCCCGCGACGCACCGACCCGCAGAAGAGGACCCAGATGAAGATTATCAGCGTAGCCGGCGCCCGACCCAATTTCATGAAAATCGCTCCCCTGATGGAAGCATTTGCCGCCTGCAAGGACATCCAGCCACTGCTGGTCCACACCGGTCAACACTACGACGAGAAAATGAGCGATCTGTTCTTCCGGCAATTGGAGATTCCCGAGCCGGATATGAATCTCGGCATCGGCTCGGGAACCCATTCGGTCCAGACGGCCGAAGTCATGAAGGCCTTCGAGCCGGTCGTCCTGCAAGAGAAGCCCGATATCGTCCTGGTCGTAGGGGATGTCAACAGCACCATCGCCTGCGGTCTGGTGGCCGTAAAGTGCGGGGTCAAGCTCGTCCATGTCGAAGCCGGCCTGCGAAGCTTCGACCGGGCCATGCCCGAGGAAATCAACCGCGTGCTGACCGATGCGATCAGCGACCTGCTCTTCTGCACCGAACAGAGCGGCGTGGACAACCTGCTCTCAGAAGGCGTCGAGCAGAACCGCATCCACCTGGTCGGCAACGTCATGATCGATACCCTCCTGAAAAACCGCCAAAAGGCCGAGGCCTCGGACATCCTCGATCGGTTGGGCTTGAAGCCGGGAAGCTACGCCGCCCTGACGCTCCATCGGCCCAGCAACGTGGATGACCCGGCGGTCTTCGGGCGCATCCTCGACGCCCTCGAGCAGATCCAGCAGGACCTGCCGCTGATCTTCCCCATCCACCCCCGCACGCGGAAGAACCTCCCGGCCATGGGGCTCCAGCAACGCGTCGACGCCATGGAGAATCTCACCCTCCTGGACCCGGTGGGCTACCTGGACTTCCTGAAGCTTACAAGCTCCGCCCGGTTGGTGCTGACCGACTCGGGCGGCATCCAGGAAGAAACCACCATCCTCCGCGTGCCCTGCCTGACGCTGCGCGAAAGCACCGAGAGGCCCATCACCGCCCAGGTCGGCTCGAACCGCATCGTCGGAACGCAGACCAGCGACATTCTGGCCGCCTACCGGGACGCAATGGCCGGGCCCGAACGATCGGGCCAGATCCCACCCCTGTGGGACGGACAGGCCGCTGAGAGAATCGCCGACATCCTCCTGCAAGGCTGAGATGCCTACCGGAAGCGAGGCCGATCCAGCCCCGGCAGGGAGGACGGATCCGAGACCTCCCGGAAAACCGCTTCGTCGTAGCGGGACATCAAGAGTCTGTCCTGGAAGCGCCCCGGCGTGGCTGAGATTTCCAGGCCGCTGATTTCTTCGAGCAGGTAGCGGGGAAGGTCCGCCCCGGCCGCCACCGACAGCGGCGCCCCGCCCCCGAAACGCGGATTGATCTCGAAAAACTTCGGCGCCTCTCCCTCCGGACGGATGCACTGGCAGCAGCAGATGCCCCAGAGGCCTTCAATCGAGGCCGCCAGCTTGCTTCCGCTCTGGATCAACTCTTCGTCATGGACCGTCAGGCCGGTTTCCACCTCGCCGCTTCGAACCAGCAGGCGCTGACGAGGCACCACGCAGCGGACCTCGCCGTCGCGGCTGCGATAGACGTCGAGGGTAAACTCGGGCCCGGACAGGATTTCCTGGACCATCAGGTTGTCCCCGTATACGCGGCGATGCGCCGAGAGGGCTGCTTCGTTGTCCACTCGCGCCGCCCCGATGCCGGCTGAGCCGTTGACCGGCTTGACAAAACAGGGGAAGAAAGGCTCACTGTCATGCTGGGTCAGGCTGACCGTCCGGACCGGCGCCAGGCCTGCATCGGCCACCGCCTGGGCTGTGCGAAGCTTGTCACGACAGATCGAGACAGCCTCCAGCGAAGAGATCATCACCTCGCAGCCCAGGGCGGTGATCTCCTCGCGATTCTCAGCCAGAATCAGCAGATCCAGATCGGTGACCGGGACCACAAGGCGAATTGCGTGGCGGGAGATCTGCTCGGCCAGCCAGGGCAGGTATCCCGGATCGTTTACCCGCGGGGCAACAAGTCCGACATCCGCCCGGTGGTACGTCGGGGCAGACCAGGAGGCATCTGCGGCGAAGATGCGCCCCTGGATCCCCAGCCTCGCCATCGCGTCGCGGAAGTTGTCCAGCAGGGCCACTCGCCTGCCCGAACAGGTGAACAGCACATGGAAGTCCTTGATCATGCCCGGCTCCTGTCATCCCTTGTCGCAGGCCAGCACGGCCTGGCGCTGCCGGTCGTACGGCTCAGGCTTGGTTCGCAGTTTGGAAAGCAGAATCACACAGCAGATAAACAGGATCAGGAAGTTGAAAAACCCCGGCCCGTATGCCTCGGCCACGTCGGCGAATTGCTTGGCCTGGGCTGTCCGCATCCCCCGAAGCTTGGCGAAGCTCTCGAAGAGCTGCGTCCCGGTCAGGTAGTGCACCATCCCGGCCAGGATCGCCAGAACCAGACACACCACACGCCGGGCGGGAGGCATGTGGCCGTAGCCCAGGCCCTGCCAGAGACCCACCGCGGCCAGGAGGACAACCCCCGCGTGGTGATCCCACGTGCGCTGATTCAGGAGCATCATCCCGCAGGCTACGATCCCGTAATGCAACAGTCGCCGCCCGTCGCGACGGTCCAGTTTTCGCCACCCGATCGCCCAGGCCCCCAGGGCCACAATCAAGACCTGCCCGGCCCGGATCAGCCACTTCACCGTGGACGCAGACAGATCGGCGATGGCGATCCACCCGTTCTGGGTCTGCATCGAGTACGGATTGTCGTCCGGGTTCCAGAAAATATCTCCGCCCGGATGAGGCTCAGCCAGGAAGAGACGGCTCATCATCGCCGGCAGCGACTGGTTGATGTGAATCGGATACCACGCCCCCTTGAGCAGGCCCGGGACGATCAGATTCTCCAGCCACGTGCCTGTCAGTTCCATATACCGCTCGGGCCCCACCGCCAGGGCAGGCAGCACCACCGCCAGGCCCAGCCCCCAAAGGACCGTCGAGCCCAGCAGCTTCCAATTCCGCTGATACAGCCAGTACACCCCGAACAGCGCCGGGGTCATCTTCAGGCAGACAGCCACCGCCAGAGCGCCCCCCGCCAGCCAGTCGTGCCCCCGGCGGTACAGCCACAGGTGCGTCACGACCGTCAGCAGCACCAGGGCATTGGTGTTGCCGTGCTGCATGTCGCTGACCAGAAACAGCAGCGTCCACGCGCCGCCCAGGCCCAGTACCCAGTCGGGGATCTTCCAGTCGTGATGGGCTGCAAGCTCAGCCACCATCCACAGGCTCGCCAGGACCGCGACGAGTTTGAGCAGCGAGAAAACCACCGCCATCCAGATCACCGGCAGATACGCGAAAGGGCTCAGCAGCATGACCGTAAAGGGCATGTTCGGATGCAGATAGATTGCCAACTGATGCGGCGGCGTGCCCTCCTCCACGTCATCCTCGGCCAGCACCTCCTCGTTCAAGGCAGGCTGACGGTAGATGTTCACACCCGCCCAGAAGGCATGGATGGCCTTTCGCCATCGACCGATCGCACCCTTGTGACGCTTGGGCGGATCGCCCAGGGCCTGGACGATCCGCGCGTGGTCCTCGGCCTCGATCGCCTCCAGATCCGGCACCGGATGCACCTGCCGCTCCAGCCGCTCGGAGACCAGCGACGCCTTCAACGCCGCCGCCCGGTTGTGGTATTCTTCCGATTCCCGAAGATTGCGGCTGGTCATCACCGAGAACTGGATCACCCCTGTAATCAGGGCGCCCAGCACCACAAAGTACCCCAGGATCCGCGCTGCGAGGACCAGGGGCTTCTTGCCGGCAGGTGCCGGCTCCACGCGATAAGGTAGTGCCCCGCGGGGGGGCGTCTCGGCTGCATTCATGCCCGATACTCTAACGATCCGCCCCCCGCTTGACCAGAATCCTCTCCGGCCGCTGTCGCCGGCCTTGGCCGGCCAGGGCAGGACCCTCCCGCTGCTTTGGCCGAGCCCCCAGAGTATAATCCCCCCATGACTTTTAAGAAGCTTGCCTCACAAATCGCCGATGTCCTCCAGCGTCTGCGGGACTGCTATGGCCCGCCGGAGCCCGATCCTCCCGGCGACGGGGTCGACTGTCTCGTGGCCACCATCCTCTCCCAGAACACCTCCCGGGCCAACAGCAAGGCCGGGTTCCGCAGACTCAAGCAAACGTTCCCCGACTGGAACCAGGTTGCCGATGCCGATCTTGCCCGGATCCAGCAATGCATCCAGGTCAGCGGGCTGGCGAAGACCAAGGCCCCCCGAATCCGGAAGATCCTCCGGACGCTCCGCAATCGGCTCGGACAAATCGATCTGCAATTCCTGGCCGAGATGCCCGACGACCAGGCCCGCGACTACCTCCTTGCCTTTGAAGGAATCGGGCCCAAAACCGCCTGCTGCATCCTGCTTTTCGCCTTCGGAAAGGACATCTTCCCCGTCGACACCCACATCCACCGCATCGCAAGGCGCCTGGGATGGATCGAAGCGAAGGTCTCGGCCGAGAAAACCCACGATCTGCTCGCCGCCCACATCGCCCCCGGCGACAGCTACGACCTGCACGTATTGCTTATTCAACACGGGCGGCAAACCTGCAAGGCCCGCTCGCCGCGTTGCCGGCTCTGCCCGCTGAGGCCGCTTTGCCCGTCGGCGGAAGGTTTTCTCGGCAACGGCTGATCGGCCTCAGTCTACCAGAATGTGGTACAGATCCTCCTGGTGGGAGAGGATCCAGTCCACCTTGCGACGGATCATCTGGAGGAAGCCGAACCCGTCGAATCGGCCAAACGAGCCGGTGGCGGCGATGGGCAGCACGGCCTCGGCGATCATGGCCTCGCACATCAGGTACCCCACGGCCCGCAGTTCAGCCTTGGAGACCACGCTGACCGAGTCGTAGCCTCGCATGAAGCGTTTGAACCTGGCTTCATCGAGGTATTCCGGCCAGGTGGCGGGATCCTTGCTGCCTCCCAGAATGGAGAACTGCAGGGCCCCGTTGGCAAAGTCGATCACGCGCTGCTGGCGGCGGGCGGCGTCGTAGTCGATCACCGCCACCACGCGCTTGTTCTGGAAGAGCATGTTCCCCGGATGCCAGTCCCCGTGGACAATCTGCTGCTGCCAGTCATCCAGCCCCAGCTCGTTGACCTTTTCGGCGCAGTGGCGGTAGGCTTCCTCCACCCGGCTGACCGTGCTGTTGAGGGTATCGCTGTCCGGACGTGTCTCCAACGGCAACGAGCCGACCGTGTTGCGAACCGCCTGGTGGATGGCCTTGGCGTCGTGATAACTTCCCGTCGGAGGGTTGTACTCGCACTGGAAGTCCTGGAGGAGCTTGTGGTAAAGCCCGAGGCTCTGGCCGGAGTAAAAGGTCGAATCCAGGCTGCCACGGTACGGCTCGCCGGGGATGTACTCGAACAACTCGTAGATGTTGTCCTCGTGGATCAGCATCGAGTTGTTCTCCTCCTTCGTGCCGATCAGGTGCGGCAAGGGGAAATTCTGGGCCGCAAGCATCAGTTGGATCCGATGCGTGAAACCTACCCGGGGCAGGTCCTCTTTGCCCTTGGCACGACGCTTGAGAAGGTATTCTCCGCTCTGGGCCTCGATGATGATCTTCGGACTCCGTCGGCTGCCCTTGGGGAAGTCCGTCAATTTCCGGATCGGCCCCAGGTCATAATGACTCAGGCAGATCGCCAGTTCGTCGCGGCCAAATGTCTCTCGATCGAGACTCATCTGTTCCTCTTGCGGGGGATAACGTGCAGTTGGGCAGTGTACATCCGGGAATCCGGTGGGCCAAGGCCCAACAATTCGCAAATGGCAGTCCGGATCTGCCTGCCGGGCATCTGGGCTAACGCCCGGAGGGTTGGGCCCATAATTCATAGTCGGCAATTGCCTTACGATAGTAAGGAGAAACCACCGGCCCCTGGAGAATCGGATCGGCCACCTCTTCCAGCCAGGTCCAGAGCTTTTCTTCCAGGCGGGAGCGGACCTCGGCCTGGGCGGGCTCTTCGGCCAGGTTCCGGGATTCCAGCGGGTCCTCATGAAGATCGTACAGCTTGGCCAGGGACCTGTCCTGGGTTTCCTGCTTGCTCGTCTCGCCCACCCGGGCGGGGAACTTGGGCTCGCGCCCGGGGGCGAATTCCCGAATCAACTTGTAGCGATCGGTCCGGACGCACCGCTGCTCGGCCCCGGTCACACTGTGGAGGGTATGCTCACCGAAGATCTCCTGGCGAGGCCCCTGCCGTTCGCTCGAGGCGGGCACCGATGCAAAACTCACCCCTTCCAGGTTCTCCGGGGCATCGATGCGCAGCAGGTCCAGCAGCGTGGGCACCACATCCACGTGGCTCAGCAGCCAATCGCAGCTCCGCCCCCCTCCAATCGCTCCTCCGGGCCAGCGCATCAGAAACGCCACGCCGATCCCCGCATCGTGCAGCGTGGCTTTGGCCCGGGGGAAGGCGATGCCATGGTCGGTCGTGTAGACCACCAGCGTGTTTTCGGTCATGCCCAGCTGGTCCAGCTTGTCCAGGACCTCGCCTACGCAGGCATCCATTCGTCGGATGAGCCCCTGGAACTGGGCCAGGTCGGCCCGGGCGGCCTCGTCGTCGACCAGGTAGCCCGGCACGTGGACGCCCTTTTCGTAGTCCGGCTCGACCTGGCCGAAGTCGAAGGGCCTGTGCGTCTCGAAAAAGCCCAGTTGCAGGAAGAAGGGCTGATCCTTGCCCGCCCTTTCTTCCAGGAATCGACAGGCCCCCCGGGCCACCTCGGGCCCGGGCACGTGCTTCCAGTCCTTCATGAACAGGTCCTGCTGATCGAAACACAGGTCCCGCTGCGGGTCGGTCGTCTCGTGGTAGTGTCCCAGCAGGGCGGTGTGATAGCCTGCCTCGTGGAGCAGGTGGGAAAGATGCTTCTGGCCCGGGTTCATTCGCCAGTCCCACACGCCGTGGCAGAGGCCCATCATCCCGTTGCTCTGGGGCCGGCGACCCGTCATCAGGGCGCCCCGGGCGGGAGAGCACAGGGGCGAAGCGCAGAACATCTGCGTAAACCGGATGCCCTCGCCGGCCAGCTTGTCCAGGTTCGGGCTCTGCACGCTTTCCACGCCGTAGCAGCCCAGATGCCGGCCTGTATCGTGCGTGGTGATGAAGAGAACGTTGGGACGCATGTGGACTCCTTGTCTGGAAGGGCTCGGAGATTCTCTCCGCGGCTCAGGCCTGATTGTATCGATCCACCGCCCCGGAGCAAGGCGTCAGGTCCGCGGCAAATCCAGGCCGATCCCCGCCCGTTCCGAAAGGGCATTGTTCCCGGCGCAATCCACGCGCGCACGTGATCGAACGTATTATCGGAAATCCGTTGAAATTCCCCTTCTGAATCGTGACAATGGCCCCTTCGATGGTCCGGCGCTTGCGGCGGATCCCCCCTTCGGCGACTTCCGCCGAATCACTAGACAATCAGCCGACGTTCCAACACCGCCAAAAAGGAAAGGCCAAAATGTCCAAACGCATGGTAATGATGGACGGCAACGAGGCCGTCGCTCACGTTGCGTACCGGGTCAACGAGGTCATCGCGATCTACCCCATCACGCCTTCAAGCCCCATGGGAGAACACTCCGACGCCTTCATGGCACAGGATGTCCCCAACCTCTGGGACACTGTCCCCCATGTGATCGAAATGCAGAGTGAAGGCGGAGCCGCCGCTGCCGTCCACGGCGCCCTGCAGACCGGTGCCCTCACCACCACGTTCACTGCAAGCCAGGGATTGCTCCTGATGATCCCGACCATCTACAAGCTTGCCGGGGAACTGACCAGCACCGTCTTCCATGTATCGGCCCGATCCCTGGCCTGCCAGGCGCTGAGCATCTTCGGCGATCACTCCGACGTGATGGCCACCCGGCAGACCGGTGTCGGACTTCTCTCGTCCAACAGCGTCCAGGAAGCCATGGATATGGCCCTGATCTCCTCTGCCGCCACCCTCGAAGCCCGCGTGCCCTTCATCCACTTCTTCGACGGCTTCCGCACCAGCCACGAAGTGTCCAAGATCGAAGAGGTCTCCCAGGAAACCATGCGGGCGATGATCAACGACGATCTGGTCCGCCAGCACCGCAGCCGCGGGCTCAACCCTTCCCGCCCGGTCGTCCGCGGAACCAGCCAGAACCCCGACGTCTACTTCCAGGCCAGAGAGTCCGTAAACCCCTTCTACGTCACGTGCCCCGAGATCGTGCAAAAGGCCATGGACCAGTTCGCCGAGCTTACAGGCCGGGCCTATCACCTCTTCGACTACGCCGGAGCCCCCGATGCCGAAAAGGTCATCGTGATGATGGGCTCGGGCACCGAGACCGCCCACGAAGCCGTCCAGGCCATGGCCGATGCCGGCGAGAAGGTCGGGCTCATCAAGGTCCGCCTCTATCGCCCCTTCGCCGTCGATGCCTTCCTCAAGGCCATTCCCGAATCCTGCAAAAAGCTCGCCGTCCTGGACCGCCAGAAGGAACCCGGCGCCGCCGGCGAACCGCTCTACCAGGACGTCCTGACCGCCGTGGCAGAAGGAAAAGCCGAGGGCAAGCTCAGCGGCGAGGCCCCGGCCGTCACCGGCGGACGCTACGGCCTGAGCAGCAAGGAATTCACCCCCGCGATGGTCAAGTCGGTCTTCGACAATGCCCAGGCCTCGGCGCCCAAGAACCACTTCACCGTCGGCATCAAGGACGACGTGACCGGCACGAGCCTGGATGTCGATACCTCCTTCTCGACCGAAAGCGATGACGTGGTCCGGGCCATGTTCTACGGCCTGGGCAGCGACGGAACCGTCGGGGCCAACAAGAACTCCATTAAGATCATCGGTGAAGAGACCGACAACTACGCCCAGGGCTACTTCGTCTACGATTCCAAGAAGGCCGGCGCCGTCACCGTCAGCCACCTGCGCTTCGGGCCCCGTCCCATCCGATCGACCTACCTGATCCGCGAGGCCAACTTCGTCGCCTGCCATCAGTTCGTCTTCCTGGAAAAGTACGACATGCTCGCCTCGGCCATCCAGGGCGCAACCTTCCTGCTCAACGCCCCCTACCCCGCCGAGGAGGTCTGGGACCAGCTTCCCCAGGAAGTCCAGCAGACGATCATCGACAAGAAGCTCAAGTTCTACAGCATCAACGCCTATGACGTAGCCGAGAAAACCGGCATGGGTGCCCGCATCAATACCATCATGCAGACCTGCTTCTTCGCCCTTTCAGGCATCCTGCCCAAGGACGAAGCGATCGACCAGATCAAGAAGGCCATCAAGAAGACCTACGGCAACAAGGGCGAAAAGATCGTCCAGATGAACTACAACGCCGTCGATCAGACCCTGGCCAACCTGCATGAAGTCGACGTGCCCGAGAAGACGACGTCCAGCAGAACCCGCCCGTCGATCGTCTCGGACAAGGCGCCCGAGTTTGTCAAGAACGTCACGGCCAAGATCATGGCCGGGACCGGCGATGAACTTCCCGTCTCGGCCATGCCCGCCGACGGCACCTGGCCGACCGGAACCACCCAGTGGGAGAAGCGCAACATCGCACTGGAGATCCCCGTCTGGGATCCGGACGTCTGCATCCAGTGCGGCAAGTGCGCCATCGCCTGCCCCCACGCAACGATCCGCATGAAGGTCTACGACCCGGCCCAGTTGGAAAAGGCCCCCGAGACTTTCAAGTCCACCGACGCGCGGGGCAAGGAATTCGAGGGCATGAAGTTCACCCTCCAGGTCGCCCCCGAAGACTGCACCGGATGCGGGGCCTGCGTCAACGCCTGCCCGGCCAAGAACAAGCTCGAGCCGGCCAAGAAGGCTATCAACCTCCAGGACCAGATGCCCCTGCGCCTGCCCGAGCGGGAGAACTACGACTTCTTCCTGAGCCTGCCCGAGTACGACCGGACAAAGCTCAAGGTCAACACCGTCAAGGGCTCCCAGCTTCTTAAGCCGCTCTTCGAGTACTCCGGCGCCTGTGCAGGCTGCGGTGAGACGCCTTATGTCAAGCTGCTCAGCCAGCTCTTCGGCGACCGGGCGATCATCGGCAACGCCACCGGATGCTCAAGCATCTACGGCGGAAACCTGCCAACCACTCCCTACACCGTCAATGCCGACGGACACGGGCCGGCCTGGAACAACTCCCTCTTCGAAGATGCAGCGGAGTTCTCCTACGGCTTCCGCCTGACCGTCGACAAGCAGAGCGAGTACGCCTGCGAACTGCTGAGCAAGCTCAAGGGCCAGGTCGGCCAAGACCTCGCCCAGGCCATGCTCGAAAACCCCCAGAAGAGCGAAGCCGACCTCGCCCAGCAACGCCAGAACCTTGCCAAGCTCCGAAGCAAGCTCGAAGGCATCGATTCTTCCGAGGCCAAGGAACTGCTCAACGTCTCCGACGCCCTGCTGCGTCGCAGCGTCTGGGCCCTGGGCGGTGACGGATGGGCCTACGACATCGGCTACGGCGGGCTCGACCACGTCCTGGCCAGCGGCAAGAATATCAACGTCCTGGTCCTGGACACCCAGGTCTACTCCAACACCGGCGGACAGTGCTCCAAGGCTACCTCGCGGGCCGCGGTGGCCAAATTCGCCGCCGGCGGAAAACCGGTGCCCAAGAAGGACCTCGGCGCCATCGCCATGAGCTACGGCACCATCTACGTCGCACAGATCGCCATGGGCGCCAACGACAACCAGGCCGTCAAGGCCCTGGTCGAGGCAGAGTCCTACGACGGGCCCAGCCTCGTGATGGCCTACAGCCACTGCATCGCCCACGGCATCAACATGACCCTGGGCTTCGACCAGCAGAAAAAGGCCGTAGACTCGGGCTTCTGGCCCCTCTACCGCTACGACCCCCGTCTGGTCGAAGAAGGCAAGAACCCGCTGCAGTTGGACAGCAAGGACCCCTCGATCCCCTTCGAGGATTACGCCTACGGCGAGACGCGCTTCAAGATGCTCACCAAGAGCAAACCCGAAGACGCCAAGAGGCTCGCAGCCCTGGCCCAGATGGACATCAAGTCCCGATGGAACTGGTTCAAGCAGATGGCCCGGATGGACTACGCAACGACCTGAAACTCGCGGCGTAAGGCCTGACCGCCACAAAGCGGGTCGATCCTCCCCCGGATCGGCCCGCTTTTCTTATGCGCCCTCTGCAAGGGCATTTGCGAGACCATATTCTCCAAAGAATATATCTTTGCTCCCAGGATGAATCTCCAGAGCTTTGCCTCGGCGCCTGCGGGTGATGAATCCACAAAGCTCCAGGTGCTCCAGGGCGTCGCGCAAAGACGCACGGCTTGCACCGCACGCCCGCGCCAGGGCAAGCTCATTGCGCCGGGCAGCAGAATCCTCCTCCAGCGTTACCAGGACCGTGGCAGCCAGCGATCCGCCAAAGATCGCGCGAAGCCTGAGCGTTGGGTTCTCCTGCATGATCCACCCCCCGGGACGAAGCGCGTCGTCATAGAGTCGAATGGACGGCGCCTGCAACCCCCACCGCAAAGCGTTCGAATCGCTCTGTTCCCTGGCGATGCGTTCCAGGCGGAGATTGCCGCGATACGCTTCGAACAGAGGTCGGGCAGAGGCCAGGGCCTGACAGTTCTTGATGGCCACGTTGTAGTGATCCACTTTCCCAGCACTGCCGGCCTGGCTGAGCACGTACCCGAGTAAGGCCTTGGACGCCGTCCGTTCGTGCCGGCCAATCATCACAGCAAGCCGATGCCTGCACACCAGCCGGTAGTAGCGAATCAGCCAGGAAATCATCATCGAGCAAAGCCGAGCCGAAGCAGGAATCACCTCGGCACTGCGCAGTATCAAGCGCTCGATGTCGGGGGTTCGACCCGCAGGCTTGACCGCGAACATCGCTCCCAACCGCGCCCACGAAGCCTGGATGTCCTCAACTTCCATCATCGGCAGACTCTTCAAAAGCACGCAGAAGTTTGAGGCCGCTTTCCACCTGGTCTAGATTGGCCCGGCGCGACGGAACTCGGAGCATGTTCAGATAGGTTCGAGCGAAGGCCAACTCATCGGGATCAGGAGCCATGGCCGCTATGTCCTCGACATCCCGCGGATGTCCCGCAAAGAACTTCATAGCGATCAAGTCTTTCCGGGAAATGCTGGAGAAGATCAGCCTTCCGCGTCTTGAGATCTCCACCTTCCGGCTTTGCCATCCGTCAGGCAATACATCAAGTTCTGCGACATCATCGTTAAGCCAGTTGATCGGCAGGTCTTCCTCTTGGGCCAGCTGCTGGGCTGCCTTCTCGACCGAAGGGTAAAGGTTCCAGGGAATACAACGAATCACATCGCAATCCATGGTTATCCGATCCGGGGAAAGCTGCCCGCTCAGCATACCAGCCGCTCCACCAACGAGAACGATCTCCACGTCCTCATCGAGTTGCAGCATGTCACCCAACTTGCAAAGCCAGTGGTAGATCTGACTGGTTTCCATACTGATATTGTATGGTTTTTCCATACATTAACAAGCTTATTATGCTCAGTTACTCCTCTGCTCCGAACCGCACCGACTCGGCCTGTTGCTTCTGCCGATCCGGCGGAGGATCTTCTCGGCTGGAGAAGATCGACGAGACTCCCACGACCCCTGCGATCCCCGCACCCGCCACGACCACAGCCACCAGCGCCCCGCGCAGAAATACCTTCGCCCTGTTCCAGTTCTCGATCATCTCAATCCTTTCGCGCACGCCCTTCTCGATTGCCTCTCCCGATCGACGGGGCCTGCTGTTTCCTCGTTGTCTGCCTGTTAGGAATCCACTCCTGGTTTCTTGTCCTGGGAGGGCGGGTCCGGCACCTTCACCCCGGCCGCTTCGAGCAGTTGCCTTGCCGCCTCCTGCCTTACCGGCGGGTTCTCCGGTTCCAGGCTGACCGCGAAACCCGGAGCAACCCGGAAGAGGACGAAGCCTCCAAGCTTGGCCATCTCGCTGTAACTCTCACGGGCCTTGAGAAGCGCCTGGGCCTGGCGGCTTTGTCGGCCCAGGGCGGTCACCACGTCGCGGGAACCGATATCCGCCTGGATCCAGATCCCTCCGACGCGAGCCAGCGTCCGTCCCCCCGCCTGTCGGACCGGGATCGAAGAGTACTCTGAAAGCTTCCCGTCCTTCGCGGCTTTTAACAGATCCAGGACCCAGGGGTGTATCTTTCCCTGCATGTCGAACATGGTCTCCGGCCAATCGGGCTCAGCCGGCAAGACCTCGACCTTCAAATCGTTTTGAATAGTGCCGCGGATCTCACCCACAACCCTCTGGATTTCCGCGTGCAGCCGGATGGGACATCGAATTACAACTCGGCCGTCCAATCTACCCAGCTTCTTGACCAGGATCCTCCCGCAGTACCGCTGCAAATGGGGGAAGATTCCGAGCAGTTCGCTCATCGTCGCGCCCGGGTGATTCCGGCCGGTCTCGTTCTGCCTGGCCTCTGCGTGCGATGCATCGAGCAACGGGCGAACGTCATAGACCCTGGGGAAGAAGACCGCATCCTGCGAACCGATCCAGATGTGGTCGCCGAGCACGCGCCAGTCAACCCGTGGTCCCTGCAGCGGAGGAACATTCAACTTCCTCAAAAGAACTTTCAAGGTCGTACGCAACGACACGTTCTGCAGATCCAGAGAAAGCTTGTCCTCCTTGCGGATCCCCTTTCTCTCCAGCTCCGGCCAGTCACAGATGATGGACTGACCCGAGATCGTTTCGAGGTAGGTGAGCAATTTGTGCAGCGGGACATCCCTGGCTTCAACCGCTTTGATAGGAGTATCGATCCGCTTGGCTGCGCCCGGGGGAATCAGCGGGCGCCCAGTAACAATCGGCTTTTCCTCCTGTCCTGCCCTGCCGATAAGCTGACTCAGCAGGCCCTCGATCGCAAGGTGCCCATGCCACGTATCTCGCGAAACGAGCAACCCTCTGACCGCTGTGTGGTTCGCGCCATACACCCAAGACCGGTTGTCATGTACTCTCGCTGTAAGGGCCTCGACGGTTGCAAGAAGCTCTCGCATCGTGCGGGACGTCAGACGTCTCGAGCCGCTCGGAGGTCCAACGAGAAAGAAACTCTCATCGGGCAGGTCGGGCAGGGGCGTCGCGGCCACCCCCGGATGATTTGCAGAAGGCGCCAACCGGTCCTCGCCCTCGCCTTGGGCCAAGACCAGATCCGATACGTCATATATATCCGATTCCCCCCGGGTTGCCTCGCGGTCGTCGTCTGCAAAGCCCAATCCGCTGTCTTCATCGTCTTCGTCCTCCACGGGCTCCCGGAAGGCGGAGGCATCCAGGTTCCGGGCCAGTGGGTAGGCCTGGCGATACGACACGACGGTCTCCAGCAGGTCCCGCCAGTCATAAACGCGGGTAATCAGTTCGGAAGCCATCTCACGCTTGACCCCCATGTAGACCACGCCGTCAGGACCGATCTCGTACCGGACTTCGCCCTGTTGAAAACCAACCATGCATATCGCGTCCAGGAGATTCTCTGCCGAGAACTGTCTGCCGGCCAGAAAGGACAGCCTTTCCCCCGTTGCGTCCTTTCCTGACCAAGCGTCGCGACCGAGTGACTGACTCTGCAGCACAACATTTACCTCCGCCTTCTCGCGGATCAGAGCGAGAACCGACTTCAATGTCAGGTTCTCCTCGGGCAGGAGGATGTTTGTCTTTGCCAGCTTGGCCCGCAGGCCGGGTGCTTCTGCCCGACGGGCAGGCTGGAGGGCGATCGTAACTTCACCGACCGGCAGAGGGGGCAGTTCGTAGGGCCCATCGCTGGAAAGGATGGCCAGGCCACCTGCCCGCTTGAGTTTCTTCCGGGCTTCAACGCGCCGGGAAGTTTCGTATCGGGCTGCCATTCGGATAAGAAGATACTCCCGCAAGGCATTGGCTCGCTGGGCCAGGGGCACATCCATTGCCGCCACCTCCTCTACCAGCGAGCGAATCTCCCCCACTTCGCCTCGGCCGGCAGCTACGATTTCCCGTAGCCTCTTGAGCTTGGGCTTGGCATCCTCGGAGACCTCAACGGTCTTCCCGGGTTTCCGGTTTCCCGCTTGCCGGACGATGCCCCACCAGGCGTAGTGCTCGTCACTTTCCAGGACCAGCATGCTTGCGGCGGAAGACACGATTCGATGCTCTCGGCACAGAGCCATCACATCGTAGATCATCCTGGCTTCCGCCTGCTCCCCGGCCATACCCTCCAGGAGATCCTCTGCCCAGGCAAGGGCCGCCAGCTTTGCGAGACCCTCTTGACGTCGTGTCGGCCCCATGCCTCCCAGCCTGATGATCATGCTCTTTCCCCCTCTTGAAAGTTCCAGCGAGTCGGGCAGTTCGGAATCCTTCGCTCCCCCCGGCGCCACCCAGGCCGTGTCGCCGTCGCGGCTCAGAAGGACCGGCACCGCAGTCGACCCGCCGTCCGGATCGGGCACCGCTGCCCGAATGGCCTCAGGGGCCAGTGCCTCGGAGATCATCCTGTCAATGCGTTGCTTCTGCTCCCGGGCCTCGGATTCGATGTCCCAGATGGGCTGGACCGCAACGAACCTGCCTCCCGAAGCCTCGGAGAGCATGTGCATCTCGCTATGCCAGTGATACTCAACGCAGTGGAAGCGGACGCGTTCCAGAAGGGTATCGAGTTTCTCCTGTTCCGGACGGCCCCGGATCTGGTCGATCCCGTCCGAGAGCAAGAACAGGTCGATGGTCGCCTGCTCGTCTTCCCGAAGCGTTCGTGTCACGGCCTGAATGGCACCGATCAGGTCGCTGCCGCCTTGTGGCTGCGAGTTGCGAACGAATCGAATCGCTTCTTCGCGCACTTGCCCTGTCCAGGTGGTCCACCCGCCCCCGAACAGTTCGGGTTGCGATCCGGCCCTTACGATGCAGAACCGGTCTCCCGGTTGCAGATGGGAGAGAATTTCCAGGACGGCTCCCCTGCAGGATTGGCCCGACGGGCCCTTCATGGACGCAGAGTGATCCATCACAATGCCCACGTGGCGAACGGCGCGAATGGACGAGACATCCACCGGTATCAGAGCCCTGCCCGCTGGAGAAACCAGCACGGGCTCCTGCGCCGTCCGGGCGGGAAACGTCAGCGTAGCACCTGCGCGAATGCGATCCTGACCCCCAACAAGACGAACGATGGACCCGCCCTGACCGTCGGAGACGATTTCAAGATTCTCCTGGCCGGGGCGAAGTGCCGCCGGCTCAACCTGCGCCAGGTGAATCTCGACCTTGGCTCGATGCTTCTGAGCATAGGCGCCCTCAAAGGTCGGCAGACGATAGACGTAGTTCTTCCCCTCGCGGGCAAGCAGTTCGGTCAGCGTGAACTGCGTCCGGCGCGGTGCTTCCTTCTCCACCGGGAATACGGAAATCTGCCACTGCCCATGACCGATCTGCCGAAGCAGCGCGGGGTCCTTTCTTCGGTCCTCGATCCTGGTGAATACTTCCTGCGCCCGGGCAGCGGGCACCACCTCGGCCGGACTCGGATCTTGCCCGAGCCAAAGCCGCAACTCACCGGCAACGGCCAAAGCGTTCCGGCTTTCGACCAGACACTCCCCCCGCGTGGGCCAAGACCTTTGTTCAGACCAGGTCTGCTGCACCTGCGATCTGGCCAGGGCCCCGTCGATTTCCACGCGGATTTCGATCGATTCCATCTCGGCCGACTGGCCCTGACAGATCCCGCAGAAGGTAACACCCACCGCCAACGCCCATATCCATCGCCTTCGCCCGTTCATGCCGGCATTCCTTTCCGAACGCCAACCCTGTTGCCCTGCCATTTACGAGGACTCCCTGCTTTTCAGACCGGCAAGCGGGACAAGGGTTAGCATCCCTTTTGCTAAATCAGTATGGGCTGCATCCGGGCCTGAGGCAAGGACGAAACCCGGTCCCGGCTTGTGGCCGGGCCGGAAAAGACCTATGCTGATGGTCGGGCAATTCCCCTGAATCCTTTTGAGGAAAGGTGCGATCATGAGAACCGCTCGCTCTGCTCTGCTCGTTTCGGCTCTACTTCTGGCCTGGTCCCCTGCTTTGGCGGAAGACTTCATCTGGATCGAGGGGGAGAATCCCTCCCGGATCCCCGAGGTGGCGGCCCAGGCCGAAGAAATCCACCTTCAGGGAACCAATAAGCCCGAGTGGCTCTCGGAAGGCAAGATGCTGCAGATGATGCTGCCGCCCGAAAGGGCCAAAGAGGTCCTCGGCTCCAACGGGATCGTCTTCGGCTACGAAGCCAACGTTCCCGCCGAAGGTGCCTGGCACTTCTGGGCGCGGATCGGCTACGCCGGCTCCCGCAGCGACTTCGACTATCGCGTCGACGGGGGAAAGTGGATCCCCGTCGCCTCCAAAGCGCCCACGCAGGATATCTACGAACTGTCGGTCTGGAACCCGATCGGCTGGATCCGCCTGGAGACGCTCAAGCTCGACAAGGGCAAGCACATCATCGAATTCCGTCACAAGCCCTACGCCGTCGAGCAGGACAAGGGTCCGGCCAAGCCTTCGCGGACGCTGCACATGCTCGATGCCATCTGCCTGACCACACAAAGCCATTGGGTCCCCAATGGAAAGCACAAGCCGGGCCAGCCGTACAAGACCGACTCCGACCGCGCAGCGGGAGAGACCGTCTACGACATGCCCGTCTCGAACCAGGGACATCGCAGCAACGTTCGCCTGACCGGCCTGTGGGAGATCGCCCGGTGGGACGAACGGACCGTAGACCCGGCCACGCGACTGGAAATGCCCGAGAAGTTGCCCGATCTGAGCAAGCTCCACTGGTACGGCATCGAGGTCCCCGGCGACCGCAACGCCAAACGTCCGGATATGAAGTACGCCCACCGCTACTTGTACCGGACGCGCGTCCGCGTGCCGGAAGAAATGGCCGACCGCGGCTGGGTTCTGCGAATGGAACGCTTCAGCATGATCGCAGCCGTGTTCGTCAACGGGCAATTCTGCGGCTGGAACCGCAACTGCCAGAGCATCTGGTCCTGCGATGTCACCGGCGCGATCAAACCCGGGGAGATCAACGAGATCGTGGTGGCCTTCAAGGACGTGGTCTACGGCATCGACCCCAGCCGGGCCAAGGGGCGCAAGGACAATCTCAGCCACTACGCGTACTTCCCCCTGAACATGACCTTCCACGTCGGGATCGGGATGCTCATGGACATGCCCGTCTCCTGGGGCCATGGCGGCACGGCCGAAACGGGCCTGGCCGAACCGGTAATCCTCACCGCCGCCGGCAAGGTTTACACCGAAGACGTCTTCGCCATCCCGTCCTTCCAGGACAAGAAGCTCGACCTGGAAATCACGCTGCATAACCCGACAAGCCTCGAAGTGCAGGTAGAGATGGAAAACCTCGTCAGACCCCGCGACGGCGGCAAGGCGCAAGAACAGGTATCCCTGCGATTCGAGAACCGGACACTGACCCTCGCTCCCCGGGCATCGAAGAGCATTACGCTCTCCCAGCCCTGGGCCAAGCCGCACCTCTGGTTCCCGGATGACCCGTTCATGTACCAGGTCGAGACGATTCTGCGAATCGACGGCAAACCGGTCGACCTGCGCAAGACGCCTTTCGGTTTCCGCCAGTGGGGCTGGAAGGACACCACTGCGTTTACCTGTAACTCCGTGCCGTGGATCTTCTGGTGCTATGCCGGCAAGGTCGACAGCGCCGCAGAACTCATCGAACAGTGCAAGCGGACGGGGAAGAACTCGATCCGCTACAGCGTCTGGGCCAACCACATCGTGGACACCGACCCGCGTAAGATCTCGACATCCGAACTGCTTGACGAGCTGGACCGCAACGGCATCGTGGTGCGGTTCAACAGCCTCTTCGACGGGGAGGTCGCCAACTACGGCCAGGGCCTCACCCAGGACGGCAGGGCGACCTACAACCGAGTGCTGTTCGGGCATCTCAAGGACCAGTTCACCCAGTGGGTCAAGGGATACCGAAACCATCCGTCCCTGCTGATCTGGTCGCTGGACAATGAAATCGTCTACGTCAACGCGCACCTGCAGGGCCAGGGGCAGCAGTGGGAACCGGCTTCCAGGCTGCTGGCCCGGCACGTAATGAAAGTCGATCCGACCCGACCGGTCATGGTCGATGGCGGACGCGCCCTGCGCGACCCGGCCGAGTGGAAAGGCGTCGACGACGAAGTCCGCAAGCTCGGGCACCTGCCCGTCAACGGCTGCCACTACAACGAACTGAAGAACTACGACGTGCGCGACTATCCCGACGCAGCCTACTCGGCCGAGGGGTGGTACAAGGGCCCGCCGCCCTTTGGCCCCTGGCCGATGGTTCGGAACCAGCCCATCTTCATGGGCGAGTGCTTCTACGCCCGAGGCTGGTCGCTTGCCAAGATGGCCTCGATCGGCGGCGAACAATGCTTCGTCGGCTACGCCCAGACCTACGCCGCTCGAAGCAAGTTCATGCGGTGGCTCAGCGAGGGGTATCGCTGGAATCACACGGTAGCTGCCTGGGACTTCGGCCTGGAAAAGGCTGACGACGACTTCCAGATCGCCTGGAAACCCATCGCACTGTTCTGCCGGCAGTGGACAGGGCACATGACCGCCGGGCAGAAGAATCCCCGGCTGCTCAAGGCCATCAACCAGACCTCACAAAACGTCACGCTGGATCTGGCCTACGCTCTCACGGAGGGCGGGGAGACCCTTACCAGCCGGACCCGCCAGGTCGTCCTGGGCCCCGGGTGGGACCGCCTCTGGCCTGTCGAGGTCGAACTACCCGCTATCCAGCAGGACCGACTCGATGCGACCTTTGTGCTGAGCATCCACCGCGACGGCAAGGAGGTCTTCCGCGACGAGAGACCCATGCGAATCTACAGGTCTCAGAGTTCCAGGCCTGTCAACATGCCAAGCGGCATGAAGCTCCGCGTGATGGATTCAAAGGGTCTTCTCACCCGAAAGCTCCAGGAAATGAAGCTCGATTTCGAACCCCTGGCCAAGCCCGAAGACCTGCCGGCCGGCGAAAGCCTGCTGCTGATCGCGCCGGGTGAACTCGCCGCCGACCAGGCCACCAAGCCCATCTGGCAACGGCTCGCAGCCGACGGGGCGCGCATTGTTGTCCTCGAACAGGTGCACCCACTGAAGTACCAGGCCCTGCCGGCCGACCTGGACCCGGTGGACGTCGAGGGACGCATCGCCTTCAGCGAGAATCCGGCCCATCCGATCTTCGAGAGGATTCACCGCGACGATCTGAGCCTCTGGAGCCCCGACCACCTGACCTATCGCAAGCCATACCGCAAGGCGACCAGCGGGGCCGTCTCGCTGGTCCAGTGCGACGAAGAACTGAGTTGCTCGGCTGTGGCCGAGTGCAGGATCGGCTCGGGAATGCTGCTGCTGAGTCAGCTTTGCATCGGGCAGAAGCTCGGCGTGGATCCGGTGGCCGATCGTCTGCTGGAGAACATGCTCCGTTACGGGGCCTCGTACGAACTGCCCAACAAGACCAGCGCGATCGTGGTTGATTCCTCGGATCCGCGTTGGTCGCTGCTGACCGACACGGGCCTCAAAGGTCGGCAAGTGGCCGACGTGGCTGCGGCGATCTCGGGCAAGCATCGAATCGCCATCATCGATGCAACCCCATCCAATCTCAAGGCCTTGGCGGATAGCGCCCCCACGGTCCGGAGCTTCGTCGACAGCGGCGGCTGGATCGTCCTCTGGGGCCTGGAGCCCGATGGCCTGGAAAGCTTCAACCGCCTCGTGGGGGTGAATCACCTGCTTCGCCCCTACAGCATGGAGCTGCCGCGTCTGCGCATGCCGCGCGATCCCCTTGCGGCGGGAATGACCTATCGCGACATCATCATGACCACCGGAGAGCGGATCATGCGATGGAAGGGCACCGAGTGGATGAGCCCCCACGTATTCAGCTACGTGGTGGACTACCGGGACATCGCCCCGTTCTGCACCATCAATGGCGCAAGCCCCTCGGCCAAGACGCCCAAAGAGCCCAACGCCCGCAACGTCGTGAACAACCTGACCAGCGACGAGATGTGGGTCTACCTGTACTACATGCACGTGGACGCCGGCGAACCGGACTACCTGAAACTCGAGCTTCCCCGGCGAGAAACGCCCGAGCGGTTCCAGATTCGCTTCAGCACCGGTTATACCACGGTGGAAAAGATCCAGGCCCTCTGGGGGCAGGGCGCAGACGTCACATTCAACGTCGAATCCGACACGTCCGTACAGAGCTTCGACCTGCCCAGCCAACCGACCGACGAATTCACAGTGAAGTTCAGCAAGTGGACACAGACGGGCAAACGACCCGTACTGGCTGTGGAGAACTTCTCCTTGCCGGTCCACCGCAGCGAGGACTTCCTGGCCAAGGTGCAGCCGCTGACCCTCCCGGCCGGGCTGGTCCGCTACCCGATGGGCAAAGGGGGCGTCGTCCTGAACCAGTTGAAGATCCTGCCTCGCGAAGCAAACCCCATCAACGCAGCCAAGAAGGCCTCGCTGGTCCGCGCGCTGCTGGAGAATCTCGGAGCCGCCTTTGCCGGGCGAAAACCTGTGATCGTCGGTTCCGGCCTGGAATACCAGCCGGTGAAGATCGACCCGACGCTCTACAACGCATACCTCGACGCAAGCGGTCAGCCGGGATGGTTCACATACCCCGACCGGCGGGCACCAAAGGTGAACTTCTCGGCCTTGCCCAAGGGCAGGCAGCGCTTGGCAGGGGCTCTCTACGAGGTCTTCGACTTTAAGACTTCTCCAGCGGCTGCCTCGTTGATGCTCGCCGGCCAAGGCAGCACGACCACCGAAAAGCAGATCACCATTCCGGTCGGTCGCAAGGCCGATGCATTGTTCTTCCTCCATGCCTGTAACCCGGGTCGCGATCTGCTTCGCTGGCAGCAGCGGTTCGAAACCCGCCCCGACAAGGCCGGCGACCCGCCGACGGTCTTTCGCTATGTCATTCACTACGCCGACGGCGAGAAAGTCCAGGTCCCCGTTGTCTGGAACCAAAGCGTGGGAAGCTGGCTGGTCAAGCAGGAGCCGGAGAACCAGCTCTCTGCAGCCGTGGCCTGGGCAGCGAAGGTCGATGCGAAGGATTCCTGGCATTTGGCGGCCTGGTCGATGCAGTGGAACAACCCGAGGCCCGAGGTGAAAATCGAATCGGTCGATCTGCTCGGCTCGCCCGAGGAAGGCAAGCGTTTCGGCGCTGCGGCCCTGCTTGGCCTGACGACCGCCCACGTAAGGAACCAGCCATGAAGCTCAAGAGCATCGAAACGTTCAGCCAGGGGACCTCGCTCTGCGTGGTCCGCGTGACGAGTACCGAAGGCGAAGTCGGCTACGGGCAGGTCGCGCCGTTCAACGCGGACATCACCGCCACGGTTCTGCATCGGCAGATCGCACCGCACGCGTTGAAATACGACGCCGACGAGATCGAGACGCTCAGCGACATCTGCGTAATGGCCAACCTCAAGTTCCCCTGGTCTTATGTCTGCCGGGCCTTGTCCGGCGTGGACACCGCCATCTGGGACATCAAGGCCAAGCGGCAGGACAAGCCGGTCTGGCAACTGCTCCAGGGCAGAGACCAGCCCATCCGGGCCTACGGATCGAGCATGAGCCGGAAGATCACCCCGCAAGACGAAGCGACTCGCCTGGCCAGGCTGCGCGACGAGAAAGGCTTCGGTGCTTTCAAGATCCGGGCCGGTGCCCGCTGCGGACAGAACGAGGACGCTTGGCCCGGTCGGACCGACCAGCTCATCCCCGCCGTCCGCCGCGCCCTGGGCGACGAGGTCAAGCTCCTCGTGGACGGAAACAGTTGCTACACGCCCGACAAGGCCATCGAAACAGGCCGCATGTTCCAGCAACACGGCGTGGTGCACTTCGAGGAGCCCTGTCCCTACTGGCAACTCGAGTGGACAGCCCAGGTGGCTGAGGCACTCGAGCTGGACGTGGCCGGCGGAGAGCAGGACAACGACCTGGCCCAGTGGAAGCGGATGATCGACATGAACGCCGTGGACATCGTCCAACCCGACATCTGCTACATCGGCGGGCTCACCCGGGCGCTGCGCGTAGCGAAGATGGCCTCCAAGGCCGGAAAACGGTGCGTACCCCACTCGGCCAATCTGTCCATGGTCACCCTGTTCACGCTGCACTTCCTGGCCGTCATCGACAACGCGGGGCCCTACATGGAATACTCGATAGAAGACCGCACATGGACCGATGGCCTGTTCGACGAGCGGCTGGAAGTGATAGACGGGGCCGTCGCCCTGCCCCGCCGCCCCGGCTGGGGAGTGGAGGTCAACCCCCATTGGCTTGAAAATGCCGAACGACAGATCAGCCAGGCCGACTGAAGACGGTAAACAACGCTTCAGCCAAGCCTTGCATCTTTCAGCGTGGCCGGGATTTCCAGAAAGATCTCCCCCTTGGCAGGGCGATTTATACTAAGTTTACCCCAGTTTATCGAAAATTGATAAAGTGGGGTAAACTTGATATAAACAGATCATGGATCCAGTGAGAAACCCCTATGCACCGGGCGCAGGTACCCCTCCTCCCGCCATGGCAGGACGGGATGACTTGTGCGAACATGTCAAGGTAGCCCTGGAGCGTACGCGCCTGTGCAGGCCTGCCAAGAGCCTGCTCATGGTGGGTCTTCGCGGAGTCGGCAAGACGGTGTTGCTCAGCCGAATGCGAAACGACGCCGAGCAGGCCGGCCTTCACACGCTCTACATGGAAGCCCCCGAGGATCGCTCCCTTCCCTCGATCCTGGCGCCACGGCTCAGGCAGGCGATGCTCCGGCTTTCCAAGATTGAGAAAGTCCGCGACCTGGCCAACAGGTCCCTTCGAGCTCTGGCAGGTTTCGTCAATGCCTTGAAGATGAAGTTCACGGATCTGGAGGTCGCACTGGACCTGGAACCCGAACCGGGGCTGGCCGACAATGGCATCCTCGAAGACGATCTTCAGGCTCTGCTGGACATCGTGGGAAAGGCCTGCAGGAAGGCAGAGGTGGCGCTGGTTCTGTTCCTGGATGAGATGCAGTACGTCCCGGAAGAGCAGTTGGCCGCTCTGATCACCAGCCTGCACCGTTGCGCCCAGCAATCCCTGCCCGTTTGCCTCGTGGGGGCCGGGCGGCCACAGCTTCGAGGCAGGATGGGACAGGCCAAGTCCTACGCGGAAAGGCTCTTCGATTTCCCGGAAGTCGGGCCCTTGTCGCCGGAAGACGCCCGCTACGCCATCGAGCAACCTGCAAGAGAGAACCTGGTCGTCTTTCACGAAGAGGCGATCCAACGAATCATAGACCAGACGGAAGGCTATCCCTACTTCCTGCAGGAGTGGGGCAAGCACGTCTGGGACGTAGCCTCGAAGTCTCCCATTACGCTCAAGGACGTGCAGGAAGCCTCACGCCTTGCCTTGGCTGACCTGGACCAGAGTTTCTTCCGCGTCCGTTTCGATCGGCTCACCCCTACCCAGAAGCAGTACCTGCGGGCCATGGCCCAGCTCGGGCCCGGGCCCCACCGCTCCGGAGACATCGCTGCCGTTCTCGACAGGAAGGTCACTTCTCTCGGGCCGATCCGAAGCAATCTGATCGCGAAGGGAATGATCTGGAGTCCGAGCCATGGGGATACAGCCTTCACCGTTCCGCTCTTCGACGGATTCCTCAAGAGAATCATGCCCGGTGATGAGTGGCGATGACTCCCTGAATTCAAGGGAGAAAGCTCACATCTGCTCGATCGTCTCGATGCCCAGCAGTTCCAGGCCCTGGCTGATCGTTCGAGCGGTCAGCAACGCCAGCATCAGGCGGGATGTACGGATCGGCTCCTCGGCCTTGAGGACCGGACAGTTCTCGTAGAAGCCCATGAATGCACCGGCCAGTTCGAACAGATACGTGCAGAGCAGGTGTGGCTGGCACTGGGAGGCCACATTCTCGATGGCCTCTGCGAACTGGGAGATCTTCACCGCCAGGGCTCGCTCGGGGGGAGCCTGGATCGTAATCTGTCCCACCGCGGCCGTCTCGCTCAAAGCCGCCTTGCGGAAAATACTCCGCACACGGGCATAGGCATACTGCATGTAGGGAGCGGTATTGCCCTCCAGGCTGAGCATCTTGTCCCAACTGAACACATAGTCGCTGGAACGGTTCTGGGACAGGTCGGCATACTTGACCGCGCCGACGCCCACGGCGCGGGCAACGGCCTGCTGCTTTTCGGCGGGCAGGTCCTGGGACCGCTCTGCCACGAGCGCTTGGGAACGTGTGATGGCTTCTTCCAGCAGGTCGGCCAGCTTGACCGTCCCGCCGTCGCGCGTCTTGAAAGGCCTGCCGTCGTCGCCAAGCATCATCCCGAAGCCCACGTGCTCCAGTTGCAGGTTCCCCGAGACAAACGCCGCCTCGCGGGCCACGGCAAAGATCTGCTGGAAGTGCAGATGCTGGCGTGAATCGGTGACATACAGAACCCGGTCGGCATGGAGCTTGTTCACGCGGTAGCGCAGGGCGGCCAGGTCCGTCGTGGCATAGAGATATCCGCCGTCGGACTTGCGGACGATCACCGGCAGCGGCTCATCGTCCTTGCCCTTGAACTCTTCCAGGAAGACACACAGGGCGCCCTGGCTCTCCGAGAGCAGACCGGCGGAGTCCAGGTCCGCCACGATCTGTCCCAGATCGTCGTTGTAGGCGCTTTCCCCGCGGACATCTTCTCGTGTCAGGGTCGTATTGAGCTTCTCGTAAACCTCCGAGCAGTGCTGGAGGGAAAGATCCCGGAAGGTCCGCCAGGTTTCCAGGATATCCGCGTCGCCGGCCTGGAGTTTGACCACGTTGGCCCGGGAGGTATCTGCAAAGGTCGGATCCTCATCGAAGCGTTTCTTGGCCTGGCGGTAGAATTCCTCCAGGTCCGAGAGAACCATCTGCCTGCCCTGTTGGGCCTGCCCGGCCTGTCGCAGTTCATCCAGGTACGCGGTGAGCATGCCGAACTGCGTGCCCCAGTCGCCCACGTGGTTCTGGCGGATCACGTTGCAGCCCAGGAATTCCAGCGTGCGGGCCAGGGCATCGCCGATGATCGTGCTGCGCAGGTGGCCTACGTGCATTTCCTTGGCCAGGTTCGGCGAGGAGTAGTCGATCACCACGGTCTGTCGCGGCTCGAGACGCTTGACGCCCAGTCGCTGATCGGCCAGGGCACCGGCGCAGCGGCTTTCCAGAAAGCTCTTCTTGAGAGTGATGTTGATAAAGCCCGGACCGGCGATCTCGACCTTCTCGGCCAGGTCGTCCAGTTGTGCCGACGCGATGACTTGCTCAGCCAACTTGCGGGGATTGGTCTTGAGCTTCTTGGCCGCAGCCATGCAGGCGTTGCATTGGTAGTCGCCGAATTCCGGCTTGGTCGCCTGTGCAACCAGGGCCGGAGCATCCGCGGCGCCGGCCACGCCCAGGGCCTCGGACATTCGTTCTTCGATAATCTTTCGCAGGTTCATGCGGGTCCTTGCCCGAGGTAATGTACGACCAGACTCAGGCCTCGCTGGGGTTCCGATCGTCCCATTCGAGGCGGGGGGCGTCGCCCCAGATCAGTTCCAGATCATAGTAATGACGATGCTCCTGGTCGAACAGGTGCACCACGACGTCGACAAAATCCAGCAAGACCCACTCGGCCGAGTCCTCCCCCGCAACCTGCCAGACCCGCATGTTCAGCTCCTTGCCGAGCTGCTGAAGATCCTGGCTGACCGAGCGCAACTGCCGGCCGCTGGTACCGGTGGCGATAACGAAGTAATCCGTAACCGGACTGACCTGATGAAGATCCAGAACGAGGATTTCTTCGCAGTGGTTTTCCCGGCAGAGGCGGGCGGCCTGGACGGCAAGCTTCGCCCCCTGGGAATCGGGTTGTCTGTCTTTCTTGGTCACGAGGGGCTCTTTCTAAACGGGAAAAGGGCGGCGCGACTCAGGTCACGCCGCCCTTGTTGCCCGATCTATCGGATCAGCTGAGGCCCAGCCAACCAGAGACGATCGGTCCGAACTTCACGATTAATCCCGCGAAGACAACCGAGACCATGCTCATCAGCTTAATGAGAATGTTGAGACTCGGGCCGGAGGTGTCCTTGAACGGATCGCCCACGGTGTCGCCAACGACGGCCGCCTTGTGGGCTTCGGAGCCCTTGCCGCCATGCTTGCCGGTCTCAATATACTTCTTGGCATTGTCCCAGGCGCCACCGGCATTGGCCATGAAGACCGCCATGGCGAAACCGCACGCCAAGCCGCCGGCAAGCAGCCCGATGACACCCGCGACGCCCAGAACCAGCCCGACGCCGACGGGCACGAAGATGGCCATGAGAGACGGTATGACCATCTCTTTCTGGGCACCCGCGGTCGAGATGGCTACGCAGCGGGCGTAGTCCGGCTTGCCCGTGCCTTCCAGGATACCGGGAATCTCCTTGAACTGGCGTCGGACCTCACGAACCATCGCCATCGCCGCGCGTCCGACGGCCTTCATGGTCATGGCGCTGAACAGGAAAACCAGCAGAACGCCGGCGAATATGCCGCACAACACCCGCGGATTCATCAGGTTCACGCCGTAATAGTCCATGTATTGTCGCAATGACGCCTTACTGGCCGGGACTGCCGAATAAACCTTCTCTGCTCCATCCTCAGCCGTGATGATCAGGTTGTAGATGTTCGCGTCCCGGTCCTGCAACTCGACTCGGGCTCCGGACATAGCCCCGGCGGGAATCTCCGGTGCCTCTTTGGGCTTGCTGAGAATCAGGAGCGTATCATAGCTACTGTCCCGGGTGCCCGGAGCTGTCTTTGTCGCCACCTTGTCGAACCCGAGGTAGTGCAGACCGCCGACGGCGGCATCCAGATCGCCATCGTCCTGGGCTTCCACGTGGGTGACGATGGCGGAACGACCCTCACGGACCAACCCGATCCGCACCTGTTCGACATAGGCCGCCATGAGGGCCAACGCGGTAAGCGCCGCCGAGCCGATGGCGAATCCCTTGCCGACCGCGGCGGTCGTGTTGCCAAGCGAATCCAGCGCGTCGGTCCGCTCGCGTACCTCAGCGGGCTGTCCGGTCATCTCCGCGTTGCCCCCGGCGTTGTCGGCGATCGGGCCATAGGCGTCCGTCGCCAAGGTGATCCCGAGGCTGGAGAGCATACCCACGGCCGCTATGCCCACGCCGAAGAGCCCCATCAGCGGAGTGCTCGCTCCGCCGGCAAAGGTAAAGGCGGCCAGGATGGCGACGATAACTACCAGCAGGCTTACCCAAGTGGACTTCATCCCCTCGGCCAATCCGGCAATCATGACGGTCCCGGGCCCGGTCTCGGCGTTTTCGGCGATTCGCAGTGTGGGAGCGTGTTCGTAGCTGGTGTAAAATTCGGTGCCCCAGGCGATAACCAGGCCCGCGCCGAGGCCGACCACGATTGCGCCCCAGACGCCGAACCAGTTGACATCGTCAATTGGCGAAAGCAGCAGGTAGAACAGGCCCAGCGAGACGGCCACAATCAGGGCCGAACTGGCCCAGACTCCGGTGTGGAGCCCCTTGCGGAGTTCGCTGAACGACGCGTTGGCCTTGGCGCGGACAAGGTAGATCGAGCCGATCGAACAGAGGATCCCAAGACCGGCCAGAACCGGAGCGACGATCACCATCCGCAGGGCGTTGACCGGGAGGAGTCCCATCTGGTGTGCCGCCGCCGCCGCCAGGGCCATCGAGGCAAGGATCGACCCGTAATTGGACTCGTACAGGTCGGCACCCATGCCCGCGACGTCGCCCACGTTGTCGCCCACGTTGTCGGCGATGGTCGCGGGGTTGCGGGGATCATCCTCGGGGATGCCCGCCTCGACCTTACCCACGAGGTCCGCTCCCACATCGGCGGCCTTGGTATAGATACCCCCACCCACGCGGGCGAACAACGCCTGCGAAGAGGCACCCATGCCGAAGGCCAGCATCACCACGGTGATCTCGCTGAGACCCATATCGGTAAACGAACTCAGGATCAGGAACCAGATGCTCACGTCCAGCAGCCCGAAGCCCACGACCACCAGCCCCATGACCGCTCCGGCCCGGAAAGCGACCACCAATCCACGATTCAGGCTTTCCTTGGCTCCCTGGGCCGTCCGGTTGGACGCCATCGTCGCTGTCTTCATCCCGAACCAGCCGCACAGGCCGCTCAGAAGACCGGCGACCAGAAAGGCGAACGGGACGATCTCATGCTGTACGCCCAGACCGAACGACATGTACAGCAACAGTCCGAAGACCAGCACAAAGAAAACGAGTACCACCTTATACTGACGCTTGAGATACGCCAAAGCGCCCGCTGTGACATATCCGGCGATCTCCTTCATCTTGTCGTCGCCCTGGTTGGCGGCTTTCACCTGACGGAAAAAAACAAAGGCGAACACCAGGGCGATCACAGCCGCCACCGGGGCGATCCACCAGACTGCCGGGAATTCGGCGATGCCTGGAGAAGACTCGGGCGCACCGGCCGTCTGCGCCAGGGCGTTGCTTGCAGTCAAGGCCAGCAGGCCGGTCATCGCCATGAAAGACGCCAGCCATCGGTGTGGCTTCAGGGTTCCTACCAAACTAGTCACGGTAAATGCTCCTTGGATCTGCGGAAAACGGATTCCGACTGAGTCTTAACGCGGGCGGGAAAAGCCCGCACGGGGAAAATCAGGTTCTGGGGGGACGCCCGGAAACGCCTGCTGGCGGCACTGCACGTCACCCGGCAGCGACCTTGAGGATTTCTGCGCCGCGGGGAGCCCAGCCCCCGCAGGCGCTGTGGACAGCGAGCCCGGTCGGGCGCAGATCAGCGGCCCGAGTTGACGCGCTTCATGCTCTTGCGCGCCCGACGGCGACGACGCTCGGAAGGCTTTTCGTAGTAGCTGTTACGCTTGATATCCTTGACCAGGCCTTCCTTCTCGCACATCTTCTTGAAGCGCCTGAGCATCTGATCGACGCTTTCGTTACCTCTTGCCTTAACCTTTATCATGCTCGCCTGCAGTGTCCTTTCTGGATTCCTGTGGATCCCTTGCTCCGGCCGCACGCCGGGTAGAGTCGGCCATGATACCCCAAAACATAGTCGGTTCAAGCCTTTTTCGGAACCTCCCGAATAAGACTTCAGATAAGAAACGCTGAAAATCTCTTCGGTTCCCGATATCCTCCTGCCCTGGCGGTTCCACCCCTGATCGGGCAACGCCGCCGGGCCCGGAGCAGGCCTGCACCTTCCAAACGTCATAACAGTATAGGAATACTTGCGATGCAACGCAACCCCACCCAGGACTCCATCCAGATCCGTGTCCGATATGCCGAAGTCGACGCCATGGGCGCCCTGCACCACAGCCGATACTGGATCTACTTCGAAATCGGACGAACAGAACTGCTTCGAAAGGCCGGCATCGCTTATCGGGATCTGGAATCGCAGGGGGTCTTCTTTGTCGTGGCCAAATGCGCCGCCCGCTTCAAGCTCCCCGCCCGCTACGATGACCAGTTGATCCTCACCACCACCATCGAAAAGATGGGCCTGGCACGGATCGACCATTCCTACCGGCTCACCCGCAACGACAACGGCGCTCTGATCGCAACCGCTCAGACCACCCTCGCCTGCGTGGGGACCGACGGCAGACCCCGGCAGATCCCCGAGCAGATGCGCGTGGAGACCGACTGATCCCCCGGCCTGGGCCCCAGCTACATATTGACCGTGTGCCCCCGGCCTCCCACACGCTCGCGCAGGTCCAGGCCGCCTTCCAGCACGCTCTTGAGATTCGTCAGGTAGAACGTCCAGCCGCCGTAGCAATCAATGAAGAGCTGACGGCCCGCTTCGCTCTGGGCCATGCCCTCCTGGCTGAGGCGGATGCGTGTCTGGCCCTCGTCGGTTTCCAGTTCCACCAGCACGCGAACCCCCGGGCCGAAGGTGAAGCCCATCTCCGAACCCGGTTGCATCTTGAGCACGTTGCCGCTCATGGTGAATTCACTGGCCAGCCACCGCCAGGTGAAGGTGGAACCCAGGGGAGGCGTCTCGTCGTCGCCGATCTTCTGATCCCCGGGCGAGGTGAAGGAGGCGTCCTGGAGGAACCATTCGCGAAGCCCGGCCGGCGTGGCCCAGGCCCGCCAGACCCTCTCCTTTCCGGCGGAGATGTAAATGCTCATATCGAAGGCGAACCACGGGTGCGTTGCGGAAGTCTGCTCAGTCATAGAGGGTCATTCTAGCAGGCTGCTCGCCGAGGAAAAGAGTTCTTCCGGATTGAACGCAAAACGCCCCCCATTCCCTTCAGTCCACCCGTCGAGTACGGAACCACTCGGCGATCTGCTCCTTGTTCGCCCGGCCTGTCGCGACCGAAAGCGTCAACTCGACAAGCCCATCCTCATCATTCTCGATTTCGATGTCGTTCACGGCAAGGAACACAATCGCGCAGGCCGAACCCGTCCGCTTGTTTCCATCGTAAAACGGGTGATTCTGCACAATATGGAACATATAATCCGCCGCCATCATGTAGACGTCTTCATGCAGATACTCACCGCCGAAACCTGCCTGCGGCTGGGCGATTGCAGACTCCAGCAGCCCGGTGTCCCGAACGCCCGGCTCGCCGCCGTATCTTTCAATCAAGGCCTGGTGAAGGCGCAGCACACGATCCAAGTCCAGAAATATCAGCTCCCCCATCATCTACTCCGCAAGCTTCTTCATCGCGCGTCCAAAACGCTGATGCACCATTTCGACTGCTTCTTGGAATTTTGCTTCCACCTGTTCGTCGCGAACAGGACTCAGCATCAGGCAACTGCCATCCGTCGCCACTTCCAGGGGCGTATCGGCGTCGATGTGGAGCAGTTCCAGGATCGGTTTGTCGATGATCAGGGCCAGGCTGTTTCCGTGCTTGATCAGTTTCTTGCGCATTGGGTTCTCCTTCGTATACACATAGTATATCTTACGTACGCCCTGCCTGCAAAGCAGCTTTTTCGCCTCTACGTACCAAGGTTGTCGCATTTCCTTCTTTCCGGCTGGGCTGTGTACGCGACGGGAGGCGCAGGCTAAAATCATTCCACCACCATCTTCACAAGGACCCGCAAGTGGAAACTTCGACTCTCGGAAAGACAGGACGCACCGTCAGCCGCCTGGGCTTCGGCGGCGCCACGGCCGGCCTGAAGAACTATGGCGGCCCGTATGACCCAGCCAACCCTGACGACCGCAGGAGCGTGCAGTCAGCCCTGGAAAAGGCCCTGGATCTGGGCATCAACTACTTCGACAACGCCCCGGGCTATGGAAATGGCGCCGGCGAGAGAATCTTCGGCCAGGTCCTGGGCGGCGCCGACAGGGACGATCTGTTCATCGCGACCAAGACGGCCATGGTCCCAGCCGAGCAAGTCCAGGACTCCCTGGCCGCCAGTCTCCAGAACCTCCGCTGCGACTACGTAGACCTTCTCCAGATCCACGGAACCGCCTACACGCCCGAGCACCTGGAGACCTTCTTTGATCCCGGGGGCACCCTCGACGGGCTCCAGCAATGCAGGAAGCAGGGCCTCATCCGCCATCTGGGCTTTTCGGTCGAGGCCATGAATCCCCCCTGCTACCGCCTTCTGGGATGCGATGAATTCGACGTGGTCCAGATCTGCTACAACCTGCTCTTCCAGCATCCATACGATCCGTATTGGCCCTCGGGGGCGATCTACGACGCACAGCAGCAGGGACTGGGAATCGTGGCCATGCGGTCCGCCACCAGCGGAATCTTCCAGAAGTGGATCCAGCTTGTGAATCCCAGCAACACCTTCGACTACACCCCCGCCCTGCTCCAGTTCCAGCTTTCCAACCCGCTGGTCGACGTCGCACTGGTGGGCATGCGATCCGTAGAGCAGGTCCAGGCCAACGTGGCCGCCTGCGAGGATACCGACGCCCGCATCGACATCGAGATGCTTCACAACCGTCGCATCCCTGCCGCCGACGTGCGGCGCGGTCCGACGCCGCCTCCCGAGGAGTCCGATTCATGACCGATACCCAGCCCTGGTACAAGCGGTGCAGACGTTGGGGCCAGACCAACCTGACCGAGATCGACCCGAAGGACTACGACGCCGCATTCTGGCGCGACTACTGGCAACGAAGCCGGGTCCAGGGCATCATCGTCAACGCCGGGGGCATCGTCTGCTACTACCCAAGCCGGTTCGAGCACCAGTACCGCGCCGCCCACCTGGAAGACCGCGACCTGCTGGGAGAGATCATCTCCAACGCACGCGAGCAGGGGCTGGCGGTCCTGGCCCGGATGGACTCCAACCGCGCCCTGGGCGACTTCTACAACCTCCACCCCGACTGGTTCTGCGTCAACCACGCCGGCGAGCCCTGCCGGGCCGGGGATCGCTACATCGCCTGCGTCAACGGCCCCTACTACCGAGAATATCTGCCCCAGGTCCTGGAAGAAATCATCCAGCGGTACAATCCCGATGGCTTCACCGACAACTCCTGGACCGGCCTGGGCAGAAAGTACATCTGCTGCTGCGAGCACTGCCGCAAAGGCTTCCGAGACGCGACCGGCCTGGACCTGCCACAGGGCCCCGACTGGAACGACATGACCTACCGCCGCTGGATTCGGTGGAACTACCAATGTCGCGTCGATCTCTGGCAGCACAACAACCGCGTCGCCCAGGCCGCCGGAGGACCCGACTGCCTCTGGCTGGGAATGCTCAACGGCGCCCCCTGCCAGACCCACGTGTCCTTTGCCGACCTGCACGCCATCGGCAAACTCAGCAAAATCGTCATGTGCGACCAGCAGTCCCGAACATCTACCGGCTTCGGGCAGAATGCCTACTCCGGCAAGCTGCTCCATGATGTGGCCGGCTGGGATGTGGTGATCCCCGAGAGCATGGCCATGTACGTCCGGGGCAGGCAGACCTTCCGCCTGGGGGCCAACCCCCCCGCCGAAGCCCAGACCTGGATGGCAGAGGGATATGCAGGCGGCATCAGCCCGTGGTGGCACTTCGTGGGGGCCCGGCGCGACGACCGGAGGAAGTTCCAGACACCCCTGGAACGCATGGCCTGGCACGAGCAGAACGAGCAGTACCTCTACGACCGCACCCCCCTGGCCTCCGTCGGCATCGCCTGGACGCACGAAAATGCGGACTTCTACGGCCGGGACGACGCCCGGCATCGCGTCCTCATGCCCCGCTACGGCTTTACCCGCGCTCTCCAGCGCGCCCGCATCGACCACTCCGCCGTGCACCTGGACAATCTCCACCGCTGGGCCGAAAAGCTGAAGGTGCTCGTCCTGCCCGACCTGGCCGTGATGTCCGACAAGCAGGCCCGCAGCATCGAGCAGTTCGTCCAGGCCGGCGGGAGCATCGTCGCCACCGGACGCACCAGCCTGATGGACATCTGGGGCAACCCGCGGGAAAACTTCGCCCTGGCCCAGCTGCTGGGTGTTGACGCAACAAACCAGCGCATGGGCCCCCAGGGCGAGCCCTCTACCGACTGGGAGATCCCCACAGGGCACAACTACATCCGCCTGCCCGACGAGCCAACCGGGCGCCATCCGATCCTGGCCGGCTTCGAGCAGACCGACATCCTGCCCCTGGGCGGCAGCGTGGAATGCACAGCCCCCAGGCAAGGCCAGGCACAGACGATTGCGACGTTGATTCCCGCTTTCCCCATTTACCCCCCCGAGTTCGCCTGGATGCGACAGGAACGAACCGACATCCCCGCCATCTGCGCGCGCGAGTTGCCTTCCGGCGGGCGGGTGGTGTACTTGCCGGCCGACTGCGACCGCGCCTTCGGCCTGCGAGGCCTGCCCGACCACGGGGACCTGCTGGCCAAGGCAGTCCGCTGGGCCCACCGCGAACCCCTGCCGCTGGAAGTCCAGAGCCCGGGCAAGCTCGACTGCCACCTCTACCGCCAACAGGACCGACTGATCCTGCACCTGGTCAATCTCACAGGCTGCGAAGAAGAAGGCGGCTACCGCGAGGAGTTCCTGCCGGCAGGTCCCGTTGACATTCGAATCCAGTCTCCCGGAGACTTCCTGAAAGGCAAGGCCAGAAGGCTCGTCGGCCAAGACCAGGAGATCAGCTTCGACCCCCGCGCCCAAACCCTCACAATCTCACTTGAGCAGATCCGCGACCACCAGGTCGTAGTCCTGGAATAGAAACAGGAGACTATCGTGGAATTGATTGACCTCTCCGGCGAGCTCTTTGATGGCCAGGGCGGACACCTCCAGACCGTCATCGAAGATTTCCGAACACATGAGCAGACCGAGGGTTGGTTCGAGCCGCCCTGCAAAGGCATGGCCGCCAAGAAGCTCATCCTCTGCGACCATTCCGGTACGCATGTCGACGCCCCGCTGCACTTTGTGCCCGGCGGAAAAACCATCGACCAGGTGCCCCTGGAGCGCTTCGCCGGACGGGGCGTCCTGGCCGATCTTTCGCAGATGGAGGGCACGGGCGAGGAACTGACCCTCGAAGCCTTCCAGACCTGGGCAGAGAGCAACGCCACGGCGCCACGCGCGGGAGATGCTTTGATCTTCCGCCTCAAGCGCCACGACGGCGAGGGCAATGCCTATGTGGGCCTCAGCGAAAAGGTGGCCTCCTGGATTGCCCAACACAACATCGGCCTGGTCGGCACCGATCAGGGCTCCATCGACTGGCCCAGGAACAAGACGCGTCCAGCCCACCGGGTCCTACTTGCCGCCGGCGTGCCCATCGTGGAGGGGCTCGTCAACCTCGACACCATTGGCCCGCGGGAGTTCACCTTCCTCGCCTTGCCCCTCAAGCTCCGCGGGGCCACCGGCTCGCCCGTGCGTGCGGCCGCGTTGACCACCTGACCGGATGTGCCCTCCCCCCCCGCCGGCGTGGAACCTGAGATGGGCTTGTCCCGTTCATGCCATTCCAGGGCCCTGTGGCCCCATCGGTGCAATGCGGGAGAGATTGCTTCTTTCGCTTCGGCGGTTGTCCGATATAATGGAGGGGTTGACGATCTTTGAAAATTGAAGAGGCAGACGCCTCTCCCTTCTTCCGGGGGCGAACTGGTATCGACCGGATGAATTGAGGTGTCGGTGGCGTGTCGAGGTTCCAAGGAGGCCTCGTTAAACACCTTGGACTACCTTTTAGGTG
>CAZOVB010000015.1:0-48327 GCA_964583095.1 uncultured Planctomycetaceae bacterium
CCAGGCGAAGGTTGCCCGCGTTCCATCGGGTCCTGCCGGGAGGACAAACGCCCGGACCTCCAGACCTTCCAGGCGGTCCAGGTCGTCGGAGGCTCCGCCCATGAACATGGCGCAGCGGCCCGCGCGGAACAGCGCGTTGGTGGCCTGTCCGACCCGCGAGAGCGGCGGGGCGATACGGTATTTGTGGATCAGGTCGGCCTTGAAATTCATTGCCTCCAGTACGCGCCGGTCTTGCAGGCCGAGGCGGTGGGTCTGGGGGTCTATCAACCTGGCCCCGTTCTGGCGGATCCAGATCTCCACCGGGGGCCACTGGTTCTGGGCAAATCCCCAGATATCGATTCGGCCGTCGGAGTTGGTGTCGCGCGTGAGCTTCTGCCCGGCGCGGACGAAGTCTTCCCATCGCCAGTCGTCATCGGGCAGCGGGACGTCGGCCTGTTCGAACAGGTCAACGTTGCAGTAGAGGATCACCGGCTGGGCGATCCAGGGCAGGGCCCAGATTCGCCCGTTCCAGCGGCAGGGGCCCAGCGGGCCGGGGTAGTAGTCCGAGAGGTCCAGGACGGGATCGTTGGACTGCTCGACAGCGTCGGTCAGGTCCAGAAGGACCCCCTGGGGGGCGAAGGAGGCGATGTCCTCCTGGCTGAGGTAGAAGAAGTCCGGTGCGCTGCGCCCGGCGATCATGGTGGTCAGTTTCCTGCGGTAGTCGTCCGGGGCGGGGGTCAGCTCGATGAAATAGCGATCCGAGGCGGCATTGATGGGATCCAGGACGCGGCTGCGGAGTTCGGCGATTTCCTTCGCGGCCCCCCAGCAGGCGAAGCGGAAGATGCGCTTGCCGTCGCGGCTGGATTCGGGCCCGGCCGTGGAGATCGACCAGGCCAGCAGCCCGCCGGCAGTGAGGAACAGGCCAAGATAGACCCACGTCGATCTTCGCATACTGGAGGTACTCTAAGCGATTCGGCCCCCGATGTCAGCCTTGGGTTCCGGAAGGGGCATGGCTACTTGGCCTGGAGCCAGTTGCTTCCGGATCCGACGTCCACTTTCAGCGGCACGTCCAACTCGATGGCGTGGGTCATCTCGTGGATGATTTTGTCGCGGTAATTCTCCAGTTCGTCCTGCGGGACTTCGAAGACCAGTTCGTCGTGGATCTGAAGCAGCATGCGGCAGCGGTGGTTGTCCTGGGCCAGGAGGGCGTCGATCCGGGTCATGGCCTTTTTGATCAGGTCGGCCGCCGAGCCCTGCACGACGGAATTGATGGCCAGCCTCTCAGAGAGCATGCGTTTCTGGCGGTTTCGCGAGGCGATGTCGGGCAGTTTCCGGCGGCGTTTGAAGAGGGTTTCCACGTAGCCATGGGTTTTGGCCTGGTCGATGCAGGCCTGGAGGAATTCCTGGATCTTGGGGAAGCGTCGATTGTAGGCGTCGATGAAGTCCTGGGCTTCGCGACGGTCGATACGAAGCGATCGGCTGAGCCCGAAGGCACTCTGTCCGTAGATGATGCCGAAGTTGACGCCCTTGGCCCGGCTGCGCTGCTCGGGGGTGACTTCTTCCAGCGGCGTGGAGAAGACCTGGGCGGCGACGGTCCGGTGGATGTCCTGATCCTGGCCAAAGGCTTGGGTGAGGGTTTCATCGCCGCAGAGGTGGGCGAGCATGCGCAGTTCGATCTGGGAGTAGTCGGCGGCGAGCAGGACGCAGCCCGGCTCGGCCACAAAGGCCGAGCGAATCTGCCTGCCCATGTCGGTGCGGATCGGGATGTTCTGGAGATTGGGATCGGAAGAAGAGAGCCTGCCCGTGCTCGTTCCGGTCTGGTGGAAGCAGGTGTGGACGCGTCCGGTCCTGGGATGGATGCAGCCGGCCAGGGCTTTGAGGTAGGTTCCGATGAGCTTTGTGAGCTTGCGATACTCGAGGATCAGATCGGGCAGGGGATGTTGCAGGGCCAATTCCTCCAGCACGGACTGATCGGTGGAGGGGCCGGTCTTCTTCTTCTTGACCACCGGCAGGCAGAGATGGTTGAAGAGGACTTCGGCGAGTTGTTTTGGGGAGTCGGGGTTGAAATCCATTCCGGCCGTGGAGAGGATCCGGCGCCGGAGATCATCGGCGGTCGAGGAGAGTTCGACCTCCATCCGGCGAAGTCGCTCCGGATCGACCTTGATCCCCGTCTGTTCCATTCGGGCCAGGACGGGGATCAGGGGCATTTCCAGCTCTTCGAGCAGTTCGTACAGGCCTTGCTTTTTGCAGAGGGGGACGAGTTTGTCGGCCAATCTCATGGCCACGTCGGCGTCCTCGGCTGCGTAAACGGCGACGGTTTCGGTAGGGACGGCATTCATGGTCACCTGGTTGCGGCCCGTGCCGATCAGGTCGGTAATGGGGATGCACCGGTGGTTGATGTGTTCCAGGCTCAGCGCGTCGAGCTTGTAGGTCAGGCGGTCGCTGTCGAGCAGCCAGGCGGCGACCATGGTGTCCAGGAAGGGCCCTGAGACCTCGAAGCCCGCGTTTTGCAGCACGAGCAAGTCGAACTTCAGGTTGTGGGCGATCTTGGTAATCCGGCTGTCGGTTAAGACCTCCGCCAGTGCCTCTTGAACGGTTTCCGGTTCCAGGCAGCGGGCGCCCAGGGGGCCAAGGAGGGGGATGTACCAGGCCTTGCCGGGCCTTGGGCAGAGGCTGATTCCCACAAGCTGCGTCCGGGTGGGGTTGGTGGAGGTCGTCTCGGTGTCAAAGGCCAGACGTTTGATTCCCTTGAGTTCCTCAGCCAGGCGGGCCAAGGCTTCGGGGGTCTCGACGCAGATGTATTCGAATTGTCCCGCGTGGGTTTCCTGCGAGGCCTCTGCGATCTGCTCGGTAGTGGGGATATTCCCTTCGGGCTCTTCTACGCCGAGTTTGTCGAGCTGCTCGACAAGACGGGCAAAGCCGAGCCTTTCGAAGAGCGGTCGGATATCGCCCGAGATGCCCTCAAAAGTCATCGGTTCCAGAGGAAGCTCGATGGGGCTCTGTCGGTCGAGGGTGACGAGCTTTCGTGACAGGGCGATCTGCTCGGCGTTGGCTTTGAGGTTCTCCGAGAGCTTGGGGGTCTGCTCGTCGGCGTGTTCCAGAACGGCCTGGGCGCTGCCGTATTTCGCGATGAGCCTGGCTGCGGTCTTGGGCCCCACTCCCGGCACGCCGGGGACATTGTCGGAACTGTCGCCGGTCAGGGCCTGGATTTCCACCGCCTGGGCGGGTGTGTAGCCCTTCTTCTCCTGAAGGGTGTTGGAGTCGATGACCTCATCCTTCATCGGATCGTAGAGGCGGACGTTGGCAGAGAGGATCTGGTCCAGGTCCTTGTCCCGGGAGACCACGAAGACTTCCAGGTCGCCTTTGCCGTGTTTCTCGGCCGCGGTCGCGATGATATCGTCGGCTTCGTAGCCGGGCAGCTCGAGCAGGGGGATGCCCATTGCCCGGACGATCTTGATAATCCGCTCGATCTGCACGGGCAGATCCTCGGGCATGGGCTTGCGGGTGGCTTTGTACTCCGGGTAGATCTGCTTTCGCTGGAGCTTGGCGGTCGGGCCGTCCAGGGCCATGGCCAGGTAATCCGGCCTTCGCTCCTGGATGAGCTTGAGCAGCATGGAGCAGAAGACGTAGGTAGCCCTTGTGGGCTCGCCGTCCGGGCTGGTCAGATCGCGGAAGGGGGCGTAGTAAGCCCGGTAGATCTGCGAATGTCCGTCGATGATGTAGAGTGTCTTGGCCATGGAATATCGTGCGGGTTGCGGAAGTCGGAGGCTTCTCTGGTGGAAGCGATGAAGTGCAATTGTACCTGGCCAAGAGGCTGAAAGACAGAACGACTCGCCGCGGCCTGGGCAGAACCAAAGCGAAAGAAACGGAAGCGACCGACGGTCAGAACTGGTGGAGGAAGCGGACGTCGGATTCGTAGAGGTAGCGGATGTCGGGGATGTCGTGCTTTCGCATGACCATCCGCTCGATGCCGAGCCCGAAGGCGTAGCCGGTGTAGGTTTCGGGATCGTATCCGACGGCCTGGAGGACGTTGGGATCGACCATGCCGCAGCCTCCCAGCTCCACCCAGTAGGGGGTTCCGTCGGGTCGGTGGAATTCCATATCCACCTCGGCCGAGGGTTCGGTGAAGGGGAAGAAGCTCGGGCGGAACCGTGTGCGGACTCCCTGGCCGAAGTAGGTCTTGCAGAACAGGTCGAGGCAGGTCTTCAGGTCGGCCATGGTCACGCCTTCGTCTACGTAAAGCCCCTCGACCTGGTGGAACATGAAGGAATGGGTCGCATCGACGGTATCGGGCCGATAGACACGCCCGGGGGCGATGATGCGCACGGGCGGCTCGGTGTTTTCCATCGTGCGGATCTGCACGGTGGAGGTCTGCGAGCGGAGCATGATGTCGTCGTCGATGTAGAAGTTGTCCAGCTCGTCCCGGGCCGGGTGGCTCAGGGGGATGTTCAGGGCGGTGAAGTTGTGGAGTTCGTCTTCCACTTCCGGCCCGTAGGCGACTTCGAAGCCCATCCGGGCGAAGATGTCGCAGATCTCGTTGACGGTCTGGGTCAGCAGGTGGTGGTGTCCGATGCGGGGCCTGGCCCCGGGGAGGGTGACATCGACCTTGGGGCCTGTGGATTTGCCGGCCGAGCCAAGACCCTTGATCTTCTCTTCAAAGGCATCCTGGAGGACGCCCTTGAGGGCATTGGCGGCCTTTCCGTAAGCGGGCTTTTCCTGGCGGGGGATGTCCTTGAGCCGGGCCATGGCGTTCTTGACGGCGCCCTTGGACCCGAGGTATTTGATCCGCCACTGTTCGATGGCAGCGGGATCCTGGGCCGAGGAAAGCTCCGCCAAAGCTTGCGTCTGGAGTTGTTCCAGCTCATCCAATGCGGGCATGGAAATCTTCCGGGAGGCTCGGGGTCAGTTTGTGGGCAGCTCCACGTTGATCGCGTCCATGGCCCGGGCGACGATGGCGTCGAAGCCGGCCGGGTCGGCGATGGCGATTTCGCTGAGCATTTTGCGATTCAGGTTGATGTGGGCTTCGAAGAGTCCGTGCATCAACTGGCTGTAGCGGATGCCTCTCTGTTTGCAGGCGGCGGAGATACGGGTAATCCAGAGTCTGCGCATTTGGCGCTTGAGGTTGCGTCGGTCGCGAGTGGCGTAGACGCCTGCGCGGAAGACGGCCTGCTTGGCAAGACGGTAGTTTCGGGAGTGCCTGCCGCCGTAGCCTCTGGCAGCTTTGAGGATCCTGCGGTGCTTCTGACGACGGGCAGAGCCTTTACGTACGCGGGGCATGTGTTTCTCCTGTCTGGGGGCCGGTGGACGGTTCTGAAACCTGTTTTCGGGCCGGGCGCGTTGCCCGGGCGCCCCATGGGGCTCCCACCTGGGCCGGTGTTGTTATGCTGTCAAACCCGCCGATGCGGTTTACTTGCCTTTGAGTCCCAGTCCGAGGCAGCGGCGGGCGTGTTTGGCAAAGCCGGTGGAAAGCTTCTGGGGCTTGCGGAAACTGCGCAGCTGCTTGTTGGACTTGCGGCTCTTGAGGTGGCCTGCGCCGGGGGCGTATACCATCAGCTTGCCCGTTCCGGTCACCTTGACGCGCTTGGTCAACGATTTATTGGTCTTCATTTTGGGCATAGGGTGCACCTTTCTGCTTGCGGCAGGGAAAGAGAGGTATTGTACCAAGCCGGGCGGGCTTGTAAAGACGTTGCTTTGGAAAAGTTCTCTCGCCCCTTGAGGCGCGGGCGCGGGTGACAGAATTCTTCTCGCGTTGAGCTATTTGCAGGGCGCCCTGTCATCGGCTGGCTTCTCCTGCCTGCCGGCAGGCGGGTCAGCAATGCTACGGCATTGCCTGCATCGGGCGTCCTTGACAGGCCCCCCTTCGCTGACGCTCACTATCGAAAACTCTTCTGTCACTCACTAGACCTTGTTTTTCTCCGGGGCCAGGGTCATGGTGATGCGACGCCCTTCCCGCCGGAAGTCCTGGTCGGTCTTGGAGATATCTTTCAGGTCCTCTTTGATCTTGGCGAAAACCTTCTGGCCTTCGTCGATATGGGCCAACTCGCGCCCTCGGAAGCGCAACGAGAACTGTACGCGGTCGCCCCGTTCGAGGAACTTCCGGGCCCGGTCGATCTTGATTCCCAGGTCGTGCTCCCCGATCTTGGGCGTCTTGATCCGGATCTCCTTGAGTTCCGTCTCATGCCGCTTGGCCTTGGACTTCTGTTCCTTCTTACGCTGCTGGTACTTGAACTTGCCGTAATCCATGATACGACAGACGGGGGGCTTGGCCTGGGGGGCGACCTCGACAAGGTCCATGCCGGCCTGCTGGGCCCTTTGGACGGCTTCCCGAGTGTCGACGATTCCGATCTGCTGATCGTTCTCGTCCACCAGTCGGATCGGGGAGATCCGAATCTGCCCGTTTACACGAAAGTCACTTGCGATGGTTGCTTCTCCTAAAGATACCGGGTGAAACGATCCGGACACCCCGTCCGGACCTGGATGATTGTTGTCGGGTATATGCCGGCGCCCGCAGAGGCATCAGACCTCCACCGCCTGGGCGCCCTTGCTTTCGATCTCGCCGCGGAGCTTGCGGGCCAGTTCTTCCAGTTCCACCGGGCCCAGGTCTGCCTGGCTGCGATGGCGGAGCGAAACGTTGCCCGCCTCGGTTTCCCGCCGGCCGACGATGGCCATGTAGGGCACCTTCTGCAGGGTGGCGCGGCGGATCTTGGCGCCGACCTTCTCGGCCGAGTCGTCCAGTTCCACGCGAAGCCCCGCATCGCCGAGCTGTCGAGCGACGGATTGCGCATATTCGTTGAATTTGTCGCTGACGGGCAGAACTGCGATCTGCACCGGGCAGAGCCAGAGCGGGAAGGCCCCGGCAAAATGCTCGATCAGGATGCCCATGAAGCGTTCCATCGAGCCGAACGGTGCCCGGTGGACCATCACCGGTCTATGGGCCTGGTTGTCCGGGCCGATGTATTCCAGCTCGAACCGCTCGGGCAGGTTGTAATCGACCTGGATCGTGCCAAGTTGCCACTGGCGACCGATGCAGTCGCGAACGACGAAGTCGATCTTCGGGCCGTAAAACGCCGCCTCGCCGGCCTCTTCGCTGTAATTCATGTCCAGTTGCCGCACGACGTTTCGCAGATTCTCCTCGGCCTGGTCCCAATTTTCGCTGTCCCCGGTGTACTTGGTCGAATCGGGGTCGCGCAGACCCACCCGGACGCGGTAGTCGTTGAGTTCCAGGGCGCCCAGGACGAGCTTGACCAGTGTGACGCAGTCGGCGACTTCCTTCTCCAGTTGGTCCGGCGTGCAGAAGATGTGCGCGTCGTCCTGGGTAAAGCCGCGGCATCGCGTGAGCCCGTTGAGCTCCCCGGACTGCTCGAAACGGTAGACGGTTCCGAATTCCGCCAGGCGCAGGGGAAGGTCCCGATAGCTGTGCTGTGCGGATTTGTAAACCTGGATGTGGTGCGGGCAGTTCATCGGCTTGAGGAGATAGCCCTCCTCGGCGATGTCGGTGTTGGCGTGTTCGGAGCAGCAGTCGGCCCCGACGCCGTCGCCTTCCATGCGAATCGGCGGGAACTGGCTCTGGCGGTAATAGGGATAATGCCCGCTGGTCCGGTAGAGATCCAGCTTGCCGATGTGGGGCGTCTGGATCATCTTATAGCCGTGGCTGATGAGCTGCTCCCGCAGCCAGGACTCGAGCTGGTGACGTACGATGGTTCCCTTGGGCAGCCAGAGGGGCAGGCCCGGGCCCACGGCGTCGCTGATCAGGAACAGGTCCAGTTGCTTGCCCAGGATGCGGTGGTCGCGTTTGCGGGCTTCCTCGATGCGATCGACGTGCCGGGCCAGTTCCTTCTTGTCGAAAAAGGCCGTCCCGTACACGCGGGTGAGCATCTTGTTCTTCTCGTCGCCGCGCCAGTAGGCCCCGGCGGAGGTCAGAAGCTTGACAGCCTTGATCTTGCCGGTCTCGGGCAGGTGCGGGCCGCGACACATGTCCACAAAGCCGTCCTGGCGGTAGAAGCTGACCTTCTCGATACCTTCCAGGGCGACCAGGTCGTCGATCATCTCGATCTTGTAGTCCTGGCCGATCTTTTTCATCTCCTGGCGGGCCTCTTCCACGGGCAGCTCGAATCGCTCGATGGAGAGATTCTCGGAGATGATCTTGTTCATCTCTTCTTCCACGGCCTGGAGGTCTTCGGGACCCAGGGGGCGGGGCAGGTCGAAATCGTAGTAAAAGCCGTACTGGAAGTCGTCCACCAGGGCCGGGCCGATGGTGTACTTGACCTCCGTGCCCATGACGCGGATCATCGCCTGGGCCAGGACGTGTGCAGCCGTGTGGCGAAGCACTTCCAGGCTTTCGGAGTCCCGGTCGGTCAGAAGTCGCAGCTCGTGCTTCCCTTCGGTCAGGCAGGTCGTGAGGTCCCGGACGGTGCCGTCGATTTCAGCGGCCATGGATGCCTTGGCCAGGCGCGGGGAGATCTCTTGGGCTACATCCAGGGGTCGAACGCTCTGGGAGTAGCTTCGTGTGCTACCGTCGGGAAGTTCGATGGTGACGGACATCGGTCAGGTCCTCTCTGGCCGGACTGGGACAGGGGTCGGCGGCCGCGTCGCGATACAGCAAAGCCGACATACAAGGCTCCGCAAGCCCACGACGCACCGCACCGACCGGGATGTCCTCCGGCGGGTGCTCAGCACGTAGTCGTGGTGGTTGTGTTTGCGGTCATTTGTATGTCGGCTCTGTGAAGCTCTCGTGCGGCAGTGCGCTAAGACGTCGTTGACAGCCTATTATAGAGGCTTTGTGCGTCTGTGGAAGGGCCCAGGTCGCCTTTTTTGTTCAGCTCTTTTCAAGCCCAGCGGACCAGCCCCAGGTCCAGGCCGTGGGGGAAGTTCTCGCTGCGGGGTACCACTCGCACGGTATAGCCGGTCTTTCCGCTTCGCCGGCAGGGCATGTTGACACTGTAGAGGCACTGGCCGTCGTCGCCGGATTTTTCGGGGACCATGTCCAGGGCTTTGCCGTGGGAAAGCTGCCCGTCGTCGTCCAGCGAGCCGAAATACAACTGCACCGCCACGTCCTCCGGGCTCAAGGGCCCCAGGTTCACCTGGACCTCTATATGGACTTCCTGGCCTACGCGGGCATCTTCGCCCAAGGCCTCCATGTTGTCGCTGACCCGCTGGATGTTCACGTTGGCAAAACCGTCCCAGAGGCGGTAGCGCCAGGCGCTGGCCTTGCGGGCCCGGTCCATGTCGTCGGCGGCCAGGGCGTCGTACTGGCCGGCCGCTTCGCGGTAGAACATCTCGGCGTACTGCCGGACCATGCGGTTGGTGTTGTACATCGGGGCCAGTTGGGACATGGCCGCCTTCATCATGCTGATCCACCCGCGGGGTAGGTTGTCGTTGCCTCGCTGGTAGAACAGCGGGACGACTTCCTTCTCCAGCAGGTCGTACAGCGCCTGGCCTTCCACGGCGTTCTGGTATTCGAGATTGTCGTAGCTTTCTCCCGAACCGATGGCCCAGCCCACCTGGGGGTTGTAGGCCTCGGCCCACCAGCCATCGAGGATCGAGACGTTGAGTCCGCCGTTCGCGGCGACTTTCATGCCGCTGGTTCCGCTGGCCTCCATGGGCCTCAGCGGCGTATTGAGCCAGATGTCCACGCCCTGGACCAGGTACCGGGCAACATTCATGTCGTAGTCTTCCAGGAAGACCAGCGACCGATTCAGCGGGGCCAGGCGGGACTGATGGATGATCTCCCGGATGATATCCTTGCCCGGGTTGTCGCGCGGATGGGCTTTGCCGGCGAAGATGATCTGGACGCGGCGTTTCTCGTTGCCCAGCAGTCGGGTGAGACGGTCGATGTCGCTGAGAATCAGGCTCGCCCGCTTGTAGGTGGCAAAGCGGCGGGCAAAGCCGATGGTCAAGGCTTCGGGATCGAGGATTTCCTCTGCGGCCCCGATTTCGCTGGCTCCGGCGCCGCGCATGCGAAGCTGTCGGACGAGTCTGCGTCTTGCAAAGGCCACCAGCCGTTCGCGCCGGCGTTCGTGGGTGCGCCACAGCTCGGTGTCGGGAATGTGCACCACGCTCTTCCAGACGCTCATGTCGGCCGGCTTCTCCGTCCAGCCCGGGCCGAGGTAGCGATCGTACAGGCTGGCCAGGTCGTGGCTGATCCAGGTGGGGGTGTGTACCCCGTTGGTGATGTGGTCGATGGGGATCTCATCAATGGGCAGATCGGACCAGACCCGTGCCCAGAGCTTGCGGCTGACGTCCCCGTGGAGCTTGCTGACGCCGTTGCGGTAGGCGCTGAATCGCAGGGCCAGGACCGTCAGACTCAGGGGTTCTTCGGCGTTGCCCGGTTCCTGTCTGCCCAGGCCCAGGAACTGCTCTTTGCTCAGGTTCAGGCTCTTCCAGTACTCCTGGAAGTACTTCTCGACCAGCCAGGCTTCGAAGGCGTCGTTGCCGGCAGGGACGGGCGTGTGGGTGGTGAAGACATTGGTGGAACTGACCAGAACGCTGGCCTCATCGAACTGGAGCCCCTTTTCCTGCATGAGCATCCGGATTCGCTCGAGGCTCAGGAAGGCTGAATGCCCCTCGTTCATGTGGTAGGCCTTGGGGAAGATGTTCATGGCCCGGAGCATTCGTACGCCGCCGATGCCCAGGAGGATTTCCTGGCGGATCCGCATTTCCTGGTCCCCGCCGTAGAGCTGAGCGGTGATCTGGCGGTCTTCCGGGCTGTTTTCCGGAACGTTGGTATCCAGTAGAAACAGACGGATTCGGCCGACCTGGACCTGCCATACCACCGCGCGGACCTTTCGTCCCGGGTATTCGACCTGGATGGTCAACGTCGAGCCGTCTTCGGTGCGCACCGGTGTGACGGGCATGTTGTGGAAGTCGTTGCGGGGGTAGAGTTCCAGTTGCCATCCGTCGGCATTGAGTCGCTGGCGGAAGTACCCCTGCTGGTAGAGCATTCCCACGCCCACCAGGGGGATATCCAACTCCGAAGCGCTCTTGAGATGGTCCCCGGCCAGGACGCCCAGGCCTCCCGAGTACATCGGCAGACACTCGCTGATGCCGAATTCGGCACAGAAGTACGCCACCTGCGGCTGGTGGGTCTGGCCGTAGGATTTCTGCCACCAGCCCGGGTTGGAAAGGTAATCGTTGAGCCGGTCGCTGACGCGCTTGAGGTGGGCCAGGAATCCCTCATCCCGGGCGACGCTGTTGAGGCGGGCCTGTTCGACGTGCCCCAGAAGCGCCACCGGGTTGTGATAACAGTCTTCCCACAGGCGCCCGTCGAGGCGTCGGAACAGTTCCAGGGCATCGCCGTTCCAGCACCACCAGAGGTTGCGGGCAATTTCCAGCAGCGGGGCCAGAGGCTCGGGAAGCGAAGGTTCTATCGTGAAGGTACGTAGGGGTCGCATGTAAGATGCTTTCCTTGTCGTATGGGCGGTTGAAAAAGCGCTCGCGGAGCGAGGAAGCAGAACCACGCGCGCACGTTTTGTGATTATCGGCAATCTCCCGGCGGGAAATGATGCCATTTACCAGCCGGGTCTGCAAAGGATTCTACCCTTTTTCCGATGCATCCCGGCGCCCGACCGGGTGTATCATCGGCCGGCCGGGGGACAGGATGGCCCTTGGGGCGACCGGCAGGCTATAATGGTATGCAGGCTTTTCCGGGTTCGTTTAAGATCAGACTTTACGAAAATTCGCCCGATTCTGGAACTGTCTACCCCGGATCGGCGATAGTAAAGACGGAAAGCCCGCAGGGGGGCAACAGGAAAGAGAGAACGGAAATGAACGCACAGAGACCTTTTCGATGGTTGATGCTCGCTGCACTGGCAGTTCTTTTTGCTGCCACGCTGTCCTCTGCCCAGGTTCGCCCGGTGCAGGACGGCAGGGCCCTGGATGCCAATCCCATGGTCGGAGCAAGGGGAACCAACACCGGAATCAGTACGTCCCGATTCAATTCCAACCTGTACGTGACCGGCCAGGTCACGGGCCTGGGCCGCTTCCGCGGCGGGGTTCCCTACCGCGCCGAGAATCAACTGGGCATTACGCTTCCTTCGGCCGCGACGATCAGCAACTTCCTGGCTGAGTCGGTCGGTGTGGGAGACGTTACCTACGGACGACCGCTGACCACGAGTCCGTATTTTGACCGACAGCGAACGATTGTTTCCCGGCAGCAGAGGGATTTTTCCGAGTCGCTGCGGGTGGGCGTTCCGATCGAGAACCTCAGCGATACTACCCGTCGCGAACTTTATCTGGATGCTTCTGAGGGTTACCAGGGCATCCAGGGCGCCGGCGAAGGGGCCATTGCCCTGCCCCCGGGCCGGACGTACGATCAGGGAAGCGAGTCGATTCTCTCCCCGGCCACACGAGACATGCGGGGGGCTTCTGGAAGGCTTGCCTCGCGTATCGCCGCACCGGTACCCGGCCTGATGGGGCTTCAGGAGGCAGAAGATCGCTACCGCCTGGCCCGGGAGATTACCGAACTGGATCCCGAGGCTGCCCGGAGTCCTATTCTGGATATCGGCCAGGCGACTGGCCGGCGCAAACCTGTCGAAGAGAGCCTGGCCGATCCTGCCTCCAACCCGATGGAGTCTTCCCCGGGCCAGAGCAGCCAAGGCGCAGGGCAGGATCAGGACACCTTCGTGGAGGTGATGAAGCATCTTCGTCTCAAGCGCCTCCAGGAGCAGGGTCAGGACGTTCCGGGCCGGCAGGAGCCACTTTCGGCCGATGCCAATGTCCGCATCGGTTCCGAGCGGGAGGTAGTCATTGAACGTCTGGCGGGCAAGAGCTCCGACGCGTTGAACACCTACATGCGGACGGCCGAGTCGCAGTTGCAGCAGGGGCGCTTCTATGAAGCAGCCGACCTGTTCAAACGGGCCGGCTATCGCGACCCGTCCAACCCGCTGCCGCAGGTGGGAGCGGGTTTGGCGCTGTTTGCCGCGGGCGAGCCGGTCAGTGCGGCCGATCAGATCCGCCGTGCGTTTGCGGAGTTTCCAGCCCTGATGGAGACGCGCATATCGGCTGAGCAGATGCTTCCCGGCGGGGCGCTTCGCAAGCAGTTGCGCCAACTGGAAGACCTGATGGAAAAGGACGTGCATCGGGACGATCCGGAGATGCTTCTGATGGCTTCGTTTTTGTCCAAGGCGACCGGTCAGTCGGCCCAGGCGAGGCAGTACGCCAGACGCCTCTCGGAAGCCGGCAAGGGCGATCGGCTCTACAAGGCGTATTCGCAGTATCTCCTGACGGGCAAGCGTCCCAGCGGGGCGGGCCTGGCTCCCCAGGCGCCGGCGAGATCGGGTCCGGGAGAATAAACCAGCCCAGAAGTTGTCAGGAAGTCTGCGAAGCGGGCCTTTGAAGGTTCCGCTGTGCCTCGGCCACGAACCGTTCGGGCTTCTCGGGGGTGATCAGCAGGTCTTTGCCCTCGCGCAGGGCGATGCGCACCCAGCCGTCCTGGCGGGAAGCGTACATGGCGAAATGCCCCAGTTTACGGGACCAGAAGAGCCCGAACCCTCCCCAGAGACCTCCGGCTCCGAAGGTTCGAATCGCCGCGCCGACCTGTTGGGAATCGATCGTTTCGATTGATTCGATGTTGTCCAGGGGAATTTGTTTCTGTCGCAGAGGCCAGCGGATCCGCACGGTCTGGGCGGTAACTTCAAAGCGGGTGGGGCGCCCCAGCAGCCAGATGGCGACGTAAACCAGCAGGACCCCGGCCAGGATTCCCCCGACGATCCACCAGGGCTGGGCGGAATCGGCGAAGATCAGCAGCGGTGCAAGCGCTGCAGGCATCAGCAGCAACAGCCATGTCAAGAGGCGGATTTTCCCGCTCATCGAGGCCAGCGGAAAGCTTGGCTCAGCGTCGTTTTGCATTGCAGGCGAGGCTCCTTCATCCGGCAAAGAATACATCACTCCTGGAATAAAGTCGTATCCGGCAGAGGCGTATTTCTGCCTTTTTTTCCGGCTTGCGGCAAGGGCACGGGGGTTTTTTGTCATTGCCTCGAAGATCTTCTCCGGCCGGGCCGATATCCCAATAGTTAGAGCTTCTGGGACTCCTCAAAGAGCCCTCAGAGCGTTTCGGACATCCCGGACCGACACCAGGGCCCTTCTTGATCAAGGGAATTGCGATGACAGAGAACACCACACAGCAGGACACGACCCAAGCTGCCTCGACCAGCAAGGCTGGAAAGTATCTGACTTTCTATCTCGGGGACGAAGAGTACGGCCTGGAGATCCTGAAGGTTCGAGAGATCATCGGCATCATGGATATTACCACCGTTCCTCGAACACCGGACTTCGTCAAGGGCGTGATCAACCTCCGCGGCAAGGTGATTCCGGTCCTGGATCTTCGGCTGAAATTCTCCATGCCCGAAGCCGAGCGGACCGAGGAGACCTGCGTGATCGTCGTGCAGGTCGATGATGTGGAAGTGGGGATCATCGTCGACAAGGTTTCGGAGGTTCTGGACATCGCCGGCGATGCCATCGACGAAGCGCCGCAATTCGGAACGGACATCAACACCGACTTCATCCTGGGCATGGGCAAGAGCGAAGGTCACGTGACCATCCTGCTGGATATCAGCAAGGTCCTGGCCGGGACGAACTTCGAAAGCATGGGCATGTGACAGCTGTGCCCGTTTGACCGTTTTCCGACCCGAAGTGCCCTCTGGGTAAGGCGCTTCGGGTCCTTTTTGTTGCAGCCCGGATGAAAGCCTACTTCGGGTTCGTCTCGGGCATCACGCCGATGGCGCGAAGATATTCCACGGACTTTTCGACCATTTCCAGCCTCTCCCGGCGGGTGTAGCTTTGTCCCTGGACCCCTTCCAGTTCCAGCGTGTAGGGGCCGGGAAATTCCCTTCGATCCAGCATGACAAAGACTTCCGGAAAGTCCACCACGCCCTCTCCCAGCGCGGGAAACTCAAAGGCCTTGTAGCGACCGGTGGTGTCCTTGAGGTGAACGGCGCTGACGAAATCCAGCACGATGGCCAGTTCGTCGGGCGTCTTTCTGCGGCGGTTGTAGAAGTAGATATTGCCCGTATCGAAGTTGATCCGCACGTTGGGGTGGTTGACCTTCTGCATGGTCTTGAGAGCGACCGAGCCGTTGGTGGCCAGGTCGGGGTGGGTTTCGAGGACGACGGCAATTCCCAGACCGGCCGCAACATCTCCGACGTATCGGAGCCTTTGGGCGACTTGGTCCATCTCCAGTTGTTCGGCGCGGACCGAGACGAAGGCGATGTTGGCCTGGAACTCTGCGCAGGTTTCCAGTTGGGGCCGCATGTTCTCGCCCGGGTCGATGCGATGGATATCGCAGTCGCACTGAAAGCTGGTGACATTGAGTCCGGACTGGTCGAGCCGCTTGTGCAGATCGCTGCGCTGGGAGTCGGTTCGACAGACGTGGCATTCGATGTTCTCGATACCCAAGCTGGGCAGATGCTCCCAGGCATCTTCGGCGTATTGCCCGTAACTGCTGATGCGACAGGCGAAGATCCGTTCCATGTTACCTCCCGTCTCAGCGGTCCTTGAGCCAGTTGCGGATCTGCTGGGGATCCAACTGGCTCAGCGAGTCGACGACCGCGTGTGCATTTTCGGCCAGGGCGCGGGGATCGGTGGTTCCGGTCAGTGCGATGGGGAGCATTCCGGCCCGGCGTGCGGCTTCGAGCCCGGCCAGTGCGTCCTCGACGACGGCGCAGCGTTGCGGCGGGACTCCCAGTTTCTCGGCGGCCTTGAGGAAGACCTCCGGATCGGGCTTGCCCCGTCGGACGTCGCTGCCGGTGACCTGTGCCTGAAAGCAGTCGCTGTGGTCGAGGCAATCCAGGACCACCTGGATATTCTCGGGTGGACCGGAAGACCCGATGGCCAGATCGAAGCCGGCCTCGTGCAGCGAGTGGATCAGTTCTCCGGCCCCGGACATTTCGGGGAACCGCTCGCGGAGGATCTCCCGGTAGGCTTCTTCCTTTTCCCGGCTCCAGGCGGCGACGGTTTCCGGGTCGCCGGCCTGTTCGGGCCAGGTCTCTGGGATGATGTCCTGGTTGGTCCGGCCAAAGGATTGGGCAAACTCTTCCGGCGAGAGGCGCAAGCCTTTCCCGGCGAGCATGCGGTTCCAGGACTGAAAGTGGGCTTGGTAGCTGTCGACCAGCACGCCATCCATATCGAAGATGACGGCCGGCCGGTCGGTGTTCGTTTCATTCATGATGACGGGATTGTACACCCCGGGCTTCCGTAATCCAAGCAGGTGCAGACCGGTGTTTGGGTCCGATCGAATGCGATTTGCCCTGTTTTCGAGGGGAGCGGGTATGAAAAGATAGGAAATGGCCACAAGATAGATAGGATAGGGCCATTTTTCTAACTTTATGGTAGAATTCCGGTTCCAGTTTCCTAGAATTATGGAAAGCAGGGCGATTTCTGTGATCTGTACCGCGCGGCCGGAACGGATTCCGGTCAGCACAAGTCTTAAATGGGCGGCAACGTGTTTTCCTTTGGACCCACGAGAGTGTTGACGCCGGGCAGTGGGCAAAGAGCAAGAACCCGACATGTTCGAAACAGATCGACAAGATGGCGGCTATTGGCGCGAGGGGACGGCGACTTCCAACATGCACCGCGGCAGCGGGGACGCCAGCCTCGATATTTTGCTTCGGGAGGCGGTTTCCCAGTCTGCCGAGGGGATCTGCGTCTGCAACACCGATGGGCAGATCCAGTTTGCCAACGTTGCGTTTGAGAAGATGGTCGGGATGGCAGAGGGCAGTGCGGCCGGCAAAGAGTTTCCGCTGGAGAGGGCTGCCGGCAGCGACGCTGGACACCTGAGGCAGATGCGCGAGAATATCCGCCACGGTCGGCAGTGGTCGGGGCAATGGGCCCTGCATCGGCCCGACGAGACGTCGATCATCTTGGAATCCACCTTCTCCCCGGTCCGAAACAGTCAGGGCGAAGTTTCTCATTGCGTCAGTGTCCACCATGACATGACACGAGAGACGGAACTGGCCGAGAAACTTCGCAAAGCCCAGAAAATGGAGGCGGTGGGGCGTCTGGCGGGGGGCGTGGCCCACGATTTCAACAATCTCCTCACGGCCGTGATGGCCAATGCCCAGATTCTCCGCATGCATCTCACGTCGGATCCATTGCTTTCCACCAAGGCCAAACAGGTCCTTCGGGCTTCCAAGCGGGCGGCCGAACTGACGAGCAAGTTGATGGGCTTTGCCCGCGCAGGCAATTGTCAACGGGTGCCGGTGGACCTTCATGACCTGATTTCCGACCTGGCCCAGGAGTTTGTCCGAGATCGGAAGGATACGCTGGACATCTGCATGGAACTTCGGGCCCAGCCCAGCCGGATCATGGGGGATCCGGTCCATCTTCGCCAGTCCCTGCTGAACCTCGCTCTCAATGCCTGCGAGGCCATGGAAGAGGGGGGAATTCTGACCTTCACGACCCGCTGCGTTCGGGTCGGTGCCGACAGCGACCTGCGATACGAACTGGACCTGATTCCGGGAAAGTATCTCTGCGCGAGTGTGGTGGATACCGGCCGAGGCATGGATGAAGCGACGCAGGCCCACCTCTTCGAGCCTTTTTTCACCACCAAGGATCAGAGCGAAGGAGCGGGTCTGGGCCTGGCCGGTGTCTACGGTTGCATGCGAAGTCACAACGGGTCGGTTCGGGTGCTCTCGGCACCGGGGAAGGGCACAGCCGTGGAACTCTACCTGCCAACCCAGCCCCCTTTCAACCAGGTCGAGGATATGACAGAGCCCGAAGCAGCGAAAGACCAGGAGGCCGCCGGGGCGGTCATGGTTGTCGACGACGAAGCCTCCATTCGCGAGATGATCAGCGACGTGCTCCAGCCGATGGGCTACCGGGTCTACACGTTCTCCGGTGGGGCCGAGGCCGTCGAGTTCTTCCGCGAACACCACAAGGAGATCGGGCTGGTGATTCTTGATCTGATCATGCCCCGGATGGACGGTCGCCAGACCTTCCAGAAGCTCAAGGAGATCGACCCGGAAATTCACGCGCTGATCTCCACCGGCTATGGGACCAGTGAGATGGCCAAACGGGTCATTGCCGATGGCGTGCGGGACTTTCTGGCCAAGCCCTACCGACTTGATGAGCTTTCAGATATGGTTCAGCAGCACCTTCGCAAACCGCAGTAGTCTTTCGGCGTAGACAGGGGGTTGTTTCGCTGCGGGTGTTGCTTTTCTACGTCACTTACGTTGATTTTTCGAAACGTTGGCGTCTACCATATTCTGGTATGAACAGGCATCGCACCGATCTCAAAGCCTTGGCCTTCGATCGTCTCCCGCATGCCGTTCTTGTCGTGGGGACCTGCGGGAGGGTCATATTGCGCAATCGCATGGCCCATGATCTGCTGCCGGGGTTTGAATGGGTCGAGCAGATCGTCTCTCCCGGCGCGGGGCCCGAAGCTTTCCCCTGGCCTCGCGAACTCCAGGCACTGGAAAAACGCGACGCGCCCCGGGTGCGGCGCGACCTGTGGATCTACCGAAAAGGGGGAGGTCAGATTCTTGTCGATCTCTACGTTTCCCACCTGGATGCGGTGTTGGCCTGGTGCGAGAGCAGAAACCAGGCCAGGCGGCACGATCCGGCCGCCTGCCGCCGATGCGGCAGCTTCCTGGTGGCTGTCGAGGACGTCTCCGAGCGGGCCTCGATGGAGCGCAAACTGACGATCAGTGACCGCCTGGCCGCTATCGGCAAACTCTCTGCCGAGGTCGCCCATCAACTCAATACCCCGCTGGATGGGACGCTGCGCTATCTGGGACTGGCCCGGCGCTGCGAGCACGCCCAGGTCGGCGAGTATCTCGACAAGGCTCGCGACGGACTGATGCGCATGGCCCGGATCATCCGCGACCTGGCCCAGCAGGGGCGTATCGGTGAACACGACCTGGGAGAGGACTCGATCCGAAGCGTTCTGGATGAAGCCCTGGCCACGGTCCAGCCGTCTGCTCAGTCGCGGTCGGTGGAGTTTGCCTTTGAGCTGGCCCCCATCGGTCCCTGCCGGATCGACGGAAACCTCTTCCACGTGTTCTGCAACATTCTTCGCAATGCCCTCGACGCCATGGACAAGGGGGGCAGGCTGACGATTCGCATTGCCAGGCAGGGTGAGACGATCCGCGTAGAGTTCCAGGACACCGGCCCGGGGTTTGGCGACGTGGATCCGGAACTGCTCTTCAAGCCCTTCTATACCTCCAAAGGCGACGGCTCGGGGTTGGGTCTGGCCATCGCCGGTGATCTGGTTTCGCGAATGGGAGGCAGTATCCAGGCAGCCAATGCGCCCGGCGGGGGAGCGATCTTCACACTGGAGCTTCCCTACAAACCGGTGCAGTTGGCCGGGCCAAGTCCTCCCGAGCAGGAGAGCATCGAACATGACGAACCAGCCTGAAAGCTCGAAGGTGCCGCGCGTCCTGCTGGTCGATGACGACCCGATCATCCTGGACAGCCTCAGCGGGTTCCTCCAGTTGGAAGGGTACCAGGTGCAGACGGCTTCTTCGGTCCAGGCCGCCCGAAAGGCACTCGAAGAGGATGCCTGCAACCTGGTAATCAGCGACGTGACGCTTCCGGGCAGCGATGGCTTCGAACTGCTCAAACACGTCCGCAAGGAACACCCCGAAGTCGTGATGATCATGATCACCGGATACGCGACCGTCGAGTCGGCCGTGGAGGCCATGAAACAGGGGGCCTACGAGTACCTGACCAAGCCGGTGATCGATGACGACCTGCGCCTGGCCGTGCGTCGTGCGATGAAGCAGCAGGAGCTGGTGGCCGAAAACCGTCAGTTACGACGTGCGCTTTCCGAGCGGGAAGGCTTCGACGAGATCATCGGACGCGACTACCGTATGAACCGCGTCTTCGAGTTGATCCAGGCCGTGGCCGACACGCCGACCAACGTCCTGATTACCGGGGAGTCGGGCACCGGCAAGAGCCTGATCGGGCGGGCGATTCACACCCACAGCCGGCGGAAGGACAAGCCGTTTGTGGAGTTTTCCTGCGGTGCCCTGCCCGAGACGCTTCTGGAGAGCGAGTTGTTCGGTCACATGCGCGGCGCGTTTACCCACGCGGTGGTCGACAAGGAGGGCAAGTTCGCCGCGGCCGACGGGGGGACGCTCTTTCTGGACGAGATTTCCACCGCCAGCGGCCAGTTGCAGATCAAGCTGTTGCGTGTTCTGCAGGATCGTCTCTTCGAGCCGGTGGGCAGCAACAAGACGCGTCGCGTGGACGTTCGCGTGATTTTGGCGACCAACCAGGACCTGCGCAGCGAGGTCAAGGCGGGACGATTCCGCCAGGACCTCTACTACCGCATCAACGTGGTGAATATCGAGATCCCGCCGCTGCGCAGCCGCATCGGGGATATCCCCCTGCTGGCGGAGCATTTTCTGCGTCGCTTCGGGATCGAACGGAACCGTCCGGTCAAGGCGTTTTCCCCCGAGGCGATGGAGATCATGCAGCGGTACCCCTGGCCGGGCAACGTGCGGGAACTGGAGAACTGCGTCGAGCGGGGGACGGTGCTCTGCAGGAACGAGGTGCTCGGGCCGGAGGACCTGCCCCCGGCCCTGCTGGAGTACGAGAACAGCGGTGAGGCCAGGCTCGAGAAGATCTCTTCCACCGGCCTGACGCTGGCAGAGGCGCTGGAGGGGCCCGAGAAACAGATCATCGTCTCTGCCCTGGAGGCCAACGGTCACAGCCGACAACAGACGGCCGAGCAACTGGGGATCAACCGCACGACGCTTTACAAGAAGATGCGCAAGTACGACCTGCTCTGACAGGGGGCGATGGGGTTACTTTTTCCGGCTGTAGCCCCAGCCGTCGTCGGAGTCGTAGACGGGTCCCTCGTAGGCCCTGCCCTTTACTTCCAGGGATCGGATGGAACGTGCCTTTCCGGTGCCCGCGTCGGCGTCGACCAGCACGGCCTGGAGGCGGACGTCGCCGGTTGCGATCTCGAAGGTTGTGGGCATTCCGGTGGTCAGGAAGCTCAGCACGCGTTCCTTGCGTCGGCCCAGGACGCTGTCATAGGGGCCCGTCATGCCGACATCGGAGATGATGGCCGTGCCGTTTTCCAGGACGCGCGCGTCGGCGGTGGGCACGTGCGTGTGCGTGCCGAAGACCAGGGTCGCCCGCCCGTCGAGGTGGTAGCCCATGGCAATTTTCTCGCTGGTGGCCTCGGCGTGGAAATCCACGACCCTCAGCTTGACCGAGGGGGGAATCTCCTTGAAGATCTCGTCGATGGCCTCCCAGGGGGAATCATTGTTCTTCATGAACATCTGGCCCAGGACGCTCACGACGGCTACGCGGTCCAGCCCGCTCTTGGACGGGACAACCGTCCAGCGTTTGCCCAGGGATTTGGCGGGCAGATTGGCCGGTCTCACGATGCGATCGGAGGTCTCCAGGGCGGGGTAGATCTGCTTCTTGCGAAAGACATGGTCGCCCAGGGTGACCACATCCACGCCGTACTTGAGGAGCTTGTCGAAGATCTGGGGAGTCAGGCCGCTGCCTCCGGCGGCGTTTTCCGCGTTGCAGATGACGCACTCCACGTGGTGTTCTTCGATGAGCGACTTGAGATGATCGGCAATGATGCCCCGGCCGGGCTTGCCCACCACGTCGCCGATGCACAGGATGTTGAACGACATGTTCGCTTCTTTCCAGCCCCCACTCGTTGCCCGATTATAGCCCCCGCGACCGGCGAACCCAAGAGGCGTTTGAAAACGCCACGGGGTTGCCCGGACTGAGGCGCAGATGAAGAGCCCGTCGAGGGCGTTGGCCACCGACGGGCTCTTGCAGGAGGAGGTAGGTTGTCTCACAGCCTGTCAGGCTGCGGGGGGCGTTACGCTCTGCGGCGACGACGCAGCGCAACCAGGCCGCCAAGGCCCAGCAGGCTCATCGTGGCCGGCTCGGGAACGACGCTGTATTCAAGCTGCTTGAACGGACCACCATTGCTGGGGGCAGTATACTGCAACTCGAGCGGGTCGCCGCCACTGACGTCAATGTTGTCCGCATAAGTGTTTCGAATGTTTTCACTGTCAACATTCATCGTGATCTCATAGGTGCTGTTAGCCATTAGATTCAAATCAGCGATATCGATCTGAACGCCTTTGGAATGCGTATCGTCCGCCAGCTCGGGCACGAGCAGATCCTCGGTCCAGGTGAAGACTTCCGAACCACCATTGATCGTGTAAGTCAGGTCAATGACGGCCGCTTCCCCAGTCAACACATAGTCACCGTCTACCCCGGATCCACCTGCCCAAGAAGACATCCATACGCTGGTGACCACGATCGGCGAATCGCCTGTGGTCAGCGTGGCCGTGTCGCCTGCACCGACGTTTCGTCCCTTGTCTGGATCGTCAATCGTCAGGATCTCAGCCTGCACCGCCACACCCGTGATCGCCAATACTGCCAGAATCGTAATTGCTTTTCTCATGATAAAGCTCCTCAATCTCCTGTTCCTCTCGGAACGAACCGTGAAATGTGGCCGAGAACCTCCCGGCCTCCTTTATTCCATAAGGGATTGTACCGCCAACTGAACCGACATGTTTGGCGCGACAGCGCTTTGTTGTTGACGAAATGCGCATCCGGGCGTAATTTTTCTCGTATAGCCAAAACACGGGCCGATTTCTCGTGCAGGCAGGAGGTGTTTCCAATGCGACCTCGCGTTCTTCTGGCGGTGGGGACCTATCGCGGCTACGGGCGACAGGTCGTGGCGGGGGTGACCGATTACGTTCATCGCCACGGCCAGTGGGATGTGGTCCTCGACCGCGCGGTGGATCGCATTCATCCTGAGACTCTCGAGATGATGCAGCCGGTGGCGGGGGCGATCACCCTCGCCCCGCGATTGGACGAGTACGAGCCCCTCTCCGGCATCCCGATGGTCTCGGTCGAAAACAGCCCGCTGCCGATCCACCAGGTCATCCCGGACGACCGGCTCATCGGCAAGATGGCGGCAGAGCACCTGCTTTCGCTGGGGCTCAGGACGCTGGCCTACGCTGGGATGTCAGGGATTCCTTTCAGCGACGCCCGGCGCGACGCCATGGCCGAATCGGCCCGGGAGCAAGGGGCCCAACTGCTCGTCTATCCGGAAGCCTGTCACGCCGTGACCGTATATACCGATTCCTACGCCGAGTGGCTGGACGCTCTGCCCCTTCCCTGCGGCCTGCTGCTGGTGAGTTCCGCCCGGGCCACGGGCACGCTGATCCAATGCGAAAGACTGGGCATCCGCGTGCCGGAAGACCTGGCCGTCCTGGGCGTCGAGGAGGATCCGATGCTCTGTCAGTTGACCAATCCGCCGCTCTCGGCCATTGACCACAACACCGAGCGCGTGGGGTATGAGGCGGCAGCCCTGCTGGATCGCCTGTTGGCCGGGGAGCAGATCCCCCCGGAAGTTACCTGGATCCCCCCTCGCGGCGTGGTCGCTCGGCAGAGCACCGAGATGCTGGCCACGCGGGATGAGGGGGTGGTCCGGGCGGTTCGATACATTCGCGAGCACGTGGAGGAAGCCCTGAACGTAAAGGAACTGCTGCGTCACGTTCCGGTGGGGCGGCGGACGCTGGAGCAGTCTTTCCAGCGTCACCTGGGCCGAACCATCGCCGACGAGATCCGCCGACAGAAGATCGCCCAGGCCCAGCAGCTGCTGGTGCAGACAACGCTGGGGATGGCCGACGTGGCCGTTCGGGCGGGGTTCTCATCGGCTTCCCACATGACCCACGTGTTCAAGCGTGAGTTGGGCATCCGCCCCTCGGATTACCGCCAGGAGCACGGACTCAAGTAGATCTGCAGACGCGGGTGGCTGGTTGTGGGCCAATATCGCATTATCGGTTGCTGATGTTATAGTAAGAAGGCCAACAGGGGCGCAGGATCCCTTCCGCAACCCCATGAGGTGTGCATCGCCCTTTTACAGCCCCTGCCGGGGCTGCAGAAGTCTGGGCGCCCCTGCCGGGGCTGCCATTCCATTCTCCGTTTGTTCCAGGGGTTGCAGACTTCGTTCCGCCCAGGCTTAACTGCGTCCTCCACCCCTGGCTACATTCTTCTCGCCCCTGCCGGGGCTGCAGAAGGATGCTGCCTTTCAGCGGGGGTTGCGGACTTCGTTTCGCCAAAAAGGGGGATCTTGGGTCCGGCCTGTGACGCTTAATCCCTGTCGGGGATGCGAGATGACGCTACCTGCCGCCAGGGCTGTGGGCTTCGTTTTACATCCCAGGGAAAACGGTCATCGCCCTTGCTTGGGTTCCAGAACAGCCCTTTCGGGCTGGGCGGGGCAGTCCGTGTCTGGCTGGGCTCGACGCATGGCCAATGCCCGTGTCTCGGCAAGAAGAGCAGTGAAGATGAGCATGAGGTGAGCGATCGTCTCAGCCGCTTCTTCCAGCGAGCGGTGGATGGCATGTTCGCCGGGGACGAAGCGGAAGGCCCGTCGGGCGATCAGTTGGGACAACACATAGGCCCAGGCGGTCGCGATCAGCCAGGAGGTGTGTCGCCAGTCACGCAGGGGTCGATGAAGGCGTTTTCGCCAGAGCACCGTCCACAGGGCCAGGACACCCAGGGCGACGTAGATGCCCTTGCTTGTCCCGGCAAAATGCATTTCCCTGCACGTCAGAGCGATCGACAGGGCTGCCAGCAGGACAAGGAGCGGACTGCGGGTCCTGGACGCCTTGAGAAGATAGATTCCCGCGGCAAAGGCTACCAGGAAGGGTGCGGGTACTTCCAGCCAGACCTGGAGGTCGTGGAAAGCCTGCGGATGGAATTGCCCCAAAAAGACCATAAGACCCAGTAAAATGGGGGCGATGAGCATCGGGGCCCAGGAGACCTTGCGAAACCAAAGCGGGTCGTATCGATCCAGATCCACTGCTGTCTGCTGCGTCATGGGAGGCAACCTTTGCTCGCACGCCCAGGAAGTTGGAGTTGAGCGCGTCTTGGGCGATCCTGCAGATGAGGGGCCTGCTTTTGTATCGGCCCAGCCGATTCAAAGCGGCCACAGATATTAAGAAAAGGTTAAGGTCGGTGCAAGGCTCGACCTGCCCAAGGCAAGGCCTGGTGGGGGTGGCCTGGAGCAGGGATTGCGGCGGGTGTCCGTTCAAGCCGCAGGGAGCGGCATTGTCCAGCCGATCTTTTGCTCTTGGCATCGGCATAAGATACAATGCGCGGCATGCAGATTCGCCACGCGACAGTCGATGACGTTCAGGGCCTTACCGATTTGATCAACTTCTACGCCGAGCAGGGCCGGATGCTCCACCGATCCATGGAAAGCCTGTACGCTTCCCTGCGCGAATTCACGGTGGCCGAGGATGAAAAAGGCCTGGCCGGTTGCGTTGCGGTGGATGTTTTCTGGTCGGACCTGGCCGAGATCAAGTCCCTGGCGGTCCGCAGCGACTGTCGAGGCCGGGGCGTGGGCGGAAAGCTCATGGATGCAGCGGTCGCCGATGCCCGGAGTCTGGGCATCAAGCGGCTTTTCGCGCTGACGTATCAGCAGCGGTTCTTCGAGCGTCACGGATTTGAGTGCATCGATCGCCAGGCATTGCCCGAAAAGGTATGGCGGGAGTGCATGGCCTGTCCCAAGGCCGATGCCTGTGACGAAATAGCCATGATGCGGTACCTGGCCTGCCAAGCGCAGGCCCAGCAGTAGAGGCCAGAGATGCCCGACGGCGAACAACCGATGATCCGACTCAAGGCGGTCAGCAAGTCCTTCGGGACGCTGGCCGTGCTGGACCGGATTGACCTGGAGATTGCCCCGGGCGAGGCGACGGTGATCATCGGCCCCAGCGGCTGCGGCAAGACGGTCCTGCTCAAGCACATGATCGCCCTATTGCGGCCTGACCGTGGGGAGGTCTGGTACCGGGATCAGAAGATCTCCGCTTTGCCCGAGCGTCGCCTTCACCGGGTCCGCAAGCGATTCGGTTTTGTTTTTCAGGGCGGGGCGTTGTTCGATTCAATGACGGTCGCGCAGAACATCTGTTTCCCGCTCAAGGAGCACAACGTTGGGACGTCCCAGGAGCAGCGAGACCAGTGCAGGCGCGTGCTGGGACTGGTGGGCCTCGACGGGCTCCAGGATCGCCTGCCTTCAGAGCTTTCCGGGGGCCAGAAGAAGCGTGTCGCCCTGGCCCGGGCCATTGCGCTGGATCCGGAAGTCATCCTCTACGACGAGCCGACGACCGGGCTGGATCCGATTCGCTCGGACCTGATCAATGAGTTGATCCTCAAGATGCAGCAGGAACTGGGCTCGACCAACGTGGTGGTGACGCACGACATGGCCTCGGCACGAAAGGTCGCCAACCGGGTCATCATGCTTCATGAAGGGGATATCGTCGCCGACACGACCCCCGGGAATCTCTGCGAGATGGACAACGAAGTGGTCTCTCGATTTGTCGAGGGCCGCGCCAGCCAGGAAGAACTCCAGCGCATACAAGCCGATCATAAGGACAACCAGGAGCAAGAAAGATGAAAGAAAATACGCGAAACATCGCGGTCGGCTTGACGGTCATCACGGGACTGCTGATCCTGGCCGGCGTGGTCTTTGCCTTCACGGGCATGGCGGGGTTCCTGGCTACCGGGTACAAGGTCCAGGTGGAGATGGACTCCAGTCACGGCGTCCGCGAGGGGGACTGGGTGCATCTGAAAGGCATTCGCATCGGCAAGGTTACGGAGGTGAATTTCCGGCAGGGGGATCCCCGCGAGGGAGTCAGCTATGTCTTGCGGATTGATAATGAGTACCGCCTGCCGGGTACGACGTATCTTTCGGTAAGCACCAAGGGGATTTCCGGCTCGGCGTATCTGAATCTCAAGACCGACGGCGAGCCGATCGTCGTAGAGGGCAAGACCCCCGAGTATCTTCCCAAGGACGGATCGGTGACGATTCCGGGTAAGGCAGGCAGCGAGAGCCTGATTCCCGGTGAGGTCCAGGACGCCCTGGAGACGATCGGGACGCTGGGGGAGGAGATCGGCCCGGCGATGAAGGAATTTGCCGCCCTGGCCCGGAACCTCAACGAGTTGATCGGCGGCAAGGCGGCGACCTCCGATTCGCCCGGACAGGGAGATTCGGAGCAAGGCACGGATCCCGACGGGGCCCAGGAGCAGGAGACAGAGGCAGGGCTCAAGAAGACCCTGGCCCGGCTGGATCGGGTTCTGGCGGGGATGGAGAACGTCTTTGCCGACGAGGCAAACCAGGAGAACCTGTCCAAATCGCTTGCGAACCTGGCCGAGGCGACCGAATCGGCCAGGGGGGCCATGCAGGAAATCCGCAAGGTAGCTGCAAATGTGCAAAAGGTCGTGGACAACGCCGGGCAGGCAACCGAAGCGGTGGCTGGGGCGGCACGGACCGCAGGAGATCGGATCGACGATCTGTCCGAGAGTCTGCTGACGCAGACCGAGAATCTCTCGCAGCTTCTCCAGACGCTGCACAAGGCGGCGGTGAAGTTGGAATCCGGTAAGGGTACGGCCGGGAAGATGCTCAACGATGCCGACCTGTTCGACAATCTCGTCGAGACGACCTCTCAACTGGACAAACTCATCAAGGAGATGCGGGGCCTGGTGAAGACCTGGAAGGAATCCGGCGTGGGAGTGAAGCTCAAGTGATGTCCAGCCCGATTGAAGGTCCGGGTTTTCGAGGCAGGGCCTTGCGCGGGGGCGGCGCGGGTCGATGACGTTTTGCGAGGCGATGGTTCGTTGGCGCTGGGGCGTGCTGGCCATCTGGATCGGCCTGGCGGGGGGGCTTTGCCTGCTGGTCCCCGCCCCCAAGCGCGGCGATGAACTCCAGAAACAGTTTCTGCCGGAGGGTTCGGAATACCTCCGGGCGATCACACTCCTGCAGGAGGCGTTTCCCGGCTCGAGTGGTTTCAGCGAGGCGGTGGTGGTGTTTGAACGCCCGGGGGCAGCGCTGAGACAGGAGGACCTCGAAGCGATCAATGCTTTTGCCCGGCGGGTGGCGACCGAGCCGACCGGGCCGATCAAGCAGAAGGATCTGGAGAAGCTCTCGGTTCGCTCTCCGGCCTCGATCCCGACGCCCCAGGTTCCGATTCTCCAGACGCCGCTGTTTCGCAACCCGCTTCTGAGTCAGGTGACCGATGAGGGGCAGGCGACGATCGTATCGGTCAACATCCCTTCGAATTACATTACGATCTTCTCTTCCCAGGTGGTGGAGCACGTGCGGGCGACCCTGGTCGATTCGGAGTTTCCCGAGGGGCTCCGGATGGCGGTGACCGGCTCGGCGGGTTTCGGCCACGGCTACGCGCAGGCGGCAGAGGAATCCAGCCGACGCACCACGTGGGTAACGGTTCTGGCGGTGGTGGTGATTCTCCTGGTGGTCTACCGGGCGCCGCTGGGTGCGCTGGTTCCGCTCGCGGCGATCAGCATCGCGGCGGTGGTGGTGAGCCAACTGCTGGAACTGGTCGAGCACTTCGGGCTCCAGGCGGGCACGGCCGAGAAGATTTTCGTCTTCGTGCTGATGTACGGTGCCGGGATCGATTACTCGTTGCTGCTGATCAGCCGGTTCCGCGAAGAGATGGGACGGGGCAGAAAGGCCAGGCCGGCCGCCTCGCGAGCCCTGGGTGCGACGCTGGCGCCGATCACCGCCTCTGCCCTGACCGACGCGCTGGGGCTGTTGATGCTGGTCTTCGCGCAGTTTTTGATCTTCCGCACGACCGGGCCTGTGGTGGCGATGGCGCTGGTGGTGGCGATGCTGGCAGCGCTGACGCTGGTTCCCGCCTTGCTGGGGGTCTTCGGGCGTCGGATCACCTGGCCCGGTGAGGCCAAGGCCCGTCAGGGGCATCGCAAGCTCTGGTCGCGGCTGGCCGAGACGGTGATTCATCGCCCGGGGCGGGTGCTGGTGCTTACCCTGCTGGTCCTGCTGCTGCCGGTGTATAGGGGGCTCAATGTACACTGGGTTTTCGACAGCCTGGCCGGCTTCAAGCCGAGCTACACCCACAACGTGGGCAATGCATCGGCGGGGATCTTGATGGCCCAACGGCACTGGCCGGTGGGCGAAGTCGCCCCGACCGCGCTGCTGGTGCATTCGCCCCGGCCTCTGGGGCTCATCCAGTGGAGCGGCGTGAGCCGCAAGCTCCTGGACACCCTCAAGGACACCGAGGGAGTCGCGAACGTCCGAAGCTACAATCAGCCGCTGGGGCGGAATGTCAGCCCCTGGGCCAATGCGCTGCTCCAGACGGCCGGGGGGGCAATGGTCACGGACCATTACATCTCCGCCGACCGACGGACCGCCCGGCTGGAGGTGATACTCGAAGCCGAGCCGATGACCGCCGAGGCGATGGCCACAGTCGAACGGATCAAGTCCCGCCTTGGGCCTCTCATGCAGGAGGCCTCCGAGGCGTTGGAGGCCGACATCGAGGTATTGGCTGCGGGCACGACGGCCGAGACGCTGAGCATTCGCGACACGACCCGAAGCGACGCCCGGCTGGTCGCGGGCCTTGCCCTGGGAGTGATCTTCCTGACGGTGCTGATTCTCCTGGGTGATCCGATCCTGGCCGGTTTCATGATCGCCTCGACGGTCCTGAGCTACCTCTCGACGCTGGGGATCTGCTCCTGGGTGCTGGTGGACATCCTCGGCGCGGGGGGCCTGGACTGGAAGACCGAGATCCTGCTGTTCGTTGTGATGGTGGCGGTGGGGGTGGACTACAACATCTTCCTTGCTTCGCGGATGCGACAGGAAGCCCGGACGAACCTGCCCAAACGGGCGGTGAAACTGGCGATGATTCACACCGGGCCGGTCATTTCCTCTTGTGGGCTGATCATGGCGGCCTCGCTGGGCAGCCTGATGGTGGGCGAACTGACGCTGCTGAACCAGTTGGGCTTTGCTTTGGCCACGGGGATGCTCATGGATACGTTCGTGATCCGGCCGCTGCTGCTGCCCTCCTTTGCCGTACTGACACGTCGTATTGGACGCCGCTGAGGCGGTGGCGACCGGTTTACGATCCTCCGGCCGAGGCCTTCGACCCCCTGTCCGAGCCCTGCCTCAGCAGGCAGGCGTGGCAATGGTCCGAGCCGTGGACCGGTTCGAGTTGGGGGACTTCCTTTGTGCATCGGCCCACCACACGGACGGGCTGCCCCTGGGAGAGGATGACGGCGGTCTGGCTGTCGGGCAACTGGGCAGCTTTCTCGCGTGTAAGCGGGCATCGCGGGTGGAACGTGCAGCCGGTGGGAGGATTGATCGGCGAGGGAATTTCCCCGGGAAGCTGGACGCGCGTTTTCTCGCGGGCAGGAATCGGCTGGGGCACGGCCGAGAGAAGTGCCTGCGTGTAGGGGTGCTGCGGGTTGCGGTAGAGCTCTTGGCGAGGGGCGGTTTCCACAACGCGCCCGAGGTACATCACCGCGACTTCGTGGGCGAAGTGTTCCACCACGGCCAGGTTGTGGGCGATGAACAGGAAGCTCAGGCCCATGTCTTTTTGAAGATCGGCCAGGAGGTTGAGCACCTGTGCCTGGATGGAGACATCCAGGGCGCTGACGGGCTCATCGCAGACGATGAAGTCCGGTTCGACGGCCAGGGCGCGGGCGATACCGATGCGCTGGCGCTGTCCGCCGGAAAACTCATGCGGGTACCGGTTGATGTAGCGGGCCGAAAGCCCGACGCGTTCGAGCAGTTGCTCGACGCGTTTGCGACGCGCCCTGCCGCTGAGCAGGCCATGGGCGCTGATCGGTTCGGAGACGATCGAGCCGACCGTCATCCTCGGGTTCAGTGAGCCGACCGGGTCCTGGAAGATCACCTGCATCTGGCGGCGGAGGCGTTTGACTTCGCTGCGCCCGGCGGTCAGAACGTCCCTGCCCTTGTAGGTGACGCTCCCTGCTGTGGCGGGGATCAGCCGCAGGATGGTTCGGCCCACGGTGGTCTTGCCCGAGCCGCTTTCGCCGACCAGGCCGAGCGTCTTGCCCTTCTTGATTCTCAAGTCCACGCCGTCGACGGCATGGACGTAGCGTTTTTTGCCCAGAAAGCCCCGGCGGACGGGGAACCAGGTCTTGAGGCCCTCGACGGTAAGGATATTGCCGTTTTCGGAGGTTTTTGGCGGCGTTGCGGTGGACACGTCAAACACTCCCATCAGAGGAGGCCGGCTGGGTTTCGAACATGGCCTGGCTGGGGTCGGTCGCCTCGGCCGACTCGTATCCGGCGCACTGCCAACAGGCGACCCAGTGGTTGGGCTGGACCTCGCGGAGCTCCGGCTCCTGGGTTTGGCACCGTTTGAGGTCTCGGCCTATGGGGCAGCGGGGGTGGAACTTGCAGCCGGTGGGGAACGAGAGCGGGTTGGGCACATTGCCCGGGATGGTCTCGAGCCGATCGTGGGTCTGGCCCAGTCGCGGCAGGGATTTGAAGAGCCCCTGCGTGTACGGGTGGAGGGGGTTGTCGAAAAGTGTCTGGACGTCGGTGAACTCGGCCAGCTTGGAGGCGTACATCACGGCCACGACGTGTGCGGTCTCGGCCACGACGGCCAGGTCGTGGGTGATCAGCAGTGTCGAGAGGCCCGTTTCATCCTGGAGCTGGTTGAGCAGGTCGAGGATCTGTGCCTGGATGGTCACGTCCAGGGCGGTGGTGGGTTCATCGGCGATCAGCAGTTGGGGCGAGCAGGACAGGGCCATCGCGATCATCACGCGCTGGCGCATACCGCCCGACATCTGGTGGGGGTACTCGTCGAAGCGCTGGGTGGGATCGGGAATGCCGACCTGTCCGAGAAGTTCGATCGCCTGGTCGCGTGCCTCTCCGGCAGAGACCTTTTTGTGGAGTCGAATCGCCTCGACGATCTGGCTGCCGCAGGTGAAGACGGGGTTGAGCGAACTCATCGGCTCCTGGAAGATCATGGAGATCTTTCCGCCGCGGATGCGACGCATTTCCTTTTCCCGCAGCGAGGTGAGTTCCTGGTTGTGGAGCTTGATGGAGCCCGAGACGATCCGACCCGGGGGCATGGGGATCAGCTTGAGGATGCTGAAGGCGGTGACGCTCTTGCCGCAGCCGCTCTCGCCGACCAGCGCGAACGTCTCTCGCGGGCGGATGCGGAAGCTCACGCCATCGACCGCCCGGACGAGGCCGTCGGGCGTCTGGAAATACGTCCGCAGGTCGCGGACTCTCAGCAGGGGGCTGTTCTGGTTCATTCGTTACGCAACCTCGGGTCCAGGGCATCTCGCAGACGATCGCCGAAGAGGTTCCAGGCCAGGATGAGGATGAACATCGCGACCGTCGCGGCGGTGACTTCCCACCATCTACCGACGATGAGATCCATCTTGGCTTCCGAAATCATCTTGCCCCAACTGGGCAGATCTTCAACGCCGATTCCCAGGAAGCTCAAGAAGACTTCTGCAGAGATCGCTCCCACGAAACCCAGCGAGAAATTGATGATCCCGATATGGGCTACGTTGGGCATTATGTGACGCAGGAGCGTGGAGAAACCGCGGCGCCCGGAAGCTCTGGCAGCCAAGACATAGTCCAGTTCGCGGAGTTTCATGGTTTCGGCGCGAACGAGCCTGCATGTTCCGATCCAGCTCGTCAGGGCCAGGGCGATTACGATCGATGGCAGTCCTGCAAGTTCGAATTCACTACCCGTTCCTTCAAAGAAGGTCACTTCCTGGAAAGCGAACTTCAATGCGATAACCCGGATGACGCCGGGTATGCAGACCAGAGTGGTGTAGACCCAGACGATGAAGTCATCCAGGAAACGACCGTAGTAGCCGGCAATGGCTCCGAGGATCATGCCGATGGGCACGGCCACGATGTTGGCGAAGAAGCCGACCTGCATGGAGACGCTGGCACCGATGATGGTTTTCCAGGCGACGCTTCTACCCAAGGCATCGGTACCCAGCCAGTATCCCCAACTTGGGCCCTCATTGAGCCGGTCGTAGTCGTAGCTTTCTTCCCAGGCTTGGTGTGTGAAGGCTCCGATGAAGGCGAAGACGGCGAAGATGAAGATGATGACGGCGCAGCCGATCGCGACCTTGTCGCGGCGCATACGCCGCAGGGCTTCGCCCCATAGGCTGCGTCCGCTGTGGGCCTGAAGATCCGTTCCGGCCGAGGGTTGTGTAATTTCAGTCAATGTTCGACTCCTATTTCAGCCGGATGCGGGGGTCGAAGAGGGCATAGAGCACATCCGTAATGAGCAGGCCCAGTACGTAGATGACGGCCAGCAGGAAGACCAGCCCACTGAGAATCGGTACGTCGCGGTCTTCGATGCTGGAGATCATCAGGTCGCCCAGTCCCGGGATGCCGAAGAACTGCTCCAGCAGCAGCGAGCCGAGGATCAGGAAAGGGATCGACAGGACCAGCGAGGTCAGGATCGGCAGCATGCAGTTTTTCAGGACGTGTTTGCCCAGGATGCTCGGAAGCGCCACACCCTTGGCCCGGGCGGTTCGGACGTAGTCCTGCCCCACCTGGTCGAGGATGACCGTGCGGTAGAAGCGGACGCTGGCGCCCAGACCTGCGACCACGCCGATCAGGACAGGCAGGTAGATATTGTACCAATGGCCCATACCGAAGGCATGTTCCGGACTGACTCTGAACATCGCCATCTGCCCGAAGAGGATGTAGGCCAGGAAGGGGATGCACATGCCCAGCACGGCCAGGAAGACTCCGACATGGTCGATCCACGTTCCCCGCCAGTAGGCGACGATGGCGCTGATTATCAGCCCGAGCATCCAGCCGATGGCCAACTGTGGAATGGTCAGGGCCAGGCTGTATTTGGCCCGCTCCTGGATGATATCGATCAGGGACTTGTCGCTCCACCGCATCGAGTAGCCCTGAAAGGTGAGGCTTTCGAGGAAGTGGTGGAAGAACTGGGAGTCGTAGAATTCGGCGGTGAAGGGATTGTTGTTGCCGACATAAAGAGGTTTGTCCAACCCGTGGAGCCTCTTGAAATCTTCCAGGGCCTGTCTTCCCTGCCGCTGCACGTTTACATGGTGACGTGCCACGTCAGCGGTGGTTCCCTGGAAGAGAACAAAAGTCAGAAGCATTACTCCGAAGACCGTGAAAACGGCCTGAACCAGTCGTCGCAAGATATAGGGAAGCATGCGTCAGTGCGTCCTTCCGCCGAGGCGCTTTCGCAGGTCGTTATCGATTTTCCGGAACCGGGTATAGCCGTAGCCGACCGGGTGAGGCTTGATATTCTTTATCCATTCATAATAAAGAATATAGGTGACATCTTCGGCCAGGAGAAGTGCGGGAACATCTTCGCAAAGCTTGCGGTTCATCTTTACGTAAAGCTCCATTCGCTCCGGACTGTCGGGCATGGTTCGGGCCTGTTCATACCACTGGTCGAACTGGGGGTCGCTGTAGTTGGCATTGTTGGTTCCGGTCTTGATGTTGGGCCCGTAGAACAACTGCATGAAGTTCTCGGCGTCGGGATAGTCGGCATGCCAGCCCATCATGTACATCTGGGCCGCCTTGTTGTCCACCTTCTTCTGCAGGGTATCCCAGTCATTGAAGTTGGTCTTGAGTTCCAGGTCGACTTTCTTGAACTGCTGCTTGAAGAAGTCCGCTATAGTCACGCTTCTGCCCCCGCTGCCCATTTCGAGCTCGATGGGGGGGATGCGCCCGTCGGAAGTCAACTGCCCGGCCTGGGCCAACTCCTTGCGGGCGTCTTCGAGTTTCTTTTTGGCCCGGGCCAGGAGTTCCCGGCGGTTCTCGTCGGTCTGTTTGATATAGTAAGGTCCGGGCCCGGCGATCGGGTGGGAGGGGAAGTTGGAGGGAACGTAGTTCACCGCGCGTTGTCCCCGCCCGTTGTAGAGAACGCGAATGTAGTTCTCCACGTCAAAGGCCAGGCAGATGGCCTGTCGCAGTGACTTGCTGGCGCCCAGGACGGGGTCCTCCATGTTGAAGACCGCCCAGAAGATCGTGGGGCGCGTGTAGGTCTGCATTTCGATGTTCTGGTCTTCCCAGCTTTTGGAAAGTTCCTTGCCCGGGGTAACGACAAAGTCGAACGTTTCCTTGGGAATCCCGGTAATGTCCTTTCGCTTCGAGAGGAACATCATCCACCCCGGGTAAGACTGCTTGGTGTACTTGAACTTCAGCACGTCGATGAAGGGAACGCGTTTTCCAGCGTCGTCCAGCAACCCCAGGGCCCGGTCTCCCGGGTAGTCCCCATGGGCCGGTTCGCCCTCGGTGGGATACCGCTCCAGGCGGAAATCCGGATTTCGCACGAACATCATCATGTTCTTGGCCTGCCAGGTATCCAGGAGATACGGCCCGGTTCCCACAACCATTTCCGGTTTGCGAAGCTCGGTCAGGACCGGTTCCTGGTCCACCAGGTAGGTGTCAACGACCTCTCGCGCGATGGGGGCATAGCTGTTCATCGCCAAGACCATCTGGAACTGCGGGTAAGGCTCTTTGAGCTTGATCACCAGCGTATGGTTGTCCGGGGCCTGCAGGCCGGAAACCTCCAGATCGTATCGGGAAAAATCCTCTTTCTCGTATTCCTCGGTCTTCTTCCGGTATTCGTCGAGACCTTCGATGCGGTGTCGGATCAGTGACCAGGATAATTGGGATGGAATATTCGCATCGGCGATACGTTTGAAAGCCAGGATGAAATCCTGGGCGCGAATTGGACGTGTCTTGGGACGTCCATTTTCCATTCCGAAACAGCGATTACGCTGGAACAGGACGTCTTTGCGGATCTTGAACGTGTAGGTGAGGCGATCTTCGCTGACCTGGGGCAACTCCGCGGCCAGTTGAGGGACCAGCGTTTCGGTCGAAGCGGGACGTTTGAGGAAATGGTACTGCAGAAGAGACTCGTAACATTTGCTCATCATCGACGCACCGGCAACATCTCCGATGACGGCCGGGTCGATCGACTTGATTTCCGCCCCGTATGTATCGAAGAGGATGATCGGATCATCCTTATAGATCGGCTGGTCGTTTTCGTCCCAACCGACCACGATCCGGTCGACATCGAAGCGTTCCGCTTCCCCCCGCAACAGCAGATAGGGGGACAACACCATGCCTGCCACGATCAGCAGTGCTGCTGGGTAGAACCATTTCATGGACGAGTACTCCTAGCTAAGGAAGCCTCTTGCATGGGGACTGTTATAGCGGCTGGGGGTCGGGTGTGCAATGCACAGTTGTGGTTGTGTCCCGGCCGGCAGGCCTGCACGGGCCCGGCGTGCGGGGAGGATCTTGGACGCACGAATCTTTCGTCGGTTCTACGGGTCGGGTTCGAAAATCGGTTCGGATGCGGGTTCACCGGTGTTAAAGCGCCTCGCCGGGGATGCCGGCCAAGGGCAAGCAAGCCCTTGGTCGGAGGTCCGGCGTGGAAGGATCCACAGCTTACAAGCCTTCGGTTTCTGCGGGGTTGGCCTCTTTGCGGCGGGCTCTGCGCCAGGTGCTGGGGGGTTGGCCGGTGAGCTTCTTGAACATGCGGGAGAAGTAGTAGGGGCTCTCGAAGCCGCAGCGGAGCCCGATGGTGCCCACGGGCAGGTCGCTGAAGCTGAGCATCTGGCAGGCCGCGTCGATCCGCCGACGCAGCAGGTATTCCAGCGGCGAGACGCCGAAACGCTTGCGGAAGAGTTGCCGCAGGTACTCCCGGGAGATGTAGAGGCTCCGGGCAAGCTGGCCGGGACCGGAGAGATGGGCGAACTGGTGGTCGATGATCTCCCTGGCCCGTCCGGCCAGGTCGGGGGGCGAGGCCTGGCTGGTCCGGCTGGAGGTCTCCAGGACATCCAGGGCCAGCAGGCCCACCAGCAGGTCGATTCTGTCGGCCCGGAACCCGCAGGGCTCCTGTCGCATGGCGGCGCGGATTTCCTCGACTCGCCGGGCCAGGGCCGGGCCTGCATCCAGGACGCCGCGGGGAAGCTTGCGGGCGTATCGACCGGCCAGGCCCAGGCAGGTGTGCAGGCCGGGGCGGGCGGTGTGGACGGCGAAATTCTCTCGGCTGTCGTAGACGAAAATCTGCCCGGGGCCAAAGGCCAGGCTCCTGCCGTCGGCGTAGCGGAGCGTCCCGGCCGAATCTCCGGTGTGCACCATGGCTGTGTGCACGCCCGGCGGGGCGTATCCCACGCCCCCGGAGGCGGTCTCGACCTCGAAGGCGAAGACGACGCGATGATTTTCCCGGTTGTCCATCCTGCAGATACGATATCGGCAGTTGCGAAACGTGCAAAGGCGATTCTGGGCTGGGTGCATTCACAACCCGGCCCGGGCGCTGTAGAACAGGGCCACCATGACCTACCGCGACGAAATGACAAGCCGGCAGCGCGTGACAGCCGCGCTGGAACACAAACAGCCCGACCGGGTGCCCTTCTGCTGGGGCTTTGGCCCCCAGCCCCCGGTCCGCAAGGAACTCAACAGCCTCCTGGCCAAATGGGATGTGGATTTCGATCGTCTCCGCGAGGCCACCGACGACGAGATCCGCGTAGGCCCCCGCTATGTGGGGCCCGAACTGACCCCGCGCGGAAGCTTCTGGGGCTGGACGACGCGGTCGGTTTCGTACGGCCTGGGAGAATATGACGAGTTCGACTTTCAACCCCTGGCCGAGGCCGAGAGTGTCGAGGACGTGCTGGGCCACGCGTGGCCCGATCCGGACTGGTTCGATTTCGAACACCCTCGCAAGCAGCTTGAGCAGCGGGACCCGGAACATAAGAAGTTCCGCGTGCTCTCCTCGTGCAACCCGATGGAGATCCTGACCTGGCTGATGGGCCTGGAGAAGGTGATGATCAACCTGGCCATGGAGCCCGAGATCATCCGGGCGGGGATGGAGAAGACCACGAGCTTCTTTGAAGAGATGATGCGTCGCAGCTTCGATGCCGCTCCGGAAGGGACCTACGACGCGGTCTTCGGGGCTGACGACCTGGGGGGCCAGAACGGCCCGCTGATGAGCCGGACAATGTACGTGGACCTGATCCAACCCTTCCACAAGCGGATCTGCGACAGGGCCCATTCGGGGGCGAATTTCGTTCTGCATCACAGCGACGGCAGCGTGCATGGGTTGCTGGGGCAGTTGATCGATGCGGGGGTGGACTGCCTCGAAGCCGTGCAGACCGAGTGTGCGGACATGGCCCCGGAGAAGATCAAGGCGGATTTCGGCGAGCGCATCAGCTTTCAGGGGGCGGTGAGCGTGCAGCAGATTCTGCCCCGCAAGAGCAGCCAGGAGGTCCGCGAGGAGGTGAGAAGGCTGATCGACGTACTGGGCCGGCAGGGCGGATACATCTGCGGCCCCAGCCACGCCATCCAGGCCGGCACGCCGGTGGAGAACGTCATCGCCATGCTCGAAACGGCCAAAGGCAGAAGCCTGGAAGAGATTGTCGAGGGGCTCTAAGGTCGCCTTTGCCACCCTACAGATGCCACATACAGGATCTGTAGGGTGGGAAACTGCGAGAAGGACAGCGTCCTTGGAGGGTTTCCCACGCGGGCGACAAGGACCGTTGCGGGCGACGATCAAAACCCGGCGCGGGTGCCGACCGCCTTGTCCTCGATGCGGTGCCTTGTTCGTGTCCGAGAGCAGCCTTCTACGGGTTCTGGAGATTGGCGAAAGCGCGGCGGACGAAGAGCCGGGGGTCGCTTAGATATCGCTGGTATTCAGAGAGATCGTCACCCAGGGCCTGTCGGGTCCGCGCGATGGCCAGGTCCAGTTGCCACAGAAAATCGTGCCTGATGTTGGCATGGAAGGGCACGTTTCGCTGCCCGTGGGGCAGGTCGTCCTCCTTGCCCTCGAGGCTCAGTTGCGCCGCCCCGCCGACCAGCCGTTGGGGCGGACCCATGCGCAAGGGAATATCGCCCTGCTCGAGCTGTTCCAGGATGTTTCGGACCTGATCGGTTCGGGTGATTTTGCCTTCCCGGCAGAGTCGGGCCAGCGTCAGCGCGATGGCGGTGCGGGCATTGAGGGAAAGCGACCGGCGCTGCGCCAGGGATTCCAGGGCACCGAGGCAGTCGTCGGATCCGCAGCGTCGCAAGAGCACAACGGCTGAGAGCCAGTTGGGCGCGAGCTTCTTGAGCTTGAGTGGATCGGGCTCTTCGTTGGGGCGAAGCTCGGGCATCCACTGGGCGGCGCGTTCGTCGAAGCCGTATTCCAGATGCTCGATGGCCCGGATGAGGCGCGGCTGGGCCTGGGGGTCCCGCCACATGGCCAAAATTCCAGCCGACAGCCAGCTTGTCGAATCGTCCGGGCTCTGGAGAAGCTCCCGGATCTCCTGCTCGACCTGTCGGCGGTGAATGTAGAGCAGCCAGATGCCGCGTCCGCCGATGCCGCCTCGCAGTTTGTCCAGGGCTTGGCGAAGCTGGTCGGGGTCATCGGATCTTGTCAGGACGGCCGGGTCGAGAGGGCTGTTGAACTTGCAGGGCTCGTCGGCTTTGGGAATTCGTAGCGAATCGGTGGCCTGGAGCTTGCCCTGGAGATGATCCAGTGGCACTTCGCGGGAGGGCAGGTGGTGCTGGGCGGCGAAGGAGGCTGCGTAGGCGGCGGCCTCGCCGATCCGCTGCATGTCGCGCTGCATACGGAGCATGTAGTGGGCGTCGATGCTGACCCCCAGGCAGCGCGAAGCGATAAAGACGTTGGAGAGCCCCTTTGGCAGCAGGGCGCGATAGGGGATCCGGCAGCCTGTGGAGGTTCTGAAGCATCGGGCGACCCACATCCAGAAGACGGCTTCGTCGCTTTCGGCTTCGAAGTCCACGCTGTGGTTGTCGTACCAGCTTCCGGCCAGGCCGATGGTGTCGGGGAAGTCCGGATTGCTTACGGTGTCTTCGAAGGTGATGACGTAATCGGTATCGATCTGCGGTCCCTGCCGGAGCCCGATGGCCGGTGAGATGTACGTGGGGCGGGTGAAGTTGTCATAGGCGTCCTGGAGGTACTGTGAGATGGCCAGGACACGTCCCCGGGTGAGGTCTTCCGGGTCGGTGGGGTCGCACCAGTCGGCGTCGAAGTTGACGGTGCGGCAGGTGATCCTGCCGTTCCTTTCGGTAATCATCCCCGAGGACTGGCTGAAGGTGTGGAGCAGGCCGTCTTCCTCTCGGCCCAGTCGCAGCGAGGCGCCGGCCTGCTTGCAGATGTCTCCGTCGCCGGTGGCGTCGATCCAGGTTTCGGCTTCGATTCGGATGGGCCCCCTGGGCCCGGCCAGCAGGGCGGAGATCACCTTGCCCTGCGAATTTGTCCCGACGCCCGAGAGCAGACTGTCGTAGCAGAGGCGCGTGCCGGCCTGCCGGATCATCTGTTCCAGGACGAGCAGCTTGGCCAGGGGGTGGAACTGGGGGCGGACCTCGAAGAAGCCCCCGAGGCTCTGGTGGAGTTCCAGGACGCGGTCGTCGACTTCCTCCTGGAGCCCGCCGGGTACGCCGTAGTAGTAGCCGTTGATACCGCCCCCGGTTCCGATACCCCCGGGGAAGCTCAAGGCTTCTGCGCAGAGGACGTGGCCCGGTTGATTGAGGAACTCCCTGCCGGCGGCGATAGCGGACAAGGCCCCACCGGTTCCGGCCCCGGCGATCATGACATCGACCTTGCAGGTCTCGACGGGTTTGACCTCCGGCAGGGGGGCGTCGAGACCGGATGGCTGGGTGTCGGCCTCGGGGAGGGATTCGACGGCCTGGGCGGCATCGATTCCCAGTTGGAATCGCTGAGCGAGGGTTTCCACGGGGGCATTGGCAGCAGCAGCGGCGGCCGGCGAGAGGTTGTCCGGCATCTTGGCCTGGGAGTCTCGGGCGGCGTAGAGGTCCAGCGGCTGATACGAGGCGTGGCTGATCTGGATGTTTTCTGCCTGGTCTCTCACGGCGCGGTGCATGGCCCCGATGGCGGGCAGGAAGGCATCTCTCCACCAGGCGATTTCGGGATCGATCCGGATTCGAAGGGCCCGTTCGGTAGGCCAGAGCGTCGGGTGCAGGGAGAGGTTTTCCGACTCGAGTTGCGGCTCGGTCCGGGGCCGGCTTTTCTGCTGGAAGAAGATATGGGCGATGCGGGCCTGGGGCTTGCGGGGGATGAAGCTCGCCCCTGCCAGGGTCGAAAGCAGGGCGTTTTCGGTCGCGTCGATCCATCGCCTGGCCCCGATGCGCCGAGGCCCTGCCTTGGTGGCGACGATGATCGAGTGAATCAGGCCCTCTCGCATTTCCGCAGCCAGGGGCATCGCGTAGTACAGGGGCGTGACCTGCGAGGCCCGGAGCCAGTCGGTGGCGACGACCTCCAGGACGGCCGGGTCGATGCATTCCGGGTCGGCGGCGTCCCTGTCGCGCAGTTGGCTGATGAGATGGTCCCACTGCGGGCTTTGCCCGTGTCCGGGATGGAACATCAGGGCCCTGCCGGCCTCCCAGGCCAGATCGCCCTCGGGACCGACCAGCAGGACGCTCCTGCCGGATTGTTCCAGCCGCATGGCCGCGGCCAGGCCGGCCAGTCCGCAGCCGACAATGCAGACGTCGTAGACCTGTTCAAAACACGAACAGTACTCTTTTCTGCTCATAGGGTAACTCCGGGATTGGCCGGTAAAGGAAAACGTATCTCCCCTGAAGATACGCGATAGCGGCCTGTGGGAGAACCCGGAACTTGTCCGGGAGCACAGAGAGTCTTCAGTTCGGGCTGGCAGCTCTCCAGGCCAGAGGGGCGGACCCGAAAGGTCAGAGCTTGGGCAGGACGTTCCGGCCTCGTCTCAGGAACCTGCGGGCGACCAGGCAGAGGGCGAGAAGGGATCCGTAGAAGCCCGCTTCGATGGCCATCACCTGCAGGTTCTGCGGGCTCAGGCGTGAGCCGGGGTAGAACGTATGGAACCAGGGGATGGGGAGTTTCAATCGCCATTGCGAAAGCGGCCAGAGGATACGGATCCCCCCTGCGTGGTTGTAAAAGGAGTCCAGGAGCAGATGACTCATCCACGCGCCTGCACCTGCCAGTGCGGTCAGCCAGGTTCCCGGGAGTTTGTGCATCGCCCCGGATGCACAGAGTCCGACCCATCCTGCCAGGACGGCGCCGCTGTTTATGAAGATACTGTGACTCACCATGTATCGGTCGTGCCCCCATCCGGGCAGCGGAAGGTCGGGTATGCAGGCCAGGAAAGCCAGCAGCCCGATCCCGGCGGCAAGGCCGAGCCGACTCAGACGCGCCGGGAGCAGCAGGGCCCCCAGGGCTGAGCCGGTCAGGATATGTCCCACGAAGGTCATACTGTTGCTACTACGAGCATGAGTCCAGTGGGTTCGCCGGTTGGCATAGCTGCTGTTGAGGCGCAAACAAACCGGGCAGTCCTGTCAACCGGGCGAAGACAGGACTGCCCGATGAGGCGCCCGCAAAGCAGTGCGGGTGTCCGCTGCACACCTCAGGGTGAAATTATCAGCCGGCTACCCCCCGCGGTCGCACGATCCTTGGCCCTCCGGGGCGAGCCGGCTGGTTTCAGGCGACGGGAGCGGTTTCGAGGGCCTGGGCCACCGAGGCGCCCGTAACCGGGCGAAGGACGAACCCGTCGCAATGGTTCCATTGGGGAAGCTGAGTCTGGCCGGTGTCATCGACGGCCAGGAATACCCGGATCGACTGGAGCTCCTGGTTGTCTTTGATGTGCCTGGAAAGCTGGGCGGCATCGTCGACATCGCTCAGATCCAGCAGGAGGATTTGAGGCTGGAACTGCTGAGCGGCCACGCCGGCGTCGAAGAGCGTCTGGGCCTGGAGGACCTGGTATCCTCTGCCCACCAGGTCCTGTTTGAGGCCCGGATCGGGACTGGCCGAGACGATCAGGATTTTCTGGTCTCCCAGTTCCAGTCCCTCCAGGGGCATTCCATGCTGCTGCATGAAGGCCACCAGGTGAGAGACCGGGATCCTCCGATCGCGACTGCCGGGGATGCGATAGCCTCGCAGCTTGCCGGTGTCGAACCACTTGCTGACGGTTCGAGGCGCCACGTGGCAGATCTTAGCCACTTCGCCGGTTGTCAGTACGTCTTTCTGGTTTCTTGTCGCCATGATTCTCTCTGGTTCGTTTGCCCCGCCCGTTCCTATATCGGGTAGCTGGTGCGGCGCTTTAGTTGCGCGGGAGATCTGCGCGGGTTTTTCCAAAAAGGTGCTCTGGCGCGATTTGCCTGCCCCTGCCTTCTTGGCTATATTGGCGGGTGAACCCCATTTTTCGGAGAAGGCAGTGGACTACCTGGCAGAGCTCAACGAACCGCAAAAACAAGCCGTCAGCCACGTGGAAGGGCCTCTGCTGGTCCTGGCCGGGGCAGGCTCGGGCAAAACACGCGTCATCACACGGCGGGTGGCCCACCTGGTCCAGAGCGGGGTGGCGCCGTGGAATATTCTGGCGATCACCTTTACCAACAAGGCCGCGGGTGAGCTGGCCCGGCGCGTGGAGGAACTGGGCGTCTCCAGGGGCGTAACCTGCTGTACATTCCACAGCTTGTGTGCAAGGCTGCTTCGGGAATTCGCCGAAAGGACCGGTCTGAAGCACAACTATTCGATCTACGACCGCGACGATCAGCTTCGCCTGACCAAGCAGGCCGCCGACGAACTGAATATCAGCGACTACCGCCCCGCCCAGTTGCACGGGACGATCTCCAACGCCAAGAACGAGCTCAAGACCGCCGGTGAGTACGCCTCCCAGGCCCAGGGGCGATACCAGCAGGCCGTGGCGGAGGTCTACAAGAAGTACGAAAAGGTACTGCGGGACAACAACGCCCTGGATTTCGACGACCTGCTGATGCGGATGGCCTTTCTGCTGCGGGATGAGCCGGAGATCCGAAAGGTTCTCTCCGACCGCTATCGCTACGTCCTGGTCGATGAATACCAGGACACCAACCGCGCGCAGTACATCCTGGCCCACGGAATCGCCATGGATCACGAGAACATCTGCGTTACCGGCGATCCGGACCAGAGCATCTACGCCTGGCGGGGGGCGGACATACGCAACATCCTGGAGTTCGAGGCGGATTATCCCAATGCCCGGGTGATCCGGCTGGAGGAGAACTATCGCTCCCGGGCGCCGATTCTCCAGGCGGCCGGCACGCTGATCGGCCACAACAGCCGGCGGAAGGAAAAAAAGCTCTTCACCCGCAAGGAAGGCGGGGAGGATGTGCAGGTCATCTATGTCGAAGGCGACCGGGACGAGGCGGACCTCGTGGCCAAGGAGGTCCGGCGACACGTGGACAATGGCGGGCGCTACGACGATGTGGCCATCTTCTACCGCGTCAACAGCCTCTCCAGGCGGCTGGAAGAGCGCCTGCTGGCCGGCAGCACGCCCTACCAGGTGGCCCGGGGAACCGAGTTCTACAATCGTCGGATCATCAAGGACATCCTGGCCTACCTTCGGACGATCGCCAACGCCGACGATACACTCAGTTGCCTGAGGATCATCAACACCCCCAGCCGGGGCATCGGGCAGGTGACGGTCGGCAAGATCACCCAGCAGGCCGCCCAGACGGGCCAGAACCTGCTTGAAGTCTGCCGGGACCCGGGCCAGATCGGCCTGAAGGGCGCCTCGGCCAAGTCGGTCAAGGGCTTTTCCGAGATGATCGGGTCTCTGGTCCAGGCCGCGGGAGAAAAGAGCGTCCGGGAACTGATCGAGAAGGTGGTCTCAGCCTCGGGGCTGGAGGAATCCTTGTCGGAAGACAGCGAAGACAACCGCCAGGACCGCTCGAATATCGACGAACTGATCACCGCCGCGGCGGAATTCGACGATACCCACCCGGGAGGCACGCTGGCTGACTACCTGCAGATGATCAGCCTGGTTAGCGATATCGACCATTTCGAGGGGGCCACCGGAGCCGTGACGCTGATGACCCTCCACGGGGCCAAGGGGCTGGAGTTCCCGGTGGTGTTTGTGATCGGCTGCGAGGAAGGGCTCCTGCCCTTTGTCCGGGGAGATTCCCAGGCCGAGAGTTGGCAGAGCCCCCAGATCAGCCGGGAGCAGATGGAAGAAGAGCGTCGCCTGGCGTTTGTCGGGATGACCCGGGCCAAAGAGAAGCTTATCCTGACCTGCTGCCGCAGCCGGATGGTCCGCGGTCGGACGCGGAGCCAGACGGCCTCGCCGTTTTTGAACGAGATCGGCCAGGAGGGAATCCACGTTGTGGACCAGACGGCGGGGATGTACGAGAGCACCTTCCGCAAGCTCGAGGGGCGTCGGCGGGGCGGCTTTTACGAGGAATCCGATCTGCGGGCCCAGATCGAACAGATGGAGGATGCTTCGTTCAGCCAGGCCGAGGAATCCTTCCCGCCGGAGTATCAGTATCTCAAGCCAGGCTGCGGGGTGTATCATTCCAAGTTCGGGCTGGGCAAGGTGGCGGCGATCTCCGGGGCCTGGCCCGAGACGCGCGTGGACGTGATCTTCCAGCAACTGGGCAAAAAGCGCCTGGTCCTGGCCCAGGCGAACCTGGAGATGGTGGAGGGCTGACGGGCGGTCCGAGCGAATGAAACGATTCTTCTCGCGTTACGCTGCGACTAACGAAGGCGATTCTTCTGTCTAGATTTTGTGGCCCATGCCGTTTCGGATTGCGGCGGCGGCCCCGAAGCCCGAGAAGATCAGCAGAATCGCCCAGTCCTCCTCCCTGTGCATCCAGAAATCCCAGAAGTTGGCTTCGGCCAGGGCTTTCTCCTCATCGTACTCCGGATACGAAAGCGTGCCGGGGGCAACCCCTTGGAAGAACGCTTTGTCGTTCTCGTATTTCTGCCGCAGGATCTCCTTGCCCTCTCCAAAGTGCAGGAATCCGTAGTAACTGCCGTAGGTGGCCAGAAAGATCCCGCACACGGCGACGGAAGCAGCCAGGAGTCCGACGCGAAAACAGGGCCGATCCGTCGCCGCCTTGGCGCCCTGCCCGGCCAGGATGCCGATGATCAATGCGAGGAACCCGAATTCGTAGCCGGCAAACGTGGCTACCAGAATCCAGGCAACCACGCCCAGCAGCGAGGCTCCCGCAGCGGAGATGAGAACCGCCCCCGGCCGGGTCCGCCCCTTTTCGCCCTTGGGCTCAGCGGGCGAGGCGTCAGGCTTTTCGCGCTTTTTCGCCTTGGCCTGGTAGGGGTTCCGGTCTTCCTCCCGCTCCACGACGGTTTTCTGCTTTCGGCCCGTCTTGAGGTCGGTTCCGCAGGCGACGCAGATCCGATCGCCCGTTTCGATGCTCTCGCCACAGGTGGGACAATGCCCCTCCTGTCCGATCAGGCTGGGGGCCCGCGTTTCCACCCCGGCCAAGGCGGCCAAGTTCAGCCCGTCATCGGACGTTTCTTCAAGAGGTACAATGCGAAAAACCTGTTTGCACTTCGGGCATCGGCCTTTTTTTCCCGAAGTAGCCTCCGGAACGTTCAGAATGCTCTCACACTGATCGCACTGAGTCTTCATTGAAGAATCCCTTTCCCGTTTTCCCGTTGACGACAAAGTGCGACAGATGCCGACTTCATCCGGACCTGGTTCCGACTGCCCTCGATAGCCAATGCTACCTCGAACGGCCCATCAGGCAAGCGAGAAACAGGCTCGATGCCGCAAAAGTCTGTCAACGGCGGCGGCGATCAGGTCGCGGCGCCCAGTCCGGGGCAGTGCTCGCGCATGCGGTCGAAGAGGGGGCGGGCCTGGTCGGGGTTGCCGGCGATGTTGAGCAGGATGCTTGTCCGGTCGGAGGCAGCGTCCAGGGCGGCGAGCATGCGCTGCTCGCTCTGGTAGCCGTACATGTAGACCTTCTCGGGCATCAGATGGATCAGCGGGCCGGGGCCTTGCTCGAAGATCGCCGGGTTGATGCCGCGCAGATCCGGGATCTTCTTCCACGATTCGTACTGATGCTGGGCCGCTGCACAGCAGTGCATGAACAGGCCACCGAAGTCGTGGCTGAGCCTTTCGAGACTCGGCAGGGCGAAGCGCTCGAACATGTCGGTGGAGATGATGCCGATCTCATCCTCGCTGAGCCAGCAGCCAAGCTCGGGCGGTGCCCAGGTATAGGGGCAATGGCAAAGGTTGACGTTGGGCAGGCGTTTCTTGAGCTCGGCCAGGAAGTCCCAGAGCAGCTTGTGGGTTTTTTCGACCAGTCGCAGGACGGCATCGGGCTCTTCCATCAGGGCGATGAGCAGGTCTTCCTTGTTCCAGATGATGGCCGCGATTCCGAAGGGGCTCTGGATGTCGGGGACGCTGATGGGTGCCTCGGGGCCCAGTCGCAGGGCGAGTTTTTCAGCCAGTTGGAAGTATCGCCGGATCGGCAGGGCATCCAGCGTGGGCTGGGCCAGGGCGTCGGCCTCGGCGGCGGTGGTGACGATGGGCCTGGCCACGGCGTTGCCCCCGTGGCTGTACTGATGGAAGGGACAGCCGAAGGCGGCGGCGAAAAACCCCGTGGTGCCACAGAGGTTGGCGTAGGGGACGGCGTCGTCGTCGAACTGCTCGCTCTGGGTGCACTTCCAGGCGTAGTCCTCTTCGTAGAAGGCCAGCCAATCCTCCACGGGTCGATCGGTGCAGACGGCGTAGTCGCCTTCTCTGAGGTGCCATGGCCGCGGGCCGTCGTAGATCAGGATGCGCCCGACGCGTCTGTGGGAGAAGACGTCGGCGAGCAGTTGCCGGTTGCGTTGTGTGCGCTGGTTCATGGGGGCTCCCTGGCAGTTGCCGGAAATGGTCGCGATTGGTTATGATGATGTCCCGAGGATACCCCACACAGATAAAGTGTAAATGGCAATTGGGATCAATGAGATGTCAAAAGTGATCAAGCATGTCCTACTTCGATGACTTGGAATTCATCGCCGCCGACGAGGACCCTTGTTGCCGCGCGGTAATCAACCAGCGTTTCGAGGGGATGTACAACCTTCAACTGGCAGCGGCGGGCAAGCTCTGGCTGGGGGTCGACCAGGCCCCGGAGGTCCTGCTGGAGGGGCCCGCGGTGTTCTGGCACGACCCGCGCTTCGGGTATCGTTACCGGCCGGCCGACGGTCGGGGATGGCATCACCTGTGGGTGACGTTCCGGGGCGTGCGGGCCGGGCGGATCCTGCGTGAGGGGTTCCTGGGCCTCTCGGAGAGCCATGCCCTGGCGCTGGGCCAGGCCGAGGGCGTGTCGCTGCTCCAGACGATGCGACAACTGGTTCGGGAGGTGAAGGATCCGAAGGACAGGCCGGGCCCTCGCTGCGCGGCGCTGCTGGAGATGCTCCTGGCCCAGACGCTGGAAGCCAGGGGACGTGGCCCGCAGGATCCGCGGTCGGCCAGGTTGCAAGCCCTGGGCAAAGCCCTGCGGGCCGAGCCGTTTGACCCGTGGGATTTCCGGTTCCAGGCCCGGCGGATGCACCTGTCCTACAGTCACTTCCGCCGGCTGTTTCGGCAGATGCACGGCCAGTCTCCGCACCAGTTCCTGCTGGACGCGCGGATGCGCAGGGGGGCCTGGCTGCTGGCTTCGACGCCTTGGCAGGTCAAGCGCATCGCCCGTCACTGCGGATACGAGCCGGGCCAGTTCTCCAAGCTCTTTCGCAAGCGGATGGGGCTCTGGCCGATGCAGTATCGTCGAGCTTTCCCCACGCGGTGCCGGGACAATCAGGCCAAGGAGGACTGAACTTTCTGCCTCAGGGCCCTGAGGCTCTCTTCCGGGCCTCCGGGCAG
>CAZOVB010000015.1:48427-90437 GCA_964583095.1 uncultured Planctomycetaceae bacterium
TCTTCCACCTTGTAGCCGGGGTAGAAGCCGGCGACCTGGATGTTCAGATCCTTCAGCAGCCGGGCGATGGCCAGAGCCTGGGCGAGGCGCTTTTTGACGGTTGCGTCGCTGCGGTCGTAGGTGGCCGGCAGGCCGCAGTTCAGAGCGACCGGCTGGAGCTGGTGCTTGTCCAGCAGGCCTGCGATCCGGTCGCGCTGGGCGTCGTAGTCCCGGGCCAGGGCTTCGAGGCTGACGTGCTCCCATTGGGGGATGCAGATCAGATCCACGCAGGAAAAGTCCAGTTTTCGCACCTGTGCAAGGGCGGAGTCGAGATCGGTTTTAAAGGCGCTGGTGCTGCATGCGATGGCCATTGGGTGTCCTTTCTGTTGGTTACAACTGGCCGGCCTCGACCATCAGCTCCAGGGGGAAGCGGTCCTGGTCGATGGGGGGCGCAAGTCGCTTTCGCAGGCGGGCGGATTCATAGATGCCGATGAGGATCTCGAAGTTCTTCAGCGCGATCCGCCCGGACATGGGATGTTCGCCGCCGTCTTCGAGGACCTCTGCCAGCAGGTCGTATCCGCGGGGGATTCCCCCCGGTGCATGAGCCGGGGTGGCGACTTGGCGCCAGAGGCCCTGGGAGTCATCGGTCTCCACCGGCTTGCTGGGGTAGCCGTGCGCATCGGCCTGGAGAGGTCCACCGCGACGGTCGGTGATGAACAGATTGGGCGGTTTGTCGCCCGGGCGCCACAGCCTGCCCAACTGTCCGAAAATCTCATAGTCCTGGTAGATCCGATGTTCCAGGCGCATGTCCCCGGAGAACAGCTCCACCCGTGGCCCGTTTTTCATCTGCCAGGAGGCGATGGCGCCGGTCTCAACGACATGGCCGTACCGCATGCCGGGAGGGTCCTTTCGGCCGGGTTTGGACTGCTCCTGGGCCTGCAGGTCGCGGTGGACCTGTCCCATGACCCAGTCGAAGTCGGGATCGCCGAAAAGGAACTGGATGCTGTCGATGGCGTGCGTGGCGTCGGAGAGGACATCGCCGGCGGAGTTGGCGCGGACGACCTCGACAGGTCCCAGGCTGCCCTGCCGGATGAGCTTCCGGGCGGCTGCCAGGTCGGGGCCGATTCGCCGCTGGTGGTTGACGACCAGGACCACGTCGTTCTCATCGCAGGCGTGGACCATGCGGCGAGCGTCTGCGAGATTGGTGGCCATGGGCTTTTCGCAGTAAACGGCGCGGACGCCGGCGCGGGCGGCCTGGATCGTCAAGGACGCGTGGGTGTCGTTGGCGGTGCAGATGGCTGCGACGTCGGGCTTGACCTTCTCGAGCATCTGCTGGAAGTCATCGAAGGGTTTGGTTCCGGCGGCCTGGGCGACCGTCTGTGCCCGCTGGGGGTCGATATCGCAGACGCCCTGGAGATCGTAGGCCGGGGCCTTTTGGAGGATGGCGGCCTGGTTCTTGCCCATGCCGCCGCAGCCTGCCAGGACGGCTCGTAAGGGTTTGGGGTTGCTCATGAGCGGGCCTCGGGAAGCGTGCGGATGAAATCCCAGCTTTGCTTGAGGCACTCCCAGGCGTCCATGCCCTCCTTGGGCGGTATCATCTCCCACTGGAGGATCAGGCCGGGCGGGTTGGGGGCCAGTTGGATCAGATCCTGGTAGATCTGGCCGAGCCCGACGTGGCCCGAGCCGAGGGGGCAGCCTTCGAGGACGAACTTGAGCTCCTTGGGGTCCGGGTGCACGAGATGATCTTTCAGATGCGTCCCGATGGTATAAGGGGCGGCCTGGCGACAGGCTGGGATCGGTTCTTCCCCGATCAGAAAACAATTGCCTGTATCCAGGAAGATGCCCAGATGCTCGACGCGCTTGCAGAGCTCGACCAGATCCCCACAGTAGTAGTCGCCGTGATTCTCGATGCCCAGGGGCCTGTTCAGTTCGTGGCAGCCCTTTGCCAGGGGCCCGCAGACGGTTGCGAGAAGATCCATCTGCTCTTCCAGGCTTGGAGATTCCATGAACCGGTGTACCGGACCGGCGCAGAAGGTGACGATCGGGCAGCGGATCAAGTCGCCGAAAGTGTCCAGGTCCTTGAGGAACTCGTCGGTCTTGCGCTGGAGGGTCTCCAGGTCGTCGCGGAAGAAGCGGTGGTAGAGATGGGCGCTCAACTGAAGGTCGTGGTCGGCCACGAAGCGGGCGATCCGGTCGCGCCGCTCGGGATCCTGTAATTCGGTCAATGAGATGCTCGTGGAGGCAAAGCCGTTCGCGGCCATGAACTCCAGTTTGCGGAAGGTCTGGTCGCCTTTCCAGATTTCGAATTCACCCGGGAAGACACCTGCATAGCCCCAGATCATGGGCAAGCTCCGTTCCCGCCAAGGAGGAAGGGTTTCTGTGCTCCCGCCAGCGGACGGGTCGCTGAAGGGCGCGGATTTCACGACCAACCCACTATGCCAGAACCTGCGGGGCTTTCAACGGGAGAAGTGGTTTTTCGAGGAAAAACGTTCATCCCGCATCCGAATAAACCTTCTCCGCCTTGAGCCGGACGCCTGGGCACCGGCACGTGGGCTCAATTCAGGGTTATCTCGAGGGTCTTGCCCTGGCTGAGATCCTGCTTGCGAGACAGGGTGACCGTTGCGCTTTTGGGGCCGGGCTCAAACTCCGCATCGATGGTTTTGCCTTCGATTTTCACCTTGGTCCGGCCCGGCTCGAAGCGGCAGGGCAGGGCGAGTTGTTTGATCGGCTGATGGCCGGCGAGGATCTCGATTTTCGCCTCGGTGCGGTCCTTTTCCCGCTGGAGCTCGAGCCTGCCGGTGGCGGTGGCGGTCAGCAGGAGGCCCCGGTAGGAGCCCTTGAATCGGGGCAGGATCGCGAGTCGGGCGCCGATGGCATCGACATCCAGCCCCAATCGGGAGGCGTAGGCCCCCCAGATGCACAGGGGGCGGGCGTAGTGGTTGTTGCACTCGGCATGGTCGAAGCGCATGCCCTCGCGGACGTGGCGACGGTGGACCAGGTCGATGACCTCATCGCCCTGGGCGATCATGCCGGCCTCGTAGAGCTGGATGGCCAGGAAGTACTCCGAGCCGGTCCACGGCGTCTGCCACTGCATGAAGGGCCACTCGTCGAGGAAGTGCCCATCGGGATACGTGCCGTTGACAATGGCCTCGTTTTCCTCCTGGGTGTTGCGCTGGAGGATCCGTTCGAGTTGCTTCCGGACGCGTTTTTCGTCGTGGAGCCCCCCCAGGCCCAGAAGCTTGGCGGTGGCGTGGCCGTTGAGCAGGTCGGTCATCAGGCCGGTATCTTCGATCTCGACGTATGCGCCTTGGCGCGTGCAGCAGGCGTCGGGGCGGGGAGCTTCGAGGTAGCCCTCTTCGCCGCGCTGCTCGTCGTCGGGCGACCAGCCCTTGGGGCGCCGGGCGTAGTAGAGCAGATACTGGTTGCCGTCGTGGAGGTATTGTTCGAAGGACGCCTTTCCGGTATCGAGAAGGTCCCGGGCCCGGTCCCGGGTTTTGTCGTCTCCGAGCATGCGGGCGATGTCCTCCATCGCGGCCAGGGCGGCCAGGTAGACCCCGGCCATGTACCCCACGACGCCCTTCATTCGCCAGTGGTCGTAGGTGATCCCGCCTTCGATATAGGGCAGGGAGATTTCGTAGAAGTCCAGGTTGATGATGACGTCCATGGCCCGCTTGACGGTTTTCCAGTAGCGTTTGAGGGCGTCGAGGTCACCGGCCCACTTGCAGTCCCGGTAGACCTGGAGGACATACTGGCAGCAGCAGTCCCAGCGGCGGTAGGGGCCTTTTTCGCTGCCGGCCTCGGAAGGCTCGATACTCCCGGGCAGTCCGTGGTGGATCTTCCCGAGCTTCGGATGGGCCAGGGCGGTCTGCTGGTCGTTGACCTGGCTACGGATGTCCGGCTGGAGGATGGACAGCGCGTAGGAGGAATAGTGGTCGACATCGACGGTGTTGAAGGCGCAGCAGCCGTGGCCTTCCTGCAGGCCGAAGCGTCCGTCCTTGCCAAAGTGGGTGCTTTTGATCAGCGTGCTCATCTGATCCAGCAGGGCCAGCTTGAGCGTTTCGGGCAGGGTCGAGTCGAGCAGTTGTTCGGTCATGAGTCGGCTTCGGGTACCGAGAGTTTCGCGGTTTTCCAGGAGGTAGTCGACCACGGCGGCTGAGTTGTCGAACCAGTTTTCGTACACATGTCCGATTCGCGTACGGTGGATGCTTCGGTGGTTGGGGAAGAACCATCCCATGCCCATGTTCATTTGAGCGGTTGCCCCGGGCGCCACGGGCCCCTGGAGGCAGAGCCACCCCTTGTTGGGTGCGCCGGGCCTGGGGGGGTTGGCCAGTTCCTCCCGGCTGATGTGGGAGGGATAGATGGGTCCGTCCAGGCCTCCGCTGCGGTGGATGGACCAGATGACGTTCTGCATGTAGGGGTTGGAGGCGATGGCGGTGGCGGTCTGGCTGGGCCCGGGCTGGGCGAAAAGGGTCATGCAGCCCGAGCTGTCGTGGTCGGGCTCTTTAAGCGAGCCCTGCATGCGTACGGCCAGGGCGGATCGGATCTGCTTCTTCTCGTGGGCCTGCTCGTTGTTGGCAGCGGCGTATCCGGCGAAGTTCTCCTGCTGCCAGATCAGCGAGACGTCCATGGGTTTGTCGCTTCGGCTGGTGATGGAGAAATCCAGGTAGAACCCGGGCAGGGAGGAGTTCTTGACATCACGGCAGACGAAGGGCGACCAGGCGGTGAGCTTGACCTCGACGGGCAATTCCTCGTCGAGATACTCCAGGTGGATGAAGGGGAACTCGGCGCGGTAGTCGATGCGCGGCATGGACTTGATGAAGTAATACTTGTGGTGCCGGAAGAAGTGCGAGGCGGTGGTGGAGAGCAGGCCGTTGCCGGCGAAAAGCCAGCGATAGACCGGGCGCTTGCCCTCCTCGGCGATGCGCAGGATGAAATCCGTATCGCCCAGGTTGGGCTCCATGGGTGGGATCGAGTGGGGCAGGCCGTCGGGACCGGGAGGATTGTGCTGGGCCCAGGGGCGGCTGTTGGCGATGTTCCAGAAGTGGAATCGCCCGTCGGGCCAGAGTTCCACCCCGCCGGTTCCCATGCCTCCCAGGGCCAGGCCGCTGGTAAAGCTTCCGGTTTCGGTGATCAGGTTGGCGTCTCTTCCTGCAGGGGTCATGTCGCGGTATTCTCCGGATTTGAGTAGGCTCGAGGGTCAAACGTCTCGGGGGGCAGGGCAGGCTGGCGCGCGCTGGTGCCGTTGGGGTCGTTGATCTTCGCACCCGCGGGCGGATTGACATAACCGGCCTGGAGGGGGTCGTCGGTGCGACGCATCCAGTCTTTCAATCGAGCCCGCATGTCTTCCAGAAGCGGGTGGTATCGGCCTGGCAGGGCGAGGTTGTTGGTCTCGTTGGGGTCGAAGACAAGGTCAAAGAGCTGTTCCTCGTCGGGGGCCTGGTCCTGCCAGCCCTGCTCGAGCCAGAAATCCTTGCTCATGCCGGGGTCGCAGTCGGGCAGGACGGGGCTGGTACGGGAATCGAATCGCCTGATGTACTTGTAGCGGTCGGTCCGGACGCATCGCATCGGCTCGTAGGAGGCGTGGTAGGTGACCTCGGCGTAGAGTTCCTCGCGGATTTTCTCGGCCCGGCCCTGGACCAGCGGGAGGAAGCTGACGCCTTCGAGCCAGGCCGGCTTGTCGATATCGAGCAGTTCGCACAGCGTCGGATAGACATCGACGTGGCTGACCATGGCGTCGATGACCTTTCCCCCTTCAAAGCCGCCCGGGCCACGGACCATCAGCATCACGCCGATGCCGCTGTCGGTCAGGTTGCACTTCATCCGGGGGAAGGGAATCCCGTGGTCGGTGGTGATGATCACGAGGGTGTTCTCGGCCAGGTTCCCCTCCTCCAGGGCCTGGAGGACAGCGCCCATCTTCCGATCCAGGACCTGGGCATCGGAGATGAAGTCGGCATAGTCGGCGCGGGTCTCGGGTGTATCGGGAAGCGGTTCGGGAGGCCGGACCCAGCGGGGGTCGGTGAAGATATCGTTCTTGCCGTGGAAATCACGATGGGTATTGCCGAAGCCCACCGAGAGGAAGAAAGGTCCTTCGGGTGAGTTTCTGAGGAACTCGCAGGCATCGTCGGGATTGTTCTCGAACTGCTGGTCGTAGCCGATGACTTTCCAGGGCTCGCCTTCTGCATGGCTGGCTACATGCTGGACGCCGCAGAGGTAGCTTTTGTAGCCGGCGTCTCGCAGGGGGTGGATCAGATGCTGGGAGTAGTCGTTGAGTTTCCAGCCCCTGTGGGCCAGTCCCATCATGCCCGAGCGGTGGCAGCACTGGCCGGTGAGCAGGGCTGCCCGCGAGGGCGAGCAGGTCGGCCCTGCGCAGAAGGCATGGCGGAAGACCGTCGCGCCCTGGGCAAACGCCTGGAGGTTGGGAGTCGGGACATTGTAGCCGTAGGGTTGAATATAGCGTCCGGTATCGTGGGAGTGCAGGTACAGGATGTTGGGTCGCATGAGAACTTCTCCTTATCGGGCCGGCGACAGGGAAGCTACGATACTCCCGCCGGTTGCGAATGCAACCCTCCGCGCGGTTGGCTTGTGCCCTTTCCTGCTAGAATGAAAGGAGATGAAAGGGATGTTGATTGTGACAATGTCAGCGGCGGTTCTGGTCGTCGCGGCGGCGGTGGGGTTGTGGGTGATGGCCCGGACAGCGCAGGTCCCGGAGAACCTGGGAGCCGACCAGGGGCAACTGACCCCGTGCCCGAGCAGCCCCAACTGCGTTTCCAGCCAGGCAGAGGATGCCTCTCATCGTGTAGCACCGCTGGAGTTCAACGGCTCAGCCGGTCAGGCGTGGGAAGCGGCCCTTGCTGCAACGGCCTGGCTGGATCGCACGCGAATTGTGGAAGATTCGGGGCACTACCTCCATGCCGAGAGCAGGAGCCGGGTCTTTGGATTCGTGGACGACCTGGAACTGCTGATGGACGCCGAGGAGAAGGTGATCCACGTCCGATCCGCGTCGCGCACGGGCCACAGCGACCTGGGGGTCAACCGCAAACGGGTCGAGACCCTACGGGAGAGGTTCAACCAAGCCCTGGGCCTCTGACAAGCAGCCAGAGATACAGCAGGGCCATCAGGACTACAACCCCCGCCAGGGCCAGGCAGAGCAACGGCTTGAAAGGTTCGCCCAAGCCGTGTCGCGTTGTCGCTCGAGTCACCATGTCCCCGAGGGTACCGGCGGGAGGTAAGTGGTCGGCAAAAGACGTGCGAAGATCCCGTTAACTCTCGGAAGCCTTCTGGATTCCCGGCTGGAGTTTTCGCAGATCCAGCCCCGAGGGAGCCTGGTAGACCGACAGGTCAAACTCCGGCAGGATGGCCAGGATATGATCGAAAATGTCCGACTGGATCCCTTCGTATTCCGCCCAGGCCGTCGTGGTGGTAAAGACGTAAATCTGCATGGGCAGGCCCCGGTCGGTCGGATCGAGCTGCCGGACCAGGAAGGTCATGTCCTCGTGGATCCGGGGATGGTTGTGGAGATAGGCTGAGAGATACGCCCGGAAGGTGCCCAGGTTCGTCAGGTGTCTGCCATTGAGCAGGTCGTCCTCGGTGACATCCTGCGAGGCGTTGTGCTGGGAGATTTCCTCTTCCTTCTGCTGGATGTAGTCCCGGATGTAGCGGATACGCTTGTACTTGTCGAGCATCTCCCGCGTGCAGAATCGCACGGTGTTCATATCGATGACGACCGATCGCATGATCCTTCGGCCTCCGGAATCCTGCATTCCGCGCCAGTTCTTGAACGAATCGCTGATCAGCGAATAGGTGGGGATCATCGTGATGGTCTTGTCCCAGTTGCGGACCTTGACCGTGGTGAGGGTCACGTCGATCACGTCGCCGTTGGCCCCGTAGTCGGACATCTCGATCCAGTCGCCGATGCGGACCATGTCGTTGGTGGTCAGGGAGATGCCGGCGACAAAGCCCAGGATGGCGTCCCGGAAGACGAACAGCAGTACGGCCGTCATGGCTCCCAGGCCGGTGAGGAAGTAGATCGGCGAGCGGCCGATCAGGATCGCAATGATCCAGATTCCGATGCACAGAAAGAAGACCAGCTTGATGACCTGGAGAAAGGAGCGGATCGGCATCCGCCGCGAGACGCTGTACTGCCGGTAAATGTCCTCAACTGTCCGAAGGAGGGAGTCCAGCAGCAACAGGGAAGCCAGGAGCAGGTAGATGTAGACGGCGTCTTCGATCAGTGCCGCGGCCTGCTGCTCCCAACGGGTCTGCAGGAAGCACAGGGGCCCCAGGAGGATCAAGAACATGGCCGGGACGAGATGGCTGAGCCTTTGGAAGAATTTGCGATCCTGCAGCGCGTTGTCCCAGCGGTTCTTGCTGTGGCGGATGAGGCGTTCGATGCCGTGCTGGATGATCAGCCGCGAGATCCACTTGGAGACCAGGGCCAGGAGCAGCACGCCGGTCAGGCAGATCCAGGGCAGCATTTGGGAACGGATACCCACGTCCTTTACCCACTGGGGCAGGGCCTGGTAGAGATCCTCCATGGTCGGTTCCTCGTGTTTCTGTCTCGGGCATCGGGCGGATGGTCATCGGGCGGACTCTGTCAGCCGCCCGAGACGATATTGCATAGAAGCCCGGCAGGCAAGGGAAGCTTCAGGCCTTGGCCTCTTGCTCCTGCTGGAAATAGAGCATCCGTCCGCAATGGTTGCAGGTGCGGATGGACTTGTCTCCCTGTTGGAGGATGTTGGCTTCTTCGGCCGGCAGGGCCAGCAGGCAACCGCCGCAGTAGTAGGTGTAAGGCTTCTTCTTGCCGCTGACCTCGATGGGAGCCACGGCGTCTACCGCATAGGAGCCGCGAAGCTTGTCGTATCGAGCCAGGTCATCTTCGTCGATCTGGTTGGCCTGCTTTTTGCGGCGGCGTTTGAGGGACTTGAGTTTCTTCTCGAGCGTCTGCCTGGCCTCGTCGTCTTCCATGGTCTCCGAGACATATTCGATCTGTCGCTGGATTTTGTCGCACTCCAGGTCGATCTCCTGAAGATCACACAGCAGTTGAGGGGTATCGGGCATATACGCTTTCTCCTTAAGAGGTCAGAGTAATATTCTACGATCAACAATACATCGGAATCGAGCCTGTCGAATTGTAGCCGTTTCGCTCCGGGTCTCGATGGGCCCGGGGGCGAATTCCTGCTGCCCTTCGCGCAGGACCATTCACCGGTTTGTATTGAACTGCTCGGATCGCCCGGCATAGCGGGACTTGAATTCCTGGATCAGGGCCTCGGGCAACCCGGGCAACTCGGCCACGGCGGTGTTGCTCCGGGCCTGCTTTTCATTCTTGGCCCCCGGGATGATCGAGGTCACTTCCTCCGGGGCCAGGGCAAAGGCAAGGGCCACCTGGCTGAGACTTTCGTACCCCTGGGGCAGTTGCATGGCCTCGAGGGCCTGGACTTCCTGGAAGATCTCTTCGAGTTTCTGCTGATCCCAGCGTCGCCGGTGGTCTTGAAAGGTCTTTCCTGGATTGTACTTCCCGGTGAGGAATCCGCTTTCCAGGTTGGTTCGTGCGATGATGCCCACGCCGCTTCGTTGCGCTTCCTGGAAGACCTCCGCGTTCTTCTGGCGAAAGATGCTGTAGATCAGTTGGAGGGCATCGACGGCGCCGCTGCGGATGTAGGTGCGGGAAAGCTCGGTGGTCTTATCGGTTACGTCGGGTCCCTTGATGCTGGCTCCGATCGAGCGGATCTTGCCTTCCTCCTTCAGCCGGGTCATGGTCTCCAGGGCCTGGTCGATGACGGCCGGCTCTTCCGGCGGGCTGTGGAGGTAGTACAAGTCCACCGCCTCGCGCTGGAGCAGCTTGAGAGAGGTCTCCACATCGGAGCGAAGCCCTTTCTCGTCGCAGGCCCCGGACTTGCTGGCCAGCAGGACGTTCCCGCCGTCGCTGCGGTCCTTGAGGTAGTTGCCCAGGAGTTCCTCGCTGCACCCGTAGCCCCGGGCGGTATCGATGAAGTTGCCCCCCGCCTCCAGGTAGGCATCCAGGGCGGCCAGGGCGTCGTCGCGCTGGACTTGTCCGTATCCGGTCGAGCCGATGGCCCAGGCGCCGAATCCTACTTCCGTAAGGTACATCTTCGTATGGCCTAGCTGATTCTTCTGCATGAATCTCTCTGCTTCGGTTTGGAAGGACGGATGATCAAGGATTCAGCTTACCGCCAATCCCACGCAAAGACAAGCCATGCTTGCAGTCATTCATGAGCGTCCAGGGCCAGGGGAAAGGCTTTCAGGGGAGCTTTCGCTCGCCCGGCTCGGGGCCGGGCATTTCGTCGATTTCATCCAGGATGGGCTCGACATCCTCCAGACGTTTGACGCGCCGGAGCCCCTTGGCCCAGAGCGAGGTGAAGCCCACGACCACGATCGAGCCGATACCCCCGGCCACCACGCTGAAAACCGGACTGGTCAGCCGGGCCAGAGCACCGGACTCAAAGCCGCCCAGTTCGTTGCTGGAGCCGATGAAGATGGTATTGGCCGCCGAGACCCTGCCTCGCATCTCGTCGGGGGTCAGCAATTGAACCAGCGTATGACGCACGACGACCGAAATATTGTCCAAGGCCCCGGTCAGGGTGAGCATCGCCAGACTCAGCCAGAAGTTACGAGAGAATCCGAAGACGACCGTGGCCGCCCCGAAACCTGCCACAGCCAGGAGCATATTGCGACCGGCATTTCGCATCGGTGGCATATGGGCCAGGACCAGGCCCATGCTCAGGGCCCCGATGGCCGGGGCAGCGCGGAGCCAGCCAAACCCGATATCGCCCACCTCCAGGATGTCCTTGGCGTAGATGGGAAGCAGCGCCACCGCCCCGCCCAGCAGAACCGCAAACAGATCCAGCGAGACCGCAGCCAGGATGATCCGGTTGCGGAAGACGAACCTCGCCCCGGAGATCACGCTCTGGACCGACATGCCCGTCTTCTTCCGCTGCACCTGCGGGAGTTGGATCAGCGGCAGCAGCAGCAGGAACAGGATCGAAGAGCCCGCGGCAAACATGTAGGTGGCCGGCAGGTGCCAGGCCGAGACGAACCCGCCGATGGCCGGGCCTACCACGGCCGAGAGCTGAAACAGCGTGCTGCGCCACTTCATCGCGTTTTCCAGGATGTTCTGGGGCACGAGCATCGGGGCCATCGCCGCCCGGGCGGGGCGCCCCAGCGTCAGGGCCGTAGCATCCATCAGCAGCAGCAGGTAGAGCAGAAACAACGGGCCATGGGCGTAGGAAACCAGCATCAGCAGGATGGAGGTCAGCGTAGCGCCAAGCATGGAAAAAAACGTCAGGCGTTTGCGGTCGAAGTGGTCGGCCAGGTACCCCGCCGGAAGGGTGCCCAGGAGCATCGGGATGGCCCCCATCAGTGCGACCAGGCCCAGGTAGAGGGATCGTTCCTGCAGGTCGCCACCGACGCGGTCATTGACTTCCAGGGCAACAGCGACGCCCTGGGCGGCTGCGCCGATATGCACCAGCGTCGACCCGATCGTATAGAGCAGGTAAGACCGGTGGGCGAAAGCGGCGTAGGGGCCTTGCTTTTCGGATGATTCGTTGGGCTGGGACATCCAGGCTGGAACCTATGAAGGAGGCAAAGCCAAGAGTCTAGCGATTTGCCCGGAATTCGCCAGCGCCGGTATGGAATTCGCCCGGGAGACCGGCGGGGCTCGGGAAAGGAGGCCTGGTCAGGAGCGGCCTGATGCGCCGCAACGGCCCGGGATATGTCGGAGAATCGTCTCCAGAACGACCTGCCGATTGACGGGCTTTGTCAGGTAGTCGTCGCAGCCGGCCTGGAGGCACTTGTCGCGATCCTCGCGCAGCGCGTGAGCGGTCAGCGCAATGATCGGCTTTTCATAGCCTCCCCGTCGCAGCTCGCGTGTGGCTTCATAGCCGTCCATCACGGGCATCTGCATGTCCATGAGGATCACGTCGAAGTGTTCATGTCGCGCCTGATCGATGGCCTCCTGTCCGTTGGAGGCCAGCCGGATTTCGGCCCCCGCCTTGCTCAGCAGGGCCGAAAAGAGCTTCTGGTTGACCGGGTTGTCCTCGACGATGAGCACCTTCAGCGAATCGAGGTTTGGCGGGGTGTCGCCCTGGCAGTCGGTAGCGGTGGAGAGGGGGTTGCTTTCCGGTTCGGGCAGCTCTGGAATCTTGGGGGCCTTGGCCTTGGCTGCCGGCAGGATCACCGTGAAGGTGCTCCCCTCGCCCAGGGAGCTTTCGATCTGTAGATTCCCGCTTAGCAGGTCGACCAGGCGCGAGGTGATGGCCAGGCCCAGTCCGGTGCCGCCGAATTTGCGTGTCGTGGAGGCGTCTGCCTGGATGAAGGGTGCGCCGATGCGTCGGATCGCGTCGGGACTCATCCCCACACCGGTATCGATGATCCGAAGCTCCAGGGCCGACGTATCCTCCTGCCGGCGGGGCAGGAACCTGCTCTCCACCCGGACGCTGCCGTGCTCGGTGAACTTCACCGCGTTGCCCAGCAGGTTGACCAGGATCTGACGCAGGCGGTGTTCGTCGATCAGCAGGACCTCGGGCAGGTCGGGCTCGAATTGCAGCAGCAGCGCGATCCCCCGCTGCTGGGCGCGGATTCGCATCATCCCCGCCACGTCGGAGACCAGTTCCCGGATGGTCACGGGGCGGCTTTCGACATCGAACTTCCCTGCCTCGATCTTCGAGAGGTCAAGAATATCATTGATGAGCATCAGCAGGTGCCGGCCGTTGCGGGAGATCTCCATGACCTGCTCATGCCTCTGGTCCTCCTGGCAGTCCGGATCGCTGAGCAGCTCGGCATAGCCCAGGATGGCGGTCAGGGGAGTGCGGATCTCGTGGCTCATGTTGGCCAGGAATTCGCTCTTGGTGGTGGCGGCTTCCTCGGCCTTCTGGGCCAGAACATTGGCCTGCTGGATGGCCTGTTCCAGTTGCAGGTTCATCGCAAGCAGGTCCCGATTGGCGGTTTCAGCCGCCTCCTTGGCCGTGGCGGTTGCGCGTTCCGCCCGCTCGCGCTGACGCAGGGCCAGACGCAGGCGACGGTTCAGCCGAAATGTCCAGATCCCCCAGGCGCCCAGTCCGACGCAGGCCCCGAAGAGCAGGGCCAGCCACACCGAATGCTGACTGGAAAGCGTGGGGCTGGTGACCGACGCGTTATCGTAGGGCCAGGCCCGCAGGTCTTCCAGCAGGTCATGGACGCTCTGGTAGTTGGTCGGGACCGTCCAGCCGGCGGTCTGGCCGGCGCGGGCCCCAGGGGAGTCTGCCGGCATTGCCAGCAGGGCAGATGCGACCTTTTCGGCCAGGCCTTCCTCGGTGTGGGGAAGCTCCGCCAGGGGCCATTGGGGATACCGCCGAGTCGTCTCGCCGGTCAGAACTTCCGGGTCCACGTCCGAGAAATCCAGCACGCGGAGCTGCTCGCGCTGGATCTTGCCCTCGCTGCTCATCCAGTCCAGCAACGAGCCGCGGACCACCCCTGCATCGGCCTTTCCGGAAAGAACCTGCAAGACCACTTCGTCCTGGGACTGTGTGAACTGGAGGTGACCCAAATCGGCTACATCGATCGATCGACGCTTCATCTCCCGAAGGAAGGCCAGCCAACCTCCGAAGGAGGTCTCGGCCACGGCGGCGACCCGCCGGGAGCGGATGTCTTCGGCAAAGCGAAGGGATTGATTGTCGGCCCGGCAGATCAGCGCCGAGCCGAATTTGCTCGAGGGGCCTCGATGGTCCCGCCCCACCAGCGTGACGATGCGACTGGCCCCGAACTGCTTTTCCAGGCCCACATACAGGGCGGGGTTGACCAGTGCGAACTCGACGCGACCGGCCTTGATGGCAGGGATGACTTCGTCGAAGCCCAGCGGAACGATCTGGAACGAGTAGCCCGGGATCCGATGGGTCAGGTAATCTGCTGTGAGCCCCCAGAGGCGATGCGTGGCCTGTCGGCCCCGACAGGCGAGGATTCCGATCGGCACAAAACGGCGCGCGGAGGCCTCTTTGGGGGGGCTCTGGGAAGGTTGAAGCCAGCGGGAACGGATCTGGTCGGCCCGGCCGGATTGCTGGATGATCGAGAGTCCCTCGCTCAAACGCTCCGCCAGTTCCAGGTCTCCTTCGCGAACGGCAAAGCAGGACCGCGATGGCACCAGCCCTCCCAGCGACAATTCCACCTTCCCGCTTAAGCCTTCCTCAGCGATCCAGTGGTTGGCGGGCAGGCGGGCGAACAGGCCGCAGTCGCCTTTGCCCTCGGCGAGCATCCGGAGTCCTTCGGAGATCGTCTTGACCGGCAGCAGCCTTCCGCCCAGGTTCAGACGGACCACCCAGTCATGCATGATGTCATTCTGCATGACGATGATCTCCTTCCCCTTCAAATCCTGGGCCGAGTGGATCGGCTCAGCCCCGTGTGGGATGAAGACCCCGTGGTGAACGACCGTAACGGGCAGGGAGAAATCCACGAGCTTGTCGCGCTCGGGGCTTGCATACATGCCGCAGATCGCGTCGATGTTGCCGGCCTCCAGGGCCAAGCGGATCTGGCTCCAGGGGCGCAGGCGGATCTCGACGTCCAGGCCGGTGACCTGTGCGACGGCCTGGATGATATCCACGTTGTACCCGATGGGCCGGCCGTCCTCTGAGAGGTAGGAATAGGGAGGATAGGCCGCTTCGGTGCCGATGACGATCCGTTTGCGGGCGGGCTGGGGGGAGGCAGTGGATGGCTGGTGGGGCGTCTGGCCCGCGGCCGAGGCGACCCACAGGCCGATCAGGCCCGGCAGGAGCCATCTGATGTATCTGCGTTGAGGATGGGTTGGCTTCATGCACCCCTCGGGAGGGTCTTTCCCGGCTGCTTTGGAGGAGAGACTCCGTATGTCCTTCTTTCACAAGTTGTTCGAGTCCTTGGGCAGGCAGATTCCCGCCGGAGGACTTCCATACAGCCTGTGCCCTACCGGCTGCATCGGTTAATTTACCGGCCCAGTTGAGATAACCCACCGCCGGAACAAGGAAAACATCTTCTGGGAGAACTCCGCCACCATCGCAGGCAGCCCATGGATGCATCACCAGATCGCGCATACGGCGCGAAGCTCCGCGCCGTCACAACTGCGCCGCGGGGCGATGACCGGCGCATAAGAACGCCCGGGATCCGATGGACGCGCCATCGAATCCGCGGGCGTTTGAGGAGGTCAGGTTGTCGCGGGGGGCTATGCGCGGCGGCGCCGGCGAAGGGCGACCAGGCCGCCCAGGCCAAGAAGGCTCATCGTGGCCGGCTCGGGAACGATCTGGGCGATATCCAGCGACTCCAGGCCGATAGCCGTATTGCCGATGTCTTCCTGATTTTCGGTGTAGAGTTCGTCGGGTACCTTGACCAGTTCGATCTGGCTTAGATTGGCAGCAGAGTTCAGGACGGTGAAGCTTTCATTGTTGCCCGCCGCATTCATCAGTGTTCCTTTGACGGTGAAGAAGCTCCCGCCAATATTCGCAAGGAGCCTCAGTCCGTCGCTGCCGAGGTCCACGGGCTTGGAAAACTGGATCAGGACCGACTCGCTGGATCCGTCGGGGGATTCATCATCCAGCCACTTGGTCCAGCCGCCATCACCGGACTCGAAGCCCAGGATCGGGACATCCCCCTGCATGGCGGAATCCCACTTTGTGAATCCCCCGGAGTCGCTCGTCGAAGCGGTCAGGGTCACATCCAGGCTCTCGCCGGCGATGTCGACGGTAAAGGTCACGGGATTCGGGCTATCGTCAGCGACATTGGCCGGAAAACTGACGATCTCCGCCTGGGCGGTGCCCACCAGGGCCAGCAGAACAGCGGTTGACAGTGCGATTGCGTTTCTCATCCGCGATCACGCCTGCGAGGGGATCAAGGTCGAGGACGTGATGGACCGGTTGACCGTGTCCCGCCGCACGCTGGAGATGCGCTTCCGCAGGCACCTGGGCAGGACCGTCCACGAAGAAATCCTCCGCGTCAAACTCGGGCGCGTTGTCGAGCTGTTGACTGAGACGATGACCCCCCTGGCCGACATCGCAGCCGCGACGGGCTTCCAGTCGGCCAGCGACCTGGGAAAGACCTTCAAACGCTGCAAGGACATGGCCCCGGGAGCCTACCGCAGGAAGCACGGCCCCGGCGCAGCGCCGCCGAGACGATGATGGCCGGGACCGGGCGAAACCGCTATGCTTTCGGGCGAGGAGTTGACATGGACGATCGATCATCTATAAAGCCTTTCCGGCAGCGGATGGGCGATGCCCGGGCCCAGCCGGCCTTTATCCGCGATGACCACTGGGTCTGGTGTCCATCCGTGGTAAGGGGCCCCGGCAGCAAGTGGAGCCTGTTTGCTTCCAGTTGGCCCAAGTCGCTTGGGTTCATGAGCAGCTATCCTCTCTGCTCGCAGGTGATCCGTGCCGAGGCCGACAGACCCGAGGGGCCTTTCACCTTCCGCCAGGTGGTCCTGCCCGACAGGGGTGAGGGCTTCTGGGATGGCCGCGCCACGCACAATCCGCAGGTGCACCGCATCGGAGACCGCTACGGGCTCTTCTACATCGGCACGACGTTCGAGGGGGATCGCCCCGCAAGCCGCGAGGCATTGCCGGCCGGCGGGGACCTTATCGCCCGGGCGTACGGGGGCTTTCGGATCGGCTGCGCGACGGCGGACTCTCCAGAAGGTCCCTGGCAGAGGCAGGACAGCCCGGTGCTGGATGTTCGGCCTGGGATGTGGGACGCGAGCATCACGACCAACCCGGCCGTCTGCGCCTGCCGCGACGGGTCCCTCCTGATGCTCTACCGGTCCAATACGCCCGATGGTTGCAGGCTGGGGGTGGCCCGGGCGGCCGACCTGGGCGAGCCGTTCGAACGGGTCGGCGATGGCCCGATCCTGGCCGATCTGCACATCGAGGATCCGTTCGTCTGGCAGGATCCGGTCACGGGTCGATTCGAGATGATCGCCAAGGATCTTTCCGGCCGCAGCACGGGGGAATTTCATGCCGGCGTGCATGCGGTATCCCCAGACGGTATAGACTGGCGCCTGGCCCCGGAGCCCAAAGCCTACTCCCGGAGGCTGAAGATGTCCGACGGGACAAGCCGGACCTTCGGGCACCTGGAAAGGCCCTATATTCTCTTTTGCGACGGGAAGATGCACACGCTCTATCTGGCCACCGCCAGGCCGGAAGGGCCCTTCAAGCAGATCGAGGACCGGATGCACGAGACCTGGATCACGGCGGTCGGGCTGGACAGATCAGCGATAAAATGACCCTGAAGGAATTCATGCTGTTTCGTTGATATCCACCAAGAAGCGGGACATGACTCAGATGCCGCGGCTCACATCGGCAGCAGGCGGATCTCGGAGATGGCCAGACCGTAGTCGCGCTCGGCTGGATGATGTATGGGGATGTGCATCGCTTCCAGGTTCAGCTCGGTCGGTCCGGCCTGGGGGATCTCCAACTGCCCAAGCTCGATGATATGCTCATCGTAGTAGAGCCAGCGGGGGGTGGCGCCCTTTTGGCCTCCTTCGAGCACGCCGGTGCAGGAGGATTCCCCGCAGGTCAGCCGCATCTTCGCTCCGCCCATCCAGTCGACATAGAACTCCGTGTGCCAGAAGTTCGGGCTGTGCACGACGACGCGGAAGGTCCCGGGTTTGTGCACGTCCACCTGCCACCGGGCTGAGTAGGCCTGGTTCTTCCACCACGCGAGCATGCCGCCGGCCGTGAGTCCGGGGCCGTTACCTTCTTCTGCCATCACCGGCCGGGCGGCGATCGCGCGGTGGGCGGGCAGGTAGATATCTCCGTCGGCGTACTGGAGCAACCGATCGGTCGCGCGGGGCTCTTCGGCCAGCTCCAGCTTGATCACCGGGATCTCGCAGGCCGGGGCGCTGTCCCACTGGAGCTTGAGCAGGGGGATGCCGGAATCGAGTGCAGAGGGTGTCGGTCGGATTTCACTGCCGTCGGCCAGCCAGGTCGCCTTGGCGGCCCGACTCTCCAGGCCCTCCAGACAGAGCGTGTTGGCTTTGGGCATCTTGAGCAGGTGAAGGTAGAGCGTGTTGTCCCGGGCGGTAACCAGGCCCCAGGGGAAATCCTGCTTCCAAGGCCCCGGGCCGCAACCATGGATGGACTCGCTGTGCAGATCCATCCATTGGCCGATGGCTTCGAGCCTCTCTATCGATTCTTCGGGGAAGGCTCCATCGCCTCGCGGGCCGACATTGAGCAGATAGTTGCCTCCCTTGGATACGCAATCGATCAACAGGGTGATCATCTGCCCGGGAGACTTCCACTCGTGGTCGTCGTACTTGAAACCCCAGGTGTGGTTCATGGTGCCGGGGGCTTCCCAGACGCCCTCTACCGCCATGGCGGGGGCCTGGTTGTCCAGCATGCTCTTGACGTCGAACCAGATGTCGCTGAGCCGGTTGGTGGTCAGGCATCCTTTCTGGTGGGCCTTGACGTGCCGGTAGACGCGCTCCTGCTGGTCGCGGGAGAGCTTCTTGGGCGAGCCGTCGAACCAGAGCTCACAGATTTCGCCGTAGTTGCTCAGCAGTTCAGCCAGTTGGGGCAGGTTCTTGCGGAGCAGATGCGCTTCGCTGTCGCCCCGACGCAGATCCTCTGCCCAGTAGTCGCTGACCTGGCTGTAGTAGATTCCCAGCTTGAGCCCGTGCTTTTTGCAGGCCTCGGCCAACTCGGCCACCGGGTCGCGTCCAAAGGGCGTGTCGTCCACCACGTTCTGATCGACGCGGCTGTGGAACATCGCAAAGCCGTCCAGGTGTTTGGCCGTGAAGGTCAGGTAGCGCATTCCCGCTCGCTTGGCCAGGCGGACCCACTGGTCGGCGTCGAACTTTTCGGCCCGGAACTGCTTGGCCGCGGCGGAGAAGTATTCCTCTTCGGTAAGGTTTGCGCGGCTGGGCATGTAGATGCCTTCGCCGGTGCGGGGAGCGGCTTTGCCTTTCCATCGCCCTCCCAGTTGGGCGTAGATGCCCCAGTGGATGAACATGCCAAAGCGGGCCTGGGCAAACCATTGTTTGGAGGCATCGAGATCCTGATTGACGGTGGGACTGCTCACGGGGTCTCCTGTGGAATCGGCTGGTCGCGAAGCGTTGCGACGCAGGGGTCCTGCTGGTTTTCGAGGAAGCGGATCAGTCGGCTGCGAAGCGCCTCAGCCGTCTCCAGAACGCCCTGGGTTTCGGGCAGGTTCATCTTCTTTCGCACCCAGGGGGTGGGATTGAGCCAGGGCGTTCGGAGCATGTCGTGTTTTTCGTGCGGATCGTTGCAGAGGTCGAAGAGCTGGAAGCGTCCGATCAGCGGATACCAATGCAGCTTGTGGGTATCGGTGCGAATGCACCGCTGGGTGTCCCAGAGGATGTCCCAGCCGAAGCGGTTGTCGCCGCCGGCGGGGAAGGGCGTGCATCGCGGATCGTCGTCGGCGATGCCCAGGCGCTGCCTTCTCCCCCCGTCGGAGGGGGTATGCATCTGGCAGACGACTTCCTCGCGCAGGTTCTCGGGCCCGTCGCTGCCCAGCAGGGCCCTGCCGTCCAGGCCGTCGGGGATGGGCACGTCGACCAGTCTGCACAGCGTGGGCATCAGGTCGGCGCTGGAACTGAGGCCAAGAGTTTCGCCTCCCTTGGGGATGCCGGGTCCGACAAAGGTGGCCGGGACGCGACAACTATGGTCGTACATGTTACTTTTGCCCAGCAGGCCGTGGTCGCCGACCGAGAGCCCGTGGTCGCCGGAGATGACGATGATGGTATTCTCGGCCTGGCCCGTGGCTTCGAGCCGGTCGAAGAGCCTTCCCAGATGGTAGTCCAGGTGGGTGATGATGGCCCAGTAGCGGGCGCGGTATTGGCGAACGGCCTGAGGTTCGCGCGGCCAGGGCAGGAGGGTCTCGTCGCGGATGGTCAGGTCGCCGGTCTCGAATGGATGCGAGGGCATGAAGGCATCGGGCAGGGGGGGCATGCGCCCCGGGGCGTCGTACATGCTCTGGAAGGGCTCTGGGCAGAGGAACGGATCGTGCGGGGCCGTCGGCGCAAGCCAGGTGAACCACGGTGCGTTTTCGGGAGCGGCCTCGATTTCCTCCAGGGCGGCGTCGACGTACAGCTCGGTGGTGTGACCCGAGACGATGCGCCCGTTTTCCTTCCAGGAGGCGTAATGGTTGTCGCGTCGCCAGAGGCAGTCGTTGGTAAAGACGCGGCGCGTCCGGGCGTAGCCGCGATCTTTGGGATGGCCATCGTTGTGCCATTTGCCCACGTGGACGGTGTGGTAGCCGGATCGGGCCAGGACGCGGGGCAGCAGGTCGCAGTCTTGGTCGATGGGGATCTGGAACCAGGGCACGCCGTTGGCCCAGGAATGTCGGCCGGTGAGCAGTTCAGCCCTTCCCGGCGTGCAGATGGGCGTGGTGACATGGCAGTTTCGGAAGGTGAATCCCTTCTCGACCATGCGGTCCATGTTGGGCGTCTGGGGTGCGGGGCCTCCAAAAGCCGAGAGGAAGTCAGCCCGAAGATCGTCCATTATGATGCAAAGGATGTTGGGTTTCATGCGGGTCCTTCCCGGCAGGAGGTGGGCGGTTTGCCTCTGCTTGTATCTCCGAAAAGACCTGTCGCCGCAAGCCTCAAACAGAGCTCGCGGCGACAGCTGGAGGAGGTCCTAAACGTTTACGACATCAGGTCGGCTCAGCGGCGGCGACGCAGCAGGCCCAGGGCGCCCAGGGCAACCAGGCCCATGGTGGTCGGTTCGGGCACGGCTGCACCGAAGACGTCCAGTTCTCGGAAGTGAGCGTCCGGGCCGTTTCGGGTGGCGATGAATCGCACCGCCTGAATTCCTGTCATGATCGCAGCGCCTTGATCATCGGCCAGGGTCACCTTGGAAAAGGCGGTCATGCCATCCGCGGTCGACAAACCCGTCTCGTAATCCCAGGTACCCAGGGTCGTCCAGTCGGAACTGCCGACAGACTGATACTCGATGCTGAATTCCAGGTCCGCCTTGTTGACCCTGTTGTCACCGGCGAAGACGACAATCGTGTCCACGTTGTATCCATCCGGGCTCGCGGCCGTGTCCAGGAGGAAATCGACCGAGTTCGGGGCGTCAAAGCCACCCCAGGCCAGGCCGTCTGCGCCGTCGTTCAAGCCTGCCGGGCTCTGATATCCATCGACGGCGGTACTGCTGAGGGACGGCTGACCGGCGTTGATCAGATCGACTGCGGAGATATCCCCGGCGTAGGTGCTTACAATCGGATCTGTTTCCGATACCACCCCGCTGTTCTCGCTGGTCTGGACGATAGCGGCGTTTGCGGCGATGGTCAGGGAGAGGATCGCCAGGATCGTTACGGTGTTTCGAAGCTTCATTTCTTTGCCTCCTGCATGAGAGCATGAAAGGGAAATTCCTGCGATACACCCCTCTGGTGTACCGCTTGACTGCAATGATCTTCGCACAGCGTGGCTCGGGCGTCTGCGCGGGTTTGCGGCAAGTACCACCGGTTTTGCGGATGATTGGTCCCAGGGGCTGGTTCGAGCACCAACAAGGCTGTAAAGTTTGCCTGGTGCGGGACCTGCCGAGCCCGCGAATTGGAGACCCCCGATGACGTCCTCCGCTGCCAGAGTCCTGGTTGATCTGACCCACCGCGACGCGCTGGAGGGCATCGAAGCCTACGCCGCCTCGCAGGGAGGATGGGAGATCCTTCTGCGGCCTGGATTCCTGGAACTCGATGCCTTCCTGGCCGAAATCAGCAACGTCGACGGGATTATGACCTCCAGCTATTCGCCGGCGCTTCGGGATTTTGCCGGCCAATCGATTCCGGTCGTGGCCATCGGGGGCAGCAGGCCGATAGAAGGCGTGCCACACGTGCGATGTGACGATCGGGCCGTGGGTCGCATGGGGGCCGAGTACTTCCTGGAGAAGGGATTTACGGACCTGGCCTTTGTCTACGAGGTCCGGGCGCCGTTTGCCCTGGCCCGGGGGGAGGGATTTGTCCAGGAAGCCAGCGGCGCCGGGGCGTCGGTCACCACCGATCTGGAGCGGACCAGCGGGTCGCTGAGATTCGCCTCGCTCCGCCGGGGCCTGGCCGAGTGGATCTCCTCGCTGCCCAGGCCGGTGGGGGTCTTCGCATCGGCGATGTCCGGGGCGATCCATGTTGCCCAGACCTGTCTTCGGCTGGGCCTGAGTGTGCCCGACGACGTGGCGATCCTCGGGCTGGGTCGAGACATACTCCGCGCCCGGCTCTGCACGCCCAGCCTGTCGACGCTGGATCAGAACGATCTGGGCTGCGGATACCACGGCGCCCGACTGCTGCATCGCATGATGCAGGGCCTAAGCGTGGCCCCCGAGCCGGTTCCGATCGAGCCGGTGGGCGTAACGCAGCGCGAGAGTACCGACGTACTGGCCGTGAAGGACCCGACATTGCGGGCAGCGCTGGCGTTCATCCGACAGCGGGCCCACGAGCCGATCGGCGTGGAGGATATCCTCGAGGCCGTGCCGATCTCCCGACGCGCCCTGGAACGGGCCATGCGGGAGGCCATCGGGCGAACGCCCATGGAGGAGATCAACCGCGTTCGACTTTCCAACGCCTGCCGCATGCTCCGCCAGACCGATGAGACGATCGAGCGGATCGCGCGGCAGACGGGCCTGGGTCGGCCGGCCCGGCTGAACGAACTGCTCAAGCGCAGCAAGGGTCTGACCTGCTCTGCCTACCGCCGGAAGTTCCGGGGCGGGCGGGATTTCTCCGGCTGAGCGTGGGGCGTCCGCGACGGCCCGGGCCAAGAGGTATATCGACGCCGAGCCCTGATACAGGCCGCGTCAGCTTCCCGGCTGATAGAGCGTCCGGCGGTACCCCGTGGTGGTGGCGATGTCGCCTCCCACGCGGGCGAAGTAGTCCTCGCAGTATGCCCGTCCCTGGCAAAGGGCGTCGGAGACACTGGGGTCGTCGACCCGGTTCCGGCTCTCGGCGGGGTCTTTTTCGAGGTCGTAGAGCATCTCGCTGCGGGCCGAGTCGTATTCGACGCGGACGTACTTCCAGCGGTCAAAGCGGATCATACGCCCGTAGAGCGTTTCGCAGGCGACGTAGGGTCGATCGGGTCCGGGCCCGCCGGTCAGTACGCCGCTGAGGTCCTCTCCGACCAGGCCGGTGGGAATCTCGACTCCCGCCTGGCTGCACAGCGTGGGCAGCAGGTCTGCTCCGGAGGCCAGGGCGTCGCAGGCCAGGCCCTGCTTCAGGTGACCCGGGCGGGAAAAGATCAGCGGTGTGCGCGTGGATTCCTCGAACATCAACCCCTTGCCGATGCGTCCGTGCGCCCCGGCCTGGTCGCCGTGATCGGTGGTGAAGATCACCAGCGTATCCTCAACCAGGCCGCGGTTTTCCAGCGTCTGGAGCACCTGGGAGATCCACCAGTCGGTGTTCTCGATCAGCAGGTAGTAGGTGCCCAGGAAGCGTCGCCAGCGAAGTTCGTCCCAGTCGGGGGCCGATCCGGTCTTGAGTCCGGCATCCATGGCCTCGGGGACCGGGGCTTGGAAATTGAAGGGCAGGGGGGGAAGCTCCTCTCCCCGCAGGTGGTCGTGGGCCCATCGCTGGGCGTCGGTGATATCGGCCGTCGTGCGGCAGGGCGTATCGACGCCCGGGGGCGTCATGCAGATATCGTGCGGGTTGACGAAGGAGAGCGTCATGAAGAAGGGCTTGTCGTGGTCGCGCGAGAGGAAGCCCATCGCGTCGCGGGCCCAGACGCCGTCGAGCAGCGAACCGTCGACCAGGAAGCCGGGCCCGTCGAAGCGGCGCGAGCCGAAGTCTTCCATTCCCGCCTCGGCCGCCCCGGCCGAATGATCCTTGCCGTAGTACACGCAGCGGTAGCCGGCCCCCGAGAGCAGGTCGCCCAGACGCGGCAGGTTTTGAGGGATCAGCGGATCGGGACAGTTTTTGTTGGGGTTGCCGATGACGCGCGTCTGTGTGGGCATGGCCCCGGTGAACATCGACGCCCGGGCCGGTGCGCAGACCGGGAACGTGCAGTAGGCATTATTGAACCGTACGCCCTGCCGGGCCAGGCGGTCGATCGAGGGCGTTCTGGGTCCGTGTTGTCGCGGGGACCCGTCCGCCACGCGGGCCGACCACTGGTCCGAGAGGATCAGCAGGATGTTGGGACGCCTGTCTGTCATAAAAGGTTACCTTCGTGGAACTCGCTGACGGTTTCCCGGCCTTGAAGCCAGGCGATCATGTTGAGCACAAGCTGGTTCCAATTCTGGAATCCGGGGTTGAGAATGGGCTCGCCGTTGTCGGGTTGATAATACTCGAAGAGTTGCCCGTGCTGGTCGATACTTCGGCCAAACAGGCGGATGGACTTTTCGGCCAGTTCCCTGGCCTCATCGTCAAAGCCGTAATTGACCAGGCCTCGGAAGGTCATGTAGTTTGCGATGCCCCACACGGGTCCCAGCCAGCAGGAAGGATTGCCCGAGGCGCGGACCCGGTACATCTTTTCCATCTTCGAGAGCGTTCGAATGCCGGCGGGGCAGTGGAAGGTTCGCCCGTTGGCGTAGTGCTCGTGGACCATCCTTTCCGCCTGTTCGGGCCGGGCCAGGCCCGACCACATGGCCAGGAAGCCCGACCAGACGCCGATACGCATGATCAGGCAGTGCCAGTGTCGGCGTCGGCCGGAGTTGGCCCAGGATCCGGGCGGGTAATCCTGCAGATTCAGATCCACGCTGTAAAAGAAACCGTCGCGCTCGTCCCAGCAGTGCTCAAGTATGGCCTGTCGGAGTTGGTCGCGCTCGGTCTCGAATCCCCGGGCCACCTCGTGCATGTGGGCCATCTTGAGCAGGTAGATCAGGGCTTCGTACTCCCGGAGCATCATGCAGTTGAGGGAGATGGACCCACACGAACGGGGCGGGCGCTGGAAGCTGGTTGGATCGTCGTCCACGCCGTTGCCGCCCCCGCCCTGGAGCAGATACAGGCCGGTGGGTTCGTGGTAGCGGTGCAGGCGGAAGTAGTTCATCAGGGCCTGGCAAGCGTAGAGTCCGTCGGCCTTTCGGAGCCAGTCAATATCCCCGCCGTCGGCGCGGACCAGGAAGGCAGCGTGCTGGGCCAGGCAGGGCTTATGAACGCCGGCGGTGAAGGGGTCTTCGGGAATCTCCGCGCCGTCGCGACCCAGCAGGGCGGGCATCCATCCAAGCCACTTGATATTGCGCTGGAGGCAATCGACGAAGTTGAGGATGCAGCCTCGCTCGTAGGGGCGGATCTCCTCCAGGGCGGACTTTTGCCCACTGTCGAGCACTATCTGCCGCAGGGCAATATTGGTCAGCCACGAGTCCCAGTCCCAGAGTTGGTCGCTGTACTGCCCGCTGCCCGGAACGAGGAAGGGATGGTTCAGAGCCCCGCCGGCCTCGCGGAACGTCCGGCGGTAGTCGGCAGGGAGGGTTCTCTTGAGCAGTTCGGCGTATTGGGAGACGCTCTTCTCGGGCATCGAAGGTTTCCTCGGTGAACGGGCAGAGACGGAAGAATAACACGGCCGGCCCGGAGGAGGAAGGGCCGGCCGTGTTGATACAGCCTGACGCTGCTGTGATACTTCGCGGTCAGGTCGTCCTGGTTCAGCCGGTGCGTCTGCGACGGATGACCGTGGCAAGTCCGCCCAGGCCCAGAAGTACGATGCTGGTCGGCTCGGGGACCGCAGCGGCGCTGAAGGAATCGAACGCCGGAAGGAATCGCGTCTGAGCGTCGCCATCGTATCGAATGTAGAAACCGACGGCCTGGACGTCATTCATCGCCAGCTCGCTGAAGCTGCCGTGGGTGGCGAGCATGCCGGCCGAGAGGTCAATGGGAGCCCAGTTGGAGCTCGTGAAATCGTTGGTCTCGAACAACCCGGCGTTCTCCTGCGATTCCTGTGAGACATAGAACTCACTGCCGATCTGGACCATCCAGCGGGTGACCATGCCCGAGAGTCCCGTGTTGCTGGTGATGTTCACCGAGAGAGACTCGAGGTCGGCCTGGGACGTGTCGAATCCGGAGAGGAAATCCTCCTTCTTCCACACCCCGGCGGCTGCGAATTCCATGCTGGTCCCACTGGTGCCATTAAAACCTACGCCGATCTGCACGAAATCGGGACTTGAATCCTTGCCTTCGTAGACGCCCTTGCTGTTGCCGCCTCCGTCAACACTGCTGGCCATGCCGCCGTAAAAGATGCCGTTGGTCGGGGCGGAAGCATAGTCGCCCGAGGCAAACATCGGCGTGGTCATATCGAAGGAGATCTCACCGCCCGACTCACTTCGCGACGTATCCACGGTACCGTCAAAAGAGCCGGTTCCGAAATCCAGATCGACCAGTGGATCCGCCGATGCGAGTCCAGCAAACGTCAGGACCGTTACTGCCATTGTCAAAATTCTCTTCATGATTACTACCTCCTGCCTTTCTTAGAAGGGTTTGGCTGTGGAGAAGCCACCTCGGCTTTCTCACCTCACCGCTTACTATACGCTGGAAAACCGGCAAAGGCATGGACAAGGGCGTAAAAAAGATATACAATTGCGACATGCCAAAGACGACAACTGGAAACACCACTCCGTGTGTGCTGGCGTGGATTCCCGACCCCAGTCCGTTCACCACCGCGCGGCTGGTCAGGGGGATCGTCACCTGCGCCGACGGGCACGGCCCGTTGCGGGTCGTGCTCTGCCGTGGCCGGGTGGAGGAGGCAATCCGATTGGTCCGACAGCAGGAGCCTGTGGGGATCGTCTCCTATACGATCACCCCGCGGGACATGCGCAGGTTGCTCAAGACCGGCCTGGAGGTGGTGAATCTCTTTGGCGACCTGCCCGAATCCCTCGTACCCTCGGTGCGAATGGACGACGTGAAAGTCGGGCGGATGGGGGCTGGGCACCTCCAGCAGCTCGGGTTGGACCGTTTTGCCTTTGCCGGAACGCATCACGTCTGGAGCCGCCAACGAGAGGAAGGATTCGTCTCCGAACTGGCCGAGGATGGGCACGAAACGTTGGTCTTTGCCCGGGGCAAGGGTTCGGACAAACGGCACGACTATCTGGAGGTCAACTCGCCCAGGCTGCGAAGCTGGATCGCTTCTTTGCCCAGGCCCTGCGGGTTGATGGCCTGCTCCGACACGGTTTCTTCGAGGGTGATTCAGATCGCCATGGAACTGGGTATTGATGTCCCGGGCGACCTGGCCGTGCTGGGGGTGGACAATACCGAGATGCAGTGTGAGCACGCTTCGGTGCCGATATCCAGCGTCGATCCGGGCCAGGAGCAGATGGGATACGAAGCACTGCGAATGCTGCTCCGGCGCGTCGGCGGAGGCGACCAGGCCGAGTGGACCCGCATTCTGGAGCCACGAGAGGTAGTCGTTCGTCAGTCGACCGATACGCTCGCCATCAAAGACCCGGACCTGCACCGGGCGGTGGCGTTCATTCGTGATCGGGCGTGCGAGGGGATCCGTGTAAAGGATGTGATGGCCGAGATCCCGCTGAGCCGGCGACAGTTGGAGCGGCGATTCTCGGCCCGTTTCGGCCATTCGCTGGGCGAGGAGATCCGCCGGGTCAAGCTCGACCGGGCCCGCAAGCTCCTGCTGGAGACCAACCTGCCCCTGCCGGATATTGCCGCACGGTGCGGGTACGAATATCCGACGTACCTGTCACGGGCGGTCAAGAAGCGATTCGGCCTGGGGCCCCGGGCGCTTCGCAGATCGGCCGGGGACTTGCCGATCAGATAAGAGGACCGGCTCGTTCCATTCCCGCTAAGAGCAGTAGAGGCAAACTGCAATAACCCGATAGATCTTCTTGATTCTTCGCCGTCATCGCTTCAATATGGCCGTAGATCCCCGGACGCCTTGGTACTGTATGAGGAAAGCTTCCCCACTTCCCGTCTCGGCTTTTCGCCGCTTTGCGTGCTGTTTACCGGCCGCTCTGGGGCTGATGTTTGCTGCGTCCACATCCCTGGCCGATGTGCCCGAGGACAAGCATGTGCTGGTGATCAACTCGTATCACCGGGGCATGCCGGCTACGGATCTGGCCACCGAAGGCGTCTTCGACATCTTCCCCCCGCTGGGCGATCTGCGCGTGAGCGTGGAGTATCTCGATACCAAGCGCATGGGGAACGCGCCGGCCTATCTGAACAAGGTCGCAGAGCTGCTGAAGCTCAAATACGCCGACGCCCGGCCTGATGTGGTTATCACCACCGACAACAATGCCCTGGCGTTCATGGTTCAACGCCAGGGGCAACTGTTCCCGGCCGTGCCGGTCGTCTTCTGCGGGGTCAACAATTTCTCCGACTCGATGCTGGGCCGGCGCCCCTTCATCACGGGTATCGTCGAAGAGCCGGACATCAAGAGCAACCTGGCGCTGATGACGCGTCTGCACCCGGAGAGCAACCGGATCCTGGTAATCTGCGACAAGACCTCCACGGGACTGGCCAACCTGGCCCATACGCAGCGCGAAGCCCAGGCGTATACCGACCGCATCGAGTTCGAGTATCTTTTCGGCGGGGACATGACGCTTGGGCAGGTGCTGGATCGGCTCGCCCGGGCCGATGAGAAAACCCTCGTGCTCCTGCTGGATTTCTTCCTGGATGCCAACGGGCAGTACCTGGAGCCCATTCGGACCGCCGAGGCGATTGCCGCAACGTCCCCGCGCCCTGTATACACTCATGCTGAGTTGTTCATGGGACATGGCCCGGTGGGGGGCAAGACTACCAGCGGACGCCTTGGAGGCAAGATCGCCGCGAGCATGGCCCGGAAGATCCTCTCAGGGACAGCGGTGGATCAGCTTCCCATCAATCGTCAAAGCCCGACGGTGTATATGTTCGACGCAAGCAGACTGGAAGCCTTCGGTATCGACCCGGAGGAAGTGCCAGCCGGCTCGGTGCTGCTGAATTGCCAACGATCGTTCTATGAGCGATACAGGAGCATGGTCTGGACGGTCGTGCTGGTGGTGACCGGACTGCTCGGGGCTGTGGTTGTGCTCTCGATCAGCATTGCCGGGCGTCGCCGGGCTGAACGGGAGCTTCTTCGCCAGCGCGGGCTGCTGCGTCACGTGATCGACCACATTCCCCACGCGGTGTGGTGGAAGGACATCGCGGGCAGGTATCTCGGGGCCAACCGGGAGTTCGCCCGCCAGATGCAGTTGTCGGATCCGGAACTGGCCCTGGGCAAGACGCGAAAGGAACTGGCCGGCCTGACGGGCGACGGGGGCATTCGGCTCAACCAGATCGAGACGCCCCTGGAGGAACCGGCCGAGGAGATCATCGACCTGGAACGCACCGTGGAGGACCGGGGCGGGGAGTCGGTTTTCATCCTGGGCAAGTTGTCGCTGCGGGACGAAAAGGGGCAGGTGATCGGGATGGTGGGCCTTTCCAGCGACGTGACGCACCGCGTCCGCCTGGAGCGTGAACTGGGCCAGGCCCGCAAGATGGAGGCCATCGGGCAGTTGGCCGGCGGCGTCGCCCACGACTTCAACAACCTCCTGACGGTCATCGGCGGCAATGCGGAAATACTCTGCTGCTGCGAGCAACCTCCCGAGGACTGGGGGCAGCTTGCCCGGGAGATCCAGGAGGCTGCGACGCGAGCGTCGGACCTGACGAGCCAATTGCTGACCTACGCCCGGCAAGGCCCGATGGAGAAGCGGAACATCGATCTGCGGGATCTGCTGGGAGAAACGGTCGGGCTGCTCAGCCGCAGCATCGAGAAGCGCATCGAAATTGTCGCCGATATCCCCGAAGAACCCATGGTGGTCCGGGGCGATGCGACGCAGTTGCAGTCGGTGATGTTGAACCTGGCCCTCAACGCCCGCGACGCCATCGAGGGCAAGGGAAGCATCCGGTTTGAAATTCAGCCGGTGGAACTGGACCGCCGGAGCCTTCTCCAGCAGGAGGTGGAGGACCTTGGCCCGGGCTCGTATGTCAAGCTCAGCGTCACGGACTCCGGTGTGGGGATGGACGCCGAGACCCTCTCGAAGATCTTCGATCCGTTCTTCACCACCAAGCAGCGCGGTCGCGGGACGGGTCTGGGCCTGTCGGTGGTCTACGGGGCCATCAAGAGCCACGGCGGAACCATTGTTCCCAACAGCAGCCCCGGGGAGGGAACGCGGATCGATATGCTCCTGCCCCGCTGTCGACAGAAGCCCGACGAGACATTCAAGTCCACCTCGGCCGAGGACCTCCCCGCCGGCCAGGGCAATATCCTGCTGGTCGACGATGAGCAGAGTGTGGCTGGCTATGCCAGGCGCGTGCTGGAATCCCTGGGCTACGCGGTGACCTACTGCGGCAAACCTTCCGAGGCGCTGGAGCTGCTCCAGCAGGGCGGGGAGTTCAACCTGGCCATCATCGATGTGGTCATGCCCGACATGAACGGCCCGGAACTGACCCGCCACGCGGCCCGGCTTGCGCCCGAGATGCCGGTCCTGTGGATCTCGGGCTACTCCGAAGAGGCCGTCCGGAACTTCCAGAGCAGCAGCGAACATCCGCCGCTCCTGGCCAAACCTTTCACGGCCGAGCAACTGGCCCGGACGGTGGCGGAGCTGATCCACATTGCGTCGCGCCAGACTTCATAGGCGGCTCGGTCGTCTGTGGCGTCACTCAGAGACAATGGGGAAAATACCGAGAATTCCGCTTTATGGCCGGGAACCCGCAGCGAACCTTGGGCGTCAAATAGCCGGGGGGCGAGGCTGTGCCAGTGTTCACGGCCAGCCGAGACACTCATAAGTGTATACAGGGTATAATCTTAAGGATGTTCGATCCCGATACTGCCCCGGCCAGGCTCTGTCCGCCCCTGCACCCGGGGATTCCAAGCCTGCAATCTCTGCGCGACTATTCCTTGCCGTTGAACAGGGGCTTTTCCTGCCACTGGATGGCCTCTTCGTGGATCATCTCGTGCAGGTGTGTGAGGAACTCGGGGGACAGGCCCTTCTCGACGCCTCGCTGGACGCGGCTGGCCAAGACATCCTTCCACCGCTCGGGCTGAAGCGTGCTGACACGGTTGGATCGCTTGTATTCGCCGATCACCTGCGCGATGTCCATGCGCTTGCGGATATACTCCAGGATGCGTTCGTCCACTTCGTCGATCTGCCGGCGAAGCTGCTGCATCCGCGTCTGATACTGGCGATCCGGGTTGTCCCTGGTGCGGATCTTGAGCTTCTTGAGCATCTGGCCGAACTGGTCGGGGGTGAGCTGCTGCTTGGAATCGCTCAACGCCTCGGCCGGGTTGGCATGTACCTCCACCATCAGCCCGTCGTAGAGCAGGTCCAATGCCTCCTGGCCCACCGGGTAGATCATGTCGGCCCGGCCGCACATGTGGCTCGGATCGCAGAGAATGGGGATCTGGGGGAAGCGTCGCTTGAACTCGATGGGGATCCGCCAGAGGGGGGGGTTGCGGTACCTTTCGCATTCAGCCACGGCGAAGCCGCGGTGGATGATTCCCAGCTTCCGGACGCCGGCGTTGTAGAAGCGTTCGACCGCACCGATCCAGAGGCCCAGGTCCGGCGAGACGGGGTTCTTGACCAGGACCGGCTTGTCCACTCCCCGCAGGCTGTCGGCGATGTCCTGTACTGCAAAGGGGTTGGGGGTCGTGCGGGCGCCGATCCACATCAGGTCGATCTCGTGGGCCAGGCAGGCCTCGACATGGGCGGGGGAGGCGACTTCCACGCCGACGGGCAGGCCGGTCTCTTGGTGGACTTCCTTCAGCCAGGGCAGCGCCTTGATGCCGTGCCCCTCGAAGGTCCCCGGATGGGTCCGGGGCTTCCAGATGCCCGCCCGGAAGAAGGAAATCGGGTACTTCTGCAGCGCCCGGGCGGTGGTCAGCAGTTGCTCGCGGGATTCCGCACTGCAAGGCCCCCCGCAGAGGAAGAATCTGCCCAGCGGCAGGGACCAGCGGTTGATCGGCACCAGGTCCGAGAGGGGACCGGTGGAGTTCTCAGGCTCCTGCGTAACGTTTTGACTTTCCGGACGCATCGGCGACTCCTGCATGTAAGGCCTTTTCCCTGCCGATTGTGAAACCCCCACCACCCAACAGGATACCGCATGTTTTGCTAAACGCCAAGTCTTGTGAAACATTGCGAAAGGCAGCGCGGTCTGGCCAAGCCCCAGGCGTGAATGTGACGGCCCGGTCGCAAGGCGCGATAAGTGGGGGGAGACTGACCTGGTCACAGCCAAAGTCAGGGCTCAAGGGACTGCATCCGCTCGCGGCTGTATCTGCCCATGCCTCAGGCGAGGCGATCTTTTCGACAGGCAGCGATCTTCATCGCCCCCAGGGCCAGAAGCAGGAGGCAGGCGGGCTCGGGGACCGGGGCGGAGGCGACCAGTGTGCAGTTTCTTGCGCTGTCCCAACTCAGGTCGATTCGCGTGGTGGCGGAATTAAAGAGGACGCCTTCGTCGATCCAGGTTTGAATCTCGCCCGGGCCCGAATCCTCCACCAGCAGGCTCAGGCCGTTGAGGTCCAGCGTCGCTTCGTCCAGGATTTTCAGCGAACCGACCAGCAGGGCTTCGAGCGCAGCGGCGCCGGTGTTGTCCACCCGATCCACCAGTTGCAGGCGGGTCCTGCTGCGCAGGATCAGCCCTGCCAGGGCGAAGTTCTTCTCGAAATCGTCCTCGGGGTCCCCGGCGACCTCCAGCGTATCCAGCACCGATCCGTCCGCGGCGAAGTCCAGCGTGAGCTGCGAAAGCCCCGAAAGCGCCTCGGCGTTCTGGCTGGTGTTGATCACGTTCGAACCGGAGAGGTAAATCGTCGCCCCCTCGACCGTCTCGAGAGTCGCGAAGGAGGTCAGGACAAGGTCGCCCTCGACGGTGACTACCGGATCGGGGGTCGTGAATCGCAACGTGCCGGGCACGGGCATGGCCGGGTCGCTGTCTGCGCCGACCTGCAGGTCGCCGGCCACGTGCAGCGATCCTCCAGCCAGGCTGAGCGTTCCCATCGCGGCGGAGAACCCGCCTTCGGGCCCGATGGTCAGTCGGTCGTCGATGCGCACCTGCCCGCCGTTGAGCTGGAAGGTCCCGCCGATGGAGGGGTTGGTGGTCTCGAGGCTGCCGGCGTCCATCGTATAGGTTCCCCATTCCAGTTGGAGCAGGCCGGGGGCGGTCCTGCCGGAGACCTGCCGCAGACTGCCCGTAACCCGCAGTTGGGCGATGTCCACCAGATCGGAGGTCTCCACCTGGCCGACCGCTTCAAAGACGCCCGAGCCGCGGATCGGTCCCTTCACGCGCAAGGTGGAGCTGGAGGAAAAGGCCGAGACGCGGCCGTCACTGAGGATCCCCCCGGTGACCTGCCCGCCGTTCCAGAACTCGATTCGACCTTCCTGAAAGTTGGCCGGGTGAGCCAGCGTCTGGTACAAGCCATCACCGCTGATTTCCTCCATCAACGTCAGCGGAATGTTGCTGTCGTTTGAAACCAGGCCGGTATTGATGACGGGGATCTCCACGCGTCCGAAGCCGCGAAGGCTCGATCCGGGCTGAACCTTCAGGTAGGAATCGTACTTCCCGGCCAGGTTGCGAACCGCCCGGATTCCTCCGCCGGCCAGGTGGAGTGTTCCGTTGCCGCCCGAGCCGATGTCGATGATGCCGTCGGTCAGCCAGAGCGTGGGCCCGTTGGAGCCTTGCCCGACGATGTAGAAGTCGGCCCGGCTGTCGGTTCCGCCGGCGATGCGGATGCCCCCTCCCACGTCCAGGGTTGGCCAAGAGCCTGCGGAGCCTTCGATGCGGAAGTCCGCCTGGGCGTTGGTCCCGGCTCCGATGGAAATGTCCCCGTCCACGTCCAGCGATTCGTAGCCCTCGAAACGTCCGATCGAATCGTTGCCTTCTCCGACAAGCAGGTTCCCGTGGACCGAGATCGAGCCGCCGTTGCAGAGGAAGTTCCCCCGGCCGTTGAGCCCAGGGGCGATTTCCAGGTGACCTGCGATGTTCATGAACCCGTTGTTCATCTCCACGCTGCCGTAGAGTCCGTCGGCCTTGCCGACTTGCAGATTGCGCGCCACATCGGTTGTGCCGTGGTTCTGGATGACAGAGCCCTGGCGAAGGTCGCCGACGACGATTTGCCCCGCATCGAGGCGGCCCGAATCGATCCGGCAGGTAGCGGCCAGTCCGTAGAGCCCGATCCGCAACGTGTCCACGTCGTGCCTGCCCCCGGCCAGGTGCAGCGAGGCATTCCGGCCGGACTTGGTCCCCACCAGGGTGGTCTGCGTCTGGAGTCTGCCTCCCTGGAGGTTGTAGACGCCCCGGCCTATGGTCAGTGCGTCGTCTTCGTCGACGTCGACATATCCGTTGGTCTGCGTGACGCTGCCATACCCGTCGGGGCCCACCTGGAGGCTCTCGGCTTCCAGCAGCGTCCAGGAATCCAGCGGGGAGAAGATCAGTTCTCCCCGGGCCTGGCTCTGCCGGCCCACCACCAGCGGGCCTCGAACAGCCGTTGGACCGGTAAGGGTGAGGCTGCCGTCTCCGGTCTGGCCCACGGTCAGGGACGTCATGAGCAACTCCCGAGTCGGGGCCGGCTGATTGACGGTCTCGTCCGGGATTGTGGCTACGTTCACCTGGCCCAGCCGCCAGGGGCCGAGGGTACCGAAGAAGAACTCCCCGCCGTTGAGGTTCAGCGTCATCTGCCCGATGCCCGAAGCGGGCAGGGCATCGAGATCGAAGAGCCCGCCGTTGAGATTCAGGAGGAATTGCCCCGTGCCCTGGATATCCAGCGCGGCAAGCTCGAACGTGCCGTCGTTGAGGTCGAACTGGAAGGTGGCAGCATCCCGGATGCGAAGATCCCGGTTCACGGTCAGTCTCCCTCCCCCGAGCTGGTAGCGGGAGGTCGCGGGGGCCGATTCGATTTCCATATCCTGGCTGACCGTGGCAAGTCCGCTGGTGTGCACGACGCCGGCCGAATGGCTCGGGCTGCTCTTGAGGTTCAGCCGGTCGGTCTGGAGGACGTTGCCGGCCCCGGCCAGGGTAAGCGTGATGGGGGAGCTGTCATCGCCGGTCCAGGCGTTGAGACGCAGGACGCCGGTCTGGAGCCGGGCTGCGCCAAGGACGTCCATCGACGTGTAGAGCTGGATGTCATTGGCCTCGATCACCGAGCCGTTATGCTGGATTTGCGCCAGGCAGCCGCGTCGGAGTGTGAGTTCCCCGTCCCCTGCATCGCCGACAAGGCGGAGTTGCCCGCCGTAGTCGATCAGGAGTTCGGCACCCGATTCGACCTCCATGTTCCGCACGTGCATGCTGCCGTGCTGGATCGAAACCGTTCCCAGGCTGCGCAGATCATGGGCCAGCGAGAACTCGCTGCCGGTATTGTCGATCCGGATCGCAGCTCCGCCCGGAAGGAGGGTCTCCACGAAACCCCCGTCATCGGTGACCGTGAAACGACTTGCCGAGAGCACTTCCAGGTTCGGAGCAATCCCGTCATCGGTCGTCAGACTCAGGCTGCGAGTGCTGAGGGTCGCGCCGTCGCGAAGCGTCATCGGGCCGTTGAGATTCACCTCGGCCCGGGCTGGCGATGTAATAAGGATGTCGGAATCGGAGATATCCGCCTCGGCCCCGCCAAGCAAGTTCAACTCATTGACCAGGGAGAGTATCGCATCCTCGGCCATGTGCAGATGAGGCGCCGTGCCTGCCCCGGGAGTCTCGTGCTGAATCGTCAGGGAGCCCAGCGACTGCCTGCCCTGGTTGGCCATCTCCAGCGAGCCGGAGAGGGTCAGTCTCGGCGACGAAAGAGGGGCCCCCGTGGCTGGGTCGAGGAATTCCACGCGCGAGCCGGACCAGCGAAGCTTCAACGCGCTGCCGGATGCGATGTTCAACTCCTCCAGGCGCAGCACCTGGTTGCCGGTGACGGTCAGACGGCTGCCGTCGGAAACGCTGACGGACTTGGCCTCGGCGTCCCAGTGGACGATCACGTCGTCTCCGCTGCGGATGTAAACGACGTCCTGGGCGTCCGGGACCCGCGCGCCGGACCAGTTGAGGCGGTGGTCCCAGTAGGCCTCGGCCCCGTCGACGTGCATGAAGTCCTTGCGGGGCAGGTCGATCTGGGTCCAGTGACAGAAGGTCGCCATCGGCAATACGTCGCTGGCCGAGGGAAGCGTCCGGTTCTGGGAGACCCGGTTGTAGGACATCAGGGCGCGGGGGACGTCAATATGGCCTCGGTTCTGGTCGCCCTGGTGGCGTTCATCGTGGATCGAAACATCCGCCCCCCAGACCATGTGCGACGGCAGGGGATAGGGAGGGTCGATGTCGGTCGAGGCCATGTTGAAGCCCAATGCGTGGCCGAATTCGTGGATGATCGTGGTGTAGAGGTCCCGTCCGGTGTGGGAGATGGGCGTCATATCGCACGAGACTTCCAGCAGGTCGGGGGGAAAGCCCGCATAGGCCGGCTCGGCCGGATTGGTGTCGGTGTGGTCGCGATAGATGGTTGAAATCGGGTCGTTGAACTCGCTGTGGTCCCAGGGCGTGGGATCGACCCACCAGGATATGGTGGGATCGACCCGGATCGTGCAGTTGACGATGCGTTCGACCGAACTGTCGTTGATGCCGTTGCCGTTGGTATCGAAGTAGTGCTTCTCCGAGATGTGCCAGATCGTACTGGCCGCTGCGTCATCGAGTTCTTCCCACTGGTATTGGACGCGGATTTCGTGGGAATCCTTGATGATATCACTCCACAAGGCCGCAGCCGCCTCGAAATGATCCGTCAGCGTGCTGCCGTGGGGGTCCCAGCTCGGGGCTTCGTAGGGGTACCGGTCGTAATCCAGGTCAAAGGTGACCGCCTGGCCTGCAGAGAAGGCCCAGAGCAGAACGCCTGTCGCTCCCAGCCAGGCAGCCAGGTGTGCCTTTGCCCCGAATCGGGGCCCAATGGCGGATTGAGTATTGTTCATTTCTGCACCTCCCTTGCGCATCGCGCCCGTGGTTTCGATAAGAACAGGTCCCTCCATGTTAAATGTCGCGCCGGGCCCCGCCCGGGTCAAGCCAAATATCCGGGAATCGAGGTCAAGGCGCCCAAGCCCCCTCTCCTGCAACCGGGCTGCCGAGGCCCCCTGGGCAGACTCGGCCAGGCAGTTCGGATCAAAAAGCCCTCTATAATACCCGCAATCCAAGGAACCCGCCGGCCTGGCATCCTTGCACGAAAGGAATACCGTCATGATCCGCAAGATCCTGGGAAGCGCTTTGCGGACCCAGCCATCCCTTGCCGAGGCGGACTATCACCGCGCCGGGCGGGGACTGATCGCCGATGGAATCTGCTCGTCCTCGATGGCTACGCTCCAGGGCGGGCCCTTCCTGGCCGCCTTCGCCATCGCCCTGGGGGCTTCCAATTACGAAGTGGGACTCCTGGCCAGTATCGGGTTTCTCAGTCAGTTCGCCCAGTTGGCCGGGCTGTACCTGGTCCAGAAGGTTCCTCGGCGCCGGGCGATCGTCTTCTTTGCCGCCGGGGTCTCCCGACTGCTCTGGGTGCTGATCCTCCTGATCCCGCTGCTGTTCGTCGATCGTGGCGTAACCTTCCTGATGCAATGGCTCTTCGTGGCGGCCCTGGCCGGTGCTGCGGCCGGACCGGCCTGGAATTCGCTGATCCGCGACGTCGTTCCCCAGTCCAAAATGGGCAGGTTGTTCTCCACCCGGATGGTCCTGGGGACCGTCTTCGCCCTCGGATTCACCCTGCTGGGGGGCTTCTTCGTGGATTCCTGGAAAGCCTGGTTCCCGGAGAATCCGCTGGCGGCCTATTCCATTCTTTTCGCCATCGGCCTTGTCTTTGGACTGGCAGGACTCCTGGCCATCCTGAAACTCCCCGAGCCCCGGATGCCCACGCAGGAGAGACAGCCTCTCTACAACCTGCTGGTCAAGCCGGTCCGGGATCGAAACTTCCAGGGCCTGCTCAAGTACATCGCTTTCTGGAATTTCGCGATCAACCTCGCCGGGCCGTTCTTCATTGTCTACTTGCTCGAGCGGATCGGCCTGCCGCTGAGCATGGTCACCCTGCTCGTGGTGACCAGCCAGGTGACCAACCTCGTGTTTCTTCGTATCTGGGGACGACTGGCCGATCGGTACTCCAACAAGTCCGTGCTGCGTATCAGCGGCCCGCTCTTTTTGCTCTCGATCCTGCTCTGGACCTTTACGACCCTGCCCGAGAGGCACATCCTGACAATCCCGATGCTCTTTGGCATTCATGTCCTCTCGGGAATGTCGGTTGCAGGTGTCAGCCTCGCCACGGCCAATATCGCCCTGAAGCTTTCGCCCACCGGCCAGGCACACTCGTACATGACCGTTTACGGCCTGGCCGGGGCGGTCACCGGCGCGGTGGCTCCCATGTTGGCCGGGGTCTTCGCCGACTTCTTCGCCACGCGCGAGCTGAGCCTCCAGTTCAACTGGACCCAGGCCGACCGGGCCCTCAACGTCTACGCGGTGAATCTGCGGGCCCTGGACTTTCTGTTCCTCCTGGCCTTTCTGTTTGGGTTGTTTTCGCTGCGGTTCCTGCGCGGAGTGGCCGAGGAGGGCGAGGTAGAGGAGAAAGTGGTCCGTCAGGAACTGTTCAATGAAACCTTCGCCACCGTTCGATCCATCGGGACCGTGCCGGGGATTCGCCAAATGGTGGCCGGGCCCATCTCGGCTGTCTATCGGCTCTCGACCCGAATCGTCAACGGTGAGGATCAACCCTCCGATGCTTCCGTTTCGGAGCAGGAGGAACAGCCCTGAGATCAGCCCTGCCGGGTCGAATGCGGGGCGGGTGCTACAACCCCGGTAAGGTAAAGCAGGTGTCCTGCACGCGGGCGCCGCTGTGGACAAGGGCCTCTTCTCGCTTTGACCGGCAGGGATTTCTACCGGAAAAGAGGCGCCTCAGCCATTGGCGTAGCAGAAGCGCTGCGAGCCGGCGGGCTCATCGTCGGTCGTGCCATCGGCGTACTGATTGGCCTGGGCTTCTCCGAACACGAAGTCAAACACGTCCAGGACGCCCTGGAAAAGGGTTCGGTCGTGGTGGCCATCGAGACAAAGCAGGCCGACGACGAGGATTCGATCAAGAGTATCCTCTCCGACCACGACGCCAAGGAAATCAGCGGAAGCTGACCCAACCCCTCCCCGGCCCCGGCTGAAATCGCAGAGCTACCTGTGTATCAGTCGGGGCTGTCGAGGCGCCACCTCCAAGACTACCGACACGCTCTTTCTCGTCCTTCTCGGCTCCCTTCGGGCCAGTGCGACAGCCCAGGTCCCAGAGCGTCTCCCTCTCCCATCGTTGGCTGGCAGTGGGCTCCCGGGCGTTGGGATAGGTAACGGAATTCCCCCGGAAGTTTTTCGCATTGCCCGCCCCGGAGATCCCGTAGCCGTACTGAACATCCAGCGTCTGGCCATCGACCACTCGCGAATGCTCCTGCCGGCTCTTTCGTGCCATATCATCAGTTCGTAACAATTTGCATTTAAGTTACTTATAATTTCTCGGTGACTGTCCCTCCTTTGTCTCATTTACGCTTCTCCTTGCCACCCCGTCCGGGGTGGAAGGGAAGAGGATCTACGCTCATTGCCCCCGGATGCGCTCCGCGATCCGGGGCTACTCAATCCCACCCCATCCGGGGTGGGAACCATCACGGGCCGGTGGTTATTCGCACCCCCTCCGGGGTGGGAGCGGTCAGCCCAGAGCGTTGGGATCGGATCTGCCCTGGGTGAAGTAATTGCCGGATGCAAGCGAGGAGCCGGTGGTTATTCGCACCCCGGAGGGGTGAGAGTCGTTAGCCGCGGATCGCGCAGCGTATCCGGGGAAACGTTGTTAACAATTCGTGCCATTCCTCACGATTCTCCAGTATCTTGCCAATGTTAGTATGCATTGATCTGTGTCTCTCCACAAGGAACATGCCTCACAAGTACAGACTCTGTTGTTCCCACGAGCCATACATTGTTACTCGACCGGAGATATCGGGGGACGCCTTACGAATTATTTGACTCATGCCGAGTGTGACATTCGTATCCAAGCCTCAAAGCCCGTTTCGGCCGTCTCGCTTCCCGGCTTGGGGCCCGAGACCATGCTGCCGGCTGCGTCGTAGGCCGGATCGACCCGGACGGGATCGTCCGGAAGCTCACTTACGCCCCTGCCCCCTTACGCCACAATGGCCGCAATCTTCCCGGCGAGCGTAGCAGCGAAGCGGTGAGGGCTTGTCAGCTCGCTTGCGGTTCGAAACGCTCCGGTCGAGGCCGATTCCCGGTTGGTCAGGACCAGGGCGGCTGCGTCGTAAAGCTGTTCCTGCACCAGTTTTCGGCACAGAATTTCGTAACGTGCCGCATAGCTGGTATCTTCGAATTCAGGCCTGGCCGCGAAGTGCGGCGACGTGAACTTCACCGGGGCACTTGACTTCGGGCATTCTTCCAGGACAAAGAAGTATCCCACGAAGGGCTTGGGGCTTTGGCCGAATACGCCTTCGCAGAAGGCTGTGTTCAAATCGGCTGCATTGCCAAGGGCTTCTTCCACACGGTTGTTGAAGTTGTTTCCGAAGGACGGCCCCACCTGTGACTTGAATTCGATCGCTGCTACAAGCCGGCTCTTGCTCACCACAAGCAAGTCCCAGTTCTTGGTGGGGCGATAGAAACCCGGAACCGTGACTTCGGAACGCCCATCGGAGAACACGTCCGCCTTGGCAACGCCATTGTCCAGGATTATCTCCCGAACGATCGCCACAAAACCGTCCATGTTCTTGCCGGCGGTCACCCCAGCCCGATTGCCTTGGTCGGCGGTTCCCCGTGTTTTCTGAGTTCCGGCCGCCCGCACTCGCGCCTTCCAGAAGTGCTTTACGGCTTTGGGCATGGTTCGATCCAAGGCAGAAATGTCTACTGCCATGTTGCCGCTCCCTATTGGACAATCTCAAGCCGGTGGTGGCTGCTCAAGGTATTCGCGTGTTTGCGGAACCGGCGTTCGGCGAGCTTCATGTAGTCGCTATCGACTTCCACTCCAACGCTGTTTCTTCCGGTCTGCCATGCGGCCAGGGCGGTGGTTCCCGAACCAAGGAAGGGATCCAGGACCGTATCGCCCACAAAGCTGAACATGCGAATCAAGCGGGTTGCCAGCTCGACCGGGAATGGGGCCGGGTGGTTTCGCGTCGAAGCCCCGGGCACGTCCGCCCAGATCTGTCTGAACCACAACTTGTGCAATTGGTCGGGGATGACGCTGAAAGCACGCTCGAGGAATCCGGGGCTTCGGTACCCTCCCGGCTTTCGCTCCATCAGGATGAACTCGATGTCGTTCTTGATTACCGCGTTGGGTTCGTAAGGCTTGCCAAGGAACCCGCCCCCGTTGCCGGACGCTTCAAGGGTGGCATTGGCGATTTTGTGCCAGATAATCGGGGCCAGGTTGTCAAAGCCCATTTCCCGGCAATGCTCTTGAATGGATGCATGCAGGGGAACTACCGTATGCCTGCCGTTGTTCTTGCGTCGAGACAAGCAGACATCGCCGACAACGCATACCAGCCGCCCGCCCGGCACAAGTGCCCTGTAGCAGTGCGACCAAACGCGGTCGATTTCGGCCAGGAAGGCTTCGTAGTCGTCCACGCTTCCAAGTTGGGCGTCGCTCTCGTTGTACTGCTTCAGCGTCCAGTATGGCGGCGACGTAAGAACAAGGTGGACGCTTTCGGCCGGCAGGAAGTCCAGTTCGCGAGCATCGGCCCGTCGCATTTCGTGCATCGTGGGCAGTGTCGGCAAGACCGCCTCGATATCCCCGACCGCGAGGTCATCCTTGGCCAGCTTGGGAATGGCCGATTGGGATTCCTCAAGACTGCGCAGGGCAGGCGGCGCGAACTCCCGCAAGACCCTCTCCTTCGCGGTCTTGTCAAAAGTCGGAATGTCAGCTTGTTTGCCCATTGTTTTGCCTTGCTGCTGCGCTATGAATCGACTGGAACAGGCGCGATTGTACGCGATCCACAGGGGATACTCAACGGCCCCTCATGGAATGGCTGGATATCGGGGAACGCCTTAGGAACTATTTGACTCATGCCGATTGTGACATTCGTATCCAAACCTGAAAACCCGTATCTGGCTGCTTGAAAGCATGTCCGGCCCCTCATGAGGCACGGAGTTGCTTCGCAGGTCCGTGGCACCCGCGCTGGGGGGGCAGGCGGGGCGCGGCATCCGCCGGGGGGCGTGTGGCATCGGTCGTTGCGGGAGTATGCCCTGGCCTTGCAGCCAGGGCTTC
>CAZOVB010000016.1:0-83968 GCA_964583095.1 uncultured Planctomycetaceae bacterium
CCAACAGCATGAACTGCCTCTCCGAGGCCATCGGGATGGCCCTGCCGGGCAACGGCACGTTGCTGGCAACGAGTCCTGCCCGAATGGACCTGTTCAAACGGGCTGCCAGACGCCTGGTCGAAATGGTCAAACAGTGGGACAGCCAGGGCTGCAAGAACACCTGGCCCCTGCTTCCCCGGAGCATCCTGACCAAGAAGGCCTTTGAAAATGCCTTTGCCCTGGATATGGCCATGGGCGGCTCGACCAATACAGTGCTGCACCTGCTGGCGATGGCCACCGAGGCCGGGGTCAAATTCACCCTCCAGGACATCCAGCGGGTGAGCAAACGAACGCCGAACATCGCCCGGGTGGCTCCCTCTTCGACCCCCGATGGCAAGATCTATCACATCCAGGACGTTCACCGGGCCGGGGGAATCCATACGATCCTGGACGTGCTGACCGACGCGGATAAGAAACTGGTTCACACCGACGTCCAGACCGTTACCGGCAAGAACCTGGGAGAGAATCTCGCCGACTGGTCGCTGCGAAGCCCGAAGGTCTCCCCCGCCGCCAGGAAGATGTACCAGCAGGGCTCCGAGGCTACAGGCCGCAGCCTGGAGCAGGTCAAGGCCATGTACCGCGGGCAGAAGCCCGAGAAGCTGCCTGTCAAGAATCCGCCCGAGGGTTTCGATGCCGGCGACGTGATCCGCCCCCTGGACCAGGCCTTTACCAAACAGGGCGGCCTGGTGGTGCTCCACGGCAACATTGCCCGAAACGGCAGCGTGGTCAAGCTGGCCGGCGTGGATCCCAAGATGTACACCCACACGGGCCCGGCGAGGATCTTTGAATCCCAGGAGGAGGCCTGCCAGGGGATTCTGGGAGGCAAGGTCAAGCCCGGTGACGTGGTGGTCATCCGCAACGAAGGGCCAAAGGGAGGCCCCGGCATGCAGGAGATGCTCGCCCCGACCAGCTATATCAAGGGCATGGACCTGGGCGACCAGGTGGCGCTGATTACCGACGGGCGTTTCAGCGGTGGAACGGCCGGGGCGTGCATCGGACACATCAGCCCCGAGGCCGCGGCCGGGGGCGAGATCGGCCTGCTCAAGAACGGCGACCGGATCGAGATCGACATCCCGGCCGGGAAGCTCAATGTTCTACTCGACGAGGCCGACCTGGAGAAGCGCCGCGAAGCCTTCAAGCCCCGCCAGGCCCCGATTACCCACGGCGCCCTGGGCCGATACGCCGCCCTGGCCACCAGCGCCGACACCGGCGCCGTGCTCGACTGGCCCGGAAAAACCCTCCCGCCAAAGTAGCGCCAGACCCCCGCAGACTGCTAGAACTTTGACAAAGCTTTCTCGGCTTCGGTGACCGGGTCGGAGGGTTCCTGTGAATCCTGTTCGCGCTGGAGGGATTCCATTTCCTCCAGGGCCTGGCAGGCCTCGAGGGCCTTGGGGCTCGTCTCGGCCGGTTCCGCCGGCTCGGAAGCTTTGCGCCTGGGTTTGCGACCGGAGGGAACACTGGAGGGCAGGAACCGCGGGCCGTCGGATTCCAGGAGTTTCCCGCCGACGAGATTCAGTAGATCCGCCACCAGTTCGTTGAGTTGATCGGCCTGGGAAGCCAGTTCCTCTGCCGCGGAGGCGGATTCCTCGGCCGTCGAGGCCGTCCTGCGGGTGATTCCCTCGATTTCCGAGACCGTTGCGTCAATCGTGCCGATCGAGCCGGCCTGGGTCTCGCTGTCGGCGGCGACCTTCTCGATCAAGTCGGCCTGGCGTTTGCTGTCGCGGTGCACCGAGGAGATATGCCGGACAGCCTTGCCGATATCGCCCTTGATCGAGGCCAGGGTCGTAAGCACCTCGTTGCTGACATCCAGGCCGTTTTCCGCCACGCGGGTGGAGTCTTCGATGAGTTCTGCGGTCTCGGCCGCGGCATCGGCGCTTCGCTGGGCCAGGGCGCGGACTTCATCTGCCACGACGGCGAAACCTCTGCCGGCCTCTCCTGCACGGGCGGCTTCGACCGCGGCGTTCAATGCCAGCAGGTTCGTCTGAAATGCGATATCGTCGATGGTCCGGACAATCCTGCCGGATTCCTCGGAGACCTCACGCACCTGTCCCATGGCCGTGCTGAGCTTGGCCGCGGAGGCATCACCGATGGCAACCGAACGGGAGGCCGATTCGGCACAGCTGCGGGCCTCGGCGGCGTTGGTCAAGTTGGTCAGGGACATTTCCTTGGCCTCGCGCGCCTGCTGTGCACAGGCGTCGGTGCAGGCGGCGGTCTGCTCGGCCGTTACAGAGGCCTCTTCCAGCGCGCCGGCCTGGAGGGAGGCATCCTGCGAGAGCGACTGGCTCGAGCCGCTCAGTTGGCCCGATGCCTCGGAAAGATGTTTGCCACCCAGGACCAGGCCCTGTATGACCCGGCGCAGCGGCCGGATGATCGATCCGGAGACCAGCACTCCGCAAAGGATGGCCAGCAGGAGGCAGGCAGCCCCGGCTCCGATGAGCCCGAGCGTCAGCGAATGACTCAGCGGGCCGACCGTCTCGATATGCCCCTCTGCGCTGCGAAGGGCGGATTCGGTCGTGCTGCGCAAAACGCCCACGAAGCTCTGGGCGGCATCCTCGTATTCGCCAAGCGTCTGGTTAAAGGCCAGCCAGTTGTCGATGAATTCCTTGCGGCTGCGAGCGAACTGCTCGAAGGATTCCACATAGGCCTGGGAAGCGCTGATTTTCCGCAGCGAATCCGGATGGACAATGACGTCGTAGACCTCGCTTCGGCTGACACGATAGACGGCCTGGCGATGGCGGTCCATCGTCTCCTGGAGCTTCTGAAGAAATTCGGGAGAGGAATGGCCCTCGTAGAGTTTCCGCAGCAGGTGCAGATCGGTCAGGAAGCTGATCAGCACGTCCTGACCGCTTACGGCCTCTTGCAGATTCAAGGCCCGTCCGGTATTGCTCCGGGAGCGGGCGATTCGCTGCCGAGAGATCTCGTCGAGGCGGACGGCGATGTCGTAAAGCCTTCGGCTGTCCTGCTCGAGTTGCTCTCGCGCCTCCCAGTAGGGCCCGTGTGCGTCGACCATTTCGGTCAGCCGCTGGTTGTAGCGGCTCAGCGCCTGGGAGGCGTAATGAACCCGTTCGCCCTGGAGCACACCGGCGCGGCTCATACTGGCAAGGGCCTCTCGAAAACTGCTGCGTACTTCCCGGAGCTTGGCCATGTTGGCTGTGATGTTCTCTCCGGCGGTGATCTCATCGACCACCAGCATCTGCTCGCGCACGCTGATGGTGAGTTCGTTGGCCCCGTTGGCGGTGTCCCAGACCGGACCGGTGAGATGGTCGATGGTCCCGTTGAGCTTGGAGATACCGTAATATCCCACGGCGGCGCAGGCAAAGACAAGCCCGGCCACCAGGGCGTACCCCAGAGCGATACGCGTAGTAATACGCGTGGGAATCAGCATGTCTTCTCTCCCGGGTCCGGTTGGTCCTCAGAAGCGGCGTCCTCTTGCTTGCGGCAATGCACCAGCTGGGCTTCTTCACGTGGGAAGGATACCCGAATCCGGCAAGGTCCCCGACGGGGGGACCGGCGGGATGTGTCCTCTCGCGGGCGTTTGGGTTTCACGGTTTAGCATCCTTCCATTGGGCACAGCGCGAACTGTGGCCGAGAACTTGGCTGGGATCTACTCAGAGATCCCCGATCCCCGGCCCAGTGGGGTTTCCTCCGCGTGCATCACCTTGTGGATTCACTATCGGCGCTTCGGGTGAGGCTCTTGAGTTGCTCCCGGAGCATCTTTGGTCCCAAAGCAGAGACACAAACACCGTAACCTTTTGCCCCCAGGACGGATGGAGATCATCCCCTTGCCGGCTCAGCCGATCTCTTCCTGCAAGGCTCTCTGACGTTTCAGGAGCTCAAGCATCAGGAGGGTTGCACGTTTATTGGGCACGGGGAAGTTGCTGCCACCCAGGTCCGGGTCCTGATGGAGGGGCGGCCTGAGGTTCGCCAGGCCCACGCAGGACGGGCACCCGTCGGCACAGGGACAGTCCCCGACGATCTGATTGCACAGTGACAACCACTGCCCGATGCGCAGATACCCCTGCTGGGCAAAACCCAGCCCCCCCGGATAGCGGTCATAGATGAAGATGGTGGGCCTGCCCAGGTTGGCCGAATCCACCATGCCCCCCAGGTCGTACCGGTCGGACATCGAGAGCACCGGCAACGTCGCCAGCATCAGGTTCCGAAGCCCGACCACCGCCTCGATCGGGTGATAGCCGTCCCGTTTGATCTCGGCCAGGAGTTCCCGATCCACCGGCCACCAGAAGGCCGTGGTCGAAAGGGTCTGGCTGGGCAGGTCCAACTCGGCCTGTCCGACCATTTCCATGGTGTAGTACTTGATCTTCCGAAAGGCCGTCGTCTGCCAAGTCACATCCGCCGGGCCGAAAAACAACTCCGAATGGAGAAACGTCCGGGACTCCCGGGCTTCGAGCATGCGACAACTGCTGGCCAGGATAGGCTGTGTGTAGTAATCCACCTGGCAAGGCTCGACCTGCGCGATTCGCAGTTCCTGGTCCAGTTCCTTTACAAGGTAGCTCTGGCCCTGGTGGAGGTAGACAGCCCCGGGGTAGACCAGTTCGGGGGCGCTGATGGCGTCGACATTGCCGATGACCGATTGGCCCCGGGAGATATCCGCGATGGCGTAGGTCGCATCGCTGATGGTCCGAAGGTTGCAGTTGCGCGCCGGAAACTCGCTGCTTCGCCAGTAAAGCTTATCGGCGAGCTTCTTGGCCTCGCCGTCCTCGACGAGTATTTCCCCGATCTGCTCGGTCAGCGGGCCGAACCACGCGGCGTCTTCGTCGGAAAGCGGTTTTTCGAAGCAGGCACACGAAAGCTGGCGCGTGAGGATGTGCGGATTCGACGGATCGATCACCGCCTGCTCGTGGGACGCCCCGAAGAGATAATCCGGATGCCGCATCAGGTACTGGTCGATCGGATCATCGTAGCCGACCAGGATTACCAGGCTGTCCTGCCGGGTTCTGCCGGCTCGGCCCGCCTGCTGCCAGGTCGAACAGATCGTGCCCGGAAAGCCCACGATCAAGGCTGCATCGAGGTGCCCTACATCGATGCCGAGTTCCAGAGCGTTTGTGGCTGTCACCGCAAGCAGGCGCCCCGAGAAGAGCTCCTTCTCAATCTGCCGCCGCTGGTTGGGCAGGTATCCACCGCGATAGGGACGGATCCTATCGGCCAGGTCGCTCTCAGCGGCCAGTTGCTCCCTGGCGTAGCGGTAGATCAGTTCCACCACGACCCGCGCCTTGCCGAAGACGATCGTCTGTGCACGCGTTCGGACCAGGTGGGTCAGCAGATCGACGGCTTCGACATTCCCGCTGCGGCGTGAGACATTTTCCCCCTCGAGCATGGGAGGATTCCAGAGCACGAAGTACTTTCTTCCCCTGGGCGAACCATCCTGGTCGATCAGCGTCGGTTTTCGGCCGGTGAGCCTTTGGGCGAGATCCACCGGATTGGCGATGGTCGCGCTGGAAGCGATGACCTGCGGAGATGAACCGTAATGGGCGCACATTCGCAGCAGGCGTCGCAGCACGCAGGCGACGTGGCTGCCGAAGATCCCCCGGTAGGTATGCAGTTCGTCCACGACGATATAGCGCAGGTCGCGGAGAAAAGCGTGCCATCGGCCATGGTATGGCAGAATCCCCACGTGAAGCATGTCCGGATTGGTCAGCAGCACGTTGGCGTTGTTGCGGATGGCTGTTCGTTTGTGGCTGGGCGTGTCGCCGTCGTATACCGCCGGCTTGAGTACGTCCTGGAGCTCTTCAAACTGCGTCCATCGCATCAGCCCGGCGTGCTGGTCCTGGGTCAGGGCCTTTGTGGGGAACAACTCAATCGCCTTGGCGCCGGGCTCAGCCAGCAGGCGTCGGAGGATGGGCAGGTTGTAGCAGAGGGTCTTTCCTGAAGCAGTAGCGGTGACGACCACGAAATCTTCGCCCCGGCTGTCGGCGATGAGGGCCCGGGCCTGGTGGGTGTAAAGCCGATGGACATTCTGCCGGCGCAAAAGCGACTGGAGCGTTTCATCCAGTTCCGGCTCGGGAGGCTCGTACTGCCCCTCCCGCGCAGGGATCTCCCGCACGTGAACAATCTGATCGCGGTAGTGGCTCGCGGCGGCCAGGTCCTTCAGGAGTGTGCGAACGTCCATGCACCCTGCCTACCATATTTTTTGGAGGGAAACAAGAGCGTTTTCGCCCTTTGTTAGGTATCCGAGGCCTCCCCGGTCCCCAACAGGAGCCGGAGGATCTCACGTCGCGTCGAAATCGTAAAATTCCCTGCCGTAACTCTCTTGTGGTGTGCCGGTTGCAAAACCTGGCCGAAATTACCTGCAGAGCGGCGCCCTGCCGTTCCGAAGTAAAGGTGGCCCATCCCCGACGGGCAGAGATGAACAACCGAATACCCCGCGAGACAGCTCGCAGATGACTGTTCCGCTGCACCTGAAAAACAGCAGGCCTCCCTCCACCTGCTCACGATGGGTGTAGCTACCAACGGGCAATGCCATGGCCTCCCTCCGCCAAGGCGTTGCCTTTTTTTTGCCGGCGCGGAGGAACTCAGTCTTCCCCGACCGCCTTACCAACGAGCTGGAGCATCTCCCGATAGCCCGGGTCATCCTTCCCGGACCAGCCGGGCTGGATCTGCCCCCATCCGCCTGCTTTGCCGGCCAGGGGGCCAAGGAGAATCCTGCTCTGCTCGGGGGAGGCCGGTTGACAAGGGCGAAATCCGGCTGGGAAGCCAGCGCCTGGCCGAACTGTTTGCGGACCTGGGCCCGAAGTTGCACCATGGCCTGGGGGTTCAGGTCGCTTCTCGGCTTTGCCGTCTGTATTGTCGAAAGGGCCCAGAATCTTCCAGGGCCCGAGGGTGGCTTTTCCTGCGAGGGAGGCATTGACGGAGGCCTCGATGGCTTCGATCGGTTCAGGCCGAGGCAGAATTGTGACTTCAACCAGCCGATTCCCATCATCCCCTTCCTGGCTTCGGGCCGGGCCTGCAAAGAATGCCAGAAGCCCGAAAAGCACGTAAAGTCCAACGTAAAAGGAACTTCTCCGGGTTTGCAGAAACCAATGCATGATGAAATTCTCCTGAAAACCTTCTGGTGCATTGTGGCGAGACGCCTGTCGATTGGATACAATTCCAAGTCGGAAGGCACGTGCTTTTTGTTTTGCCTTGCGTCTGAAACGATCGCAACAGGGAATGGTGTCGAGGATTGCCGTTCAATCCGCGACATTTGCGGTTGTTTCGCAACTCGGCGTTCTCTCGTTTGGAGGTCTGAGGTTTCGGGACGGTTCCATCGCATCGTGTCCCAGACGTGTGGCCTCAGACAACCAGGAGGACGCATTGCAGTATGCCCACTGGGCGATGAAGACAGCTTTGGGCAGGGAACTTGCCAACGCGGGAGCAGCAGATGGCAGCTCATGAGCATGAGAAGGAACTCCAGAAAGAGCTGATGCAAAGCATCAGTCGGCTGACCGACGGTGTCGTACACCAGTTCAACAATCAGCTGACCGTGATCCAGGGTTACAGCGATATGCTGCTTCGGCAGTTGAGCCAGGAAAACCCCGCACGGGAGGCCGTGGAAGAAATCGACCGCGCCGCCCGCAAGGCCTCGAACATGACCAGCCGGTTGTTGGCCTTCAGCGGGCGCCAGGTTCTTCATCCGCGAGTGGTGAACCTCAATGAATTCATCAAAGGAATCACCCCCGCGCTTTCGTTCATGCTCGGGGAAGATATCGAACTGTCCTGCCCGCCCTGCCCGGATGATCTGAACGTGCGGGTGGACCCGCAGGGACTTGAAACCAATATTCTCTCGGTCCTGACCAACGCTGCAGAGGCCATGCCCAACGGGGGTCGGATTACCATTGACCTGACCCGAACCGAAGATGCCGGCGAGAAATACGCCCGAATCCGCATTTCCGATACCGGCGCGGGTATGGACGAAGAAAGCTCTCGCCACGCGTTCCAGCCCTTCTACAGCACCAAGGCTCCGGGAAGGGAGGCCGGGCTGGGACTGGCCGTCCTCTATGGTTTTATCCGCCAAAGCCAGGGCCAGGTGGATCTGACCAGCACCCCCGGCCAAGGCACGAGCGTCACGTTGCGCCTGCCCCTGGCTCAGCCGGTCGACCTGCCCTTCTACGACCAATCCCCTGCTCTGCCGGCCTGTGGCAGCGAGACCGTTCTGATCTGCATGGAATCCGGAATTATGCGCCAGTTCATGAGCCAGTCGCTGAGGAACTTCGGCTACAACGTGCACGTGGCGGCGAGTTTTGCCGAGGCCGGTGCCGAGGCCATGCGCATACAGGGCTCGCTGCACATGCTGATCCAGGACTCCACCGGCCACCATTACGGTGGAGATCTGCCTCCCTTGATCGGCCCCCGGGCTGAGACGAAAATCCTCTACGCCCGCACCCGATTTGAGCGACATCCCAGCGGGCCCGAAGAGGCTATCATCCCCTGGACGCATCGGATCTCGGCCTTGTTCGGATCCTGCACGCTGGCTCAGGCGGTCCGCAGACTCCTGGAGACCCCCGTGGAGCAGCCCAAGAGACACCAGGCCGTCCTCACCGGAAAAGGCTCCGTCAAACCGGGCTCCCCGGGCCTGGGGCAGTGGTTCAGCGACGAGGAAGGCATTGAAAAACAACTGACCGAGGAGGAATGGAACCGCATTCGTCCTCATCTGCCCAAAAAACGTTCCAGCCGTAAGGGAGGGCGCAAACTCATTGACGACCGCCTGATCCTCGAGGGCATCGTCTGGGTCATGCGATACGATCGTCGCTGGGAAGACCTGCCCGAGGCGTACCCCTCGGCCAGAACCTGCCGCCGCAGGCTCCAGAAATGGAAATCCACCGGCATATGGGAAAAGATCCGCCCCCTCGTCATGGGCCAGACACAGACTGTACAGCAGGATCGACAGTAGCAACTGCCGAGGAACTCCATGGCTGAAATGGAATGGCATGGCGTGGAGGACGGCACCCGGAACCGATGGATCCGGACGACCCTGATCCTCGCTGTGGCAATCGCCATGCTGGCCACCGCGGTGGTGTTCTTCTGGGGAAGACAACGAAAGCAGGACAGCCGCGAACAGTTTCGCCAAAGTGTCCTGCGGGGGGAGATCGACGCGGTTCTCGAGCAGCTTTCCGGACCGCTGCGCAGCCGGGTGGATCGGCCCGTTCTGGCGGCCTGGCTGGAACACGTAGGCCAGATTCGCCAAAGCCGCAATGGACAACCCCCCGCCCTCGAAATCGAACTCGGGCCCGATGGCGTGCGTAGCTTCCGCCTCGCCTCACCGCAACAGCAGTGGACGCCCCACCCGATAGATCAAGGCATCTATCAGGAACGAGCCGAGGAAGTTATCAGCGATCTGCTCTACGGCCGCGATTCCCGCGTGCGCCTGAGAATGTGGCATCGCTCGCCACTGGCCCAGAACCCGCAGAATCTGGCGGATCTTTGTGACCAACTTGGAGGGGCGGTACGAAACGGAGGCCCAGAAACCCTTCAGAGCCGGACCGGCCTGAAGGGCTCTACCCGGTTCCTCCAGTTGATTCAGCCCATCACCGACCGGTCCGGACGGATGCTGAACCTGGTAATCGAATATCACTTTCTCGGGTGGCAGGGCGTCCTCTACGACTGCTTCCTGGAACCGGCCCCGGGGGTTCCGGGAGGAACCGCCACGTCTTCGTCAGCGGCAGTGAAGCTTGGCCGCGAGCCGCCAATGGGGTATACTCCGGAGGTAATTTCAAAGTTCCGGGAACCTTGAGGCCCTTTCAGACGACCCAAACAGTGCCGCGTGATATCCGCTATGGCCCCGGGAATAGGATAGTGGGAGCTTCCATGTACCATTGCGCAACAACCCATCGTGTTCTGCTGACCGCCCTGACTGGACTGTCCGTCGTCCTGGCCACCTCGGCCCCCCTGGCGGGCGAGGCGCCCTCCAAACACTTGCCCAAGCATGTGACGCCGAAAATCGTCAAGAGCATCAGCCTGGGCCACAAATACCTTGCTGCATCCCAACGGGGCGACGGCAGCTGGCTCACCAACGGCGGTCGGGGCACGTATCCCACGGTCATGACCAGCCTGGCTGGTATCTCCCTGATGGCCGGTGGGTCGACCCCGAAATCCGGTCCCTACTCCCGGGAAGTTCGAAAGGCCATGCTGTATCTGATCAACGTGGCCGAAGCTTCCGACACCGGACTCATCTCCCAGTCCGGCAGCCGAACGATGTACGGCCACGGATTCAGCACACTGTTCCTGGCCGCTTGTTACGGCACGGAACTGGACCGGGATCAGGAAAAACGCCTCAAGAAGGTCCTGGACCGGGCGGTGAAAGTCATTGCCTCGGCCCAGAGCGTCAAGCAGGCCAACAGAAGCCCCGGCGGGGGATGGTACTACGGCCCGGGCGATACCAACCGTGATGAAGGTTCCGTTACCGTCACGCAGCTCCAGGCCCTTCGAGCCTGTCGGAACGTGGGAATCGAGGTCGACAAGAAGATTCTCACCAAGGCTGTCGAATACCTCAAATTCTGTCAGCAGAACGACGGAGGCATCTGCTACTCGGCCACCAGCCGAGGATCGAGCCGTCCGGCGATCTCAGCGGCCGCCATCGCCTGCTTCTACTCGGCGGGAATCTTCGACCGAAACGCCGGCCATAAAGACAGCCCCGAAGCCCGGATGGTCGACAAGCTCCTTGCGTACGTCAAGAAGCACGTCAAACCCACCCCCGGTGGGGGCTACGGGGGCTACTACTTCTACACGCAGATGTATATGTCCCAGGTGATGTACATTCAAGCCGGCGACGACTGGGAGAATTACTACAAGGCCAGCTCGAAATACCTCACCGACCAGCAGGCCCCTGACGGCTCGTGGAACGGCGACAGCATCGGCAATACCTACGGAACCGCCATCGCTACGCTGATCCTGCAACTGCCCTACGGCTACGTCCCCTTCTGTCAGAGATAAATCGGCTTCTGCCGGGGCCTTACCGCGTCAGAACCCAGCACCGGTGTATGCGCTTGTTGCGGAAGTCCTCGGGAACCGTCTGCCGGCTGATCTCGCGCACCTCCGTTGCCTGAAATGCCGACGGGTCGAACTTCAGCTTGCGGTAATTGCTGGAGAAGTAGATCTGTCCGCCCGGAGCCATCAGGGCCAGGACGGCATTGAGCAGCTCCGCGTGATCCCGCTGGATGTCCCAGACTTCCTCTGTCCGCTTTGAGTTGGAGAACGTCGGTGGGTCCACCACGGCCAGGTCGTAATACTCCCCGGGCGGATGCTCGTCCACAAACTCGACCACGTCCTGACGCACCATTGAATGCTCGGGGCCCGTGAAGCCGTTTCGTCTCATGTTCCTCTCGGCCCAGTCCATGTAGGTATTGGACCAGTCCACCGTCGTTGTGCTGCGTGCTCCCCCGTCGGCAGCGTAGAGAGTAAAAGCCCCCGTGTAAGCAAAGAGATTCAGGAATCGCTTTGCCTTCGCTGCATCACGGATCATCTGGCGTGTCAGTCGGTGGTCCAGGAACAGCCCGGTATCCAGGTAGTCGCGGAGGTTGACTTCGAAGGTCAGGCCCCCTTCCTGGATGAGTTGCCGCTGTTTGCTCTGGTCCTGCTGCTGGTATTGCCAATCGCCCGACTGGGGCCTGCGCGTCTTGAGATGCACGTTCTGCTTGGGGATTCCGAGAGTGGCAGAGGCCGTTTCCACGATCAGCTCCAGCCAGTCGGCATGTTCGGCCGGGGTCCGATCGTGGGGCCTTTCGTACTCGCTGATGTGCAGGAAATCTTCGTAGCGTTCCACGCAGAGCGGGACCTCGGGAATGTCCCGGTCATAGAGGCGATAGCAGGTGATTCCTTTGCCGGGCCAACGACGCAGATGCCGGGCCATCTTCCCAAGGCGATTGGCGAAGATGCGCGCCTGGTCGCGGGCTTTTTCACCAATCCCTCCAAAGGCAGGAGCAGCTGATTGCCCATCCGACTCCCGCTGGGTCCCCTCCGGCTCCTGCCCGGGCTTGGGCCCGTGGAACTGGTAGTATGTGCATTCGATCCGTCCGTTGTAGAGCTTTCGCCTGCGATCGGCCCGGCGGCCTATGACCTTCTCGAAACCCGCCCATGCGGTCAGGATGAAAAACGACCACGTCTTGAGATGGCGGAAGACATCGGGCATCTGCTCGTAGAGCTTGCGAAGCTGGGCCTTGTCACCGATTCGCTCGCCATAAGGAGGGTTGGAGATCAGGCAGCCATACTCCCGCCGGCTGGAGAGGTCCCGATAGTCCATCTGCTGGAAATGGATATCTTCGGCCACCCCGGCCTGCTGGGCGCACTTTCGTGCGATGTCCAGGGATTGCGGATCGGTATCGGTAGCCAGGATGCGCTCTTCCAATGGGGGCTTTATGAGGTCTTGCGCTTCCTGCCGGGCTTCTTGCCAGAGTTTCGACTCGATGCAGGGCCAATGAACCGCGGCAAAGTCTCGCTTGAGCCCGGGGGCGATGTCCCGCCCCGCCATCGCTGCCTCGATGGCGATGGTACCGGTGCCGCAGAACGGGTCCCACATCGGCCTGCCAGGCCGCCAGAACGAGAGCCCCACCAACGCAGCGGCCAGGGTCTCCTTCAGCGGCGCGGGGCCCCCGAAGGTGTGATATCCTCGCTTGTTGAGTCCCGCCCCTGTCGTATCCAGTGTCACGTAGGCCGTATTCTTGATCAGCGAGATTTCAACGGTGTAGCCGGGGCCTGTCTCGGGCAGTTCAAAGACCCCGTGGCCCTTGAGCAGGCTTTCCACGATGGCCTTCTTGACCGCCCGCTGGCAGGCGGGGACCGAGGAAAGCTGCGAATCCACGCTTCGACCCCGCACAGGAAAAGCCCCGTCGGGCGGGATCCATGCCGCCCAGTCCATTGCCCGGACCGTCTCGAAGAGCGTCTCGAAGTCCCAGCAGTCAAAGCGAGCCAGTTCGATCAGCACCCGATCGGCAGAGCGCAGAAAGATGTTGGATCTGGCTATGGCCGAGAAGTCCCCACTGAAGGACACCCACCCGCTGGAGCGCATGCCGCGGGCATCGGTATAGCCAAGCTCTTGCAGTTGGTAGGAAACGACGGCTTCGAGTCCAAACGCAGATGTCGCAATCAAGTTCAACAGGGCAGGAGACTCCAACCATTAGGGGCGCAAAGCGTCATCCTACCACGAAACCCCCACCGCGACAAACGCCCATTACCGACAGAGCCGATCAACGGGGGGCAGGATTACGTAAGAAGAAACCTGCCCGGGCCGGGCACCAGCCGCCCTGTCGGTCAGAGTTCGTCGGGAGATTCTTCGCGAAGCGAACGGTAGATGCGCTTCTCGATCTCTTCGTAGAGTTCCTGGGGCAGCGGGCCTTTTTCGATGGCCTCTACGTTGTCGCCCAGGTGCTCCTGGTTGATCGTGCCCACGATGACCGTATCGCAATGGGAATGGGTTATCGTGTAGCGCAGGATCAAGTCACCACTGTCGAATTCCTCGCCGGTGAGCTCCTCCAGGCGGGCGGCACGGTACAGATCCACGAACTCCCGTTTCGGCTCGGCCGTGTCGGGTCCTCCCTTGGCGATGCCTCCGCGGATAATCACGCCTGCCCCGGCCTGGCCTGCCTTGGTGACCGCTTCCTTGTGCTCGGGCTGAAGGCAGGAATAGGGAATCTGGAACGTGTCGAAAACGTCCCATTCAATGAATTCCATGATGTCGGGCAACGTGCTCGAATGCCCGATAAACCGCGTCAAGCCCTGCTCCTTGATTTCCTGGAGCGTCTTGACGCAGTCGTACTTCTTGACATCTTCCATCTTGGCCCCATGGAGCTGAAGGACGTCCACGTGGTCCGTCTGGAGGCGTTTGAGCGAGCCCTCGATATTGCGAAGAATGTTGTCGCGAGACCAGTCGTGAGGTTGCGTGACGACCTTGTCGCCGACTTTTCGCGGGTTGCAACCGCACTTGGTGGCCAGGTAGAACTCATCCCTCCGCGAAGAGACGTGGCGACCGATCCGCTCCTCGCTCAGCCCGTAGTCCACCGAGGTATCTATGAAGTTGATACCGGCATCGAGCACGGCATTGAGCAGCGCAGCGACATCGTCTTCGGCCAGTTCCCGGCCGTTCCAGGTTTCGGCTCCGCGCAATTCCATTGCGCCGTATCCAAGCAGGCTGACTTCCAGCCCGGTTTTTCCAAGAATGCGTTTTTCCATCGAAATTACTCCTGTTCTACCCTCCAGGGAATCATAGAGCCCCGGCCGGGCCGAATCGAGACTTGCTCAAGGTTCTACAATATCTTAAGAGCATTTAGAGCCCGTTGTGAACCCGAAATCAAAGGAGAGAATTTCATGAAGAAGCGACCTCTTGGCCAGAGCGGTATTGAAGCAACCCCGGTAGCCTACGGCGCCTGGGCAATCGGCGGATGGATGTGGGGCGGACAGGATGAACAGCAGGCCATTCGCTCCATCCACGCTGCCATCGATGCGGGAATCAATTTCATCGATACCGCACCGATCTATGGATTCGGTGCCAGCGAGGAACTTCTGGGTCGCGCTCTTGCCGGCAAACGCGATCAGGTGGTTCTGGCCAGCAAGTGCGGGATGGTCTGGGACACCGACAAGGGAGATTTCTTCTTCCACAGCGATGAAGACAAGTGGCGAAAGGACGGCGGGAAGTACAAGGTCATGAAGTACCTCGGGCCCGAGTCGATCCGTCAGGAAATCGAAGCCAGCCTCAAGCGGCTCCAGACCGACACGATCGACCTCTACCAGACGCACTGGCAGGAATCCACTACGCCGATCGAAGAGACCATGGGTTGCCTGATGGAGCTCAAACAGGAAGGCAAGATCCGGGCCATCGGCGTCTCCAACGCCACGCCCCAGCAGATGGACCAATACCGCAAGGTGGGCCCGATCGACAGCGACCAGGAGAAATACTCCATGCTCGATCGGGAGATGGAAGAGGCGAACCTGCCCTACGTCGAGAAGAACGACATCGCGTTTCTCGCCTACTCCCCCATCGCCCAGGGACTGCTTACCGGCAAGATGGACGAGAACTACACCTTCGACGACAGCGATCTGCGCAAAGGCAACAAACGCTTCGGCGTGGAGAACCGCAAGAAGGTCCAGGCGATGCTCTCGGACTTCCAGCCGGTCGCGGACAAGCACGATATCTCGCTGACGCAGCTGGTCGTGGCCTGGACGATCGCTCAGCCCGGCTGCAGTCACGCACTCGTCGGCGCCCGCAACGAGAAACAGGCCCGCGAAAACGCCGCCGCCGGAAACGTGGAACTCTCCCAGGAAGACCTCCAGACGATCAACGACGCACTGGACAAACACGGCAAGGGCATCGTCTGATTAACGACCGGTTCGCCTCCCGCACGCTCAGGGGCTCTTGCCGGTAATGGCCGAGTAAAGCTCCCCGGGCGTCCGGGCGGCGAGCACCTTGGCCCGTCCCGCATCATCGAGGCGCGAAATCATCGCCGCCGCAAACTGGAGATACGGGTCGGATCCATGGGGCGGGGTTACAGCCAGGATGAAAACCTGCGAGGCCTTGCCGTCCACGGCGCCGAAGTCGATCCCCTCCTCGCGAACGCCCACCGCGCAGAGAAGGTTCTCCACCGCATCCGACCGGCCATGAGGAATGGCAATCCCGTCGGCCATACCTGTGGACATCTGCTCTTCTCGGTCCAGGACCGCCTTGCGGACGGCGGGCAGATCGCGCACCTTACCTGCCTCGAAGAGGATCCCCAGCAGTTCGTCTATCACATCCTGCTTGGTCTCTGCCTGGAGCCTCGGCTCGAGCACAGCCAGGCTGAGATAATCCTCCAACGCGAAACGGTGCAATGCCGGGCCCGCAGCCGCTGGGGCGCCCTGAGCCGTCAGGGCTGCGTAGATCTCCTGGGAAGATTCGCACGCCAGAACCCGGTTGCGCCCCGCCTCGTCGAGTACCTGGCTGACGGCGGACATGAATTCCACGTGCGGAGCCGGCTTGGACTCGGGTGAAAGGGTCAAGATGAAGATCCGCGAATCCTCTCCATCCATGGAATCGAAGTTCACGCCTTCCTTTTTCAGCCCGACCGCAGCCACCAGGCGATCCACCGTGTCACTTTTACCGTGCGGAATGGCCAGGCCATACTGCAGACCGGTCGACATGCTGTTCTCCCGCTGCCAGATGGCCCGGGAAGCCTGCTCCAGATCGCGCAGCATCGTCTTGCGGTAGAGAAGCTCCAGCAACTCGTCGATGATCTCGGCCTTGGACTCCCCGGCCAGTTCGGGGACGATCAGCTCCGGTTTCAGGTGCGTTCGCAGGGTCGCGGCCGCTCCGGCCCGTGCCACCGGCTGTTGGATCGGTGCAGCAACGGCCTGGGCTTCCACGGGGCTTCTGAGCCCGCGAACCGTGCGCTCCAGGTCGGCGGTGGCTTCATGCACCGCCGTCTGCACCAGCGGCACGTAGGCCTCTGCGCAGTCAAAGGCCAGGTGCGTCCCGCTTCGATGGAAGTCGATGACGGCCTTGTCCTTTCGCAACTGGTACATCCGCCGCTGGTGGCTGACCGTATGGACGAAGAAGCCCTCGTCATCGAAAACCTTCGTCAGGCGCCCGATCATGAACTCGGTCATCTCGACCGAGGGGAATTCAAAGAGCGACTTTCTCCTGTTTGCGGCCGAGACGCTGACCATCTTCCGCGTGCCGGACTGGTCGCTGCGATAGAGCAACGCCAGAGCGGCCGGGGCGACCACGCTGTTGACAAGGACCATCATCACCACCGCGGCGAACAGTTGCTGGTTGAGCACTCCGGCCCCCAGCCCGATTCCGGCGATGATCAATGCGACTTCGCATCGCGGAGCCATGCCGAAACCAACGCGCGCCGCGCCGCGGAGGTTGAAATTCACCCCCAGGGCGGGCAAGCCGCAGCCCAGGAGCTTCGAAGCCAGGGCCGCTGCCGCGTATACGCCCCCAAAGGCCAGAATTGCCGGCGAGGCCAACTGGCCGATGTCGATCCGCATGCCCATCACACAGAAGAAGACCGGGATAAAGAACTCGTAGAGCGGGGAGAGTTTCTCCTGGACCATGTGGCTGATGTCGCTTCGCGAGAGGCTCAGGCCCATCACGTAGGCACCGATGATCATCGCCAGCCCGGCTTCCTCGAAGAGACCTGCAAGGATCAAAGCCATCCCCAGGGCCATGACCGCCACGGTGGTCCGCCTCCCGAAGAGCTTGAGAAGGACACTGATCTGGCGAGAGGCCAGCAGCCCCAGGACCGTCGCCACCAGCCAGACACCGACCGCCTTGGCGGCGATAACACCGATGTGCAGCCAGTCGATTTGGCCGCCGTTTCCGCTGGCGGTGACGAAGCCCAGCACAATGGCCAGCAGGATGATGCCCACCACGTCGTCGATGACCGCAGCCGAGAGGATCGTCACGCCCTCGGGGGAATCCAGTTTGCGGCGCTCGGAGAGAATCCGGGCCGTTATGCCCACCGAGGTGGCTGATAGAATGATGCCCAGAAACAGGCTCTCGGGGGACATCGGCGAAAAGGACGTGCCCAGCAGCCAGGTGGCAAAGACCACCGCGCAGCCCATGCCCAGCAGCAGCGAGACGATGACCCCGCCGGCCCCGACGAAGAAACCCGCCACCGAGTACCGCAGCAGCATACCGATATCGGTCTCCAGGCCCGTCAGGAACAGCAGGACCACCGCCCCCACCGCCGTGATGCCGTTAAGCTCGGGGGAAATCGCCATCGAACCGTGGATCGGAAAGAGCCCTTCGGAAAAGCCGGGCATGTGAATGGCCCCGAGCAGGTACGGGCCGATCAGAATCCCCGCCGTCAACTCCCCCAGGGCTCCGGGCAGCCGCATCCGCTCAAAAAGAACATTGCCCACCCGGGCTGCAAACAGGATTACCCCAAGCTGGATAGCCAGGAGCATCATCCGGTGGGGCATTTCCATCGCGTTGCTTTTGCCTGGCTCGCTGCACCAGGCCGGGGCCGACCAGGCCAACAGCACCATCATCGGGATCAGCCAGCGCATAGGGCTTCTTCGCATCCGTCTTGCCTTTCTTGAAGACTGTCGCAAGGGTCTCTTCCGGTCTGTCCGGCATGGCCGATCGGGTCTGACCGGTGAAGGGCTCCGGGAGGAGACAAACGAAATTTCCAATCTAGCCAAGCTCGACGAGACTGTCGAGATGCAAAATCCCAAAGCAGCAGAATCCGGCGATTCGGATCAGGAAGTTGCCTTTCGCCCCTGGCCGATGCGGTTTTCCGTGCCCGCGAGCAACCTGCGCATGTTGCCCCGGTGACGCAAGACGATCAGCAGGACCATCAGCGAAGCGAAAATCAGCAGAGGCCAGAGGTTGGGCCAGATCGAGAGGTTGGTGAGAATCACCAGGGGGACGAAGGAAAATGCCGCGACCAGACTGGCCAGTGAAACGTACCGCCAAACCAGAACCATCACCGCCCAGAGGGCGAACGCCGTCAAGCCGGCAAAGGTAAAGTAAGGCCAGATCCCCAAAACCACCCCCAGGGAAGTGGCCACGCCCTTGCCCCCCTTGAAGCGAAGGTAGAAGCTGAAGACGTGGCCCAGAATGCAGCCCAGACCGGCCCCGAGCCAGATGGCCTGCTCGGCAGGTCCGGGCAGACCCCCGTCCCGGACGAGCCACCCGGCCAGCAAGACCGGCAGCAGGCCTTTGAGCAGATCCAGGAAGAAGCACAGGTATCCCCACCTGCGGCCTAGCACGCGACCGACATTGGTCGCCCCGACGTTGCCGCTGCCCTTGGCCCGCAGATCCACACCGTGCAGCCGCGCGACCATCACACCAAAAGGCGTAGCGCCCACAAAATATCCCCCCAAGGTAAAGGCCCCCAGCAAGATAAGCGGATGGTCCATCATTTGCGATCCATGACCTCCTGGTAGATGCTCAGCAGTTCTTCCACGTGTCGATGCATGGATACACGATCGGCCAGCTCGTCACAAGCGGCGATCTTCTCTGCCCGAACGTCCGGCTGGGCAAGCCGGGTCATTGCGCGAGCCACCTCACCCGTCTGGTCCGGAGCCGAAACCACGATCCCCGCCCCGTCCTGGAGGACTTCCGACGCCCCGTTGTACTGGGTGGTGATAGCCGGGATTCCACAGGCGACCGACTCGAGAATCACGCGGCTGCATGGATCGTACCAGCTCAGAAGTACCGTGGCCGTGGCGGCAGCCAGCCAGGATTCGATCTCATCCAGTCGGCCAGGAAACTCGACATCCATCGAGAGCCCGAGACGTTCGGCCCGCCGCGCATAACGAATCGGCTCGTTACGACCGATCACGACCAGCCTGGCCGGGCGATGGCTCTGCTGCTGCCATTTGCTGCGAAACCGGGCGAAGGCGTCGAGCAGTTCGCCCACGCCCTTGAGCTGGAAATTCCCGGCCGCTGTGACAAAGAGCGGGTCCTCCGCCTCGAGCCCCAGGATCTTGCGTTTGCCGTGTCTCTCACTGCTGCGGGCATGGGCCGAGAGCATCGGGGCCTCGACTCCGTTGAAGACCATCCGGAGGGTTTCCTCGCAAGGGTAAGCATCGCGCAGTTCCCGGGCGACCATTTCGCTCACGGCCAGGCAGAGCGTCTTGCCGGATGTGACGACCTGCTCTTCCCACCGGGCCATCTGGCTTCGCACGCGGTTCAGTCCCCATCCGATCCGCGAGGCGATCTTTCCCGCCGGGCCCCGCCGTCGCAGCGAAGCGTTCTTCTGGCCCGGCAGGCTACCCCCCCGAAGCTGATAGATGTCGCAGCCGGGGATCGGCAACGTCGCATGGACCACGTCGAAATCGTCGAGCCGCTCCTGGACGGCCCGGGCGAAGCGTCGCAGTTTGGCCAGTCGTCCGCCTGAGACCTCCACCGCCTCCACCGACGCGCCGGGAACCTCCCCCGAGCCCTTTCGGCAGAGAATCGTCACCTCCATCCCCTGCCGGGACAGTTGCCTGGCCATCTGTGCAACCGATCGCTCCCTGCCTCCGCGGGCGGGATCCATCTGCTCGATGACCAATGCAACCCTCACCGATGCGCCTCGGGGTTCCTGGGCGCCTTGCGGTCCAGGCGCTTCTTCATCCGCTTGAGCTTTCGATCGACCTTGGCGTTGATGACGGCCGCCCCGCCTTCGGCTCCGCAGTACCCGGCCAGGAACCGCGGCCAGAACTGCTCCACCCAGGTCGGGGGCATGGAGTATTTCAACTGGGCCAGGTCTTTCACTCGCCAGCGTTGGCTTCGCAGCCAGGGGCGGATCACCCTTGCCAGGTCGATCAGGAATACATCCACGCCGTCTTCGCCCTCGCTGAGGAAGACATGGGAAGCATACAGATCACGATGATACAGGCCCGCACTGTGCAGGCGGCGGACCTGGTCGGCCAGGCGATCGGTCATCTCCGGAATCAGCGACATGCGCTGCTGCAGGAAGGCCTCGCCGCATCGCTCCAAGGCGTCCCCCGCCACGGCGCTGACCACCAGGTAGCTCGGCCCCCGGGAGCTTTGCTGATCCCAGGCCAGTACTTCCATTGTGCGGACATTTACCGCGCGACAGCGGCGGATGTTCTCGGCTTCCCTGCCGGCCGACGAAGACCAGCAGCGCGTATCGAGCCACCCCCGGAAGACCTGCCAGAGCCCCTCCCGGCCGTAGCGCTTCAGGTAGAGGGTCTGCGTTCTTCCCTTTGCGTCGGTGGCTTCGAGGCGCGTGCGTCTCCTCTTGCCCAGACCGGGCTTGTCCAGGTCCTGCCCGCCCTCGTGGGCCAGGGCGCCCTGGAGTGTATCCAGGCCGGCGTTCTTGACCGCCTGGGCCAGAACCGAGTTCATTGTCACGATGCTCATGTGCTCGCCTCGACCGGCTGGGATAGAAGTTCGCAGCAGACGTCAAACACCTGCTCCACGGAGATATCGAACATGCACTTGTGGTAGAGCGGCCCGGCCGGTTGTGGGCAGATCCGCTGCTGACAGGGGCTGCAGGGCAGTTCCACCCGGACAATCCGCTCGAGGGACGTATACAGATGCGTCCAGCGGGGATCGGTGCTGCCAAAGAGCGTGACCACCTTTGAGCCGGTGGCCACGCCGAAATGCCGCGCCCCGGTATCGTTTGTGACCATCAGATCGCACATCGAGGCCAGCGCTCGAAGCAGGGGCAGGGAATTGTTCCGGCGAGCGAAGCTGATCGCCGGCGGGCGGGACATGGCCTGTTCGACACGCCGGGCAATGGGCTTCTCGCTCGGGGCTGCATTGAGGACAATCCGGGCCCCATGGGAGCCGACCAGCGCATCGGCCAGTCGCGCGTACCGCTGGGGCTCCCACATTTTCGCCGGGCCAAACGATCCGCCCGGGTTGATCATCACGACAGGATGATGGCCCTGAAGCCCGGCTTCTTTCCACATGCGCCGGGCCTGTTCCTGGGCCTCGGGCACGGTGGGAAGCTCCATCTGCGTTCCCGGATCGGGGCAGCCCAGCGCCTCGACCAGCGCGTTGTAGTAGTCGATCATCGGCAGGGGCTTGAAACTCCCGTCGGGCTTTCGGGCCGGTTCGACCCGGTCGCTGAGCAGCAGCCCTCGCCCGTCGCGATCATAGCCCGCAATTCGGCTGCATCCTCCCAACCGGGCGACCAGTGCGGTACGGAAGCTGTTGGTCATCAGAACCGCCATGTCAGCCCGGAGGCTCCGGACCCGCGCGGACATCTGCCACATGCGCTTGACTTTACCGGCCTGTGCCCGAGGCAGTTCGCAGAGCATCTGATCGGCCCATTTTGTGCCTCGCAGTGTCTCCAGAGCGATCTTCCTGCCAAGGTAGCAGATGTGAGCTTTGCCGAACTGTTCCCGCAGGGCACGAAGCGCCGGAGTGGCCATGACCACATCCCCCACCCAATTGGGCAGAAAAACGACAATGCGACGCGGCTGATGCATATCGGAAGCGATCGGATCCTGACAGCGGGAAATCAAAGCGACTCATCCAACCCCTGCTCGGCCAGCTTCTGCCAGCTTTCGACGCGGATGGCCCCGGGGACTTGCGGTGCCTCTGCGCCGACCACGACGGGCGTAAGTCCCGCCTGGGACATGGCCTGCGCAGCCAACGGGGTACCACAGACGCCCGCCCGCAGGTTCATGAAACTGCGGTGCAATTCGGGAAGCTCGCTGACCAGACGCGACTCCACCACCAGCTTGGGCAGGCGCCACCAGCCACGTACCAGGTGCATCCGCTTGTGCTGCCAGAGCAGAATGGGACCATCGGGATAGCCGGCCTCGACCAGGCGATCGTGAAGCCCGGCATGCTCGGAAGGGTCTTCTCTCGTCAGATAAAGCAGGTTGGCCTGGGAAGCCATCTTTCGCATCGCCGCCAGGGCCGGGGCAACCTGCCTGGAAGAACCCATCGGCAGGGCATCGAGTTCAACAGCCACCAGGGGCGTCGCTGCCTCCAGAACAAACACCCGGGAATGGGCCAGGACCACGTCTCCGTTGAGGTCACTGTGGCGAATCCGCATGCTGTAGACGCCCGGCTGGGACGGAGCGGCCACGGGCGTTGCGGCATAGCCGAGATCGTCTGTAAAGGCCGCCCGCTCGGGCAGATCCTCGATCTGAAAGCTGATCACCGCATCGGACACCGCCAGATCCAGAACGAAGAAGTCATTGCGCTGCAGGCGCACGACAACATTGGCATCCGACCGGGTCGAGGCCAGTTGATCCGGGGCCGTTACGATGTAATGTCCTCCGCAGCCGACGCAGAACACCGCCAGCCACGACAGAAGTACCAGGTTCTTTGTCATGGACTTTCTCCAAGCCTCTGGGGGGGGCGCAACGCCTGCGCCGAGGAAATCCTTAGCCATACCGCTTTGCCTGGCCGATAAGGTAAGGAAAACCAAACCTAATTGCCAGAGGCACATTCCATGAGGAAATCTCACCAGGCGCACCTGCTGGGCGAAACGCCATCGAATCACTTTGTCAACGAGGATCCATGGCGGGTCTTCCGGATCATGGCCGAGTTCGTCGAGGGCTTCGAGACCATGAGTCGCATCGGTCCGGCGGTCAGCATTTTCGGCTCGGCCCGGACCCCGCGGAGCGATCCCTACTACAAGAGAGCCCGCAAACTCTCGCGAATGCTGGCCGAGAACGGCCTGAGTATCATCACCGGCGGCGGGCCGGGCATCATGGAGGCAGCCAACCGGGGCGCCTCGGACGGCGGAGGCATCAGTGTGGGGCTCAACATCACCCTGCCCCATGAGCAGAAGGCCAATCCGTGGGCGGATGTTCAACTGGATTTCCGGTATTTTTTCGCGAGGCTGGTGATGTTTGTCAAATACGCGTGCAGTTTCGTCTGCTTTCCCGGCGGGTTCGGCACGCTGCATGAGTTCTTCAACTCGATGACACTGATCCAGACAGGCAAGGCGGAGAAATTCCCGGTCATCCTCATCGGAAAGAGCTTCTGGAACGGCATGACCGACTGGATTCGCCAGCGAATGCTCCAGAAGGGCTACAACAAGATCGATAAGGAAGACATGGACCTCTTCGTGCTCACCGACAGCCTCAACCAGGCTCTCGAGATCATCCTCGAAGCCGCACAAGAGCGGTGTCGCCGGGCCCGAACCCACATTTCCGACCAGACCGCGGAGGGAACCGTCTCGGGCAAGCCCAGCCGACCCTACGCCAGAGGCGATTCCAAGGATCCAAAGGGCGACAAATAGCCACCAGGTGGGGCAACCCCAGCCGCCCGCTTGCGTCGCCGGGGCCGGGGTGTACAATGCGGCCCATGATTCCCAAGGCCGATCCGTCCCTGCGCGTTGCACTCGTCCACGACTGGCTCACCGGCATGCGCGGAGGCGAAAAATGCCTGGAACTGCTGTGCAGGTTGTTTCCGCAGGCGGAGGTCTTTACGCTTCTCCACGTGCCCGGATCCTGCAGCGATACCATCGAGAACCGCCCGATCCACACCAGCTTCCTGAACCATCTACCCGGGGTGGAGAGTTTCTATCGTCACCTGCTTCCGCTGATGCCCGCGGCCATCGAGGCGATGGATGTCTCGGATTTCGACCTGGTGATCTCGACCAATCATTGCGTCGCCAAAGGAATCGGAGGAGTCCATCCGGACCAGCTTCGCATCTGCTACTGCTTCAGTCCGATCCGGTATGTCTGGGCGGTCAATGCCGACTACGACCAGCGAATGGGCCTTTCGGGATGGGCCCTGAAGGCGATTCGCCCCTTCCTGCGGGCCTGGGACCGGCGGACGGCCTGCCGGGTCGACCGGTTCGTAGCCATCAGCGATTGCATCGCCCGGCGGATCCATAAGGCCTACCGACGCTCCAGCCAGGTTGTCTATCCCCCGGTGGATGTGGATTTCTACACCCCCGATCTCGCCATCGAGCGGGAGGATTTCTACCTGGTCGTCTCGGCCCTGGCCCCGTACAAGAAAGTCGACCAGGCGGTTGAGGCCTTTTCGCACCTGCCCGACAAGCAACTCAAGGTTGTCGGGACCGGCCAGATGATGCACACGATCCAGCACAGGGCCGGGGACAACGTGGCGCTTCTGGGCTGGCAGAGCAACGAGGCGATTCGCGATCTGCTGCGGCGCTGCCGTGGCCTGCTCTTTCCCCCGCTGGAGGACTTTGGCATCGTCCCCCTGGAAGCCACCGCATGCGGAGCGCCGGTGATCGCGTTCGGTCGCGGCGGCGCGCTGGAAACGGTCCGAAGCGTTCAGGAGGGTCCAGAGAATCCCACCGGCCTGCACTACACTCCGCAGACACCCCAAGGCCTGGCCGAGGCGATACGAAGATTCGAGCAACTCGACGCGGACTTCCACCCCGAGGCCATGCACGCCTGGGCACGGAAGTTCAGCCCGGAGAATTTCCTACGCGGAATCGTCGACGTCACCGCCCCGCTGCTTGCCTCTCGCGGTCTTGCGGGCTTTTCCGACATCTGAGGCCCCTGCCTTCTCCACCGGATCGTAGCCCCCGCGGGCCAGGGGGTGGCAGCGCAGGATGCGCCAGACCCCCTTGCCGGCACCGATCCAGAAACCGTGCTTCTGGACGGCCTGGATAAAATATGCACTGCAGGTGGGTTGGTATCGGCAGTGGCCGCCGACCAGGGGCGAGAGCGTGAGCTGATAGAGCCTGACCAGGCCGATCAATCCTCTAGACGGGAGGCGAAGCACGCTTCGGAAGATTCCGGCTGCGCCGCTCACAAAGGCCCCTGCTTCCTGCGATGCTTGGCCAGGGCTCGCTGGGATAGTTCCTTCAGGGACCCGAGGGCGGCGGTCAGTTGCAATTCCCGGCCCGGACGAGGAACCAGCATGAAATCCCAGCCGGGGGGCAGTTCCCCGCGCGTCAGCCGGAAGGCTTCGCGGCAGATCCGCTTGAGGCGGTTACGGCGCACCGCGTTGCCGTGGCGCTTGGCAACGGCGATACCGCAACGACTGAAGTCCAGATCATTGGGACAGATAAACAGGCTCATCGCATGGTCGCGAACCTTGATCCCCCGCTCGAAGAGCCGGGAGAATTCGCGTCCGCGTCGCAAACGATGTCGTTTCTGGAGCTTCCGGATCGACACGGGGAGCGTTTCCTTTCACAAAGGGTGATTTCTTGACCGCCCGGTTTCCGATCAGTACAACGGATCCAGAGTGAGTGACAGAAGACATTTCTGTGTTGAGCGTCAGCGAAGGCAGCGGCTGTCAAGGACGGCGAAACAGGCAATGCCGTAGCATTGCCGCTGCAGCCGGACGATGACAGGGCTCCGAAGCAGGTAGCTCAACTCGAAAAGGATTGTGTCACTCGCTCTCGTACGCCATTATCTGCGGAGAGAAAGCCTATGTCCAATCGCACACGCATTTTGGCTCCTGCCATCGCCCTGGCCCTGGCTGCGGGTTGTCATACGGACTCCTCCAGTCGCAGGCAACTGCCCGGGGATCCGACGCAGCATTATGTTCGGGGGCAGATCCTGGCCGATCAGGGACAGCTCGACGCGGCACTGGATGAGCTTCGACTGGCCCTCCAGGCCGACCCGAACCTTTCGGTCGCTCACGACGCGGTGGGGTCCATTTATCTCCGCAAGGGAGATTTCCAGGCCGCACAACAGGCCTATCAGCGCGCGACAGAGATCAACCCGCTGGCCTTTAAGCCCGCTTACAACCTCGGGGTGACGTACCAGGCCCTGGCCGATGCCGCCCGAGACCTCCAGAACGCCCAGAAGTACCTGCGCCGGGCTGTGCAGACCTACCTCCGCGCCATTACGCTCAAGGACGACGACTACGATGCGAATCTGAATCTCTCGGCCTGCTATTACTCGCTGGGATCGGTTTCCATGGCGGAACACTATTGCCGCGCAGCGGTCGCGATCGACCCCCGGCGTGTGGAGGGCTATGAGAATCTCGCCGTTATTCTTCAGGAGCAGGACAAAGCCTACGATGCCATCCAGGCCTATCGCCGGGCACTGGAATTCGACACCAACCGCCCCGACCTGCTCCTGCGGCTCGGGACGCTCTACCTTCAGCAGGGCCGAACGCAATCGGCCCTGGAGGTCTTCAGCCGGGCATCGGAGCTGTCTCCCAAGTCCGCCACAGCCCATGTGATGATCGGCCAGACGCACTACAATCGGCGGGAATACGACCAGGCGGTCGAGGCCTTTACAACGGCTACGCGGGTCGATGCGGGCAACCCCTCGGCCTGGCGGGGGCTGGGGATCAGCTACATGCAGAAATTCCTGGCCGAGCCGGAACAAACGTCCCTCCGGGACCGCGCACTGGACGCCTGGAACCGCTCGCTGGAGCTGGATCCGAATCAGCCCGGACTCCAGAGGCTCGTGCGGAAGTACACCCCGCAGCGGAACCTTCCGCAGTTGTAGCCGCCCCGGTTCGACCCGTCACTCTCTGGGGGGATGCTGTTTCCACTCCAGGCCTCTTTCTACGTAAATCGGGCCGGTCCGCATGTTCTGCGTCCACGTCACCGGCAAGGCCCGTGCAAAGGCCGTCGCCGCCAGCCCCATGCTCAGGGCGGCAGCGAGAAGATTTGGCCGCCGCAGGTACACGCTCACCCAGAGAAGCCCCATCAGGAAGCAGCCGAGCATTACGACACCGTTTGGCCAGTGTACCAGGGCGAAGACAGCCGAAGTCACAACGATCACCTCGCCCCTGCGGGCGCCGGTTCGCTGGAGCCTGCCGGCAACAAGGACCAACAGAACCGTCAACTGCACCAGGGCATACAGCGGGTAAGTCAGCAGCGATACCACAAGCTTGCGGCCATCCAGCTCCGCCCCGGCCAGCCCACCGATCAGGAAGCATGCTGCCACTACCAGCAGTGTGGGGACGGCAAGCCACTTGATGGCGGGCAGGAAGTTGGCAAGTCCCAGTCCCATCTCCCGCGGGCTGCCCGGCTCGCGGATCAGGAGGACGACCAGTACAACGGCAAAGCCTGCCAGAAACGCGATATCCCATGGCCGGAACGCAAAGGCTCCCAGAATCGCCCACTCATAGCCCAGCGCTATCGTCAGCAGGGCCCAGAGTTCCAGCCAGGCTCTGCGGGCGGATCTGTCGCGCAGGGTCCGCCGGCCCCGCCAGGCAGCCAGAGCTGCTCCGGCAAACAGGGCGGCGGTAACGACGGGCCACCAGGGCCAGGGGATGTTTATCGGCCAGGCCAGCGGAGCCCCCGGCCCGGAATACCGCAGCCGGGAAAGCAGGCAGAGCCAGCCGGTCAGCCAGAATAGCAGCGACCAGGCCAACACAGGCTCAGGAAAGCTTTTCCTGAAGTCCCGCGTCGCGTTTCTGGACCTTCTGGGCCTGGGTGACCTTGAACTCATCGAGCGTCGAGGCCATTTTCTCGTCTGAGACACCCAGGATGCAGGCGGCGTAAACGGCAGCGTTGGTGGCACCGGCCGAGCCGATGGCCATGCATCCGACGGGAATGCCCGGGGGCATCTGCATGGTGGCCAGGGCGGCATCGATGCCTACCAACGGGCCGGAGTTGACCGGCACGCCGATGACCGGCAGGGTGGTCTTGGCGGCCAGGACGCCCGAGAGGGCGGCACTCATTCCTGCCGCGGCGATGATGACCTTGAGTCCCCGCTTTCGGGCGGTGGCGGCGTATTCGTGGGCGATATCCGGGGTGCGGTGGGCCGAAATGACCCGGACTTCGCTCTTGATGCCCAGATCCTTGAGCTGCTTGTAGCATTTCTCCATGACGGACCAGTCGTTGTCGCTACCCATCACAATTCCGACCTGCACGGTACCTTCAGACACGGTTGGACTCCTTTTCATCTCGTAAATCGAAGGCGACCTTGATCGCCTCACTGTCTCTTTTCCAGATGGCCGCGGCAAAGGCCCGCCGGTATTCTTCCAGCCGGAACGTATGGGTCAGCAGACCTTCTGTGACGATCTGATCCCGGGCCAACATCTCCAGCACCAGCGGGTAGGTGCCGATCCGGCTGCCTTGCCAGTGCTCGATCTGCCGGCCGTAGACGCCCACAACGCTCAGTTCGCGAAACCAGACGGGCGTCAGATCAATCCTGCCTCCGCCGCTGGTGGCCACCATGATAACCTGTCCCCTCGCAGCCGTCCACTTGAGGCTCTCATTGACGCTCTGCTGGGAACCCACGCAGTCCAGCACGATATCGTAGCCGCCCGAGAGCATCCGGTTTCCAAATCGGGCGGTTTTGATTTGGGCCCCGGTTCGCCGGGCGATTTCCTCGTGGCGTTCCAGGCCGCTGCCAAGGCGGAGATATTCATCGGCGCCAAGAGACCCGGCAACAGGCTCGAGATAGTTCGCGCGGCCCAGGGCGTCGAGCTGTCCGGAATATCCCAGGGCGCGAAGGCAACTGATCAACCCCAGCCCCAACGTTCCGCAGCCATAGATGAGAATCCGCGACGCGCCTTCCAGGTTCGCCCGGAGAGCGGCATGGAGGCTGCAGGCCAGGGCGTCTGTGAGGACCGCCTGTTCGTCGGAGACGTTCTCGGGAACCGGGACAAGCTGGGAAACGTGCGCGACGAACTGCTCGCCGTAGGCCCCGCCCGTGCGCCGGTTGTAGCCGATGCTCGTCCCCGGCGGCAGCTTATAGCGTCCCCTTCCCTCATCGCCGAAGTTCTCGCAGGCACCGAACTGTCCGCGGCTGCACGGCGTGCAGGGCGGATCGATGCCCCGGACCCGGCAGGAGAGGGTGGGCTCTACGCAGACGCGTCGGCCGAGCCAGTCACGGTCAACATCCGGGCCAAGCTCGACGACCTCCGAGACGTTTTCATGTCCGAAGAGCATCGGCAGGGAGCTGTAGGCCTGGAGGATGGAATCGGGTCTCTGCTTTTGTGCGACAATGCCGGCATCGGTCCCGCAGAGCCCGGCCATACGGGTGCGCACGCGCACCCAGTCGCTGCCGGGCAGCTCGGGCACATCGATCTGCCGCAGGGACAACCCGCCGAGGCTGCCCAGGACGCAGCGGCGGTGGATCGGGCCCAGAAGCTTGCACATGGCCCACCCAAACGGTTTGATATCATAAACCAACGCCTGCATGCCGATACGAATACAGCCCCGAACAGCTCAGATAAAGCACGAATTTGTTTCCAGTACCTGAGGGAATCGCTCCAATATGAAGAACGCATTTGCCCTGTTTGCCGTTTCCATCCTGCTGATCGTTTCCGGTTGCCGACGCTATGCGATCCATTTTCCCGAGGAATCTCTGGGGTCCGAGGCGGCCGAAAAGGCCGGCGCCGATGTCGCATGGGACACAGACGGGGACGGCCAGGCTGACTACTTCTACGGTTTCCGCAATGGCGGGCCGCCGGCAGATCCTGCCAGGTCGCGCGTCTGGAAGATCGGGTACGACCGCAACGAAGACGCCCTTCCCGACGAGTGGATCCGGCTGGACCAGTTGGACCGCTCCGGGGCCTTGCACCTGGTGATCATCCTGGACGGCATCAGTTGGTCGGTGGCGAAGGAATACTACGACGAAGGGGGGCTGTCGCTGCTGGGTTCGCCCTCGAAGGTCATCGCCCCCTACCCCACCATGACGGACATGAGCATTCAGGATCTGCTCAACGGCATCCCCGTGGCGGGCTTTGAGGCCGAATACTTCGACCCGGAAGACAACCACGTGGTCGGCGGCAAATGGGCCTATATCACCGGGGGAAACCAGCCCTACAACGACGTTCTCAACTACCGGGCGAACCTGATCTGGGACGCGGTGGGATATGTCTTCCCCGGCTGGGTTTTTCGCAGGGAACTGGACGATGCCAAACGCAATCTGGAGATCTACCGCTCGCCGAACTACCTGGCCTACCTCGTAAGCTCCGCTGGGGTCGGCACCGCCCGAGGGGCCCAGGGACAGATGGACGTGCTCCGCGACGTGGATCGACTGATCAACCAGGTTGTCTGGGAGCGACGCGGCCTGGTCCACATGACACTGATCTCGGACCACGGTCACAGCTATACCCCCTCGGTGCGGGCGGATCTGGACGAACATCTCAAACAGGCCGGCTGGAATCTCACCGGCAGCCTCTCCGGAGCCCGCGATGCGGTGATCATCCGGTTCGGATTGGTGACGTACGCTTCGATATCCACCTGGCAGCCGGGAAAGCTGGCCCAGGACCTCATCGACGCCGAGGGTGTGGATCTGATCAGTTATCGCCGGAAAGAACAGGACCCCAAGACCCCCGATGACGAAAACACGGATGCAATGCGTCTGGTTGTGCTCTCTCCCGACGGCGGCAAGGCCTACATCGACCGCCCCGTCAAAACCGGCCAGGCCGTTCTGAGGTACCACCCCGTCCAGGGCGATCCGCTCAAACTAAAGGATCTGCTGAGCCCGGGGCCCGATGGCGCCTATCAGGCCGGATCCCTGGAAGTGATGGCCGACCACGTCTACCCCCTGCCGCTCCGCCGCCTCTGGCGGGCGCATTTCGGGCTGGTGGAGAACCCGCCCGATGTGATCGTCTCGCTCAAGGACGGCTACTACTTCGGCTCGAAGGGATTCGCCGGATTCGTGGATGTCGCCAGCACGCACGGGAGCCTGAACCGCAACAATTCCACGGCCTTCATCATGTCCACGATGCCCCTTGGGCCGGTGATGGAGAGTCGACAGGTTCCGGCCGCCCTGACCGAAGCAACCGGACGGGTCTTCCCGCCGCGGCGGTAGCTCTTCTTCCAGGGGCTTCTAGCGGGACAGAACGGTCACGGCCATGTCGGCATTGAGGTTTACATCCTCCTCGGGAGGCACCTCCCGGCCGGCTTCGGTATCCAGGCCGATCAAACGATGGATACGAATGCCCCGCTGGTCGCAGTATTCCCGGAAGTCCAGGATGGAGCAGAAGCGGATGTTGGGCGTATGGTACCAGGGGTAGCGCAGCAGACCCCCGCTGGCCGGTGCGCGTCCCTCGTGGTAGAGGATGTCTCGAAGCTTGCGGTAGGCGAAATTCGGGAAGGTGACGATGCACTTTCTGCCCACGCGCAGCATGTGGTCCAGCACCAGCGGCACGTCGTAGACTGCCTGGAGCGTATGCGAGAGGACCACTACGTCGAACTGGTCTTCTCCGAAGGCGTTGAGCCCCACGTTCAGGTCGGCCTGGAGGACATCCAGGCCGGACCGGACGGCTTCGAGCAGGGCCGGCTCATCCACCTCCACACCCTTGATTCTCTTGTGGCCTCGTTTCTTCAACTCGGCCAGCAGTTGCCCCGTCCCGCAGCCCAGGTCCAGGACGCTCTGATCCGGCTCGATCAACTCCAGGATTCGGTCGTAGTCCAGGCGGCCTGTCTGGAAGATGCTCGCCGGGTGAGCCTGGGTGTTCTGGCTGGGGGTTTCCAGGGACTCGCCCTGCCCGTTGAGATTGGCCAGGAACGCTTCGGTCAGCCCGCCGTAGGTTTCCAGCGCCTCGGGCAGCAGGAACGAATCGTGTCCGCCGGAGGACTTCACGTTGCAGTAGGTCACGTCCTTCTCGCAGGCGATGAGGGCATCGACAAGCTGCTGCGACTCGCTCGGGGAGAAGAGCCAATCGCTGCTGAAGCTCATCACCAGCCATCGACAGGTGCTGTTACGAACGCTGTCTCGCAATTCCGCCGGCGTCGCGCCCAGATCAAACAGGTCCATGGCCATTGAGACGGCCACGTAGCTGTTGGCATCGAAGCGCTCGACGAACTTGGCCCCCTGGTAGCCCAGGTAGGATCCGACGGAGAACTTCTTCTCGAACTCCACGGGAACGTCCCGGGGCTTGAGACGGTCGGGCTCGAACTTCTCCCGCATCGCCTCGCGCGAGAGGTAGGTGATGTGCCCGATCATCCGAGCGATGGCCAGCCCCACCTTGGGCTTGGCGGGCTTGTCGTAGTACTGCCCGTGGCCAAAATGCGGGTCCTGGAAGATGGCGTTTCGCCCGACGATGTCAAACGCCAGGGCCTGGCTGGAAACGCGGGGACTGGTCGCGATGGCCACGACCCCCGCCGTCTGGTCGCTGTGGCGGGTCGCCCAGGTGAGGACCTGGTGGCCGCCCATCGAACCGCCGACCACGGCCAGGAGTTTCTCGATGCCCAGATGTTCGATAAGCTTCCGCTGGAGCTGAACCATGTCCCCGACGGTGATCGTTGGAAAGTCCCGCCCGTAGGGTTTGCCGGAGGCGGGATTGATGCTCCCGGGCCCGGTCGTACCTCGACAACCCCCGAGGCAGTTGTTGCAGATCACGAAACAGCGGTCGGTGTCGATGGCCTTTCCCGGACCGACCATCAAATCCCACCAGCCGGGCTCGTCGGATTCGTCATGGCCGGCCACGTGGGAATCTCCGCTCAACGCGTGACAGATCAGCACGGCGTTGTCCTTTTCGGGACTCAACGTGCCGTAGGTCTCGTAGGCGATGGTCAACTCCGGGAGCCTCGAACCGTTTTCCAGTTCGAAAGGCTCCCGGAACGTGACCTGCTGAAGGTGCTTGAGCGGAGCGCCGCTTCGCACCGAATCACTGCTTTTAAACGACTCCCTGGCGTTCAATGCGTCTTCCTTGTCTCTGGACAACTCATCCGTCTGACCCCTGCGAAGCCCGCAACGCCTGATCCAGATCCGCCTGGATGTCCTCGACATCCTCGATTCCGACCGAGAGACGAATGTATTCTTCGCTCACGCCCGTCTGGGCCTGTTCCTCGCCGGTCAGTTGCTGGTGCGTCGTCGAGGCCGGGTGGATCACCAGCGTCTTTGCATCGCCGATGTTGGCCAGGTGGCTGGCGAGCTTCACCGAGTTGATGAACTTGATTCCCGCCTGTTGGCCTCCCTTGATCCCGAAGCCCATGATCGCACCGGCGCCGTCGGGGAAGTACTTCTGCGCCGCCTCGTGGTGCGGATGACCGCTGAGCGAAGGATGGTTGACCCACTCCACGGCTGGATGAGCTTGGAGGAACGCCGCGATCTTGCGGGCGTTTTCCACGTGGCGCGGCATACGCAGATGAAGAGTCTCCAGGCCCAGCAGGAAGAGAAACGCCGCATACGGACTCATGCACCCACCGGTATCGCGGAGGTGGTGTGTGCGAATGTGCACCACGTAGGCGATGTTCCCGATGGGCTTGAGGGCCTCGGTGAATACCACGCCGTGGTAGGCCTCGTCCGGGGCGCAGAACTCGGGCCACTTGTCCGGGTTCTGGGCCCAGGGGAAATTCCCACTGTCCACGATCGCCCCGCCAACATGGACGCCGTGGCCCCCGATGAACTTCGTCGTCGAGTAGACCACGATGTCCACCCCGTGCTCGATAGGCCGGAACAGGGCAGGCGTCAAGACCGTGTTGTCGCAGAGGACAGGGAGGTTGTGATCGTGGGCGATTCTGCAGATCTTCTCGAAGTCCGGAACGTTGTTCTTCGGGTTGCCCAGCGATTCCAGGTAGATACAGCGGGTGTTTTCGTCGATCTTCCCGGCCAGCGACTCGGGCGCATCGGTGTCAAAAAACCTGCACTCCACGCCGAGCTTCTTGAACGTCTGGGAAAAGAGTGTCCAGGTCCCGCCGTAGAGCCCGGTGGAGGTGACAAAATTCTGCCCGGAGTGGGTGATGGTGAGGATCGCTGCGCTGATGGCGGCCATGCCCGAGGCGAAACCCAGACCCGCCGCTGCGCCATCCAGTGCGGCCAGACGCTTCTCCAGGGCGTCGACCGTGGGGTTCATGAGGCGGGAATAGATGTTGCCGAACTCCTTGAGTGCGAACAGATCGGCTGCGTGGTCGGTATCGCGAAAAAGGTAGCTGGTGGTGGAGTAGATCGGCACGGCCCGGGAGAGGGTGGTTTCCTCCACGACTTGGCCGGCGTGGAGCGCCTTGGTGCCGAGATGCCAGTTATTCTGATTCTCGCTCATTGTATTCTCCTTTTTGCCCGGTCCAGGCCACAACAGCGGCGCCGTCGGACGTTGGTCGAGAGCTGCCAGAGATCGGTCGCATTGGTCCCCGATGCCACCCAGCCGGAAAGCGGAAAGCGGAAAGCTTCGCAAGAATCGGACATGAATTGCCTGCACCTGCGTACGGGCCTCATCGGTCCCTTGCGGGCTGGCTTGCGGCACCTTATCGCTGCCATGGAGCAGGAGCAACAGGTTGCCGTGCGGTCTTGGGGCCAGTTCCCTCGCGCACTCTCGATGCCTTCTCAAGCATAGGCAGGCTTTGCGACAAATCAAGCGACAATTGGCCGGCGAACAGGAAAATCCCTGTCGGAAGACCGTTGCCCCCGCCTGGACAAGGCCTTGACACGGCCCGGGCTTGCCACTGATTGTTGCCCGATGCCCGGATTTTCGATTTTCTGCTTCATGTCCTTCCGGCCTGCCTACCGATGTTCAAATTGAGCCCCATTTCACAGGAGAGCAGCCTATGAACGTCGAACAGGTTCTATTACGCAAGGGCGCAGGGGTCATCTCGGCCCTGCAGGACATCAGCGTCAGCGAAGCAGCCCGGAGAATGGACGAGGCAAACGTCGGTTCCCTGCTGGTCGAAAGCGAAGGCAAGATCATCGGCATTGTCACCGAGCGGGACTTTCTCCGGCGGATCCTGGCTGCGGGAAGGGATCCGGAGGAGGTGGAGGTGGCCCAGATCATGTCGGCCCCGGTGCGGACCTGCAAACCCACCGACGACATCGGCGAGTGTGCTCGAATCATGAAACAGGAGCATATCCGTCACCTGGCGGTGACGGATGAAAACAACGAACCGGTTGGACTGATCAGTCTGCGGGATGTACTGGCTGTTCACCAGCTTCCGTAAAACCAACTTAAGCAGGGTTTTACGACTTCAGAGTCCTGTTGCTGTAAAACATGGCATCCTTTTGAGAACAAAATTCAGGAATTTTCACAAATTCCGGGATCCTGTTTAGGGTGATTCCCGTACTATTGAGTGCAGAGGTTCCCCCGTACCTCTGAAACGTTGCCCCTGGCGGTCTCCCCCTGCCGCTGGGGGCGACAATTTTTCCCTGCCACTGCCAAGCCTTCAACGAAGCCTCAGCCGGACAGGCCCGTTTCCTTTCCCGGCCCTTAGCCGCTGGATGCGCCACGACGAGGCCGCCCCCATCAGCAGCAGAAGACCTACCGCCAGGGCTGCCACAAGGGGTACATCCGGGAAGCGACGACCATTGCCGGCACGGCCTGCGTTGCCGGCAATAACAACACGACGGGGGCGAACACGTCGATGCCTTCGCAGGGCATCCACGGGACGCTCTCCATTCCTTACCGGCGGATAGCCACGAGCAACGATCGGCTGAAAGTCGCTGACGCTCACCCCGTGACGATCGGTGACGGTCAGACGCACCAGGTACCGCCCGGCCCGGGGATAGGTGTGTCGGCCCCGCCGGCCGGTCACACCGTCCCCGTAATCCCAGAGATATTCCACCTTCGAGGCATCTTCCTTGTCGTGAATTCGGCCTGTCAGAGAGACACGAAGCCCTTCCATTTCATACGTGCGTATCTCGGCCTCGGGTGGTGCATTGCCTACAGTTCCAAGGCGTGTGCAACTGCTCAGAAGGCTCAAGGCGTCGGTGGCAAAGCGGTTCTGCACGGCAAGCATCTGGCTGAGGACGATTCGGGCTTCGACCTCCGGATCCAAAAGCGCTTTGTGCCAGAACGGCAAGAGTCTGGTTTCAACGCAGGAGAAGATCCGCTGCTGGAAAGGCTGGGTATTCCGGTCGATCAGTCTTGCGGGCGTTCCGCGCCGGCAGAGCTTGGCCGCCTGCAGGGCAATGCTCCGCTCGGGCAGTATCGCGCTGAAGGCTTCGGGAAGGATCGGCTGGGCGGGGTCGCTTGACTTGAGCGTTCCGGGCCAGAGCGGAAGTGCGATGGAATACTCCGCCGGGCCCATCAGCACCCAGGCGGTCATCAGGTCGCCCTGGCCTCTGTAGCGATGGAAGAGGATGGCGGCCTCGCCCTTGGTGTCCCCCATGTTTTCCGAATCGCGATGGAGCTTTCGGAGCCTTTTGACAATGGCCGGGATTTCCAGTTCGTTACCGGGGGTGATGGGAAGCCACGGATCCGAATCCTGTTTTTTCGGTCCCCGCCCGAAAGCGGTTTTGTCCAGCACGCTGTCAAAATCCTTCACCAGGCAGATCCCTGCCCGGTCGGCGGGACCCGGGCCCGCGCCTGCCCGGCGGAAGATCATTTCCGCCCTGCCGGCCCGTTGCGGATCGCCCTGCCGGTCGGGCTCCAGAACAAATTCACGAAGGGCCCATTCCAGGCGATTATCACTGCGGACGTATTCCAGCATCGACGCTTCCGTCACGGAAAGCACCGCATAGGCCGCGGCAATGCCGAAGCCGCGGCTTTGCCCATCCAGACCCCCCGGGCCCCGACTCAAGAGGGCAATCACGTCCTGCTTCGTGCGACAGCTGCCCAGCAGTCGGGCCATCGTCGGATCGTATTGTCCCCGGGTCGGGGTAAACAGGGGCAGGTTGCTTACCGAGAGGCCTGCCTCATTGCACCCGGCCACGGGAGCAGGGCCGATCGGTTCCTGCCAGCACTTTTCCTGCTCGATATGGTAGCTGAGCAGCCCGAAGAAACGAAGGTTTCCCGGCGGGTCGACGGTGGCAGATCCCTCCGGGCCGAAGACTCCAAGCCTTGCGGTTCCAGGCAGTTGCGTCTGGACGAGGTGGACGGAACCTTCTGAGGGCTCCGTTGGGGTCCAGAGCGCCTGGACCTCTCCGGCCAGGCCTTGCCCGCAGGTGGCAAGCAGGTGAGCAAAGAAGCATCCCACGAAACACAGATAGAACCGACGACCTCCAGCCAACGAAGCAGTCTCCTCCCGGCAGCAAGCGAAGATGCGCGCCAGAGACTGTATCGTCCCGATCGCCTCTGTCCTTTGGCAAGCAAGCGGGAAGGTTTGGCCTGATACGGCTGTTATCGGCAGAGATCAGGTTTTATCCAGCGTTTGATCGGGGCCCAGGGCTTCCTGAATGAGCTTCTCGCGCCCGATCCGCCGCTGGGCGTAGAGATACAGCTCCAGCACGCTGATCAGGTAGGCCAGTGTCGATTCAGCCCCCTGGTTGGCGTTGACCCCGTCGGGATTCAGCCCGTCATGCCCACCGCCGGTATCGGTGTTGTAGAGGGAGATACCCAGATCGTTCCGGCCGGTGAACCACTGGAAGCACATGATGGCCGCATCGCACCAATGCGACTCCCCGGTTACCTCTGCCGCCTGGAGGCAGGCCTGGACCAATGCTTTGGCCTCGATGGGCTGCTGATCGAAGTGCGCCCGCTGCTGACCCCGATAGTACCAGCCGCGATTGCCGATGATCGTCAGGTGCCCGTCTTCATGGGTCTGAAGATCCACCAGCCACTGGAGGGATTCCAGGCCCGCGTCGATCATCTCCCGGTGGTCGAGTGTCAGACCGGCGGCCAGGAGTGAATGGGGCAGCTTGGCATTGCCCCAGGTCAGGACATCCTCCCACCAGGGCCATTCCGCCTCTGCATGGTCCTTGTAGGTCTTGAAAAGGCGGTTGGCCAGGCTCTCGAGCAGCTCGCGTGCCTCGGGGGCCGGATCGTCTTCCTTGAGGTACTGGTCCATGCCCAGCAGCGCGTAGGCACAGGGACGAATGTAGGAGAAATCGTGAACCGCCCCGAGGGACTGTCGCATCAGGCTGTCGGCCAGGTCGCGGATATCGTCATTGGGAGCGAAGCTGACGGTTTTGCCCAGGCCCCAGAGGGTCCGGGCGTGACTGTCCTCGCTGCCGATGTCCTCCAGCCAGCTTCGGTCGAAACGCATGAAATTTCGGAACCGCCCCCTGTCGGGGTTGAACGCGTAGGCCAGGAACGCCAGGTATCGCTGGGTGGCGATCAGAATATCGCTGGGGCGGGGCTGATCGGCCAGGCCGTCCCCCCAGAGTTCCTCGGGAAGTGCCCAGAGCATCGAAGCGGCAATCAGGGAGCGGGCATTGTCGTCGGTGCAGTAGCCGTGATGCAGGTCCGGTGTGGACCGGGTGGCATGCTGGAAAATCCCGGTATCATCCGAGAGCACCAGAAAATGCCGCAGGTCGATTTTTGGAAGCGGATCAATGTTCAACGGCGCGAGATCCGTCATGCTGACTCCTTGCAGGTACAGGGGAACAATTCCGAGGTCTAAGTATCTTGTGCGGAAGTGTACTGCCATACCGAGACGCCGGCAACATTTTCAGTCCGGGAGTCTCGAAAGTCCGACGGGGTTTCAGTGTTTTACTCAGCGCCGGTGGCGTCGAAGCAGCAGCTTTGTCCACATCGCCCCGCCGGTCAGGGCCAGGACGAACAGTCCGATTCCCAGCAGGGCCGATGCCCACGGACCGATAATCTCCAGGTTGTGCAGATCGGTCAATGTGTGCTTCAATCTGACTTTTCGCCAGAGCTCTCCATGGAGAGCCACCGCCGCTCCGGCCAGGGAGGTCAGCACCAGGAAAGGCCCCATCACCAGGGCGGTGTACCGATGTATCCTTCGAATCCACATTCCGCGCATCCCTTCATTGCATTTGTTTCGGGCTGTCAGGTGCTCGGGCACCTGCGATGGGCTATTATACTGTAAAGCTGTCTTGCCCGGGAGCAAGCGGCACAGGATTGCCCGAAAAGGACGAGTTCAAAAAGGAAAGGATTGATGATGAGGAAAATGAAATGGGTGTTTCTGGTTCTGGTCGCCGTCGCGATTCCCATCGGATGCAGCGATTCCGATTCGGACCTGCCATCGGGAACCTATGAGGGGACTATCACGAAGGTCAACGCCGACGAGAAGGAGATCTACGTCGAGGTCGAGCACGAGGGCGAGAAGAAAGAGGCCGAGCTGTACTTCACCGACGATACCGAATTGGGCGGCGCGGCAGCGGCTGCCGGCTTCGAGATGCTCAAGGAAGGCATGAAGGTCGAGATCACCGTCGAGCGGAAAGACGGCATGCTCGTGCCGATCAAAGTCGTGCCAAAGATGTAGCCTCCCGACGTCGCAGACGCCCCGGCGATAGGCTTTTGCTCAGGCGCTGGGACATTGACACCCGATATGGATTACTGGTACATTCCGGTTGGGAACGTTTACTTCTGCGCATCAACCTTCGGGTAAAGGAGCGCTTGCGATGATGAAGCCATGGAAATTTGCTCTCTCGGCTCTGCTGCTGGGCCTGGCATCGGCCGGCGCCCGGGGACAACTGGCCCCGCGCGACAGCTATGTCGGCCAGGTGACGGCTGATACCCTCAACGTCCGCAGCGGCCCCAGCGATGATTACTACGTCTGCGCAACGCTGGATCTCGGTGACCGGATTACCGTCACCGGCAAAGCCCAGAACGGCTGGCTGCAGATCAAGCCCGTGGAGGGCTGTTTCTCAGCCGTCAGCAAGCTCTACGTGAACCGACAAGGCGAATCCACCACAGGGACGATCAGCGGAGACTCCGTCCGCGTCCGCGCCGGGGGCGATAAGGTCCCCAGGACCACCCTGCTCAATGGGACGAATCTCAAGACACAGGCTTTCTTGAACAAGGGCGACCGAGTCACGATCCTGGGCGACCTGAACAACGGGTATTACAAGATCCAGCCCCCCCAGGGGGTCTTCTGGTGGGTCAGCGGAGACCATGTCCAGCGGGCCCAGAACCAGCGGGCCGTCGTTGTCGCGCGTCGTCCCGACACGACGGGTGAGGCAGACGGCGATCAAGACGCCTCGCAGGAAGACGAAAACACGGGGAGCCCAGCCAGCGGCCAGGGCGGTGACTCAGCGACGGGGACTTCCACGACGCCCCCCCAAAAAGCCGATCCGACCCGCCGGAAGTGGCAGGAAGTCGAACGAGCCCTCCAGGCCGAGTTCCAGAAACCCTACGCCCAGCGGGATTACAAATCGCTGCTGGCCCGATACCAGGGCCTGGATATCGACGAAGACCATTACCTCAACCCCTGGCTCCAGACGCGCGTGGAATTTCTCAACCAAGCCATTCGCCAGCGACAAACCCTCCAGGAAGTGGAGGAAATGGTCCGTCAAAGCCGCGCAGAACAACAGCGTCTCAAGACCCAGCGGACCCAGATGGAAATGGCCGGGATGGAAGAGCCCGCCATCTCCACCTACGCCGTCGAGGGCATCCTCATGCCCAGCGAGGTTTACACCGGCAAGGGCGGCATCCCCAAGCGGTACCTGGTGTACCGTCCCGGAACGCAGCGGGTGGTCGCATTCGTCCAGTCCACCAGCCGGACGGTGGACCTGGACCTCTTCACCCGCAAGCACGTGGGCATCTTCGGCTCGCGGAAGTTCGACGACCATCTCCTGCTGACGCTCGTGGATGCAATGCAGGTCAAGGTGATCGATCAGAACCCCGAGTTACCCGAAGCCGGCAGGGCCAAGGCCATTGTGCCCGAGCCGCTGAGGCCGGTTTCCCAGGAATCGCCAAAGCCGCAGGAGCCTTCCGAGCCGGCCCCCAGCATGGAAGACTACGAAATGCCCCTGCCCGAGTTCGATCAGCCCGAGCAGGGAGAGGAATCCGAGGGAGAGGCCGTCGAGGTAGAATCCTCCGGAACGGAACAAAGCGGGTCCGAGGCCTCGGAATCTTCCGGCGCTGCGGCGGTGGAAGTCGAGAATGTCTCGGACCAAGCGGAGCAAGAGGCATCGGGAGAGCAGACCTCATCCAACGGCCTTCCTGCCGCCCCGGCCGACGAAGATCCCGCCCTCAATACGGTCGACGAAAAAGAATACAAGTAGCGGCCTTCGACCACTGCAAACGCCCAAAGGAACCGGCCTGTCGGCTTCAACAGACCGGTTCCTTTTGAATCCGTCTCTGAAGATTGTTCTGGGCTCCTTGGAAATTGTCGCGCCGGCAGGGAGGGCTTTTTGTCATGAAAGGCTCCCCCCACAACCGGGAAACAAACCGGGGCTTCTTGTTGCACCCTCCAGGACCATCCGGTAAGGTCCATACCGTGACGGGTCGCGGGCCTGTCTGTTTCTCATCACACCTCTTCGGAAGGGACATTCATGGTTCAACACCGCAGCAAGGCCTTGTGGATTTTTGTCGGCCTCTTCCTTTTGCCGCTGCCCTGCCTGAGGGGCCAGGACAAACTTCCCCCGGTCAAAGCGCTCAAGCTTCGCCAGAGACGCCCCCCCCAGCCTGGCAAAGAGCCCCTGGCGGACCTGTCGGCGAAGCTGATTCCCGGCCAATACGCTATATCCAGTGCTGTAAAGCTGCGGGTGGATTCCCATGCGGGCCCCCAGAAGTTCTTTATCTTTGTAGAGGGAATAACACAGCAAGAAGTGACCATCACCAAGGGTGAAAAACCCGGAACCAGACGTGTCGAAGTAGCCTTTGCCGAGATAGTCATGAAAGTTCAAAACCCGATGGTCACGCTCACGCTGGATACGAAAACCGGAAACACCGATCCCCCCCTTGCCCCGATCGCCGCTCTGAAGGGACAGAAGGCTGCGATTCTCCTGGATAGGAAGGGAAAGATCGTGGATCGCTCCGAGGTCGATGCGCTGCTGGATAAGACGGAGAATCCCCAGGTGCAGAACATCGTGAAGACCACATTCCTCCAGGATCTGCCTGTTATTTTCGGATCGGTAGTCCTTCCCGAAAAGTCCGTGGGGCCCGGAGGTATCTGGCATTGCGAGATCACAAATCAGCTCATGCCTTCGGTCAAGTTGCCGATGGAAGTCCAGGTAGAGAAGATTCGAAAGAAGGCGGGCGGCACCTTTGCGGAACTGAAGATATACGCTCCGCTGACTTTCCCTGCAGGAATGCGTATTCCGGATCAGCCCGGGCTGATCAAAAAAGGCGCTTTGCTGACCGAGGGCGAAGCGGTGTTCAACATGGACGAAGGCTTCCTCCAGGAGATCCAACAGACTGCCGAAGCACGGGTCGATGTCTCCATACAAGGCCAGGTCGCCAGGACGCAGACGAAGGTGGAGACCCATATGATCGTCAAAAAGAAGTAGGCCGGCCAGGCACTCCGGAGCCTCGGGTCAACAGAACAAACAGTTGTTCATCTCCTATCGAGCTGCCAGGGAACGACGTCACAGGTCTGCTGGTACCAGGTGAGCATTCGGTCGGCCAACGCGTCGCGCACCTCAGCCAGGGATGGATCGTCAATGCGATTGATCCGTTCGCCGGGGTCGGCCTGGAGGTCGTATAGTTCGTCCTTTTCGTAGAGGCGGCGGACGTATTTGTACCTTCGGGTGCGGACCATCGCAGCCTTGGTGTGTTCCGGGCCCGAAGACATCTGGAGCTTCAGGCGAGGCCAATACAGGTTGGTCGGATCCCCGGAAGGGTTGCTGGCTTTGCCCTCGCCGGCGTGCTCTTCGTCGGTGTTTCTGCCGCCCTCGCAGAAAACCGCGTCGCGGTGCTGATCCGTCCTGCCGGCCACCAGGTCCATCAGCGAAGAGCCGAACTGCGTGTAGTGCAGGTCGATGCCGGTCAGATCCGCCACGGTCGCGGGCAGATCCACCAGTTCCACCAGGGCGTCGCAGACGCGGGGCCTGGCGGGCCGATCCGCAGGCGGCTTGACCAGCAGGGGCACGTGGGTCAGGCAATCTTCGAAGGTGTTCTGGGTCTTCTCGACCAGGTCGTAATCGCCGGTGAAGTCTCCATGGTCCGAGAAGCAAAGCAGGGCCGTGTTGTCGTAGATCCCCTTGGCCACCAGGGCGTCGATGATCATGCCGAGCTGATGGTCGATCCGCGCGCACATGCCCAGATACACCGCGCGGAGTTCATCCCAGCGATCCTCGGAGAAGCCCGTGAGATTCTGCCCTTCCCGGATACCTTCCAGGATGCTCGGCTTGGCTGATGACTCCGGCCAGGCAGCGATCCGCGGTGGCAGCTTGTCCCGGTCGATCATGCCATACCAGGGCTCTTCCACCCCGTAAGGCGGATGCGGATACTCCAGGGCCAGGTAGATGCAGAGGGGTTTGTCCTTCGGGCGGTTTCGGATGCGTTCGATCGCGCCATAGACGTGGCTCCAGTCGGAATGAAGCGGGTTCTCGGGTGTGCTCTGGCCCGGGACTTTTCCGGCCAGAAACGAGAAGAACGCGTCGCTCTCGGCCGGCCCGCGCCAGGATTGATCCTGGTAGAAGTTCACCTGGGTGGCCCCGGCGTTGTGTTTCTCGTCGCAGTAGGCATCAAAGCCGTTCTGGCCGGGGACCAGATCGTTCTTGCCGCCCCACCAGACGTAGTATCCGCTGTCCTTGAGGAGCTTGAGCAGGCAGGGCTCGTCGGGCTTGAGCATGTTATGCATCGTCCGGTGCCCGCGTGTGTGGGGGTACCAGCCGGTCATGAAGCTGCATCGACTCGGGGTGCAGACGGGGTTCTGGATGAAGGCGTTGGAAAAGCTCACGCCGTCTTTGCGGCAGAGGCGGTCCAGGTTGGGGGTAACAGCCGCGGGATTGCCAAGATGGGCCAGGGCGTCGGCTCGGAACTGGTCGGGATTAAACAGAATCAGGTTCGGTTGCTCAGGCATTGTCAGCTCTTTTGGCGGTGAGGGTCTGAGGGCAGGGGCCAGCCTATCGCAAGGCTCTTCGAAAGACAACTCGGAGTTGCAACCCGGCTGAAGCTGGCGTATGCTTTCGGTGGGAAAAGGACAGCCCTGCCTAGCCTGGAGGAACGCTCGACCTGCAAGGCCCTGTTCCCGGAGAACTATCCAGGACCCTAGCCGAAAGGAACATGGGGATGATCCTGCTGCATTGCGAGTGCGGTACCGATTCGACAGTGGAAGACTCCTTCGCCGGGCGCGCGGTACGGTGTCCCAAGTGCGATCGAATTCTTCATGTCCCCCTGCCCGGCCAGCCCGGCCCCGAGCGGTTCAAGGGCTTCACGCGGAAGTTCATCGGGATCTTCTTCGGCCTGCTGCTGCTGGGTACGATGGCCATTCCCGTGGCCCGAAGCCAGGAGGGCAAGATCACCTGGCCTTTCGAGATGGTCTCCAAGCTGGCCGAATCGGTCGGCGGCTGGTTCACCTGGCCCGTGGCGTTCTTCGTAGGTTTCTGGGCGGCCGGGGGCATCCTGCTGCTGTTGGGAATCCTGCTTCGCAAGCTTCCCCTGGCGCTGGTGTATCTGGTGGTGGCCTGTGGAATGGTGGTGCTGGTGGCGGGGATTTCGCAGGAAAAGGAAACCGGCCAGACTGTCCCCAATGCAAAGAGCTTTGCAACCGGCGAGCTGAGTCAGAACTTCTCCGAGGCGACGAAGGAGGCACCCCCCCTCGCGCGGCCCCTGCTGGGGGTCGAAGCCAAGTACTTCTGGCCCGTTCTGGTCTTGATTGGAGGCTTTCTGGCCCTGACGAACCTTCGCAAGAAGATGGGCGGATACATCCCCCTCTGCCTGCTCCAGATCATTGTTGCCGGCGGATTGCTGGCCCTGTGCGTCTGGTCGCTGGTCCAGCTCGTTCCGGAGTACATGGAAGAGGTCCAGGACTTCAAGGACAGTTACAGCGCGTCCGTGAAGAGAATGGTTGACAGTGGCCTCACCGAAGAGGAGCTGGAGCGGGAAGAGGTGAAGATGCGCTACGGTGCTATCGGCATCTATGCCTACATTACCAGGCCTGTCTATCTTGCCTCGGTCCTGGCCCTTTCGAGCTTGATCTCCCTGATCCACGGACTGACGTTTTCCCGCAAGAGTCGCGCCCCGGCCGGGTGGGCGCTGTCGCTTTCCTGGCTGGCACTGGTCGTCTGGTGGCTCATCAGCGCATTGACGCCGGAGATCGTGCAAGGGCTCATCAAGGAGCTGACCGGCCAGGAAATGCTGTTCCTCGCATTACCGGTTGCCATACTCCTGATCTTCGCCTGGTCGTTGGCGGTGGTAGCCGTCGAGGCGACCAGCGGATTCGTCGCCGACCTGGCCGGTGCGATGGGCGCGCGGCCGAAGTGGCTTGCCCAGCCTGCGGCGCAGACTCCCGTGCCTCCCCAGCCCCAACCTCCCCAGAAGCCCGCGGGGCGAACCGGGGTGTACCGGCCTCCCGCACCGGGCCCCAAGCCCGCGCCCACACCGGGCCAACGGCTCGACCAGCTCAAGGCCCTGCGCGACGAAGGCAAGATCACCGAGGAAGAGTACGCCTCCGGCAGGGAAGACATCCTCAAAGATCTGTAGCCCGCCCCGTGCGGGTCGGACATAGCAGCCTGAGGCGTTATCCTGCTTCAGGACATCCCACAGGTCCCTGCAAAAGGAACCACCATGAAAGCTGTCAGCTACCGTCTCGCCGATGACACCGTCTCCTACGGCGCCTTACGAAAGGGCAAGGTCGTGCCGGCCACCACGTTCTGGTCCAACGGCCCGCGAAATCTGATGGAACTGCTCCGCGAGGGCAAGGACGCCGTCAAGGAAGCTCGCGTCCTCAGCGACGACCACGAACCGGAACTGGAGTTGGACGAACTGGACCTGCTGGCCCCGATCCCCTCCCCGGGCAAGCTCATCGGACTGGCCGTCAACTATGCCGAACACCACCGGGAATTCGAACGAGGTCATGATCTGCCCGAGAAGCGCCACATCACCCCCAGGCCCTTCCTGATGCCCCAGACCTGCGTGGCCGGCCCGGGCGACACGATTGACTGGCCCGTCTACAGCGAACAGATCGACTACGAGGCGGAATTGGCCGTCGTCATCGGCGAAACCTGCAAGTGCGTCACGCCCGTTCGTGCCCTGCACCACGTGGCCGGCTACACCGTGGCCAATGACATTTCCGCCCGCTCCGCGAGCTTCGCCCGGGGACGGAAGGAACGGCCCAAGGACGACTTCTTCGATTGGCTTCACGGCAAGTGGGCCGATGGCTTCTGCCCGATGGGCCCCTGCATGGTCACCGCCGACGAGATCGAAAACGCCCAGGATCTCCGAATTACCACCCACGTAAACGGCGAGCTTCGCCAGGATGCCCGGACCAGCCGGATGATCTTCGGCATCGCCGAGCTGGTCTCCTTCTGCAGCCAGTTGATGACCCTCGAACCCGGGGATGTCATTGCCACCGGCACGCCCTCGGGCGTCGGCAAGGCCACGGGCAAACTCCTGGGCCCCGGTGACGTAATCACCTGCGCTGTCGAAGGCATCGGGGAACTGGTCAATACGCTCGGCCCCAGGCCCGAAAAATTCTACACCCCATGCCAGTGAAACTTTCCGGCCCTTCCCGGGGGGCAATCGCGGGCGAATCGCAATTGCATTCAGCCTCGCTGTCGGTATCCTGTAGGCAAAAGACCGCCAACGGAGCCGCCTGATGCCAAAACCATCCCAGAGCCTTTCTGCCAGTAACCACACCGGCGACCAAGATCCCAGCGCAATGGACGCGACGGAATCGCCCGGGCTCAGCGATCCGCCCGAAACCGACCGGAACGAAGAGCCGACTGAAGACCAGGACGATCAGGATACCTCCCCGGCCCAGCAGGATCAGGACCTCGGCGAGGAGGAGGGCGCGGGGGATTCGGAACCCATTGACCAGGCGGAAATACTCGCCACCGTCGAGGCCATCCTCTTTGCTACCGATACCGCTATTTCCGAGTCCAAGATCGCCCAGGTCGGTGAATTGCCCGGGCGAAGGGTCGTCAAGCAGGCCATCCTCCAGCTCAACCAGCGATACGAGGAAATGGGTTGTGCCTTCCGGATCGACCGGATCGCCGGCGGCTTCCAGATGCTCACGCGGGAGGAATACCACGACGTTCTGGCGCGATTGCTCAAGGTCAAGAGCGACTCGCGACTGAGTCAGGCGGCCATGGAAACCCTTGCCGTCGTCGCCTACCGTCAGCCGATCATCCGCGCCGACGTGGAAGCCATTCGCGGCGTGGCCTGTGGCGACATGATTCGCAAACTGATGGAAAAGGGACTGGTCAAAATCGTGGGTCGGGCCGAGGTCCTCGGTCGCCCCATGCTCTACGGCACAACGCGGAGGTTTCTGGAGGTCTTCGGCCTCAACAGTCTGGAGGACCTTCCCGGGGTCGAGGAACTCCGCGGCGGTGCTCAGGAAGAATCTCCCCAGGCGTCGCAGGACGAATCGGCCGAGCAGACCGATGAGTCGAACCCATCGCAGGACACTGCCCCCCAGGCCGATGCCCAGGAGCCGGACGAGCAGACAGAGCCCGCGGCGGAGAAAGCCCCGGACGATCCGGACGATGCGGTAGAAGGTGACTACGCCCCGGAAGGAACGCAGCCTGCGGATACCGGCCAAGAGGAAGAACAGGACCCCCAGGCCTCTTCCTGACCTGCCTGCCGGCGCACGAGAAAAGGGCGGACACGAGGTCGCGCCCGCCCGTCTATACGAATCGGCCCGCTCAGGCCGCTACGATCGCTTCGTTTGCCACCGGCTGCTTGGCCGGCTGGAGCCTGACCTTCGCAGTTGCCTTTACGCGCAATACGCTGTCCATGCCGAACTTGCCCGGCTCGACGCCGAATGCGGCATAGTCGGTATACCAGACGCCGTCGGCCCGATAGCGGAACTTGTACTCCCCTTCGGGCAGGCGCATGCGGGTCCGCCAATAGCCGTCGCCGCAGGGAAGCATGGAAAGCTCTTCGCAGCGCCAGTTGTTGAAGTCCCCTGCCAGTTGTACTCGCGTAGCCCCGGGGCGATAGAAACGAAATTCGACCCATTCTCCTTGCTGGCTGACCATGTCTTCTCGCCTTTCCTCTTTGTGCCCAACCTTGTAGCAGCTTCCCGTCACCGGATCAGGACGTGAACCTTCCGATGACTACACAACTGTTCTCTCGGAGGCGCGCGGCGTTTTCTTGACCGTTTTTCGGACAATTCATCGAAATCGGCGAACTTCTGACCGACAACATCGCGTTTTCCCCTGTCCTCCTGGGATGATGCCCCCAAAGATCTCCGGGTGTACTTCCCCCATCTGCCCCCCAGAAGAACCCTCGGGTCGCCGGCCGTCCCGGCAGTACACTGCGCTTTCCAGAAGCAAGCCAAGGACAGCCCATTTACTCCCCAACGGCTGGCTCTATAATAGTCGGTGTCATGAACCAGAAAACCCCTAGCCTGTTCATTGTTTCGATCCTCCTGCTGCTGGGGAGCTTATCTCCAGGCTGCAAGGATACCGCCACCCAGCAGACACTTGGTCCTACCCCCATCGCAGCTCTGGGCGATCCCAAGGCGTGGAAGGTCTCCGGGGAACTGGAGAATACAGGCGCAGCCGTCGATGGCAGGATCGACACGGCCGCGACGTCCGCCCCAAGCGGGCTGGGCGCGTCCTTGACCATCGACCTGGGCAAGACATCGCTGTTCAACATGGTGGTGATCGAGCACGGCCCGAACCCGGAAGGCTACGCCAGGCGCGTATCGGTTTTTACCAGCGTTGATGGCCAAAAGTTCACCCTGCTGCATACCAGTCCCGGGACACGAAGAAGGACCTATTTGAGCGTCCTGACGCCGGTCCTGGCACGATACGTCAAACTCCAGGCAATCATCGAAGAAGGTCGCCCCTGGTCGGTCGCCGAAGTCTACTTCCAATAGGCCCAGATACCCATGATCGATTCCCCTGCACCACCCAGCAAAGAAACAACCGACAAACCCTCTGCCGAGAGCCGTTACTATCTCCTGGCCGGCGCGATGCTGGTGATGATCATCACGATCCTGGCCATCCTGTGGCTGCGGGAGCGGAAGAGCCGCATCGCCTTTCAGCAGGCCAACGAAACGCTTGTGAAGGTCAATGAGAATCTCAAGTCAGGCCTCCAGGGAAACATCGCCGCTGCCCTCCAGGGCGGGGGGGTCAGGCTGCAACTGGATGCACCGAAGATCGTCGAGTTCCAGGACAGCGATACGATCGCCTTTGAGGTCCCCGCTTCCCAAGCCCTGCGCCTGGACAGGATGCTCAGACCCGGCAGTATCCTCGTGGTTGTAGAGGACCCTCCGATGCCCTCACCGTCGCAGTCAGAGCCCGAGCAAGGCTCTGCCGGAGAAGACGACGACGAACCGAACGAGACGTTGGAGTCTTCAGAGGACTAGAGCCCCAGGTCCCGCTTGGGCACGGCCTTTCGGAGGAAGAGATACCGCCGGCCTCGGTAGGACATCACGTCGCCGGAGATCAGGTATGCCTGCGTCTGGGCCAGGGCTCCGCGATTGGAAACAATCGAATCCAGCACCCGATTGGGAAGCACGCGAAGCGGCTTCTTCTGCAGCGTGTTGTCCGAGAGAAACCGAACCTGACGCCACCCGCTTCTGCCCTCGGGGACCACATAGGCAAGGCGGTTGACGATGATCTGATCCCGCGTGTCGGTGGTGGTGTCCATGATCGCCCGTCCCTGCGAAGATTTCTCTTGAGCCGGTTCGGATGCCTCTGAAGCTACCACAGGCCTGGCCGTGCCTTTCTCCAGCAGACGGGCCATGATGTCCTCGGCATCGGCTCGGGTCTGGTCTGCCCCAGCCGGGCCGGCCTGGCCCGGGTCTTCGCCGATGGGGGCTTCCTCCTGCGAAGCGCCCGGATCGGTTGCATGCCCCGGGCGAGCGTCCGAATCCCTCAACTGTTCGGGGGTCTTATCCAGCAGCAGCGCCCGGGTCGGGAGCAGGTAGCATTGGCCGCGATAAACCGTCACCTGTCCCGAGAGCAGAAAGATGTTCTCGCCGGAGCGTGCCTCTTCCATCGCTTGCCTCAGGGGCGAGGGCAGCAGAGGCAGGCTTTCCGGGACGAATCGGGGAGGCTCGGTGAGCAATTGGACCTTGGCAACGTCTTGCTCTACCTGCAGGGACACGGGCATTGCGGCAAGGGTCGTACCAAAGGGCGGCTTTGGGGCCGGAGGCGATGCGTTCCACCCCGGACGGGTCTTGGGCGGTATAATCGGCTCCTGGGTGTCCGAGACCAGTTGTTTTTGCCCGGAAACCGAAGGTGTCAGGAGCCGGGGTCTGGGAGCCGGGGAATCCTCTTGCTCCTGGCCCCAAAGCGGGTCGGTCACCCACGCAGAGATCAGGAGGCAAGCCGACAAAACGGTGCTCAGCGCGACGTGTCTGCTTTTCATGATGCTTCCATTCTACTTGCGCCTCGGGGGACAGGCAAGCTCGACGCTCTCAGTCGGTAAGGTCCGGGAAAGTTGCGGCAATATCTTCCGGCCCGGCAGCGAGGGTAACATGCCTCAGGCAATCGGGACGAACCAGCCCCATCGGCTCCACGACGGGCCGCCAGAAGTCTTCTACGCATACAATCGGCTTTTCGGCGAGGAATCCCTTGGCCTTCAACTCCCAGACCATCGCCAGCTCGAGCAGCGTTCCGGTCCCGCCGCGCAGGGCCACACAGCCCGCGGTGGCCAATTCCACCAGTGTTGTCAGACGTTCCTGGAGGTCCCCCGTGGGCCGGGTCTCATCCAGGTAGTCATTGGGCCTGCTCGACCAGAGTCCGCAGGTCACGCCGATGGTGGTCCCGCCGGCCTGCCGGGCCCCACGGGCGGAGGCTTCCATGGTCCCGCCGTAGCCGCCATTGACCACGCAATAGCCGCGACGGGCCAGCAACTCCCCCGTGCGCCGGGCAAACTCGTATTGCTCATCGCCCGGCGACGGCGTGGAGGCGCCGAAAACCGCTACGCAGGATTTGCCCGCAGCCGCCAACTCTCAGCCCTGCCGGGTGAAGTTCAGCAGGCCTCCCACGGCCAGAATCTTCCGCTGGCGCGGCGAGAGAACCACGTCGCAGACAAACTCCTTGCTGCGGGTGTGATTGATGACTTCCACGGTCTTTCCGGACTCGACGGCCTGGGAGATATCCTTGATCTCCAGGTCATCGCCCTGCTCGATCCCGTCGTAGTCGCTCTCGTCGTGGAAGACCAGGGGGAGGATCGCGAAGTTGACCAGGTTGTTCTGGTGGATCCGCTCGATGGCTTTGGCAATAACCGCCTTGACCCCGAGATACATCGGGCAAAGCGCTGCATGCTCGCGACTGGAGCCCTGACCGTAGCTGTCGCCTGCGACGATGATCCCGTGCTTACCTGCGTCTCTGGCTTCCAGGGCCCGTTGGGCAAAAGTCGGTTTGTCGTCCTCGTTGAGCGGCCAGAAGACATACTTGGCGTACTCGGGGACGTTGGATCGGTACTTGAGCAACGAGCCGGCCGGCATGATGTGGTCGGTCGTGATCTTGTCGCCGACCTTGATCAGCACTGGGCCGGATATCGAATCCGGCAGCGCCTCACCCCGGGGCGGCTTGACGATCGAAGCGCCCCGGACGATCTGGGCCGCCTGGGCCTGGTCGCCGCTGAGAGGGTCGAGGATCAGTCGGTCGTCGGTTCGGAACTGTTCGGGGGCCGAGATCGAAGCGTAGTCAATGCCGAATTTCTCCGGCAACTCGCGGGGATCGGTGATCTCACCTGTCAGCGCCCCGGCCAGGGCGGTTTCCACTGAGACCAGATACACCAGGTCGTTCCTGGTTCCGCTCCTGCCGTTGAAGTTCCGGTTGAAGCTCCGCAGGCTGATGGCACCCTCGGCCGGGCTGAAGCCCAGGCCGATGCAGGGCCCGCAGGCGGATTCGAGAATTCTCGCCCCGGCCGAGACGATCTTCGCCAGGGCCCCCTCCTCGGTGATCATCGAGAGAACCTGTTTGGAGCCCGGTGCCACGCCCATCTCCACGTTGGGATGGACGTTCTGGCCTTGCAGGCAGTGGGCCAGGAGCATCAGATCCTGGTAGCTGGAGTTGGTGCAGGAACCCACAGCCACCTGGCGGACCTCCTTGCCGGCCACCTCGCGGACCGTGACGATGTTATCCGGGCTGCCCGGCGCCGCAGCCAGGGGCTCCAGTTCGTCCAAATTGATGCGGATCTTGTCGAACGAGACATTCACGCTGCCGTCCGGGCCCGGCTGGGAGACTTCTACCCCCACGCCGTACTTCTTGAGATTGGCCAGAACGTTGGGTTCCTTGTCGGGATGGATGCGCTTGGTGATCCGGTCGTAGGATGCCCCCTCGTCCGGGGCCATGGGTGTGTAGTCTTCTTGCCGCCCCTGGGCCTTTAGGAACTGTTTAGTGGTGGCATCGGCGGGGAAGATACTGGTGGTGACGCCCAACTCGGCGCCCATGTTGGTCACGGTGGAACGCGCGGGCACGGGCAGGTTCTCCACGCCGGGTCCGTGGTACTCCACCACGCAGCCCACGTTGCCCTTGGTGGTCAGGATACTCAGCATGCGGAGGATGATGTCCTTGGCAGCCACCCAGGGCTGGAGCTTTCCGGTCAGCTCCACGCCGATGACCCGTGGACAGGGGGTATAGAAGGCCCCGCCTCCCATCGCTACGGCGACGTCGAGGCCGCCGGCTCCGATGGCCAGGGCCCCCATCCCGCCGGCGGTGGGGGTATGGCTGTCACTGCCGAGCTGCGTTCTGCCCGGGCGGGCGAACCGCTCCAGGTGCACCTGGTGGCAGATGCCGTTGCCTGGGCGGGAATGGTACGCCCCGACCTTGGGCGCGATCGACTGGAGGTACATGTGGTCGGCATGGTTCTCCGGGCCGAACTGGGCCATGTTGTGGTCCACGTAACTGACCGAGACCTCGGTCTTGACCTGGGGGATCTCCATGGCCTCGAGCAGCAGGAAGGCCGTGGTGCCCGTAGCGTCCTGTGTGAGGGTCTGGTCGATGCGCAGGCCAATCTCCTCGCCGGCAGTCAGTGTGCCCTGGACAAGGTGGGCCTCGAGTATTTTCTGTGTAAGGTTCTTCGCCATGGGGTTATTGACTCCTGAGGTAGCTCTGGGAAAGCGTTACAGGATACCCTGCCGCGCGGCCAAACGCAAATGGCAGGTCGAGGCAATTGCCATTGCCACCCGCGGCCGGAAGCGCCACAATGGGGGCTCTTGTTGGTCTCCCTTCATGGTAAGGAGCTTCGTATGGCCATTGCGAATGTCACGTTTCCGGGCGAGTCTATCGGGAAGCAATCCTCCCTTTCGCTGATTCTGCCCGAGGCCCCGGGGCCGTGGGCGACGCTGGTTCTTCTCCACGGCCTCAGTGACGATCAGACCTGCTGGATGCGCCTGAGCAGTATCGAACGATACGCCCGGGCCCGGAAGAACCTGCTGGTCGTGATGCCCGACGGGCATCGGAGCTTCTACGTCAACGACCCCCGCCCGGGAGGCTGCGCGTACGAAGACCACATCGTCAAGGACGTGGTGGGTTTCGTCGATCGCGTCTTTCCAACGATTGCCGACAGATCGGGTCGGGCCATCGCGGGCCTGAGCATGGGAGGTTACGGCGCGACCATGCTCGCCATGCTCCATCCGCACCTGTTCTCGGCCGCGTGCAGCCACAGCGGGGCCCTGATGTGCGTGGAGAAGAATCCCCACCGCGAAGGGGCCCCCGTCCATCCCCCACTGGACCAGGTAGACCGTGAGCGGTACAGCTGCGTGGAGCTTGCCCGAAAACTCACCGACTCGCCCTACCGGCTGGCCTATCGTTTCGACTGCGGCGTGGATGACTTCCTGATCGAATCCAATCGCCGGTTTCGGGAGCACCTGGAGAAGATCGGCCTGTGGCATGAATACCAGGAGCATCCCGGCGAGCACAACTGGGAGTACTGGGACACGCACATTCAGGAGACGCTGGCGTTTCTGGACGAACACCTGGATGGGCTGGACTGACCTGTCCTGTCGGAGAGGTCAGGACATGGCCCGCTCTTCCAGATCCAGCATGCGCTGTTTAAGAGCTTCTCCTCCCGCGGCACTGAAGCCCCCCGCCCGGCCATCGGCGTAGGTGACCCGGTGGCAGGGAACGACCAGTGGAAGCGGGTTCTTACCCAGCGCGGCAGCGACCGCCCGGGCGGCGTCGGGCCTGCGGATCTCACGGGCAAGGTGGGAATAGCTGACGGTCTTGCCGTAGGGGATCCCGCGGCAGGCCCGCAGAACCTGGCCGGTGAAGGTGGACTTGCCGGGCAGGGCCAGCTCGAGTGGGGAAAAGTCCACGACGCGGGCGTTGAAGTACTCCCTTGTCAGTTCGATCATCTTTTCGAACGGGCCTTCGTCCCGGACGGCGTCGGGGTTCTCCCACTGGACGAGTTGGTCCAGGTCCTCGGGCATGTAATGCGGCAGAATGAAGGAACAGATACCGTTGGAATTGGCCGTGGCCGCCACAGGGCCCCATGCCGTGGGCCAGGAAGCCCAGCTTTCCGCTTTGCTCTTGTTCTTGGATGCCATGGATGCACCATAGCCGTTGCGGGGGCAAAAGTCCACCGACCCGGCCGATCGATGCGCAAAAGGAAACGGCCCCGGTGAGAGTATCCCAGGGGCCGTTCCTTATCGTTGCACCAACTCGTGGTGATGGGTCAGGCGTCTCTTCTTCGCTTGCGGAGGTATCCGCTCAGGCCACCGGCTGCTCCCACAAACGCCAGGGCCGTCATCGGCTCGGGGATACCCGGAGGCGGCGGAGGGGGAACGTCATCGGAGTCCGGCACCAGCAGATAGCTGTTGAAGACCGTCGGGTCGCTGAAGTCGTACAGATCGATATCGTCTTGGCTCTCCAGGCCCTCGTTCCAGATGCCCTGCTGGGCGCCCTTGGCATAGAAGCTGCCAAGCATGGGCATTCGGGTGGTGGTGATGGTCAGCGTGATGCTTTCCGGGTCGCCATCGGTGTCGCCCTTGACGCCGAAAAACGACTGGGGCAGACCGGGGTTGCTGCCTCCCCCATTGCCGTTGCCGTTTCCGTTGGAAGGTTCGTAGAGATCGAACTCGAACCCCTCGTCCTCGTCGAGATAAGACATTGAAATCTCGAACATCGTCACGCCCTCGGTGCCATCGGGCAGATCGTCGGAAAGGTTCAAGATGAAGTGGCTGATGTCCGGGTCGTCGTTGACGCTCAGCGTATAGCTATACGTCCAGTCGTCGCCGTTGTCCTTGGCCCACCAGTACATCGAGGTGTTTGCGTTGTCCCAACTGCCCTGGCCCGTCAGACCGCCTCCGTCGCCGGTCAGGGTGTATTCGTAGTCGTAACTATTGGCAAATCCCGTAGCGGCCAGACCAACGACCGCCAGAAGTGCCAAACCCAATCGCCCTGAAGTTCTCATTTCATTTCCCTCACACTCTACCGTGTTTGCCGGCTCTTGTTCCTCGAATGCCGGCCTGTCCTCCAACGTCGCGGTATTGGCCCGGCCGACAGTGCTGTATTATAGGCTTTTTCTCGCTGGTGAGGGCAAGCTCTCAGGTGGTTTTTATCGGAAACAAAGGCCTTGGGGATGTCCGAAAATACGTTGTCCTCGATTGTGTCCGTTCCTTGGCCAGGATGGGCTGGTCCGACCCCAGTTCCGTCATTCGCCGCCGGCGGGCTCACTATCGGAATTCTCGCCGCCTTCAGAACGATACCGTCCAATTGCCTCCATCTCCTTCACGACGCCAAGTTCCCTCTGGTGAAGGGTTTCGCAGTCGAGGGGAACTCTCAGAGCAATTCGCGTCCCGCTGCCGGGTGCACTGTCCATCTCGAACCGGCCTCCGAGAAATTCGACGCGCTCCCGGATGCTGCTGAGTCCAAAACCAGAATTCTCTCCATTGGAATCTTTTTCCAGAATTCCCGGAGAAAAACCTTTGCCCTCGTCGGAGACAATCATCTCCAGGCTTTCTTCATCTCCCGGTCCAAGCCAGATGGAGGCCTGGCTGGTCTGGCCATGCTTGACAACATTGAACAGCAGTTCCCGCGCCGCCTGGAAGAGGAACATCTCGAGTACCTGGCTTCGCAGTTCGGCCTTGGGGTCCACCTTCAGCTCGACGTTCAACTCGTACTTGTCCCCCATCCAGTTGATGAGCCATTCAAGCCCTGCCGGCAAGCCTTCTTCGTGAAGCATGGGAGGATAGAGCTCGTAGGTGGCCGACCGCGTCACATCCAGCGAGTCGTCCAGAAGCTTTTCCACCTGCTGGATCGACTCGGAAGATGCTTCCGACTTGCCGGCCATGGCCTCCAGGCGAAACTTAGCTCCCACAAGCAACTGCTGGAGATGATCGTGAAGAACCCCCGCCAGGTTCCGACGCTCTCGCTGCTCAGCCCGGGTCAATTCCATGGCCATCTCCCGCAGTTGGGCTGTTCGTGTCTCGGCTTCGGCCGTTCTCTCCTCAACGCGCCTTTCCAGCGTCCGTGAAAGCTCCTCCAACTCCCGTCTCTGTTGGATGGATGCAGTGCGGTCCTGGAGAAGCACCAGCAGAGAATCCTCCTCTTCTCCGGAGATGGGAACTACGTACAAAGACCACCACGTCCTGTGGGGATGGTCGGGACAGAAGTCGGCCACTTCCTCCAGATGCACCATTTTGCCCGTATCGATCGCTTGGGCGGATGCCTTCTCAAACGCCTTCCGGCCCTCGGGGCCCAGGAGATCCGCAAAGTTCGAGTCAATCACGTCCGGACTTTTGAGGCAGCAGCTTGTGAAGAAAGCTTCGTTGGCCAGGCGGATCTTCCCGGCCCGGCCCGAAAGCGCCACAACCCCGATCGGAACATGATCGACCAGCGTTCGCAGAAAGCCCCTTTCCCGGCTGAGATCACCGGCAGTCCGTTTGAGTTCCTGACGGCTCTTCTCCAGGTTTCCATAGAGCAGCGCGTAGGGACGACGAAGCGTCGACTCCACCAGCAGGCGGTAGATCATCCAGAACGAAGCGACCTTGCACAGGTGTCCCAGCGTCGGGAAGAACCCGTAGATATCTTGATAGAGGGAAAAGAAGACTTCTGCGCCAATCGTAAGAAGGATGGCTGCATACATATATACCTGGAGCCCCCCGGCAAACCGGTCGCGGCACCTCCAGTTCACCACCAGGGCTCCCAGGAGCAGGGCCACGACGGCCCCCTCACCCAGGATCTTGAACAGCGTCAGGCCTGCCTCGGTGTAGCAGTCGGGGAACCAGCCCAGAAAGACCAGAAGGATCGAAGCGGCCATCAGGCCCAGGTAGCCGGCCAGAACGCGGGGCATTGACAGCGACCGGCCCAGGTATCGAAAGCTGATCAGCAGCGAGCCGGCCTCGATCCATCGGGCAATCAGCCACGTCTGGACCGACTGGTTCTGCGTGGCATTTTCGATTACCCCCATGCCGCGGTAGGTGATCGTGTGAACCATGTCCAGCCCGGCCACGCAGAGATAGGCGGTGCCCAGCAGGGTGAGGAATCCGCTGGCCATCGTTCGCCGGGCGTGCCAGACGATCAGGAACGTCGCCACGGCCACGACGATGGAGAATCCCTCGGCCAGCACATGAAAGAGCATGAACGAGTAGAATCGTACCAGCCCCAGACACAGCAGAAGGATCAAACCGCCGGCAATCCATGCGGCCCTGCCCAAGCCCGGTTCATCACGGGAGGGCATACCGGCCTGATCAAGTTCACTGTTATCCACGCTTGGCTGTTCCCATTTCAGAGACAGGTCCCCCGCCAGAGCCCCTGCCCTGTCACCGGCCTTGTCTTTCACGTTGCAAGCTCCGCAGGTCTTTCGCCACCGGAGCGTATCTCCAGACACCTACTACCGGAAGATCACCTCATAGTATGGCGTCTTGTGCACCGCCGTGTCGATATGAACTTCGTTGTTTTTCACAGGGACCTGCCTCCCCGACCGCCTCCCGTCGTGGTCCAGGACGTTGACGGTCTTAACGGGTCTCTGGAAACGAATCGTGCTGCGAACGGGCTCCAGAACCACCGGGGCCGAGCCCATCTTCTCCAGTCGATGGCCGATCTCGCTGTAGCGCATCTGGCTGTTGCGCGCCCGAGCCACGGCCTGGATCAGCGCCGATTCACACCCGGAAAGATCCTTATCCCGCTGCAGGCTCGTGACAAACACGGTGGCGTAGTGGTTGTTCAGGCCGATCTGCATCGAGGACTTCTCGCCCGAGTCACCAAAGGAATAGTCGCCTCTTGGAGCGAAGCCGACAATGGCCTTGGTTCCGGCCGAGTCGACCAGAACGTATCCACGGGCCTCGTTTAGAACCTTCCAGCGAAGCTGGCCCGTGCCGGCCTGGAGGAAGCCGTCCTTCATCGCCTTGGAGACGTCGTAGCCCGTGCTGGGCTGGGGCTTCTCCACAAAATCAACGATGCATCGACCCACGGCCAGGGCTTCGGTGGGGACGAAGCCTCCGAGCGTCTTGAAATCGCTGTTGAAGCCCTCGGCCCCGGCCTGCTCGGAAAATCCAAGCTCGCCCGTCCTGGCCATGTGGTCAATCGCAACACGCCGGACACTGATAACCTCACCGGGGCGGATGTCCCCGCGGTAGACCATTCGCGCCAGGGCAGGATAGAGCCCCATGTTGTCCGGGAGGTTCACGTCCCATCGGCCTCGGGAGACCGTCGAGGACCACGTCCCGTCCCCGGCGGCGAACTGGTAGCTGGCGTCCCAGTCCTGCAGGCCCATTCCGTACAGGGCAACCAGGCTCGTGCCATCGGCGCGCCACTGACTTGGAAAAACCACCGCCCACTCCGAAAGAGCAAACGGGCGGTCCTTGACCTGGTTGAACCCCTGGTCCAGCGTTCCCCCCCCGGGCCTGCCGGTCAACGAGGCCCGCTCGGCCTGGCCGGTGGTAATCCACCAGCCTTTGTATCCGCCGCCCATGTAGTCGTGGCGGTCGATGTAGCCCACCCAGGCATCGGTGTACAGGTTGGCATAGTGCGTGACACCCTCGGCCGCAATCCAGCAGGATCCCGTCACCGGGCCGTCATAGCCGATCTCCTCCAGGGCCTTGTCGAAGCGGGCGTACCAGGACTTCTGTTCCTCGATGAGGAACTGGAGATTGTCCAGCAGACGCTCGTGGATGTTCAGGTTCCGCTTTTGATCCATCAAGCCATATGGCGTGAAGAACCACGGATTGGCGATGGCCACAATGTTTCGCTTGTCCAGATGCTCGTCTTCGCCCGGGAAGAGACGCTTGCTCATGAAGTAGTAGGCGGTCTCGCCCTCTGCCTTGCTGAGCTCATCGGCGCCCCAGGCCTCGACGAGTTTCTCGTGGCTGCCGTATTTCTCCTTGAGCCAGTCGCTGAACCTGCCCGCGAACTGCCGTCCATATCGCGGCCAGGCCGTGACTGCCGCACCGGTCGAGAAGAAGAAAATCCCGTCCTCGTTCTGGAACTCCACAAACGCCAGGGCCGGATCGTCCTTGTAGGCCAGGCCCGTATACGGGTTCACGTGGTTCATCAGCGCCTGGATCCACTTGAGACGCAAATCCTGAAGCTCGCGGCTGATGTTGATGACCGAGTAGGTCCGTCGCGCCTTGCCCTTGGCGTCGAAGAACTCCTCGGGATGCTCGACGTGCTTGAGCTCATACGGCGAGAGCGTGTGGAAGAAGAACGGGTCGAACTGGTAGTAGATGCCCTGCTTCTTGAGCTGGGCGGTGAAGTAATCCAGCCGATCCAGTTGCGCCGCGTCGAAGAACCCGCTGTCGTCCAGGCTGTTCAGTTGCGGCGAGAACTTGTGCAGCCGCACGCAGTTGATCCCGTACTTGGCGTACTTGCGGGCCTGGGCGACGGCTACGCTCTTGGCCGGCATGCAACCCCCGCTGCCGACGTTGACGCCCCAGACCTTCATCTCCTTGTCGTTGACCACGAAACGGTCGCCCTTCATCGCGGGCCGGCCGTGGGTCCCCGCCGGAGCGTCCAGCCAGCCGGCCATATCCAGCTTGCTGTCGCCGAAGATCGCCAACTGCTTCTTCTCGACCTCCTCGGGGATCTCGTAGATGTGGGTTTCCTTCTCAGCTGCGGCGATTTCCTCGGCGCTGAGACGGCTTCGCTGACGCGTCAGGCGCATGGCCCGGCTGCGCATCGCCCGCTCGACCTCCCGTTCTTCGGGCACAATCTTGTAGTTCTCCTGGCTCTGCCAGGCGTACCAGTCGTCCATCGACTCGCTGTAGATGCTCCGGACCGTCCGGGCCAGGACCTCCCCGTCGCGCCTGGCCTGCAGCGCGAGATCAACAACGCCCTCGGGCAGTTGGCCGGGAGTGAGAATCACGCGGTAGTGGCCCATCCCTTCCGAATCCACCTCCACAGGCACGGACTTCTTCCAGGCGGGATCCCCCTGGCCATACTGAACTTCCAGCGTCCACTTGCCCTCGCTGAGCCCGACATAGCTGGTCAGCGTGTCCCGGGCATCGTACATCGCGCGGTCATCCACGTAGGCAACCGCGTAGCCCTTGCCCGGAGCATCGAGAGCCACCCGCTGGAAATCGAACGGCTGGAACTTTCCGCCGATGCCATTGCCCCACCAGAGCTCGTTGGTCGGGCCGTTCTTCTCGTCCCGGTCGTGAATCTTCACCGCCATACGGATCGCGCCGGCCAGGCCCCCACCGTCCAGACCCAGTTCGGTCCAGGGAATCCGCACCTGATAGGTCGTAGTCTTGCTGGATTCGTCGCGATGGACCGAGAGATACTCGTTCGGCCTGGCTCCCGGGTGACCGGGCTGGCCGTGATAGTACGACCAGACGCTTTCCTTATCGGTGTGGCTGGTCCGCGTGAAACAGAAGTCCGCATCGTCCCAGTGGAGATACACCGCGATGTCCAGCCCGCTGTTGTACTTCTCCAGGCTCTTGCGGAGCTTCTGCCGCTGCTGCTGCCAGTCGCGCTTTCTCCGCTCCCACTGGCTGCGCTGGCGACGCTCCATAGCCTGGATCTGGGCATCGGTCTTCTCGAACACGCCCATCCTTCTCTTGACTTCCGCTTCCACATCCACCGGCTGGGGAGCCTCACTCGGGCCGTTGTCCAGCGCATCAATTCCGAACTGGATCGCGTCGTCGCTCCAGCTCTGGCTCCCCACCGACTCGCAGTAGTGCACATCATCCGAGACCACCACTCGCATCAGCAATGCATCGGCAGAGGCTGCGATCCAACCCTTGGCGCTGGTTCCGGCCTCATTGGCCTCGAGGACAAACGTCGCCGGGCCCCGGTGCCAGTCCGAATCGCTTTCCTGAACCCAGGCAATGCGGACCAGGCCCTGGGGCAACTCCTCGACAGGCGATACCTCCAGGCTCGGCTGGGCCAAGGCGGCAGCACAAAACGACATTGCTGTGCAGAATGCGATGCGGGTTCTCATGTTCCTTCTCCTTCGGATCCGTTGGACCTCACAGGCCAGACAATAAGGATACCCCCAATCCGCAGATAAGATCAACGTTGGATCTGCTATGAGACCTATGCCCTCTTGAACACCCCCAAGACACTTCAGTTCCGCACGGGGCCGACTGGCCTTGCTCACCGCCTTGCCCGAACCGCAACGATCCGGTAGAACCAGCGTCTGACCGATCCGCCCGGGCAGCGAAACAGCTTCCCCTGCCCGGTCTTGCCCTCTGCCCCGAAAGGAATGCCGCTTGAAACGACGCGACGTACTTGAGCGATTCGACGCCTGCCAGGTGCCAGATACGTACCGGCCATACCTGCGCTTCCATGCACGTCGTTACCGACACCTCCTGGAGATGCTCAGAAGGCACCGCCGGGCGATCCAGGCCGCAGCCGATGATCAGCCGTTTCGTATTCTGGATGTCGGCCCCTTCTTTCAGACACACCTGCTCCGTGACGAGTTCTCCGCACCCGTCGACAGCGTGGGGTTCGACGCGCCCTTCCCCATGGACCGCCCCGCCGGGGAGCAGCACGTCCAGGTCGACCTCGTCCACGCCCTGGCCGATACACCGCCCCAGTTGGGCCCCTATCCACTCGTCGTTTGCGCCGAGGTCCTCGAACACCTGCCCGTCGGGCCAGGCCGAACCTTCGCCGCACTGGCCGCCTGGATGAAACAAGGCGGATACCTCCTCCTCCAGACCCCCAACGCGGCCGCCCTGCCCAAGCGACTCAAGCTGCTGGCCGGGTTGAACCCCTTCGATCCCCCCGCCGAGCAGCAGGGCGACTTCTCCAAACACGTCCGCGAATACACCCTGGCCGAACTGCGGCGCCTGGCTCGGCAGGCCTCCCTCACCTGCGTCGGTCGACATACCGGCGACGACTACGGCCAGGGCTCGCTGCGCCCCGCCCTCTCGCGACTCCTGCCCCCAACCCTGCGCAGCGCCATCACCCTCCTGCTGCGTCGGGATCTCTGATCGAGCAGGAAGCTGCCAAGCCGGTCGGCAGGAGCCCGGCTCAGTTGTCTTCCGCATCAGCCGGCGACAGGCAGAGCAGTTCTCCGTGGCGAAGAGACAGGACCGCCGTCTTCCCTGCAACAGCCACGGCGTCCCAAGCGGACTTCGGCGGCCAGGACTGTCCGATCGATAAGCGACCCGTCGGAAATATCCACCCGCACCAGGTGCATCCCGCCATCGAGAAAGATCCTACGACAGGCCAGGCACCAGGCCTTGTTGCCGAGGGCTGGGTGACCTTGATTCGCCGACCCAGGGAGTTGTAGGCGTAGGTGGTCTCCAGGTAGTCCGAACCGGAGGTCCCGCCGTTGTAGACGCGGGATGCGGACACCTGACCGGCGGAATTGTACTCGGTCTCCTGGTGGGAGATGAGGGTGTCGTTGGCGTCCTGGACCCCCTGGACCACCCGCCGCCACCTCAACCACTCTTTAACTATTCGCGCAAAACCTCAATCCGCCAAACCCGGAAAATCCTTGGCCCACGGAAAAACACCCTCCCCAGCTACCGGATCCGAACACTCCAACCGCATCAACCCATGGATCACTATTCCTACAAGACTTGTATTTATAATACCTTACACTTGCTTTACCTCTCCTTTTCGCTCTCGCTTTTCATCCGCAATTAACCCGCAATTGACTTCAAAATCCCGCAAGGAGAGCGCAATACGCTTCAAGAACCGACCCCCGCAGACGCCCGAACCTTCAACCGACTTCAAAAACTTCAAACAGCCCATTCCCCCCCGGTTTTTGGACCATTTGCGCAGTATCGAGCGAGCGAAGCGAGTCGAGATGCGCAGTATCGAGAGGTAGGGTGGGCCCCTGCGCAGCCGCTCCCCGGCCTGGTAAAAGGTAGTAGGTAAAAGGTGAAAGTGCCATCGGCAGTGCCGAGCCCCAGCGGTAGGGTGGGAGCCTGCGAAGCGGCTCCCACGCGCCGGCCGACATCGGCCGAATGCAAGCGCCCGCGTCATCCGCGTGGGAGCCGATTGTAGGGGCCCAGCCTACAAATCTACTCCAACTTCCGGCGGGAGCGTGTCCTCTACAGATCCGGTTTGGCAGAGTCGAATCCTGGCTCAGCCGAGGGGGTCGATCTTGACGGCCCTGCCGCGGCGGCTGGATTCGATGGCCTTCATGACCATGGCGAAGGACTTGATGTTGTCGTGGCACTGGGTCTGGGGCTCTTTGCCGGAGCGGAGGTAGCTGAGCATCTCGCGAAGGGCCCCGTGCATGGTCTTGTACTTGAGTGTCTTTGCTGCGAGTTTGAGTGGTTTGTTGATCTTTTTTTTCTGTTTTCCGCCCGACCAGCGGGAGAGCTCGCCGACGGGGTCTTGCTCGTTTTCATACAGGATGGAACCCTTGGTGCCCACGATTCGCCAGTCGCCGGCCCAGGGGGTGTTCATGCCCATCGCACACCAGCTTCCGGCATAGGTGAAAAGCGAGCCGTTGTTCATCTCGAAGATGCACGTTGCGGCTGCGTCGCCCTTGTACCAGGATCCGGCCGGGTTGTATTCCTTGCAGTAGACGTTGACGGGGTCGAGGCCGGTGAACATCCGGGCCATGTCGAAATGGTGGATGGCCATGTCGAGGATCAGCACGCTGTCCATGGTTGAGCGGAAGCCGGAGAAGAAGCCCGCGCCGAGATAGAAGGCGCAGTTGGCGGCGGTGACCTCGCCGATTTTTCCCTGGCGGACGGTTCTGGCGATCTGGTCGTGGTTCTCCATCCAGCGTCGGCTCTGGCTGACCATGTAGAGCTTTCCGGTCTCCTGGCTGGTTTTGACCATCTTTCGGGCCTCTGCCATGGAGTTGGCCATGGGCTTTTCGCCGATGACGTGGCAGCCGGCCTTGAGAGCGGTGCAGGTGACCTGGCAGTGGGCTTCCGGGACGGTCAGGTCCAGGACGAAGTCGGGCTGGTGCTTTTTGAGGGTGGCCTTGAGATCGTCGCTGACGTCGGGTCCTGAGATTTCGAATTCTTCGAGCCTGGCCGAGGCGGCATCGGGATTGAGGTCCACGACGGCATCGATGGCGACGTTTTCTTCCTTGAGTCGGGGGAACCAGACGCGGCTGATACCGCCTGCGCCGACGACGACTGCGTGGAATTGCTTGGCCATGGGTTTGGCTCCTTTCGGGTAGATTGCGGATGACAAGCTCCCACAGCCTACTGCGCAGCAAGCGGCTTGCAAGGGGGAAGGTTGGAGCTGGACGATCTTGCGTTCCTGCGCGGGGTGAAGCTTCCGGGGGCTCTGGTGGGGCCTGCGGCTGTGTTCGGCGAGACTTGCCAGGGTCCCGTCGAAGCGGGAAAGCCATTTGCGGACGGTCTTGGGCGTGGTGCAGAAGATCCTGGCGGTGGGCTTGACGCCGTGGACCTTGGCGTGCTGCACCATGCGAAGGCGGAGATAGCGACTATCTTTGGACTCTCTCATGACGGTAAAGTAGGGGTACGGGCACATGTGGGCTCCTTTCCAACCTTGCCGGGTCGGAGAGGATTATCCACTGTGCCCGCTCTTATTGCAGCCTGCTATTTCTGCGCAGCTGCCTCAACACGTGCTGGAGCTTCCGCCTGGGGACCACCCCCAACGCGGCGATCCCGCGGGGGGTACGATGTCGGGGGCACTTCCCAATTTTCCGCAAACAACCGCTTGCGTCCTCTCCGACAGATGCTACAATGCCCGGTCCTGATTCGCCCCCCAGAGACAACAACAGGAGTTTGGACTCATGCCCCGCGTATGCAAATTCACCGGAAAGCGAACCCGAAGCGGACACAAGGTCTCCCGTCGCGGCAAGGCCAAGTACCTTGGCGGCGTCGGTCGCAAGACCACGAGCATCACCAAGCGGACGTTCAAGCCGAACATCCAGCGAGTCCGTGCCGTCATTGACGGCAAGGTTGTTCGCGTCAAGGCCTCGACGGCTGCGATCCGCAACGGCCTGATCGTCAAGCCCCTCAAGCGGAACTACAAGCCCGACGAGCAGTCCTGACGACTCCTGAACGATTGGACCCGGGCGGCGGACTTCCAGACAAGTCCTGCCGCCCTTCTTCTTGCCCTCTGCCGGAGCTGCCGGTAGGCTTTGGGGGCTTACTCATGCTGCCCAAGCCCTTCTGCGCAAAGGAGATTCCCATGGCCACTCGCAAGATCCTGTCGCTGGTTCTGTTGTGGGCTTTTGTTCCTGTCTCGGGCTGGTGGTTGCTGCCCGGCTGCCAGGAAGATTCGGCCGTTGAAGATGGCCTGGTCGGCGGGCGCGATACCCCCACGTGGTGGGTGCGGGTTACGATGCCCGGGGCTTCGGTCGACGAGATCCAACGGCAGGTGGTCATCCCGCTGGAGGGGGAGATCTCCATGCTGCCCGAGGTCAGTCGGATCGTCACGAATTACGCCGGCGGCGTGGCCGAGATGACCATCACGGCCCGGGCCGGTACCCCTGCCGGGATCTTCCAGCAGAAGCTTAAAATGACGCTGGCCGAGGCTGCCCAGCTCCTCCCGGCCGATGCTTCCGAGCCGGAACTTCTGGACCACGACCCGCTGGGTACGCTGCTGACCGCGCAGGACCAGCCGGATATGCAGGTTGCCCACCTGGAGGTCTTTCTGGATCGTCAGAGGCTTTCCCGCTATGGCCTGTCGGTTGCGGAAGTGCTCAAGAAGGTCCGTGAGGCCGGCCTGGATGCTGCCCCCGACCCGCAGGGCCAGGATGAGCAGGACCTGGCCGAGGTGTTGTCCCAGGTGGAGCTTACCGACCAGGAGCAACACCGGGTCCGATTGGCCGACGTTGCCCGGATCGTCGATCGAGGCCGAAGCAGGCCGGAGGCGAAGGTTCGCATCTGGCCCGGGCCCCGCTAAGACGCGGCGGTGATTTTCCGCCCCAGTCCTGCCAGGATTACCAGGACCGTCGAGAGCAGGACGATCACGGGCCCGGTCTGCAGATCGGTCGCTGCTGCCAGCAGGAATCCCCCCAGTCCGCTGAGACCTCCCAGCAGGGCCGCGACGACCATCGCCCTGCGGGCCCCGCGGACCAGCAGGAAGGCGGCCGCGGCGGGGTTGGCCGCCAGGGCGTAGATCATCAATCCGCCCACCAGGCGGAAGTTGAGCGTCAGGAGGACGGCGCAGAAGACGAGGAAGCCTGCCCAGATGGCTGTGGCGTGAATCCCAGCCGCGGCGGCTTCGCTCCGGGAGAAGAGGATCGCCCGCATTTCCTTGCCGAAGAGTGCGAGGAAGGCGACCAGGGCCCCGCCTGCCCCTGCCACCCAGGCGACGTCTTTCCAGCCTACCAGGTTCAAGCTCCCCCAGAGCAGGGCTCGGACCTCGTAGTCGCTGCGTCCGACCTGGGGAAACAGGCCGATGCCCAGAAAGGCCAGGCCCATGCTGGCCGAGAGCAGGATGCCCATCACCACGTTGGTATCGATTCCCAGCCGGGCCGGGTCGGCCAGTCCCAGTACCAGTGCGGTGACCATGGCCGCAGCCAGGGCAGGGGCCATCACCCAGGGCCCGTCCATGCCTGCGAGCATGCCGAAAACCGCCCCGGCCAGGGCGGCATGTGCGATGCAGATTCCCAGAAACGGGATCCGCATTCCGACGATGAACACCCCCACCAGTCCCAGCGATGCCCCGGCCAGGAGCCCGCAGAGCATCACCGGTGCCAGGAAGACCCAGTCCATCATCCCGGTTTTCCCCCTGGCACCGCGGCCCATCGGTCGCCGCAGCGGGCCACGCTCAGGTCGGCCTGGTAGAGCTGCTCGACGAGTGGGTCTGTCAGGACATCCGCGGTGGGCCCGTCAGCCAGGAGGCGGCCCTTCCGGAGGACGATCAGGCGGGAGGCGGAAGGTGGAATCACCTCCAACTCGTGGCAGACAAGCAGGATCGAAAGAGCGGGGATTTGGGCCAGCGAGTCGATGCAGTCGACGATCTGCTCGCGGGCCTGGAGGTCCAGGTTGGCGGTGGGCTCATCCAGTAGAAGCAGCTCGGGCTCCTGAACCATGGCCCGGGCGATGAGGGTTCTGCGTTGCTGGCCTCCGGAGATTCGGCTGTATCGGCTCTGGGCCCGTTCGCCCAGGCCCAGCTTCTGAATCCAGAGATCGATGATTTGCCAGTCGTCGCGGCCCAGCCTGGCCAAGAGCCCCACCTTGCCCATGCGCCCGATGGAGACGACCTCACGGACGGTCATTGGCAGGCGGCCCGCCACGGGCAGAAGCTGCGGGACGTAGCCGATGCGGCGTCGCAGGGGCGTGCCGGCCCGGTCCGGGCGGTTGCCCAGGACCTCCAGTCGGCCTTGGCGGATCGGCTCCAGGCCCATCAGGCAACGGAGCATCGTGGTTTTGCCGGCTCCGTTGGCTCCCAGGAGCGTTGCGACCTGGCCGGTGGGGATGTCCAAGCTGCCCAGGTCCAGGATTGTGCGTCGGCCCTTGACGATGCGGAGGTCCCGCAGGCGGATGGCACTGGGAGCAGATGGGGTCACCGCGTTGCCTCGATGAGCCGATCCACGTTGGCCTGGACCATCTGGTCGATACCGGGAATGCCCCTTCCCGGATCGGGGAAGTTGTCGAAGACCACGGCGGGCACCCCCAGCCTCTGGGCGAGGGATCGTGCGGTCGCGTCGCCCTCGGGACGATTGGCGATGACGACGCGCACGTTTTGTTCGCGGCCTGAGCGGAGGTTTTCGAGCACCGCGGAGATCGGCACCTGGTCGGCGCCGAGGAAGGTTCCGGCCACCTTCAGGCCCAGGGCCTGGCAGAAGTCCTTCTGATGCGGCGAAGCGAGCACGGCCTGCCCTGTCAGGCCGGCATTGTCGACGCGTTTCCGGCTGGCGGCCAGGAGGTCTTCCATCCGGGTGGAGATGGCCTCGAGGCGGTCTCGGGCCTGTTTGGAATCCAGCAGGCCGGCCTGCTGCATGGCCTGGGCGACCTGCCGGCAGCCTGCCAGATAGGCCAGTGGATTGCACATGCCCCCGGCGGGCTTGATGGCCACGATTTCCAGGCCGTTTTCGGCGGCCCCGGCGAGTCGCTCATCGAGACCTCGCTGGAAATCGAACCGCAGCAGGAGCTTACTGTATCGCAGGGCTCGTCCCTGGCTGGGGCGAAGGGCAGCGTGGCCGGGGCAGCTTCCCGGCTCGGCCAGGCACATGACCGGCGTGTCGGTCCCGGAAAGGTCCTTCACGCAGGCTGCCAGCCAGGAATTGCCGGCCGCCACGTCGGTTGCCTCCGTGTCGTCCCTGCAGGCGCACGGGGCCAGGGCGCAGAGCCCGACCATCAGCCAGAGGTTCTTACGGACTTTGGGTGACATTTCCATACTTGCCCTCGAAATGGGTGATCACGCCGGTATCGCCGCTGCCGCGGAGCCAGGACCAGCGGGGGATGGGAAGCCGGCCCGGCTGATCGAGTTTCTCGTCGGCTGGATCGGGCCCCGCGCTCCAGAAGGCATAGCGGATCGGCGAGGTGCGGGGGTCGCGGTAATACCGTCCCGGCCCCGGATCGTAAGAGTCCATCTCGTCGGGGATCCAGAGGGTTCCGGCATCTTCGACGAGCGTGTATTCATTGAGCAGGCCCGGCCCGGGAGCGCGATACAGGTAGGTGGCCTCCGGTGAAAACGGATCGGGCATGTGCACCTTCTTCAGGCCGTTCTCTTCCCGGCCGGGCACGTAGCCGATCAGTTCCACCGGCAACTCGTAGGCCGTCCGGGAGGCACAGCTCAGGCGCGTGGGCGGCAACTGGGAATCATGGTCCTTGCGGTAGATCGTCATGGCGACAGTGAGGGTCCTCAGGTCGGCATGGGCGGTGGAGATCCGGGCCATCTTCCGGGCAGTCAAGGCCGCCGGCACCAGCAGTGAAGCCAGCAGGGCCACCACCGCCAGGACGATCAGTACCTCGATCAGCGTAAATGCCTTGGGCGAATTCCTGCTCCGGGGACTAGACATTCCTTCTCCCGTGCCTCCGGGGTCGGGTGAGGAAAGCACCTGCTGTCAGGAGCATCGTCAGAATCGCCGGCTCGGGAACGACCTGGATATCCGCCGCGTCGAGTACCAGCAGGCGGTAGCCCTGGGTCAAGTCTCCGCCGAAAGGCGTCTTCTGATCGAGAATGCCTGTGGCGTGGAAGGTCTCGTCGAGGCCGGCCAGGGCCGATCCGTCGAATCCCTCTCCCCTGCACAGGTGCAGGGCGAAGGTCCTGCCGTCTCCATCGGTGACCTGGACGTCGGTGTTGGCCTGAAGGTTGGCTGGATCGACAAGGGAAAGACCCGTCAGCTTGATTCGCGAAGCCTGGTAATGCTCGGGGCCTTCGAGGCGGAGCAGGTCGAAGAGGAACGTATCGTCGGCGTCCTTCAAGTCGGCCAGGGTCAGCTCGGGTGCTTCGGGCAGGCCGAAGCCCTTCTCCAGCCGGACGATGTCGAAATCCTTGGCCGGGTCGGGGTTGTGCTGCTCGTTGACGTTGTACTTGCCCAGGTAGAACAACCCGGCCCGGGCGCGGATCTCCACCAGGTCGCCGGCGCGGATGGGGTCGGTCACCCCCGCCGGGCCGTAGAAGTTCAGGCGCGTCAGTTCCTGCTGCCACTTGCTGTCGGTGTAGTTGAGGCCCCAGTCACCGCTGATCTCGCCGATGTTCTGCCCGATCCAGCAGGCGGTGCCGCCGAAATCATCGAAGGCCTCGGCCGGATCGGGGTCCCACTGTGTGGCATCCAGGTTGACCGCCTGGACGAAGATCTCCGCCTGGCCGCCCATGTCGAAGATGCCGTCGTTGTCGTTCTTGTGGAACCCAGGCGTCGGATCCACCCAGTCCTGGGTATCATTGAGGACCACGCCGACCATTCGGAAGGGCCACCCGCCGGTGTAGGCCGGGGCTCCGGTCTCGGTAACCGCCTGGTACTGACGGTGGGAAAGGACCTCGATCTGCTGCCAGTCCTGCCCCATAACGGGGGCGGAAAGGACGAGGCAAAGAGACAACGCGGGCAGGAAAACCTTGCACATGAGTTTCACTCCTGTTTTCTTTCGGTTCAGGCCGCTCGTTCCCAACGTCCGGGATGACGGGAATCGGCGGCGGTGTTATTCCAGTACAAAAAGTATTACCCTCCCGGCCGGCCTGCAATCAAGAGGAAAACATGACCGCCGACAATCCAGATCCCCGGATCGCGTATTTCGACCGGCTCGCCGCCCGCTGGGATACCCAGGGCCCCAGCGCCAAGGACATGATCCGCACCCTCCAGACCCACGCCGACCTGGTGGATCTGCGCAACGGCCAGGACCTGCTGGAAGTCGGCTGCGGAACGGGCAAGACTACCGGCTACTTCGCCCAGGCCGTCGCGCCGGGCAGAGTGACCGCCATCGATTTTTCTCCTGAGATGATCCGCCTGACCCGCTCGAAGAACTTCGACGTCGACCTGCTGGTCCTGGATGTCTGCGGTGAGTCGCTGCCTGCCCAGGCCTTCGACGTGGTCATGTGTTATCACGTCTTCCCCCACTTCCGCGACCGGGAAAAGGCCCTGGCCAACCTGGCCGACAGCCTCAAGCCCGGCGGGCGGTTGATTGTCCTGCACACGCGGGGCAGCAAGCAGATCAACGAGTTCCATGCCAACCTGGAAGGTCCCGTGCGCGGAGATGCTCTGCCCGCCGGGGCCGACGCCTGGCGCGAACTGCTGGCCAAGGCAAACCTTGGGTTCATCGAGTACGTCGACCGGGACGACCTGTTCTTTGTCGAAGCCGTCAGGGGCAGGAGTTGACCTGCCAGCCGGAGAAGCCCATGTCCGAACTGATACGATTCAGCGTTTCGATTGAAAAGGCCCTTTTTGATCGGATGGAGTCTCTCCTGGACCAGGGCCAGTACCAGAACCGCAGCGAATTCCTGCGAGATCTGATCCGCGACCGCCTCGTCCAGCGCCAGTGGTCCAACCGGCAGGAATTGCTGGGGACCATCAGCCTGGTCTACGACCATCACGTGCGAGGCCTGAGCGAAAAACTCACCCATCAGCAGCACCACTTCGCGGGGAAGGTCCTGGCCACTACCCACGTGCATCTGGATGAGCATCTCTGTGCGGAGATGATCATGGTCCGGGGCACCGGAGAGGAAATCCAGGCCCTGGCCGATCGCCTCCAGCGAGAAAAGGGCGTCCTCCATGCAAAACTGACAGCCGGAACGACCGGCGAGGGCCTATGCTGACCTTCTGACCCTTCATCCCCGGGCTCATCTGCCTCGGGGGCGCGCATATAACCCGATTGGAGTCATCCCCCATGAACGAATCCCTTCCCGTCTACAAGCACGAACGGATACTGGCCTCGGGCATCCCCCTGGGAGGCCTGGGCACCGGCAGCGTGGAGATCCGCCCCGACGGCCGCTTCCACGACTGGGAGATCTTCAATAACTACTCCTTCAGCGGCTCGACCACCCTGGACCAGCCGGAGATGTGGAGCGAAGATGCCTTCTTTGCCCTGCGCGTCGCCCACCAGGGCAAGAAGCCCAAGGTTCGCCTGCTCTACGACGACGACAAACAGGCCCCCGCAGCGGCGTCGCGTCACCTCTACAACCCGATTTACACCTTCCCGTTCCTGCGTAACGTCAAGCGTATCCGCTACGAAAGCCGCTTTCCTTTTGCCCGCCTGAATTACCAGGACAATGTCGACGTAGAGGTGCAGATGGAGGCGTTCTCTCCCTTTGTGCCGATGGATGCGAAGAACTCGGCCCTGCCTGCGGCGTACTTCGTCTTCACGCTGACCAACACCGCCGACGTGCCCTGCCAGGCTTCGGTGGCGTTTTCGCTGCGCAACTGCGCGGGGTATGACCTGCCCGAACACCATCATCGCCACTGTGCCATCGACGCCCCTTGGGGCCGGGGGGTGCTCATGACCGACGATGCCATGGATCCTCACCACGTGACGGCCGGGACCATGGTGGCCGGAGCCTTGGATCCCGAGGCGGATCGGTGCCTGGCCTGGACCGACGACCGCGGCCTGTACGGCTTTGAAAACGCCGATGTGCCCGCCTTTGGCGAGGTCTTCCTGAAGTACCGCCAGACCGGGAAGATGCCCGACCTGGTCAAGAGCCCCTGGCGGAGGCAAGTGATGCAGAGCAACGTTACCCCCACCAACAAGATGCTTGGCAGGTTCCACAGCGCCTGCAAACACTGGCGGGGCGGCGTGAGCATCCAGGCCGACCTGGAACCGGGCCAGAGCCGACAGATGGTGTTCGTGATGGCCTGGCATTTCCCGAACCTCTACCACTACTACGACCAGTCGCACATGGGACACATGTACGAGAACTGGTTCCAGGACGCCGGCGAGGTTGCCCGGTACGCCGCGGAGAACTTCCAGGACCTTCAGGACAAAAGCCGGCGCTTCGTGGATGAACTTTACCAGGGCCTGCCTGCCTCTCTGGCCGACAGTCTCAACGCACAGTTGACGACCTTCCCCCAGTCGTTCTGGTGGACACGAACGGGCGAACTGGCCTGCTGGGAGGGCATGGCCTGCTGCCAGATCCTGCCCAACGCCTGGCCGATGTGGTCGACCTTTCAGCCGCTGATGTTCTTCCCCGAGGTCTACACGCAGATGAAGCATCGCATGGCGCGGTTCGACCCGGAGAATCCGCAGCATCGCAGTGAATCTCCGTTCCTGGCCTCGGAAAGGGACCGACGCACAGCCTTCAACCAGGATCGCCAGAAACGCAATGACCTGGGCGGGTGGTATACACAGCGGTATCAGAAGCTGGGCTACCCGGCCGAGGAGTTCACCAGCCGACCCCACCGCGGGCAGAGCGACCGCCCCTTCGCCGGATACGTCCTCTCGGCCGTGCAGATCGCACGGGATCTGCTCTGGACGGGAGATGAGAGCTTCCTTCGCGAAAACTGGGAGGCGATTCGCCGGCGGCTGATCGGCCGGATGGAGCAGGACGAAAACGGCGACGGCCTGCCCGACGGGTTGGTCTCCTGGATGACGTACGATCACTGGTTTGTGCCCGCCCTGAACTGCTATCAGTCCACGCTGAGCCTGGCCGACTGCCGGGCCGGGACGTTCCTGGCCCGGATCATGGACGATTCCGACCTGTCCGAAAAACTGGAACAATTCGTCGCCAAGGGCTCGGCCTCGATGGAGCGGATCCTGTTCAACGGGGAATACTACAGCCTCTGCTACGACCCGCTGAAAGATGAGGTGGACACCGGCTGCATGGCCGACCAGGTCAGCGGACAGCTCTTTACGCGTCTCTGCGGCCTGGAGGCGATTCACGATGTCCAACATGTCCAAAGTGCCCTCAAAGCGGTTCTCAAGTACAACCGCAGCGAAGAGGAAGGCCTGCTCAACGGGGCCGATCCGCAGGGCCGCGATGACTGGCGCTACTTCGCCCGCTATTCCCAGCAGGGCGAGGATGAGCAATACGGCGGCCAATGGACCACGCCCTGGACCGGGACGGAGTACTTTGTCGCAGCCACCATGGCAGCCGAGGGCCTGGTGGAAGAGGCCCTGACGGTGGTCAAGGATGTCTGGGATCGCCACGTGGATTTCGGCCTGCTCTACAATCACATCGAATGCGGCGAGCATTACTTCCGCCCGATGGTGCTCTGGGCGATCCTGCCGGCCTTGCAGGGACTGGTGTACGATGCCCGATCCGGCCGGCTGGAGATGGATCCGAAGTACTCCCCGGACCACTGCGACACGCTCTTGCTGCTGCCCGGGGCGTGGGGGCGTCTGGCCCAGCACCGCCCCACCGGCGAGCAGGTCAACACCCTCACCTTGTGTGAGGGCAAGCTGGAGCTGACCGAAATTCGCGTTCCCGGTGGGAGGGGAAGCGTACGCATAACCCTCGACGGGCAGCGGCTGGAGGCTTCAACCAGGGACGCCGACGGCGTCTGCAGCGTTCAACTGTCCCGAAGACTGACGCTCCAGGCTGGAAACGTGCTCAAGATCGAGCAGATATAGAGCTGATCCATGGGCGAAAATGTGCGAGCCTTACCGGGCTGCTAGGGAAGGATGACGACCAGGGTCCCCTTGGGGATCCTTGGGAAGATCTCCAGGATCTCCTCGTCTTCCACGGCGATACAGCCAAGGGTATCGCTGCGTCCATCCTTTTTGCCGTGGATGAGGATTTCTCCGCCCAGGGCGGTGTTCCAGGGGGGCTGGCGGTTGCGGTCGATTTCGTAGATGATCCGGTCGCGTTGATCCTGGGTGATGAGCCCCTGGCGGTAGCCCCGCTGGGCGTCTTTCGCGTTGGGGTAGTTCAGGCCCAATGCGCGGACATAGGGCGTCTGGCCCCGATCCTGCCTCAGGCAGACGTAGTAGCGGCCCTCGGGGGTGCGCCGGTCTCCCTCTCGCTGCTTGGGCCCGGGCACGGGCCCCACCGCCACACGGTAGCTCTTGACCGGCTCGTCCAGATCGAGGATGGTCATCACCCGGGCGGACTTCTGGACACGGATCTCGGGCACGACCAACTCCGGCAGCGGCTGGGATGTCCACTTGACGGGGATCTTGAGCTCGGCCTGGCCCTGGGGGGCATCGGGCTTGGGCTCAGATGAGGCCGGGGAATGGGATTCCGCCTCGGCCGGGTTGCCTCCCCCCACCTTCTGTACCAGGACGACGATGCCGCCGATGAGGATCAGCCCCGCCTGGACGGCCAGGATGAGGTTCAGCTTCGTGCCGGTCTTGGCATCGGCTTTGGTTTCCTGTTTCATGATGAATTCTCAGCTTCTTGAGGGCATGGTGTCGGGATCAAGGCTCGCACGCCGGAAAGCAGGGCCAAGGCGGCCGTTTCGGTCCGGAGAATATAAGGCCCCAGCGACGCCGGGGCGAAACCGCGACTACTTACCTCGGATTCCTCCTCAGCGGTCAGTCCGCCTTCGGGGCCGATGAGCAGACAGATCTTCGATGCCGTCCTGTCCAGGCACCGACCAAGCGGCTCGCCCCCCGGGCAGCCGAAGATACCTGCCCCGTCGGCTGTCTCCAGGTAGGCTTGCAATGGAGTTTCCTGCTCGATCCGGCAGAGCCAATTGGACCGGCACTGCTTGGCGGCCGAAATGCAGGTTGCCTCCCAGCGATCGCGTTTGGAGCCGCCGGTTCCCGGGCCCCCGACAACGCTTCGGGTAAACCGTATCGGCACCAGTCGCATCGTGCCCAGTTCGCACGCCTTCTCCAGCAGCCAGTCCAGGCGTTTGCCCTTGGGGACTGCAAAGGCAAGCTCCAACTGGGGTTCGGCCGGCCGGATGAATTCCGGCTCCCGGGATACGTGGACTTCCATCTCGCTGCGTCGGCAACTCTCTACGATGCCCTGGGCGCTTCGGCCCTGTCCGTCAAAAAGCTCAACCGTCTCTCCTTCCCGAACGCGCACGACATGCAGCGCATGATGCGCCTCGCCGCCGGTTAGCATGTTGGCGCCCTGGCAGAGATCGGGGCAGTAGAAGCGCCGGATGTTCGCATTCCTGGAACGTTTGGCCATGCCGAGAAGATACAGGATTGCCTTTCTGGGCCAAAGCCCAAACCGCGGCGGTTCATTCGAAAGGTCTCTCGCAGGGCGAGCGAACCGGGCGGGGAACTTCTCAGACGACCCGGCAAGGCTATCTCGTGTAGGCCGGGTAGTACAGCAGGGCCAGCATGACCCCGGCAATAAGGACCAGGGCGCCGCCCAGGATGCCCATCCCGCGCTGCATGGCCGCCTGTCGGCTCTGGTTTTTCGAGCGGCCCGCGATACCGCGGGCCTTGATCGTAACCAGCCCCACCACGCAGAGCAGCACGAAGGTTCCGGCAATGATCCCCGACACGACCGCCAGGCCCGGCAGGACCAGCCCGTGGGTAATAGCCAGCAGCAGGACCGCAACGGTGAAGGGGCACGGAATCAGCCCGGCCAGGACGCCGATGCCCAGCATACTCTTGCCGGCGGCCTGTTCGGCCGGGTCCTGGACCTGCGATTTGCGTCGCCACAGAGAGTGAAGGATCAACCATCCCCCGTAGACGACGATGCCTACCCCTACCGAGAAGGTCAGCCATCCCTGCAGCCGGATCCGCGCGATGCCCTTGACGTCGGACAGGACCGTCTGGAAGACCCCCGCAATCACCAGGGCGCCCAGCGTGTGGAGCCCGGTAATCACCAGCGCCAGGACAAATGCGCTTCGCAGGCGGGCCTGTCGATGCAGGAAGTAACCAATCACAAGGGATTTACCGTGGCCCGGACCGGCGGCGTGTACCAACCCGTAGGCCGCTGCCAGAGGAAAGAGCATGGCCACTACCAGCCAGGTGTACTGTTTCTTAGCCCCGAGAAGCGCTTCGTTCATCCGCCGGTTGATGCGCGCCTGGATCTGGAAGAAGCGGTCGCGCATCGCCAGGGCATTGACCGGCGGGTCGGTGACCTCCACCTCGGCGTAGCCGGATTCGGTTTCACCGGGCGAAGCCTTGGCCGGCAGGTAGATGTCCACCTGTTCGTCGGAGACGCGGATCTTCGTACCGGGATGGGGACTCTCCCAGCCTTGGATAAACGTATAGGCGACCAGGTACATCGGGTGGGCCATCCGCAAGCTGAGCTTCTGCTGCTCCGACCCGATGGGCATGTTCAGATCGCACTTCAACTCGATGACCATCGGATCCCCGCGTTTCCGAAAGCCTGCAAAGCGGAATTTCCCGAAGGAAGAATCCTCGACTTCTTCGCCCTCCAGCAGCCAGGTGGCCGAGAAGTTCTCCTCCCCCAGGTCCTCCAGGTAGTGCTCGCGGAAGGCTTGCTCTTCTTCGGGATCGATCTTGTCGTTCCAACTCTCATCGCAGTCGGAAAGGACCATGGTCGCGCTCATGTCATCCAGGTGCCAGAGAAGGGTCAGGCCGACCAGCACGTCGTCCTGGAAATTCAGCTCACCCCGGACATCTATGAAGAAATGCGGGTGGGCCCCGGCCTGACCTGCCACGAGGGCCGGTAGAACTGCAGCGGTCCAGAACAATCTCATACGAACGGTCTCCCGGCAGGATATGCGATCCCTGAGATCCCGCAGGGGACCCCGAAACGACTGGAGCATGACTGAGTCAATCGGCCAGAGGCGCGTTTCCGCGCCCTGCCCCCGGCCAAAGAGGGGTATTTCTTCGGCACGGCTTTAACTCAAACGTTACAACGCACCCTTTATAGCAGGTCGGCTCCCTGCGGGTCAACCAGTCAGTCTCCGGTTGTGTTGAGCGGTCAGAGACAGCAGCGTTGCACCTTGCAGGGACCGGCGAGACATGAAAAGCTCAGTAGCCTTGCGGCCTTGCATTCGAACCTTCCAGAGAATAGTCTTCTATTCCCGTTGCCTTGAGAGCCCGAGGCAGAGTCGCCCTATCGGGCGCTGATTTCTGGAACAGGAAGCCCCATGGAGATTTTTGTCCCCATCAAGCAGGTCCCCGAGACCAACACCGTCCGCATGGATGACCAGACCGGGACGATGATCCGCGACGGGGTCGAGGCCATTGTCAATCCCCTGGACCTCTACGCGATCGAGACCGCCCTGCGTCTGGCGGCCGAGCACGAAGGAAAGGTCACCGTCTTTTCCATGGGACCTCCCAAGGCCCAGTCGGCGCTTCGAGAGGCCCTGGCAATGGGATGTCACGACGCGGTGCTGCTCAGCGACAAGGCCTTTGCCGGTTCGGACACCTGGGCGACCTCGCGCGCCCTGGCCGAGGCGATCCGGCGCCACGGCCCCTTTGATCTGATCCTCTGCGGCGAGCGGGCGACCGACGGCGATACCGGACAGGTCGGGCCGGGACTGGCAGCCATGCTCGACTTGCCCCTGGCCACCTATGTAAGCGCGGTGGAGAATATCGATGAGAATTTCATCCGCGTTCGCCGCCGCGTGGAGACCGGAACCGAACAGCTCCAGCTCGAGCGTCCCTGCCTGTTGACGGTGATCAAGGAAATCGGCGACCCGCGTCTGCCGACCCTGCGCGGCAAGCAAAGGGCCAGGCGGTTCGAGATTCCCCTCCGCAAGGCCGATGACCTGGACCTCGACGACGAACAACTGGGCCTGACCGGATCCCCCACTCGGGTGGTGAAGATCTTCCGACCCAAGGTAATGCGCCGGGGCCAAAAGGTCACCGTCCAGGACGAAGCCTCCCTGGGCGACGCGATCGAGCAGTTGAATCGCTTTCTGGAAAGTCGAGGCCTGCTGTGAAGGCCGAGGCGATCGTCGAACATCTTCAAGGGAATCTCCGTTACCACGCGGTGTACGATTCGACCGTCCCGGCCGCTCTGCGATACGCCAAGGCCGCCGGCTTCCGCGGGATCCAACTGGCCGTTGAAGCCCCGCACCTTTCCCCGCACAACCTGCCCGCCGATCAGGTCAAGAGCCTCGGCGCCCTGCTTCGCTCCCAGGGCCTGGGCATGTCCCTCCACGCTCCGGATGGGCAGGTGAATCTTTTCCAGACTCAGCCGATCCTGACCGGGGCGATGCACGAATTTCTGCGCGGGCTGATCGATTTCGGCTATGCCGTCGGCGCCCGGAACCTGACCTTTCATTTGACAAAACCAACGACCTTTCCCACGGCCGACCGGTCGCAGGAGTGGCCCGAGATCGACCGGGGCCTCTACCAGCGGGCCCTTCAGGAGAACATGCAGCGGCTGATCGATGCTGCCCGAGGCCGAATGCAACTCTGCCTGGAATTCACCGACGACGCGTTCATCCGCGACGCCTGCCAGGAGTTCATCAACCGGGGCGACCTGCGAATCTGCTGGGACCTGGCCCGCATGTACCGCCGGGGCGAACTGGACGAAGACCTGGCCGACTGGTTCGGCCGGAACCTCTCACGCGTGGCCCAGGTGCATCTGCACGATGTCCTCGACGGGAAAGGGCATCGGCCCATCGGCAGCGGCTGCGTGGAATTTGCCCGCTGGCTCGAACCGATCGTCGAGGCGGACGTGCGGGATCTGGTTATCGAAGTCAGACCGCAGGACCAGGCGGCCGCGTCGCGCGAAGCGCTGCTGGCGATGTTCGACCCGGCCCAGGTTCCCGCCGGCAAGAAGAGGAGGAAGCGCTCATGAGCGCCCAGGCCCAAGGCGTATGGATCCTGGCCCAGCAGCAGGAGGGGGTCCTGGACAAGGTGAGCTTCGAGCTTCTCACCCGCGGTCGCGACCTGGCCGACAAACGCTCGACGGACCTGACGGCCGTCCTGGTCGCGGGCGATATGCAGCCCGACCAGCTTCAGGCGCTGATCGATGCAGGGGCCGACCAGGTCCGACATATCCGACATGAGAAGCTGGCTGACTTTCTGCCTGAACCCCACGGGGCCTGCCTGGCCGAGGTACTCGAAAGCGAGAAACCGGAAATCTTCATCGCAGCCGCCACCAGCATGGGCCGAACCCTCATGCCCTACCTGGCTGCGAAGATCCACACCGGCCTGACCGCCGACTGCACCGTATTGGACATTGAAGAGGAAACCGGCGACCTGCTCCAGACCCGCCCGGCCATCGGGGGCAATATCCTGGCCACGATCAAGACACCCCGGCACCGGCCTCAGATGGCGACGGTGCGGCCTCACTCGACGCCGCCGGCCCAGCCGCAACCGGGACGCACCGGGAGGATCCATGTGCACACCCCGGCCGAGGAGCTGCTCGGTTCGCGCGTCAAGAGGCTCGGCTTCGAGCCGGCCCGGGACGACCACCCCCTCAGCCAGGCCGACAAGGTCGTCACCGCCGGGCGGGGCATCAAGCGCAAGGAGAATGTCGAACTGATCCGCGAACTGGCCGAGGCCCTCGACGCGGCCGTGGGCGCCACGCGGGACGTTGTCGATCGCGGCTGGCTGGAGTATCCTCACCAGATCGGCCTGAGCGGCAAGACCGTCACGCCCCGCTTGTATGTGGGGCTTGGCGCTTCGGGGTCCATCCAGCACCTGGCCGGCATGGGCACCAGCGATACCATCGTCGCGATCAACACCGATCCGGAAGCCCAGATTTTTCAGGTGGCTGACTTCGGCCTCGTGGCGGACCTGATGCAAGTCGTGCCCGTCTGGATCGAGGCCCTCCGCGCAAGGTCGCCACGGAAGCAGGAGGATGAATCATGAGCCACCCGTTACCCCCCACCGGTCAACAGAGCCCCCTGGCCAGGACAGCCAAGAAGGTCGCAGCGGCCATTGTCGCAGCCGCGGCGGTGGTCCTGTTTGTCACCGTGGTCATTCCCGTCCTGGCCGTCATCGCCCTGGTGACAATGGGCCTGGGGCTGCTGGTCTTCTCGGTCATTGCGATCTTCGCCTACGTGAAGTTCCGCAGGTTCCGCAAACGCTATGAGGCCTCGCGGGAGGAAGGGACAACCCGGCCGGGCAGTCGGAAGGTCAAATCCACCGTCCGAACGGAAAGCGAGAAGGATTCCACCCCATGAGCGCTCCCGGCCAGGCCAACACCTACGGCAAGGTCACACCCGAGATCGCCCAGCAGCTTGGACGGATCGTGGGCGAAGCGTTCGTGGTCTTCGACGACCCGGACAAGCTCGAACCCTATTCCCACGACGAGACGCCCGACCGCAAGTACGCTCACATGCCCGAGGCCCTGGTCCGCCCCGACAGCGCCGAGCAAATCGCCCAGATCATGAAGCTCGCCAACGAGCACCGCATCCCCGTCACGCCCCGGGGCGCCGGCAGCGGACTCTCGGGAGGAGCTGTGCCTGCCTGCGGAGGCATCGTCCTTCTGGTGGACCGGATGAACCGTGTGCTCGATCTGGACCTCCGGAACATGATGATCACCGTCGAGCCGGGCATGGTGACCAACGAGATCAATGAAGTTACCGCCGAGCACGGGCTCTTCTACGCCGGCTACCCGATGAGCCTGGAGACCTGCTATATCGGGGGCAACGTGGCCGAAAACGCCGGCGGCGGCAAGGCGATCAAGTACGGCGTGACCGCCCGCTACGTCCTGGGCCTGGAGGTGGTGACCCCCACCGGGCAGATCGTGCAGCTGGGCGGCAAGCTCATCAAGGATGTCACAGGGTACAACCTGATGGGCCTGATGATCGGCTCGGAGGGCACGCTGGGGATCTTCACCAAGATCACTCTCAAGCTCATGCCCCTTCCCAAATGCAGCGTGGACCTGCTTTGCCTGTTCGACTCGCCCTCCCGGGCCATCGAGGCTGTGCCAAAAATCATGACCGAAGGCGGGGTGATCCCCACAGCTATCGAGTTCATGGATCGCTCGAGTGTTCAGGCGGCCTGCGAGTATCTCAACGAGACGATTGCCTACCAGGATTGCGGCGCGATGCTGCTGATCACCGTCGATGGTTCGGATGAGCAGCAAGTCCTCCGGGAGTACGAGGCCATCGGCGAGCAGTGCCTCTCCGGCGGGGCAACGGAGGTCTACGTAGCCGACAACGCCACGACCAGCGAGCGCCTCTGGCGGATCCGCCGCAACATCGCCGAAGCTTTCGCCCTCAAATCCTCCCTGCAGTGCAATGAAGACCTGGTGGTCCCCCCGGCCCAGATTCCCCAGCTCGTCGAACAGCTCGAGGACATCGCCGAAACCTACGGCGTGTTTGTCCCGGCCTACGGCCACGCCGGCGACGGGAACCTGCACACGCGCATAGCCGCGCCCAACGATTGGACGCGCGAGAAGTGGCAAGCCACCTGGCCTGGCCTGCTGGATGACCTCTACGCGCGGGTCGCACGGCTGGGCGGAAAACTCTCGGGCGAGCACGGCATCGGCAACAAGCGCAAGGCTTATATCGATCGCTTTCTTTCTTCCGAGCACATCCAACTTCTCCGCGCCGTCAAGGCCGCCTGGGACCCCAAGGCCGTTCTGAACCCGGGAAAAATCTTCGACGCCTGATCGCCGAAGTGTCCGCTGTGTCCCGGGCTTCTGTCCGGCCATTTCTTGCGCCGCACAGGCCCGGACGCATTCACCGCAGGGAAGAATAAGACGAATCCCCGGTGAAATTCCGGATTTTTGCTTACCTCTCCTTTCAAGATCCGAAAACCCCCATCCGATGTATCACGCGAGCGAGTCAGGTGCACGCAGCGATTCAGCCAACACAGCGAAGGAGAAACGAAATGGCCACGAGCACCAGGAAAAAAGCCTCCGCCAAACGAGGCACCACCAGTAAGGCAAAGGCCAGCGCCGCATCACAGCGGAAGAAGCTGGCCTCGGCCGTCAACAAGGCCAACAGCAAGGCGTCGCAGAAGTCGTCTTCGTCGGCCTCCAAGAACAAGGCGCAGGCAAGCAAGTCTTCCAGCGCCTCCAAGAGCAAGGCGCAGGCAAGCAAGTCCTCCAGCGCCACCAAGACCCAAGGCCGCACGGGCAGCTCCACAAAGCGCAAGACTTCCTCCAGCGCCACCAAGAGCCGCCCCAGCGCCTCCAAGACCCGAAGTCGTCCCCAAAGCAAGACGACGCAGAACAAGGTCGTCACCGCCCGGTCCTCTTCCAGTCAGAGCCTGATTCCGACCCTGGGCCTGGAAGAGTACGAACCCCAGATCGCCCCCGCCGCCGGAGTGCCCGATACCTCCAAGGGCTCGACCAAGTTCGGCTGGATCGGCGCAGGACAGTGCGGCGGACGCCTGGCCCAGGCGTTCCAGAAGCTCGGATACGGGAAGGTGCTGGCCGTCAACACCGCCAGCCAGGACCTCAAGGACCTCCAGATTCCCGACACCCAGAAGCTCCTGATGGACATCGGGCGAAAGGGCGCCGGAAAGGACATGTCCCGCGGTCGCGAGGCGGCTGTCCAGTATCGCCAGGACATCATCCACCAGATCGAGCGGACCTTCTCCGAAGACGTCGATCACCTGATGATTGCCATGGGCTGCGGCGGCGGCACCGGCAGCGGCAGCGTTGTTCCGCTGATCGAAACCGCCCGCACCTGTGCCAAGCACATCGGCCTGAGCAAGATCGATCGCCGCATCGGTGTGCTCTGCACCCTGCCCACCGCCGGCGAAGCCGCCAGCCCCAAGGTAGGCCAGAATGCCTTCGAGGTCGTCACCGAACTGACCCGCATGGCCTACGAGGGTCTTATCAGCCCGTTGATCATCGTCGACAACGAGCGAATCAGCAAGCTGTACCCGGGCCTGACGGTCCGAAGCTTCTGGCCCACGGTCAACAACACCGTCGCCGGGCTGTTTGACATCTTCAACCGTCTCAGCGCCCTGCCCAGCCCGTACACCTCGTTCGACCCGGTGGACTACCAGTCGATCCTGGAATGTGGAAACTGCGCCATCATGGGCCTGACCAAGGTCGATGCCTACAAGCAGAAGTTCGATCTTTCCCAGGCCGTTACCCACAACCTGGCCAAGACGGTCCTGGCCGGTGGGTTCGAGCTTTCCACCGCCAAGGTCGTCGGTTCGATCGTGGTCGGCGGCAAGCGGATCATGGCCAACACCCCCGGTCTCCAGGACAGCATCAACCATGCGTTCGATGTTCTGACCGACCTGACCGGCAATGCCACCGTGCATCGGGGCATTTACGAAGACGATCGAGAGTCGCTGCGTGTCTACTCGATCTTCGGCGGACTCGATGCACCGATGGAACGTATCGAAGAACTGCGTCGCGGCTACTGAGCCAACACGCAATCACCGCCGTAAGCAGCAACCGCGCACGGGCCTGTCCGCCAGGTCCGTGCGTGTTCAATTTCTCACCCCCGGGAATTCGGTGTCACGTTCGTCTCCGAATGCAGCTTTCTACGGGTTCGAACTCGAAATGACCCCTGTGTCGAAATTCACGGATTCTCCGCGTGGGAGCCGCTGCGCAGGCTCCCACCCTACCGCTCCGATCGCGCATATCTGTAGAGTGGGACACTGCGAGAAGGACAGCGTCCTTCGAGCGTTTCCCACGCACCTGCCGA
>CAZOVB010000017.1:0-79976 GCA_964583095.1 uncultured Planctomycetaceae bacterium
ACCCTCGCCCCATGCGCCTATCTTACCAGCATCAGGTTGGTGAATAATCCCGGGTTAATCATGCTGGTGTCAACATGATTATCCAGAACTACAACACCACGGTAATGCACAATCATCAGACGGGGTACCGGAGTGGAGATCAAGGTTGGTATACTTACCTCGGAATGTCTATCCCTGATCCAAACTATCAAAGCCCTCTTCCGATGCCTGCGACGCGTTTTGCTACAGAACATCCAATTCCTGGCTTCACATATTGGGAAGGGCCACAGGTTGCTCCTCATGGAGTCCCATATAGACGCCAAGTGCAGATCGAAGACCTTCAACTCCAAGCGGCATACAAAGCTTTGCTCAAACTGGCAGAGAAGGTTCGGAATAACCCCTCACTAGCAGAACAACCAGAACCTGAGACGCAAGGATCCGAACCCCCAAGAGACAAAGGACCCGGTTGTCCAGTCGCGTCAGGAAGCAGCAATGGTTGCGATGATTTACTGAATATAATCGTAGAGACATATAAAGCGTTTAATGCTGGACGGAGAGCTTATAATGCGGGAAAATATATGCTTCAAGTTGTCGAGAGGCGAGCTTATAATGTTCGTGTGTCACATATGATTGACCAGTTCGGTTATGGAGAGTTTCCGCAGCAGGTGCTGCAGTTGTACGTATATAACGTTCCATGGCATTTTGAGGCTCATCATCTCAATCAGAACATGCCCTTTAGACACGCTATTCCAACAGGTGAGGGGGTCTCAGTCTTACTCGACAAGGAGGCTCATAGGATTGTTCACGAACACATGCGTGAATTCTGGAATCGCCATCACCACAACAAGTCTAGGCCCACGCATAATGAATATGATAAAGCGATGAAAGATGCGCTTGCTGCAGCAGGTTGCTCTGACGAGGTAGTTGAAGTTCTGGGACGTGTTGCAGAAACGCAACGCCGTATGTATGGTTTGCATGGGTCCGAGAAGATGCCAGACATCCCCAGGCATTAGGGCATAAGAAAGATGCTTGCGCAACAGACGCTGAAATTCTGCAAAGAATGCCAGGATTATCCCTTGCTTGCCCACCTCGGTTGGCCTGTGGAGGCGACGGTTGTCCGGCAGGTCAGCGACTGGCGACAGGCTCTGTCGATCTTAAGTGATGACCTGAGCTATTCCTTTAGGCAAGAGCGTGATAATGAGGTCTGCCTGCAGATTCCGAAGCATCGGTTTCAAGGATGGAACGATTACGTCGAACAGGTCGAGGTTGAACTGTCTGCGACACTGGAACGGGTCTGGGACGTCTTGGCCCAGATGCCCGTGGCGGGACGTTTTCGCCACGAGGCCCACGACCGGACCCGATTGGACCTGATTAGCGCGGCCATGGAGCACCAATATGCCGATGCGCTGGAGACGCAGTTCTATCGCGAGATGGTTCAATGGTATTCGCAGGGGCATCTTGTCTGCGGTTGGGAGCAGAGAGAGGGAGGGTTCCTTGCTGTCATATACTGAGGACGATGTCGATTTCACAGAGCCCCCGAGAGACGTTTGCTCCCCGCTGCACACGGAGGGCGACTGATGCGGATGCCTCCAATCACGGTCTTTTTGAATCAATTATCGGAGGCGGACTTGTTCACCTCCATGGGCAAACGAATCGAGGATCCTCGCGTAGAAACGCTTGACTCAATCGAAGCGGCCATGGTGTGCTGCCAGGGCTTTCAATCGCACTACTTCCGGGGGCAGCGACATGAGGATCTCTGTCGCGAAATACCCGATGAGGATTCCCAACTTTGGTACGCTGTCTCCGAGATCATCTTTCCTCCAGGAATGGAGTTGGGACCCTGCGGTGCCTTGGACGAAATCGTCGCCAGGATCCGACCGGCCTTGGCCCGCAAGCTTGATGTGGTTGGTTCGGCCCCCGATCACGCCCGAGTAATTCTGGACACCGCCGTGTGGGACCTGTCGCACGCGGGGCTGGAACTGGAGTTTGCCGAGGTCCTCAACTTCCGATTCCACAGGGACCTGAGCCGATGGTATCTCTCGGGGCATATCGTCTGTGGATGGACCTTCAGGCAGGGCTCGTGCCAGCCCCTGGTATACTGAGGTCTGTGGGACGCCTGATGAAACGCGCCCACGGAAAGCAGGCACAGAAGGAGGGACATGACTGCCAGGCTGGCAGGAGCAAGCAGGAAATACGGACAGCCACGAATGGCACTGCCGTCGTAAGTTTTGTTATGGGCGTATGGCCACCTTCCCTGTTGAGAAAGGTTCGGGCCGTGCCCCAGCCGCTCAGTCGTGGAGCACCCATCTTCCGGGCGGGGTGTGGAGGCCTCGTGCGCCGATGGCGTCGTTGGCGTAGTAGGGGTTGGCCTGGAGGTGGCGTTTCCACTGGGGCTCGATACGGCTGAACCAGTCTTCGAGTTTGCCATGGAGGCGCTGCACGATATCCGGGTGAGCCTGGGCCAGGTCGGTGGTCTCGCCGGGGTCGGATGCGAGGTCGAACAGTTTCGGCTGGGGTTTCCAGAGGCCTGCCCCGTCGGGCTTGGGTCGAGTGACGACTTCCTTGAGGTGCTGGGCGTACTGCTGGATGTTCTGCCAGCCATCGCGGCGGGGCGAAGCGACGCCCGAGGCCTCGGGCATTTCGGCGGCGAGGAGGGTGCAGTAGTCGCCCAGTTCGGCGTCGGTATATCCCTTGGGATTGTCCAGGTTGAGCAGGTAGTTTCCGGCTGCGGGGCAAAGGAGCTTCCAGTCCCCGTCTCGCACGGCCGCGTTGTGCATGGGGACGACTTCGTATCGGGTCCACTGCCAGAAGCGTGTGACAGGCAGATCGGGGGCTTGGCCCTGGAGCAGGGGCAAGAGGTTTTGGCCGTCGTGGTCGAGCCCGTCAGGCTCTTGGCAGCCCGCGGCCGAGAGCAGGGTGGGCATCCAGTCGGCGAAGTGGGTCATGTGCGAGAGGGTGCGTCCGGGCTGGATTCCATCGGGCCAGGAGATCAGCAGCGGCACGCGGATACCGCCTTCCCAGACGGTACACTTGCCGCCGCGCAGGTTGGTGTTGAATCGTCGCATTTCGGGGCTCTGGACCGGGCCGTTGTCGCTGGTAAAGACGATGAGGGTGTTGTCGCGAAGGCCCAGTTGGTCCAGGGTTCTCAGGATTCGTCCGATGCCGGCGTCCATCCGGCGGACCATACCGTAGAGCGTCGAGACATTCTGGTTGTATCGGCCCGTGCGGGCATAGGGCAGGACATCCTCCAGCGGGGCCTGGTAGGGCGTGTGCGGAGCGTTGTAGGCCAGGTGGAGCATCCAGGGGTGGTTTTTGTGGCGGCGGATGAAGGCGTCGGCCTCTTCGGTCAGGACGTCGGTAAGGTAGCGTCCGTCACTGGGGCGTTTGCGGTCCGGGCTTGCTGCGTCGAGGGTCCAGTTGTAGTAGTCGATCATCGGTGCGCAGAAGCAGATGCTCTCGTCGAAGCCACGGCGGGAAGGGTGCAGCGGCCCGGTGCCCAGGTGCCACTTTCCCACCAGGCCGGTGGCGTAGCCGCTTGAGCTGAGGATCTGTGGCAGGGTGGTTGCCTCGGGGTCCATGTAGTCCCAAGGCCGATGGTGGGGCAGATCGACCGTGCCGACTCGCTGGGGGTACATTCCGCTGATCAGCGTTGCCCGGGCGGGCATGCAGACGCAGGAGGAGGAGTAGTGCTGGTCGAGCAGGGCGCATTGGTCGATGAGGGTGTCGAGGTTGGGGGTGGTTTCGATGCCGGCCAGGTCGGGGTTCCATGCGCTGATATCGCCGATGCCCAGGTCATCTGCGAGGATAAAGAGAATGTTGGGTCTGCGGGCCATGTCGGCTCCTTGCTGAGGACGCATCTGCCGGCGAAAGCGGAAGGTGCATTCTATGGCCCCGGTTCCGGCTCGACCATGCGCGAAGCTGTCATTTGCCCCGGTCTTTGCAGCATGATTCCATATGGTCCGGGCAGGGGTGGAGCCGGGGGTCTTAACGGCGTTTTGGCGGGATCTTTGCGCGCCGGTTGGAGGGGGACAAGAAGATGGAGACGGGGGGAAAGGAATCGTTCCGGCGCTTGCATGGGCGAGCGCGTCTGGTATAGTAAGAGCGACCTGAAAAGCCGCCGGCGGCGGCACAGCTCCCGGCGGCGGCGCTTAGTATGGAGGCGCAGTCGTATGCAAGCTACAACCCCATCCGGGTTGGACAGTCACGTTCTGGTGCTCAACAAGCACTTTGCCGCCCTTCGTGTCACGACGGCCCGGCGTGCGTTCTCGATGATCTTCAAGCAGATCGCGGAGATCATTTCGGTCGAAGAGAACCAGTTCCAGTCGTACGATTTCCAGTCGTGGTGCGAGCTGAGCGAGCTTCGCGCCCAGTACGAACGCGATCATCACGAGTGGGTTCGCTGCGTGAAGTTCGACATCGCCGTGCCTCGCATTGTGCGGCTCTTCAGTTACGACCGCCTGCCTCGCCGCAACGTTCGGTTCACACGTCGGAATATCTTTGCCCGGGACTCCAACCACTGCCAGTACTGCGGCAAGAAGTTCCCGATGAGCGAGTTGAGCCTCGATCACGTCGTGCCCCGCAGCCAGGGGGGCGGGACCGACTGGCAGAACATCGTCTGCTGCTGTCTGAAGTGCAATGTCAAGAAGGGCGGCAGAACGCCGGCCCAGGCGCACATGAAGCTCATCAATCAGCCGGCCAAGCCCAAGCGTTCTCCGATGGTTACGCTTCGTCTGACCAACGCCAAGTACGCCTCGTGGAAGCAGTTCCTCAACGAGGCCTACTGGAACGTGGAACTCAAGGACTGACCTTTCCTCAGGTGGGCAGGCGGCTCCTGGCCGCTCCGGTTGACACTCGCCCGCGGCGGGGGTCTATAATTGCCTGACAGATCTGGACCTGAGCGAAAGGGAAGGTGCGAGATGGTCAACGACTATATCACGGTAATGCTTGCCAACACGGTGGCCGGGCTGGTGATTGCGGCGCTGTTTTTGACGTTCGGCCTGGCCCGGGCGAATACCCGGCACTGGGCACCCGCGCTGGGAGCGGTGGGGGTTGTGGCCCTTGCCACGGGTCTGCATATGACACTGACCTGGCCGATCGGGGTCAAAGGCTTCCAGTGGGCCAACATCGCCTTTGGAGAGATGACGGTATTGCTGGGCGCGGTGTTCCTGGCCACGTCGGTATCGGCCGCGATGAAGTGGGACCTCTGGCCGGTGGGGGTCTTGGCCTTAATGGCAGGGCTTTTTGCAGTGGGGGTGGGGATCATGATCCAGCAGTTGGGCTTGGGGCGAAATCCCGCCCTTGCAATGTTCGGATTTGTTACAGCCGGGATCGGCGCAGCGCTGGTATTGCCCGCGCTGATCTGGCGCAGGAACCTGCTGGTTCGCCTGGCGCCGGCGGCGGTTCTTCTGATTTCCGCGGCCGTCTGGACGATCACGGCCCTGGGGGCCTATTACGGGCACCTGAAGAACATGTCGCAGAGATAGCCCGGGCTGGGGTATCAGGCGGTAATCTCATCCAGGTCGGCGCCGAGGGCAGCCATCGCCAGATCCTTGAGTTGTTCGTAGTTTCCCTGGAAGTGGAACGTCCGGTGGTTGTGGGTTATGGATTCATCCGGGGCCAGGGCTGCTGCGGGGCTGGATGTTTCGATCTCGTAGAACGGGCCGAGTTGTCCTTCGCCGGGGACTTCCTCGCCGTCGTTGTAGCTGTTGACCACGTCGCCGGCAAAGGGCTCTTCCTGCATCTGCCACAGGCTGTTGACGTAGGGGAGTTTGGCCGCTCCGTCGGGGAGGTTGAACTGGACGATGGTGAGGACTTTCTTGTCCGGATCGTAACTGCCCAGGACGCGCCTTGCCCGCCGGCGGCTGATACCGATCTTGCTTCGGAACTGTCCGTCGCAGGCGAAAAGCAGGTGATCTTCGTAGATCCGGCATCGCTCGGGAGGCACGGAGCCGAAGTAGTCGGTGGTGGCTTTGACGCCCAGGTGTTCCTCGTCGCCGGGCAGGAAGGGCACGATGACATACCCGCGGGGCAGGGGCTTGAACTGCCCGAGGATCCAGATGCTCACAAGGCCTTGTTCCTGGCTCCAGGGCGCGTTGCCGGCATTGGCGAGGGTATTGCCGGATTCGAAACCGACCATCTGGAGCTGCCCCCCGACGGTCACGCCGAGCAGGTCGGCGGCCTTGTCGTAGTCCAGCAGGCTGACGGTTCGGCTCAGGGCGCAGTCGAAGCGTGCGCCGGAGTAGTTGCTCAGGGAGAACTGGGTGGTCATCGCCACGGAATGGGCCCCCTGGCTGGTGACATCAAAGGCGCCCTGGTTGAAGCCCGGGGGGGTCTTCCAGTGGTCGGTATCGAAGGGCTCGCCCGGCTGGAACCAGAGGGCGAACTGCCCGGCCTCGGGTCCCATCCAGAAGCGGTCCTCGCCGCCGTAGTTGTTGAAGGCCGGGTCATCCTGCCCGGCGCGGAGGAAATCGTAGTTGATCCAGCCGAAGCTGTCCTGAGACGATCCGCCGAGGGTGGAGGTCATCACGCGTCCCTGCAGAGAAGGGGCCAGGAGGACCTTTGCGCCGTCGTCGGCCTCGAGCTCGACGCACTCTGTGTGGGCTTGGAGGAACTGAAGATCTTCGCTGTAACTTCCCTGTGCCATGGGGGCGCTCCTTCAACTGAACTTGCCGGCTGCGTTTCCCGGACGATTACGAGATGTTCGCTGGATTTGATGTAGCCTCTGGCAGCGTGGATTTCAAGTGTTTTGCCCTCTGGTGCCCGATGCGGCAGAGGGTCTTGGGCGTCCGATAACGTCTCGGAGATAATCGTGGCTGGGCAGGGCGTCTTCGCCGGCTGAAAAGACGGGTAGAGCCCAAAAAAACGAACTCCATCCCCTCGTGACAGAAGCACTTGCAGAAATTGACGGACCGGGATGGATTTTTGCCGATCCCGGCCGGTCCAAAGCGATACAATTAAGAAAGCATAAAGGCAATGACTTGTCGAATCTGTCGCCGGCTGTTTGCGGCTCGTTGCGTCTCCCCCTGCGCAACGGCCCTGCAGCTGGCGGCTTTTTTTAACGAATTACCTTTTCCCTGAGCTGACGGAGTTTCTTCGTCGCAAACGGGTACGGCTTCCCGGCCGGACGGGCCAAGGCAAAACGCCGCCCCTGACGTTCTGCCCTTTGCCAAACCCGATCGATGACAAAAGGTTCCGAAGCTTTCTGAAAAAACATCTTCTTGCCTCGCCTATTTTCTGCCTCTTGGCGGGCCCCATGGTTTTACGTACCATCCGGACATGAATGAAAACCCACCCACCGTGGCCATCATCGCCCTTGGCTGCCCGAAAAACCTGATCGATGCCGAGAGGCTCCTGGCCATTCTGGCCGAGAACGGATGCCTGGTCGGCGCGCCGCTGGAAGAAGCAGATGTAGCCCTGATCAATACCTGCGGCTTCCTGGCGTCGGCCCGGGCCGAAGCGATCGATGCCATCGAGCAGTGTCTCCAGCGCAAGGCCCAGGGGCTCCTGAGGAAGGTGATCGTGGCCGGCTGCCTGCCCAGCCTTCCCGGCCAGACGGAGCTGGACTTCTCCCGGGTCGACGGCGTGATCGGTGTCAACAATCGCCAGGACATCCTTGAGGCGGTGCTTGGTGAAACTCCGGTTCGCCGCGTGGAGACCCTCCCGGCCCCGGCCTGCTCCGACAGCCCGCGCCTGCGACTCACCCCGCCCCATACCGCCTACCTTCGCATCGCCGAAGGGTGCAGCCGACGCTGCAGCTACTGCACGATCCCCGACATTCGGGGACCGTTGCGGTCCAAGCCAGCCGAGACGGTCCTGGCCGAAGCGGAAGAACTCCTGGCCGACGGGGCCGTGGAACTCAACATCATCGCACAGGATACCACCGCCTACGGACGCGACCTGGGTGATACGGATCTGGCCGACCTGCTGGGCCGGCTCAACGACCTGGAAGGCGCCCGCTGGCTGCGGCTGCTCTATACGTATCCCCAGGGCTTCGACGGGAAGCTCATCGAGACCCTGGCCGGGTGTGAGCACATCCTGCCCTACATTGACATGCCCCTCCAGCACATCGATGACGACATCCTGTGCAGGATGGGGCGGGGCGTGGGGCGAGACGCGATCGAGTCGTTGCTGGAAACCCTTCGCGACCGCATCGACAACCTGGCCCTGCGGACGACGTTCATCGTTGGTTTCCCCGGCGAGACCGATGCCCAGTTCCGCACGCTGCTGGAATTCGTCGGCCGCCAACGGTTCCAGGCTGCCGGGGTGTTTGCGTTTTCTCCCGAGCCCGGGACGCCCGCAGCGGCCATGAAGGACCAGGTTCCCGAGGCGCTCAAACAGGAACGTCTCGAAGAGCTCATGCTTGCCCAGCAGGAGATCGCCTTCCGGGCCAACGAGGCCCTGGTGGGTGAGGATTTGACGGTTCTCGTCGACGGTCTGGATGAGGAAGGCAGATGCATCGGCCGCAGTGTCCACCAGGCGCCGGATGTCGATAGCTTCTGCTTTCTGACCGACCCGCAAAGCCAGGGGCAATTCCTCCAGGCCCGCGTCGTCGGCTGGGACGATTACGACCTGATCGTCCAGCCCTGCTGAGACGCCGCAGGGCTTGGCTCATTCGCTGCGGCGGGCGGTGTTCCGGGGCAAGGAATTGACCGGGGAGAAGAGAGGGATATAATGGGCGGTTTGCCCCTGATTCGATCGAGATACCATGACAGAGACAACCCGTTATCGCATTGCACTGCTCCCCGGAGACGGCATCGGCCAGGAGATTACAGACGAGGCCGTCAAGATCCTCCGGGCCGTTGGCCGCCGGTTCGGACACACCTTCGATACGGTCGAGTATCCGATCGGTTGGAAGGCCATCGATTCCTACGGGCAAGCCCTGCCCGATGAGATCCGCGAGGCCTGCGCATCTCACCAGGCGATCTTCCTCGGGGCGGTAGGCCTGCCCGGTCGCGATGAAACCCTCCCCCAGGAAGAGAGACCCGAGCGGGCGGTTCTGCTGCCGCTTCGCGAGGGGAACTTCGCGAACCTTCGTCCGGTCTGGCAGCCCGAGTGCATGGCCCGGCCTGGTAAGGAGGCTGTGGACATCCTCATCGTTCGGGAACTCAATGGCGGAATCTACACCGGTGAGCCCCGAGGGCGACGGGAGATCGACGGGGTCGTTGAAGCCATCGACACTATGCGGTACTCCCAGCCGGAGGTCGAACGAATCGTGGCCCTGGCTTTCGAGGCGGCCATGCATCGCGGCCAGAAGATCTGCTCGGTCGACAAGGCCAACATCCTGGCCAGTTCGGCCCTGTGGCGCGAGGTGGTGGAAGATGTGGCCAGGCGCTATCCCGAGGTGGAACTGCGTCATCAACTGGTAGACTCAGCCGCTCCGCAGCTTGTCCAGCATCCCGAGGCGTTTGATGTCCTGGTCACGGGAAACATGTTCGGGGATATTCTTTCGGACCTTGCCGGCGTGCTGGCCGGTTCGCTGGGGATGCTGCCCTCGGCCTGCGTGGGCGGCGAGGTGGGGCTTTTCGAGCCTGCCCACGGCTCGGCCCCGGACATCATGGGCAAGGATCAGGCCAACCCGATCGCCTCGATTCTGACCATGGGCATGCTCCTGGAGCACGCCCTGGAGATGCACGAGGAAGCCCTGACCGTTCGACAGGCCCTTCTGGACGTCCTCGAGCAGGGGCATCGGACGCCGGATATCATGGCCGAAGGGGCCACCCAGGTCGGATGCAGTCGAATGGGCGACCTGATCGCGCAGCGCATCGAGGCCGGTTGAGCCTCGTGCCGGATCCATGGCTCCGGCGGAGGAGTATCCAGGTGTCCCGCGGCGGGCTATTCCGTCGCGCCGGCGGGGTGGTTCTCCAGGATCCAGTTGACAAACGCCTTGGCCAGGCCATCGGCCTTTTTCTCAACTCCCAGGTTCACGCGGTTGGTGGATCGTCCGATGCAGGTGGCGATTCCAAGGACCCTTCCCGTCTGGGCATCGACCATTCGGGTTCGCACAATCACTTCCTCCAGCGGGCCGAAGGCCTTGTCGATCATGTCGGTCATCTCGAAGTAAAGCACATCGCCTTCCAGGCGGAGCGTTTTGCCGGAGGTCCGGGGCGGGAGCGGGCTCTGGGCGAGTTTTTCCCGGAATTTGGCCTGAACCATTGTCATGAACCCAGGGGGCAACTGGTTGTACTCATCGGAGAAGCTGCCCAACTCAAAGCGGGTATATTCGCCCAGGGGGCGGGCGCCCGGCGTTGAATCGACCTGCTGGACTTCCGCGTAGACTCCCTTGGAGCCCTTGAAGAGCCCCACGCCTTCCTTGACCAGGGTGCTGCAGCCTGTGGAAGCGATGAGGGTTGCTACGACCAGGGCCATCGATGCTGTCTTCATTCTGTTCTCCGTCGGGGAAGTCAAGTATTGGGTGTGACCAAAGCACTCGAAAGATACTTCGTCACGGCGCGTCGGATTCTTCCGGAAGATCCGGAGAATCAGCACTTTCTTCGTCGGACCTGTACTGGAGCAGTTGGAAGAACTGCCCGTCGGGGCTCTCGGGGACCGGCTGGAAAACATCCGAGAGCTTCTGGGCGTCTTCCTTCTCGGCCAGCAGCAGCCACAGGGGAACCTTGTTATAGGGTGGCCGGGAGGAAAGATCCTCGATCCATCGGGCAATCGCTTCAGGATCGAGTTGCCCCGTAGCTCCCGTCAGCAGGGCGCGCTGATCCTGAAGGATCCGCCACCACCGATTGAGTCGGTCGGCCCCGAGATACCGGGTGTACTGGATATCCTGGGCGCTGGCCAGCAGGGACCTGCGGCTGCGCATCCTGAACTCGATATCCTCGGTAAGCACGACCGTATCGAGGGGCGAGTTTTCCCGCACCCAGTCGGCCAGGCGGACCAGTTCGGCGTTGTGTCGGTTTCTAAAGTGCAGCTCCTGGACATGCAGGGGCTTGTTCTCCTCTTCCAGGAAGGAGGTGGCCTGGTCGTACATGGTTCTCTTGGCCACCCGCAGGTTGTCCGAGGGCAGCAGCCAGATCACCGCCGGCAGGGCCAGTCCCGCCTGGACGAGCCCCTTGTGATGGCGCACCATGCGGAGCAGATGGGTAGCGGCCGAGCCGAAGAGGACATGGGCGCCGAACATCACCAGCACCGATGCCTGGAGGAACCCCAGGGCCAGGGGGGTCGATCCGCTCCAGAAGCCCAGGAGCTGCCCGGCCGCCTGGAAGCCCAGTGAGACGACCAGTGCTGTGCCCATCAGCCAGATCCAGAAACGGTTGTTTCGGACGGGATAGCGGCTCAGGGGCAGCAGGACGGCCACGGCGGGGATCAGAATAATCGAGGCCCGCAGCAGCCAGCTGAGCAGGGCGTCGAGCAGTTCGGGATAGAGCACGGCCATCTCGGCGGTCCTCATGGCCTGCTGGATGGCTTGGCCAGCCGGCTCGGCCGATGCCCCCAGTCGGCCCCGAAGCGTGAGGAAATAGGCCCCGTAGGGCAGCATGGCCACCAGCGAGGCCAGGATGCAGGCCATGGCCATCGGCCAGGCCCAGGGGGCGAACTTCCGTCGCCCCAGGTAGGTCAGAACCAGCACGAGGGTGAGGTTTATGGACGTCGGCAGGTGGATATTGCCCATGAGCCCGACGAAGATGAACACCAGCACGAGCCGCCAGTCCTTCTCATGATCCAGAAAAGCCAGGACCACCAGGGGCGTCGCTGCCAGACAGGCCGAAGCCGGGGTGATCGATTCGAGCGATCCGACCCCCCAGAACCAGCGCCCCAGACAGTTGGTCACCGCCATGGAGAGCACGGATGCATAGACCGAAACCGACCAGAGCTTGGTCTGGCGGTATATCAGCGCGTACATTCCCGCCAGGTGCAGCAGGACGAATCCCACCACAAAGCACCGGAACGCCAGGGTCGGATCCTCAAAGCCTGTCGGAACCAGAACCAGTTCCATGATACCCAGAAAGGCAGGGCTGTTGAGCCGCCAGAGCTGCGTCCGGCCGTAAACCGTGTCGGTCGGGAAGAGCGAATGGTATTCCCCCCGCAGGGCCGAGGTAGCGATGTGCGTCTGGGTCCGGCTGATCTGGTCGTCGAAGACGGCCAGGTACCCCGAAGAGGCCGCCACGAGGGCCAGAATGAGCCCTGCTGTCAAATGTCGGGGTCTGGGCCTGTGTCGCATAAGCTTGGAGGCTGTGGGCTCAGGTGCGTTCCGGAAGGAATTGCACTGGGGCAGGGGGCTTGGCGATGGTAAGATGCTTCGATAGCACTGGTGTTCCTTGTTGTCCCGGCCGGTCAGGGGCCTGTTGTGAGCGATACCGAAACCAATACGTCCGATTTCATCCGGACCGTCTCGGTCTATATCGACCGGAGCGGGTTGATTGCTGAAGGTTCCCGGGTGGTACTGGGCGTCTCGGGTGGACCCGACAGTGTAGCGATGACCGAGGCGCTTTGTCTACTGGCTCCCCAGAGGCGATGGGAATTGCACGTGGCCCACCTGGACCACGGCCTGCGGAGTGAATCGGGCCAGGATGCCCAGTGGGTCTCTCAACTGGCCCGGCGTCTGGGCCTGACCTGTCACCAGCGCCGGGAGGACATTGCCCGGATCAGCGCCCGCGAGTCGATGGGAATCGAGGAGACCTCCCGCCGAGCCCGTTACGCATTTCTGCGGCAGACCGCGCGGCAGGTCCAGGCCTCGCATGTGGCAGTGGCCCATCACCGCGACGACCAGGTCGAGACCGTCCTGCAGCGGCTCTTTCGCGGGACCCACCTGCGGGGCCTGGAGGGCATGAGGCCCCGGCGAAGGCTTGGTCCCGGGGTGGCCCTGGTTCGACCGTTGCTGGGCGTTTCGCGGGAACAGATCCTGGGCTGGCTTGGGGCCCGCAGGATCGGTTTCCGCCAAGACCCGACCAATCGCCAGACACGCTTCGATCGCAACTTCATTCGCTGTGAACTGCTTCCCTTGCTGCGTGATCGTCTCAATCCACGGGTGGACGAAGCCGTGGCCAGGGTCGCCCAGGCCGCCGGCAAAGCAGACGCTTATCTCCGCAGACAGGCCCGGCGACACCTGGCCACGGCCACCGTGGCCGCCAGCGACCGAGAACTGGAACTGGATGCCCGGCAGTTATCGCGGCTGGATCCTGCCGTGTTGGGCGTTTGCATCCGTTTGATGTTCGAACGGCTGGGCCAGGGACTCAAAGACATCAGTACCGAGCATTTTCGCCGCATCGAGGGGATGATCCTCTCATGTGAATCGGCTTCGACCCTCCTGCCCGGGAAGGTTCAAGTAACCTGCAGCGACTCCCGGCTGACGCTTCGCGTTGTCGAACAGATCCCCGATGAACTGCCCAGCTCAGAGGCTCTCCTGAAGGTGCCCGGAGAGGTGCAGTGGGGCGGCTTGAACATCGACTGTCGCCTGCTAAAGCCGGAGCATCCCGAGGCGCTGCCCGGCTGGAAGCCTCCGGAAATGACCTCCGAGGTCCTGGATTACGGGGCGATTCGGGGAAATCTGACGGTGCGACCCCGACGGGAGGGCGATGCCTTCGTGCCCCTCGGAGCCCCGGGGACCCAGAACGTGGGCGACTTTCTGACCAACGTCAAGGCCTCTCCGCGACTGCGACGCCGCGTGCTGTGCATCTGCGATGCCCAGGGGATCGTCTATCTCTGTCCGTTCCGGATCGCCCAGAGGGTTCGTTTGACCGACCAAACCCGGAAGGTCCTGCGAATCAGCGTCCGGTGACAAATGAAGCCTTTTCGGAACTTCTCGTATCGGGTAACGTCCAAGCAGTCGAGCCGGCGTGTTTCGGCTGCGATGCGTTTACAGAAAGGATTGCCCATGGTCGTTTCGCGACCCTTTGTCGGAAAACTTCTCATTGCCGGTCTTGTGCTTTTTTCGTCACTGGCCTTTGCCCAGGAGGAGCCGGCCCCGGCCCCGCCCGCTAAGGAGATTCCGGCCTATTCGCTGCGAATGAAGCTGCCGGCCGGTCGATGGCTGCTCAGCCAGGAGCATCAGAGCCAATCGTCGACCACCGTCGAAGGCAAGGACGTGCCCGGACAGAGCGCTACCTTGAGCACAGCGGTTCTGCTGGATATTCAGGATCTTCCCGACGGAGGCAGGAAGATCGACCTGGAGGTCAAGTCCCTGGCGATGACGCTGGAAGTCGCCAAGGCCAAGATGGTTTTCGATTCCCAGGCCCAGCGGGGGCAGAGCCCGCTGCTGAAGCAGTTGGTCGGTCCGTTGGTCGGGGCCAAGGGCACGATGATTCTCAACAAGGACGGAAAGGTCTCCCAGAGCGCCTTTGCCGAGGATCTCTGGGAGCAGGTGGCGCAGAACCAGCCCCAACTGGCCGAGATGCTCAAGGACCTCAAGGCGCTCTCCGCGTCGCAGTTGAGCGGGCAGGAGTTCGATGGTGCGGTGGCCATGCTGCCCGAAGAGGCCAAATCCGTCGGAGACACGTGGCAACGCGAGTTGCAGCGCAGAATTCAGCCCCTGGGGCCTTTGAACGTCCGCTATCAGTGCCGGTTCCGGGAGCTTCGCGACACCCAGGCCGGTCAGGTTGCCCGGGTGGCATTCGAGGCGGATGTTTCAGTCGCCAAGGCCGGGGGGGAAGTGCTCATGGGCGAGGCGAAGATCATCCTGGACAGCTTCACAGCCAAGCAGAACGGCACAGTGGAACTGTTTGTCGAGAGCAAGCTTCCGTCCCTGTATGACACCCGGCAGGAGGCTGAGTCGCTGATGCGGGTGACCGATCGTCTCGGCAAGACCCGGCAGGTATCGGTTCTCCGCAAGAGCCGCACCGTGCTGAAGATCTCCGCGGCCCAGGAATAGAAGCTGCTATGGCTTTCTCGGCCAGGACGGCCCCAGGAGCATTTCCAGGGCGGCGTTGGCTGCGGTGAGCCCGAAGATTCCCGGCAGGGTCGGCAAAGAGCCCAGCACCCGGCGGGGCCTGCCGCGCTGCTCGTTTCGGGCCAGTCGGGCCAGAACAGGCCAGTCCTCGGGCTTGGCAGCATTGACGGCCCATCGCTTCACTCCGCACGAGGCGGCATCTTCAAGAAGTTCCGGCAGACGGCTGCGTAATTCCGGCTGGCAAAGGTGTACATGGATGTCGATCAGGCTGGTCTGGGCCACGTCCCCCATAGTGGAGAAATTCCTGCCCGAGGCAAGGGTCTGCTCCCGGGTCTGTCAGTCCTGCCGGCCGGGTTTGCAGTACGAGGCGAACGCCTTTTGCAGGAAGGAGGCAGAATCCTGCGGCGCTTCGGGCAGAGGCCATGAGTCCCGGGTCCGCTCGGCCTGGAGGTACTCCTCCCGGGTGAACTCCAGGTCCGCCTGCTTGACCAGCGACCAGAACTGATCGGCCGTCCGTGCGGATCGGGCTTGCTGGAAGAAATCGTCGTCCTCGGACATGCGGTCCAGAAACGATAGTGCATCCTCAATTGACATCCGTATTCTCCTGGCCCATTTTCAACGCCCCCTTGTTGCCGGGCCCATGCGGGCCGGGCGAATTGAGCAACTGTGAATCCTGTCCCTCCTCGTCAGTATCATCGGCGCCCGTTGGGGGAGGCTTGATTATCCGTTCAGCGTGAAAACTCCCGTCGGGTCGGGGGGGGCAATCGGGCCGGCCGAGGCGATCCCCAGCAGTCAGGCCGCTGTATGCTCGTTGTCGGTCAGGACGTCCTTGATGGCTCGAATGATGGCCTGGACGTCGTAGGGTTTGGGCACCACCGCCCGGAAACCGTATTGCCGGTATTTGGCCACGACGGGGTCGCTGGAATAGCCGCTGGATACGATCGCCCGAACGTCCGAGTCCAGTTCCAGCAGGTGGCCGATGGCTTTGGCGCCTCCCATGCCTCCCGGGACGGTCAGGTCGAGAATGACGGCATCAAAGCTCTCGCCGGCTTCCATCGCCTTGCGGTACGTGTCAACCGCCTCCTGCCCGTCATGGGTCAGCTCCACCTGGAACCCGTGGTGTTGGAGCATGCGCTGGACGGTTCTTGCAACCATGATATCGTCGTCCATGATCAGGATTCTGCCCTGGCCGTCCATCTTCTCCGACGGGGGGGCGGTGTTTTCGGGTTCGACAACGACCCCCGCCTCGGCCGGCAGGGCGATATGAAAACGGCTGCCCTGGCCGGGGGAAGATTCGGCCCAGAGGAAACCGTCGTGCTTCTGGACGATGGCGTAAGAAACGGCCAGTCCCAGTCCGCTGCCGGACTGCTTGGTCGAAAAGTAGGGGTCGAAAATCCGGTCCAGGTGTTCCTGGGTGATGCCACAGCCGCTGTCTTCCAGGGCGATTTTGACGTACCGGCCCTGGGGGATGGGCAGGTAGTTCTCGTCAGGCGAATAGTTATGGGCCCGGACCTTGAGCGTGCCTCCCGAGGGCATGGACTGGAGGGCGTTGAGGACGATGTTGTTGATCACCTGGCTGATCTGATTGGCATCGATCCGGCAGGGCCAGAGATCTTCATCGATATCCAGCTCCGCCCGCACCTTGCTGCCTCGGAGGCAGAAGTTCACGGTATCGCGTATGCAGGGCCCGACGCGTTCGGCCTTGCGGACCGGGGTCCCTCCCTTGGAAAAAGTCAGCAGTTGCTGGGCCAATTCCTTGGCCCGGAGGGTTGCGGTTTCGGCTTCGGACAGGATCTTCCGGGCTTCTTCCGGATCCGTTCCCTCGAAGCCGGCCAGGTTGATATTGCCCAGGATGGCTGTCAGGATGTTGTTGAAATCGTGAGCGATTCCCCCGGCCAGGACACCCAGGGCGTCCAGCCGGCGGGCGCGTTGCAGTTCGTCTTCGGTCTTCCTTCGCTGGGTGATGTCCAGCATGTAACCGTCGGCATAGAGCAGCTTGCCCGAGGCGTCGTAATGAGGGTAGGTGTAGGCGATGACCCACCGGACGTTTCCGGTCGAGTCGATCAGGCGGAACTCCATGGATCGCCCCGGCGGGGTCGCCGAATCCGAAGGAGCCTGTCCGGGAAGTTCGACCAGTTCCAGGTCCTCGGGATGGACGATCTGCTTGAGCCCCAGGCGACCGGCGGTGAAATCTTCCGGTTCATAACCCAGCAGTCGGACCGAGGGTGAGGCGTACTCGATGGGAATGCTTTCACCGGCCTCCCACCGGAAGACCATGACCGGCCCGGCGGTAAACAGTTCCCGTTCCTCCAAAAGGCGCAACTGGGCCTCCTTCAACTCGGTGATGTCCAGCATGGCCCCGACGATTTCCGCGCATCGGCCCTGGCGATCTGCCGGTTCGCCCTGGACACGCACCCAGAGACGTTGGCCCCGGGCGGTGGTGAGCTGCTCGTCGAACTGGATGGATTCGGAATTCTCCTGACATCTTTGCAGAGCCTGGCGGAACCGCTCGGCTGCGTCGGGATCGTAGAAAGCACCGAGGTTCTTCAGACTCGGGACGTAATCCTCGTCGACTTCGTGAATGTCGTACATTCCCGACGTCCACGAGACCTCGTTGTTGTCGAGGTTGACCTTCCAGCCTCCCATTCGGGCCAGGCTTCCGGTCTGGGCCAGCAGGTTCTGAATCTCCTTCTGGGGGGTGATATCCAGGAAAGCTCCCGCTACGCCCATCGCCTTGCCGTCGGGCCCTATCAGGGGAGCCTTGGAGAGGACAATCTCCCGCCGCCGGCCTTGAGCATCCAGGAGGGTGGCTTCTTCGGTGAAGGAACGATTCCGCTGCTGCACATCCCGGTCTTCCTGCCGGCAGGTGGATCCGTGATCGGGAAAGAGCTCGGAGGCCTTCTTTCCGCGGACCTGGTCGCCTTCCATGCCGGTGAACCTGCAGAACGCCCGGTTGCAGCCCAGGTAGGCCCCTTGCGAATCTTTATAGAAAACCGGAATCGGAATCGCGTCCAGAACGGTTTCCATCAGGCGAAGCTGTGCCTTCAGCGCGCGGTCGGAATGCTCTTTGCGGGCTGTTTCTTCATGACGACGGGCCTCGAGCTGATGGATCCGCTTGCCGGCCCGGGTCAGACGCCACAGCAGCCAGAGGATCCCGAGCCCCATCAGAAGGACCAGCCCCAGGAGGATCGGGAAGGCAAGCTCAGTCCCGGTGGCCGAGGCCCCCAGCGGCAGGCTTCTCTCTGCTTCGGCCAGGGGTGTTTCTGCCTGCGAGGCCTGCACGGTTGACCCAAGCCACACCAGGACAGGCAATCCGGAGAGGGATCCAAGATGCCTGACGAGGCGATGGGGGTACCGATGGCTTGGGCCAAAGCATTTGCAGAAATTCACGGCCGATGACTCTCCTGCAGTATCGCACCTGAGGCAACAGACAACACAAGCTACTACAAGTGTACGGGCCCCATGTGGACACTTCAACATGGCAGGAATCCGGATTCTCCAAAACTTTCCAAGTGCCGATCAAAACAAGGCCTGAGGAAATGAGAATAGGGGGGATACTCTGAAAGCTCAGTTCCTGTTAAGAATCTGAAAAACCTGCGACCCGCCTGCCCGGTTTGCTGGTTACAAGAAGACAAGGCGGTATCCTCGCCCGCAAAGGACGTTCTCCGGCCTCGGTTGGGCCGGCTGACGATTTATCGAATCGCGCCGGTCGCAGTCGGCCCTGATTCGAAGCCTCAACCCCTGTTTACCCCTGAAAAAGGATGCTCAGGCCCCCAGCCGGGCCCAACACACCGGTCAATTTAGAGAAGAAGCCGGTGTAGACGGAAATTCGAAGATTCAGGCTGGAACGATCCCCCCTCCTTCTGTATCTTCATGCGTCTTGAACTTATGGATGGGATATGAAGCAAAACCAAGAGCGCAAACAATCCGGACTGACGCCCGCCTCGCTGCTGGCGATCGTACTGGCCCTGGTCCTCTGCGGCGTTTTGACCCAGTGGGAGGAAGTCGTCGTCGGCATGAACAGCTTCTATGCCGAGCATTCCGTCCCCGTCCCGGCCGTTACGGTCCTGATTCTCTTCACCCTGGTCGGCGCACTGGTCTGGCGGCTGGGCAAGCTCCGCCTGCTAAGCCGGGCTGAACTGCTGTGCGTATTATATGCAATGCTCATCGCCATTCCCCTGATCACCCAGGGCTTCTGGCACCGTTTCCTGAGCGTCACCGCCACGGTTCAGAAGGATCCGGCCATGGCGAACTACTCCACCTCCTACCCCGCTTCGTTGCAGATTCACGGGCCCAACCTTCTCGAAGAAGGTTACTCGCCGGACAATCGCAACCAGTGGGACCTCCAGGGCAATGCGACCTTCGACGAGATCGAGCACGAGGAGACGGGCGTTTTCAGCGCGTTGTCCCTGAAGAACACCCAGGCGGGCGAAACAAGCTACGTCCGGATCGAGATTCCCCGAACCCGTGACGGCAAAACGCTTTGGGAAGTGAACGAACCCTTCACTCTGATGGTGCAGGTTCGTCCGGGAAGCGGGCCGAAATACGAACTGCCCTCCGGCTCAAACTACTACGCCCGCCTGCTGGATCCGGAAAACGACGCCGAGCTGACACCGCTGAATCGGACGAATCCCGGCAAGATCAGCATGAACCACCCCGACGGGTTCCTAACGGCCAAGGCATTCGGATTCCGAATCCCGATCGATTTCGTCGGCGACAGCCTGCACCTGGAGTTCGGCCTGGAAGGCCCGGGGCGGGTCCTGATGAAAAAGCCGGTCTTCTGGAGCGTCGACGGGCTGGAATCAGCCTTCGTCGGCAAGCAGATGATCACCCAGTCGGAGTATGATCGCCTGCCCCCCGAGGCCAGGGGGAACAAGATTGTCCGCCCGGACAACCTGCTCAGCTGGGAGGGGGTCAAGTTCTTCTTCAGGGCGTACATCCCCGTTTCGCAGTGGATCGGCCCGGTCCTCCGCTGGACGGCCCTGGTCGTGATCCTGCTCACCGCGGCCCTGGCGGTCAACGTCCTGCTCCGCAAGCAGTGGATGGAAAACGAGCGGTACCTCATGCCGCTTTCGAAAATCCCCATGTCCCTGCTGGGCAGCCAGGGATACAACGACCCCAACGCCCAGGTTTACCACGGCGGGCAGCTGCCCCCGATCTGGAAGAACAAGGCCATGTGGATCGGCCTGGTTCTCTCCTGCCTCTGGATGCTGCTTCGGGCCTGGTCGTTCTACAATCCCAACGTTCCAAGTCTTTCGATCAACGTCAGCCTGCTGCCGTACTTCGATGATCCCAGCTACGGGCAGATGTTCGATAGGAATGTGGTTTTCAGCATCAGCGCGATCTTCCTGAGTATTGCGATGTTCATGGAACTGAGCATCCTGTTCAGTATTGCTATAGGCTACTGGGTCTACCGTTCCATGTACTGGCTGGGCGAATCGCGAGGCTGGGCTGAACTGGAAAGCTATCCGTTCGACCAGGAGGTCCAGACCGGCGCGTTTCTGGTCTACGCGATTCTGATCGTGATCTTCACCCGCAAGTATCTCTGGATGGTGATCAAGTCTTCCTTCACAGGCCGACGCGAGGCCTGGGAAGGCGAACTGATGCCCTATCCCGTGGCCATCGGCGTCCTGGCGCTGTGCCTGGTTTTGAGTCTCATCTGGGCCTGGGCCGTTGGCATATCGGTGCTGGGAATGCTCTGCCTGTTCCTCTTCCTGTTGATCGTCGCCCTGATCGCCTCCAAGATCCGTACCGAGGCGGGCGTACCCTTCAGCTACATCGGGCCGCTCAATGCGTCGATCATCCTGCTGCTGATGGGTGGGGTGACGGCCTTTGGCCCGGCGTCGTTGATCTTCAGCGTCATCATCGGTTTCATGGTCGGCGGCACGCCGTTCTTCCTGATTCCCGGGGCCCAACTTGAGATGGTCGAGTACGGCCGACGGTTCCGTATCAAGCGCAGCCACGTTTTGGGCACGATCTTCATCGGGATCCTGGGCGGGATGAGTATCGGGGCCTGGGTGTTCCTGTCCAACAGCTTCAGCCTTGGCGGAACCCAGATGCCCTACCAGTGGCCCTGGATGATGCAGAACCGGGAATTCAAGCAGGTCCGCCAGGAAACAGACAAGGCCTCGACGGAGCTTCGCGAAGAAGCCGAGGCGCAGGCAGTGCCCGAGGAAGAAGCCGGGGGCGATAAAGACGATTCCGAGGGGAGCTGGTTCACCCCCAGGACGTGGGCCTACATCATCGGGGGGGCAGTCACCGGCGTGGTGGCGTTGCTGAGGCAGTTATTCGCGGGGTTCTGGTTTCATCCGGTTGGAATCCTGTTTTCCGCCACGAACATGGCCAGGATTGTCTGGGGCAGTTGCCTCGTCGCGTGGCTGTTGCGAGTCGTTGTTCTCCGCTTTGGCGGTGCGGCGACCGTTCGCACCAAGCTCCAGCCCTTCTTTGTGGGTGTTTTTGTCGGGGCCGTCATCGGGTCGGGAATCGTAGCAATGCATACCGCTTACCTCACCAGCCAGGGAGTGGCGGAAGTCTTTACATGGCAGGTGGTCCCATGAGTCAAGATCAGCAGGCAAGGGCAACGGGATTGGCAGGTCGGATTCTCCTGGGCGTGATCTTCCTGATCCTCGCCCTGGGCGTGATGGCTTTGTTCCTCTGGGTCTATAAGCCCAGGCAGATGCCTCCCTATGCCGCGCCCTACACCGGATATGACCCGGCGGGGATGCTCGATTCCGTCTCGGTTGAGAACATCGAGAAGATCAACGAGGAAATCCTCGCTTTCGGCTCGCGTTTCCCCGGCCAGGCCGGGCATGAGAAGGCTCGCCGGTTCATTCGCGACAAGTACGAACAGGCCGGCCTGGAGATCATCGAGCAGGAATTCCCTGCCGTCACCCCGGTCACCGAGCTCCGCAGAATCCGGGATCTGGACGGCAACGACCTGGAAGGTGTGCAGGTCTACCCCTTCCTGCCCAACCTTGCCCAGCCGGTGGCCATGAGCCCTGAGGGCCTGGACGGCAAGCTCCTGCTGATCGATGAGGAGGTCCTGGCCGGGGGGGCCGACTTCGGTAACTGTTTTGCACTGGTGGACCTCAACAAGCCGCCCAGGAATTACGGCCTCAAGTGGCACAAATATGCCATTCTGGGCTTCAAGGGCGTCATCTTCTCCCACAGCGGAGGCCTGGACAAGATCAACTGGGGTAACAAGGCTCTTGGCGAGACATCCGCGTCGATACCGGTCAACTATCCGCGGCTGCTGGCCAATCCGGAGATCTTCTCCCACGCCGGCAAAGACGTAAACGTCCTGGTCCGCTGTCGGTGGAAGAACCTCAGCAACGCCAACCTGATCGGCGTGCTCAAGGCCGGCAAGCCCCAGGGAAAAGAAGCGATCATCTTCTTTACCAACTACGATGCCCCCAGTTACACACCCGATCTGTCCCACGGGCCGATGCTCTCGGTGCAGATAGCGACGCACCTGGCCCTGTTGGAGGGGATGAAAGAGTATCAGAGCGAACTTCGACGCGACGTGATCTTCGTCGCCCTTGGAGCTCGGAGCCTTTCCCAGGTGGACATTATCCGCCTGGCCGGCTGCATGGGGCATATAGGCGACATGAACGCCGGCAGGAAGCTTCACCAGGAGGTCCTGGAGACAAACCAGCAGAGGCTTGCCTGGTGTCGGGCCATCATGCCCCTGTTTGATGAGCCCGGCTTCTTCACCGATGCGAAAAAAACCGAGCAGTTGCTGGATTCCCTGGATGAGCAAAGCCGCGACTTCCTGGACGACCAGGTGAAGTACATCCTCAATGACCGGGCGGCCGAACTGTCCGAATCCACCCTTCAGGCCCGGCTGGATTTCATCCGCCTGGGCCGCGAAGACACCCAGAGCCGGCAGTTCAAGGATTTCCGCCGCAACAAGGAGCGTCAGCAGGACGTGCTGATGATCGCAGGTTACTCCCTGACCCGCGCCTTGGATACCATGGCCGAGGACAATGAAGACCTTCGCGACCTGGTAAACATGCGAGCCAACGCCCTTGAACGTTTCGAGGAACTGCTGGCCCATCATCAGATGGAAATTGCCCGGGAAGAGACCAACCTCCGGATCAATGAGGTCTTCACCTCCTACGACAACATGATTGCCCTCATGCCCCGTCCGCTGCCCAAGCTTCAGAAGAAGGACCAGGGCAATGAGAGCATGGGCATCCTGGTGGGGCCTTCTCCCTTTGGCGGCAACTGGCGAAAGTACTGGCAGGGCCGAGCCGAACCCATCAACTCCGTCACCTACCGCGTCTCGCGCGACAAGGCCCTTCCCGACAGCTTCGAATACAGCCCGTATACGCAGTTGACGTACTTCTTCGGCATCAACAACAAAGTCGCCGGAGCCACCTCTCTGACCTCGCACTGGACCTCCTATGGCTACACCATGGTTGAGCTGGTCAACCTCAACCGGGTGGATTCCTACAACAAGGTAGCCCTGCCGGTGGTCGTTCCCGAAGCCAGGAAGCTCAAGGATCTCGAGGCGACCTTCCTGTTCACGGCCAAGACGGCCCTGTCTTTTGTCTTCGGCAACGGGGACGTCCCCACCAGCAACGTCCATAATCCCGCAACCTATTCCGGTACGGTCTACCTCAGCGGCATCGGGCGGAGCATTGTTCCCAGTCATCCGCTCAAGAATGCTCTGGTCTTCAACCGGACCAAGAACGAATTCGTCAATAAAGGAACGATGATGGGCATCATGCTCATGACCGATCCATATGGCGAATACTTTCTTCCGCTGAATCTGGGTGCCTGGAGTGGAGGAAACCAGGCGGGGTATTCGCCCCTGTCGGCTGCATTCGATTCCGACGGCGTGATCAGCCACATGAAGGATGCCGGACCCCAGGCCCAGGCGATCTTCGACTCGACCAACCGCATGTCCAAGGGTCCCTCGGCCAAGAACGTGAACCTCATTGTCTTCCGAGCGGCGCCGACGGCGATCCTGGATATGGTCAACCCGCAGACGTTCAAGGCCTTCAGCGGCGCCAACTGGGTCACCCGGGAAGGTCTGGGCGAATTCAGAAGCTTCTGTATCTTTGAATCGCTCAACAGTTATTGGATGAACTTCCTGCCCCCGGATGAGAAGTTCTACGTTGAACTCAAGGCCGGCTCCCCGGAAAACGAACTGGTCCAGGAAGTCCGGGCCTTCATGCTGGGAATCCCCGACGGTTGGAAGCAAGCCGAAAACAGTACGCGAGTCATCGACGGGCCGGGATACCTGGCCGCGGATACTCCGATCCTCGACAATGTCCCGTTCGAGATCGCCCGGTCCATGATCTGGCTCAACGGCAAGCGTCTGGCCCTGCAGAAAGAATACAACATGCAGGACGAGCGGATGATCGAGTATCACCGCCGAGCCGAGGAGATGATCCAGGCCGCCCAGCAACCGGACCTCTCCAAGCGCAAACAGAACCTGCTCGCATCGGAGGCTTCCAACTATGCGATGCTCAACCACCCTCCGCTTCGCGAGAACATCCGCGAGGCCGTGTTGAGCATCATCTGGTATCTCTGCCTGCTCGTGCCCTTCGGTTTCTTCTTCGAGAAGCTTCTGTTCGGCTTTACCGACGTGCGAAAGCAGATTGCCGCCCAGGGCACGATCTTTGTCTCAGCCTTCTTGATTCTTCGTCTGTTGCACCCGGCCTTTGAGATGATTCGCTCCTCACTGATGATTCTGCTTGGATTCGTGATCATCCTGATCTCCACGGGAATCACGCTGCTCTTCAGCGGGAAGTTCAAGGAGAACTTCGAGCAGCTCAAGGCCAAGCGAGGCCAGGTCTCCGCGGCGGAAGTCAACATGATGGGGGTGGTGGGGACCGCCTTCATGCTGGGTCTCAACAACATGCACCGGCGCAAGGTGCGAACGGGTCTGACCTGTGCGACCCTGGTGCTGATCACCTTCGCGATGATCTGCTTCACCAGTACGCAGAGCGACGTGGTCGACCAGGAAGTAGCCATCGGCAAGGCGGCCTACCAGGGCATGTTGATCAAGGAAGAAGATCTCCGGCCCATCACGCCCGATGAGGTCTTTGCGCTGAACCAGCGGTACGGTCGGGAATACATCGTGGCCAAACGCGAGATCCTCGTGGGTCTCAATGATCCCAATACCAGCAAGATCCTCATGCCCCAGATCGATGTGGTCGCATCGACTTCGAAGATAGGGGCCGAAGCCCAGAGCGTGATGATCTTCGAAGAGCAGGACCCGTTGGCCGAGGAAATCGCGCGCACGGCGATAACCCGCCAGGACGACCCCCAGGCCAACTGGTTCCCGGCCGGTTCGGCCCAGGCGGAGGTCAAGCCGGTCCTGATTCCCCTTGATATTGCCCGTACGCTCCAGATCGATCCCAAGGAAGTGGAAACCGGGGATGTCCGCATCGAGATAAACGGCAAGGAGTTCCGGGTTCACGCGGTCTTCCAGCCCAAGCTGTACGAGGCCATTGCGGATCTGGACGGCAATCCGATTCTGCCTTTTGATGTTGAATCGATGCGGAACGTCACCCGGGACAAGAAATTGAATGTCCTGGCCGTCGAGCCGTTCTCCTACGTCGATGCCTCACGCCTGATCATTGGCGTGGACTTCTCCGGCGTCGGTTGGGGCCAGGGGATCAACAACAAGGCGATGGAGCCTCGGGTTTCCTCGGCCGCCATCTGGCTGGTGGATCGCCGGACGGGCCAGCCCCTGGCTTATCGCGAGGCCCGCGCCCTGATCGACTCCTTCCTGGAGCAGTCCGGGCGAAAGATGTATTACGGTCTGGACCAGATCGCCTATCGAGGCCAGCGAGCCCGGCAGACGAGCCTGGCCGGTGTGATGGACATGGTCATTCCGCTGATCATCGCGGCGCTGACGGTTTTGAACACCATTCGCGGCAGCGTCTACGAACGGCGAGACGAGATCTTCGTCTACAACGCGGTAGGCATTGCTCCACGGTACGTGTTCTTCATGTTCTTTGCCGAAGCATTCGTTTACGCGGTGGTTGGTTCGGTGCTGGGCTATTTCCTTTCCCAGGGCACCGGCAAGGTCCTGACGATGCTCAACCTCACCGGCGGGCTCAACATGACCTTCACGACGTCCACGACCATCCTGGCCTCGCTTGCGATTATGGCAGCGACGTTCCTTTCGACGCTGTTCCCTGCCCTCAAGGCCATGGACATCGCCGCCCCGGCCGAAGAGTCCGGCTGGGATCTGCCCGATCCGGAAGGCGACAAGCTCGTGCTCTCGCTGCCGTTTACCTTCGATGTGAAGGATCGACTGGCGGTAATCGAATTCTTCAACCGCTTCTTCCTGGAGCGGGGTGAAGGCTCCAGCGGATCGTTCTTCTGCTCCAAGCCCGAGGTCGGCATCAGCGAGGAACTGGACCCATTGGCCGATGAGGGCTATGTGCCCGAACTGCGTTGCACGGTCTGGCTCAAGCCGTTTGACCTGGGCGTCTCCCAGCAGTTGAGTATCTCGCTGCCGACCGATGAACACACCCGGGAGTACATCGCCCACCTCGAACTGGAGCGACTCAGCGGCACACGAGAGAGTTGGATGCGACTGAACCACGGTTTCCTCAAAGGCGTCCGCAAGCATTTCCTGCATTGGCGGGCGGTCAGCACCCAGGAAAGAGAAAGAATGTTCCAGACCGCGCGGGATCTGATCCAACAGCAACTGCGGGCAGGAGGGGCCCATCATGGCTGAGCAGCCCAAGCAGCCCAAACAACCCAAGCAGAGCATGACCGATAAGGAGCTGTCGCTCTATCGGGGCATCCTGGAGCAGCCGGACAAGTTCGAGCCCGGCTTCGGATGGACCACGGTGGTCGGCATCCTCTTCTGCGGGCTGATCATGCTGCCCGGGTCGATCTACCTGGGCCTGATGAGCGGTTCGAACCTCAACGCCGCGGCCTCCTGGGTGACGGTGATTCTCTTCAACGAGATCGCACGTCGCTCGCTGAAGAACCTGACCAAGCAGAACCTGGTCATCCTGCTTCACGCCGCCCACGTGGTGATGGCGGCCAACATCCTCTGGCCCGGCGGACCGATTGCCCAGTTGGTATTCCGGTCGTACCTGGTGACCAGCGAGGCGATGCGCGACGCGAACATGCGGGAGTTCTTCCCGACCTGGTGGGTTCCCAATCCCGAAAGTGAAGCCATCACGACCCGGAATCTGCTTCATCCGGACTGGTACGGGCCGATCGCACTGCTGGCGTTCGTGATCTTCATGGGCTTCCTAAAACGCTACACGCTGGGGTACTTCTTCTTCCGGATCACCAGCGATATCGAGAACCTTCCCTACCCGATGGCCTCGGTCAGCGCCCAGGGCGCAATGGCCATGGCCGAAGCCGATGAACACGACAAGGATGCCGAAGACCCCGGCAAGGCCTTCTTCGATCGGGAGCAACGCTCCAAGGGACGCAAGAAATCCGAAAGGTGGCGGCTCTTCAGCCTCGGGGCGGTCATCGGCATCGCTTTTGGCACCTTGCAGGTAGGCATTCCGGCCATTACCGGCGTGTTGCTGGATAAATCGATCTTCCTGATCCCCCAGCCGTTCATCGATACCACGAACCTTACCGAAAGCTTCCTTCCGGCAACCCCGACGGGGATCGCCCTGGACCTGGGCTTTCTGCTCATCGGCATGGTCCTGCCGTTCTGGGCGGTCATGGGTACGTTCTTCGCCGTGACGCTCATGACGGTCATGAACCCGATCCTCTACAACGCCGGCGTGTTGACCCAGTGGCGATTCGGCATGGACACGGTCAATACCAAGTTCACCAACTCGATGGACTTCTGGCTGAGTTTCAGTATCGGAGCTTCCTTAGGCCTTCTGGCGATATCCGTCATCCAATCCATCCGCGACATCCGCAAGAAGATCAAGGCCCTCAAACAGGCCCAGGCTGAGTCCGGGTCCCAAACGCGTGAGAATGTCTTCGAGCCGCCCGTCAAAGGCCGGGGAGACTACCCCCTCTGGGTCGCCCTGGTGATCTACTCAGCCAGTTCTGTGGCCATTATCGGCATGACGATGTACCTGCTGAGTTTCTCTGCCTTCATGTCGACCGGAATTCTGTGGACGCTGTTTTTCTTCCTGCTGTTTTTCAGCTTCGTCTACAGCCCGCTGATTTCGTATCTGAATGCGAGGCTGCTGGGTATCGCCGGCCAGCGGATTGACATCCCCTATGTCAAGGAGACGGCCTTTATTCTCTCCGGGGCCCGGGGCATCGAGATATGGATGGCCCCGATCCCCATCGAGAACTTCGGCTATCAGGCCCAGGCGTATCGCCAGACCGAACTGACCGGAACGCGCTTCTGGTCGCTGGTCAAGACCGACCTGGTGGCTGTGCCCATGCTCTTTATCCTGTCTTTTGCCTTCTGGGCGTTCATCTGGCAGGGCAGCGAGGTCCCCTCCAGCGCGTTCCCGTATGCACAAAAGTTCTGGGATCTGCGTTCCAAACAGATGGCCCTGCAGTGGTCGGCGACCCACGTGGTCAGTCAAGATGACGAAGTGGATTTCTGGCAGACGGAATTCGGCCAGGCCATCAAGCCGAAATACATCGGCGCCGGAGCCGGCACGATGGTCGGAACCTTCCTGCTGCTAAGCGTGTTGGGATTGCCCGTAATGTTCTGCTACGGAATTGTCCGAGGGTTCGGTATGTTCCCGCAGATGTTAATGACGGAGGTGATCGGCGCATTAATTGGCCGGTTCTACTTACGCAAGAAATTCGGAGCACAGAATTTCCTTCGGATCATGCCCACCATCCTCGCCGGTTACTTCACGGGTGTGGGGCTGATCGGAATGGCAACCATCGCCATCAACCTCATCAAGAAAGCGATATCGGCCGCGCCCTTCTGACGGGCCCGACCGGCACGGAACGATCGATAGATAATGACCAGAGACAGAATACAGGAACAGGTCAAGCTTTCGCCGAGGGTTGCCCTTGAGGTCGTGCTTCAGGGGATCAAGATCCGCTTTGGCCGGAGTCTCGTCACCATCAGTGGCGTGGCGCTGGGCATCGCGTTTCTGATGTCCATCTTCACCGGGCAAGCCATCAAGGAGGGCGTCGAGCAGGAAGAAACTCTCCGCGCCGACGTCAACCGCATGAAGAGCTTTCTCACCGCGGAGATGGGGCCCCTGGCTCAGCGGAAGATCGGCATTATCCAGGTCGGCTCGCTGAGCACCCTCGAGACGCGCCTGGTAAGGAACTTCGTCGAGGACAGCGACGTGGCTGAGCTTCGCTGGGCTCCTTACGAGACATCCGCCCAGGTGCCCGATATCGAGAACATCCAGCAGGTTTCCCTGGAGCAGGTCGGAGAGGATGTCAGTTCGATTATCGTCCTGGGAGAGCGTTCAGGTGATCTGGACCTGGCGTTGAGTGAAATACTGGCCTCGGCCAGGCAGCAGGTGGTGGCCGACACCCGCCGGGACAGGCAACTTCAGAATCTCCCTGCCGAGCCGGTGATGCTCCAGCAGGAGTTGCGCCCGGAGGAAGTCCAGGAGAAGCAGGCCCAGCAAGCCAAGCAGGAGTTCCGAAACTGGTGGATCCTGATCATCTCGCTTCTTGTAACCGTCATCGGCATCAGCAACGCGATGCTCATGAGCGTCACCGAGAGGTTCCGGGAGATCGGGACGATGAAGTGCCTCGGCGCCCTGTCTTCGTTCATCCGACAGATCTTCCTGATCGAATCGAGCCTCGTGGGACTCATCGGGGCCGTTGCCGGAGCATTGTTCGGGATGGTTTTTTCCACGATCGCTTACGGCTTCACCTACGGATTGGGCCTGGTGCTTACCAGTGTGGACTACCCCAGGCTGCTGCTTTCGCTGCTGATCAGCATCGTCATCGGCGTGGCGCTGTCGGTCATCGCCGCGATCTACCCGGCCAACTTCGCTTCGCGGATGGTACCGGCCACGGCTCTTCGAACCAATATCTGACAAGAGATCCCCCATGACACAACTGGACCAGCAGAAGCTCGACAGCATGCTCTCGCCACAGGAGGACACCAGCCATCGGTATGTCGTCCGGGCGGTGGACGTCCACAAGACCTACCAGATGGGTTCGACCAAGACTCACGCCCTTCGCGGCGCGACGGTCGATGTCTACGAGGGCGAGTATCTTTCGATCATGGGCCCCAGCGGCTCGGGCAAAAGTACCCTGTTCAACGCCATCGGAGGCCTGGCCAAGCCCACCTCGGGCAAGGTCTATATTGATCAGGTGGACATCGCCCAACTGGACGCCAACGAACTGGCCTGGCTGCGATGCCGGAAGATCGGCTATATCTTCCAGACCTTCAACCTCATCCAGGTGATGACCTGCCTGGAGAACGTAACCCTGCCGATGAGCTTTGCCGGGATGGACGCCGAGAACGCCCGCGACAAGGGAATGTACATTCTCAAGCTGGTCGGGCTGGGGCATCGCCCCCTCCACAGGCCCGGCGAGCTTTCCGGCGGCCAGCAGCAGCGATGCGCCATCGCCCGAGCCCTGGCCAACAGCCCGGATATCGTCCTGGCCGATGAGCCGACCGCCAACCTGGACCAGGCCACCGGCGAGGAGATGATCGAACTTCTGGCCAAGCTGCGCGATGACCTGGGCGTGACGATTGTCTCGGCCACCCACGATTTGAAGATGCTCAAACGCTCGGATCGGATCCTCTGGATCGAGGACGGGCAGATCGTCAAGGCGGCCAGGCCGGAAGAAATCGACTTCGATACCGACGAGTTCCATTAGCGCAATGGGGCGCAAATGGCGGAAGAAGAAGATCAAGTCGCTGTCCGAGGCGGGAATCGACCCGCTCAAGCTCGTTGTCCAGCGCAACCCGGATGCCGAATCCGCCCGGGACAGCAAGGGATTGACCCACATACGAAGACGTTTCCTGCCGTCGGGCCGAATCTATGGATGGCTGGCCCGCAGGCTCAGATACAAACACGAAATCCAGTTGAAACTGGACGAGGGCGGCTCGGCCTTCTGGGAGCTGGTCGACGGCAAGCGGAACCTGGGCGACATCGCCCGTGAAATGGCAAAGAAGTTCGAAAGCGACGTGCAGGAGTCTCGAAAGGCCGCGGTGCAGTTCGCCCGGGTCCTGACGCAGAAGAGACTGATTCATTTGATCCTGCCGGCAGAGTCCGGCGGCGAAAACGCTAACCAGGAAGAGTAAACATGAGCGGCGAAGACGTCATCATTCACGCCGAGAACGTCACCAAGTGCTACCACCTGGTGGGTGAGGAAGTCTGGGCTCTGCGCGGAATCACGCTGGATATCTACCGCAGCGAGTTCCTTTCCATCATGGGCCCGAGCGGCTCGGGCAAGAGCACGTTCTTCAACCAGATCGGCGCCCTGGACAAGCCCACCGACGGGAGGGTGATCTTCGAGAACGAGAGCGTCTTCGACCTTTCCGAAAGCCACCAGGCCTGGTTCCGCTGCAATAAGATCGGATACATCTTCCAGACCTTCAATCTGATCCAGGTCATGTCCGCCCTGCAGAATGTGGAACTGCCGATGGTTTTCCAGGGCACCGACAAGGCTGAATCCGAGCGACGCGCCACCGAAATCCTCGAACGCGTCGGGCTGGGCCATCGCCTGCATCACAAACCCTTCGAGCTCTCCGGCGGCCAGCAGCAGCGTGTGGCCATCGCCCGTGCTCTGGCCAATACGCCCACGGTAATCCTGGCCGATGAGCCCACCGGCAACCTCGATACCAAAACCGGCACGGAGATCATTGATCTGCTTCGAAGCCTCAACAGCGAAGAGGGCGTCACTGTCATCACCGCCACGCACGATCCGAAGATGCTTTCCTCCAGCGACCGGGTATGCTGGATCCGCGATGGACAGCTCGAGAAGGTTTCCACAGGGGCCGAATTCCGCCTGGAAGAGATGGACGCCGACGATCTGGGACGCGGGTAAACCCCAAACCGACCGTTCCGGCTCCAGTAAGATCTTGCCCCGGACGGGCGCGGATTGAAGATCTCCCGCCCCCGGGCCGATTCTCTATGCGAAGGATCCTTCTCGCAGGAGAGACCATGCTTCGAAATGCTTCCATCTTCCTGGTTCCGGCTGTACTCTGCCTGGCAGCAGGCTGCGACGTCCCCGAGACGCGCGAGTTCGAGACCACGCTGACCCTCCAGGACGCCCGGAGTCGCCGGGCGATCCCCAACGCCTTGCTGGTGCGGGTCCTTCGCGAGTCGCCAAGCCGGCTCGATGACGCCGAGTCCGCCGCCCGTGAGCGAACCTGGACGCATACCATCGAGATCTTCCCCGTCCACAGTGGCAGCGAGTTTCATCAGCCGGCCCTGAAGAAGGTCCAATACTCCGACGTGATGCACAGCGAGATCAATGATCTGGCCTTTACCTACAGTCTTTGGAGCCAGGGCTATGCGGCCCGGCTGTTTACACCCGAGGAAGTCCAGTCCGGGACGCTGATGCTCACCGCGATGGAGGATCTTTCCTCCGGCAGGGACCTGTGGAGGATGTGCGAATACTTTGAGCGAGAAGTCCTTCCTTTTATGGACGTTGACGCGCCGGGCCGCAGACAACTGCTCCGGATCGTGCGCTCACACCTGGTCTTCCTCAAGAACAGCCCGATGGCTTCGCTGGGGGTCGAGGGCAGGCTCAGGAGGATCGACCATGCCCTCTCCGAGACGATCGATCCGCCTGCACCGGAAGAAAGCCAGGCCCGAGAGCCCTTCTAAGCCCGGGCTGGATTCAAAAATCGGCCTGAGCCGGCTGATGAATCGGGCGTACCAATTGACTTTGCCTTCCGACAGGGCCAGAATCCGGGCAGCAGTTCCTGCCCGGCAGGAGAAAGGATCGTCATTATCGGATTCGTGACCTTTTCCGCTTCTCACCTGACAGCCCTGTTGGCGGTCCTGGTTGTCACATTGCTCTGCAGCCTGATCGGCAGGGGGTTGTCGCCGCGTGGGCGACGGATAATGGGCCTGGTGCTGGCCGGTCTTCTCGTGGCCAATGAGTTGATCTACTACGCCTGGACCACGTGGTATTACGGGCCCGGATCGTTCCTGGAGCGGTTCCTGCCTTTTCACATCTGCGGGGCGGCGGTGTTTCTTCTGGCCTGGACTGCCTTTCGAAACAGCGCGTTGACCTTTGAAGTCTCCTACTATTGGGGCCTGGGTGGGACCACCCAAGCCCTGTTGACCCCGGACCTGGCAGCGCCCTTCCCGCAGTATCACTTCTGGCAGTACTTTCTGACCCATGGGGGGATTGTCGTGTTGGTTGTCTTCCTGCTGGCGGTCTGGCAGATGAGGCCGCGAAAGGGATCGATCCTGCGCGTTTTTCTGATTACCAATGCGTATATGGGTTTGGTGGCAGTGGCGAATGTGATCCTCCGGCAGTCGGGCCTGGACGCGAACTACATGTTTCTGTGCCGTGCTCCGGAAGGAGAGTCTCCGTTCTTCTTTCTGGGTTGGCCCTGGTATATACTTTTTTTGGAGGCTTTTGCCCTGGTTACGGTCGCAGTGCTGTATTTGCCGTGGGCACGATCCAGCGGTGCCAGGCCCTGGGGCAAAACAGAATGAGTGGTCCCCGTCGACGACAAAACCGATAAAACCAAGGGAAGCCCTCTTGCCTGAGCCCAGGCTGCAGTGTCTCTCCCCGGAGCGATGATGGACACGATGCAAGATTTCGACCCGACGTCTCAGCCGCCCATGCCCCAACGGGCCGAACCTTCCCGCGTGGTGATCAACGAGGAAGAATTCCTGCCCGTCGTCAGCCGCCGCGGAGGGAGGCTGCTGGATCTGGCCGCACTTCTTTCCGGACCGCGAGGCCAACGGGTGCAATTGACCCGCCCGCTGCTTGCCGAGTTGATGAGCCAGTCGATGCAGATCGAGGAACTCCTCGACGCCTACGGGGCCAGGAACAACAACCACTGGCGGAAGTTCCGTGCTCCGGTTGCGGCCATCAAGAGATTCAGCCGGGTCAAATACGAACTGCTCCACATCCGCCAGTCCCTGCCGACCTACCGCGTGGAAGATGCCCACGAATTCTCCGAGGACATTCGCCAGGCCATGGCCACCATCCGGGAGATCCTGCTATGTTCCTGCCGGGTCCTCCACCGGGAGGGCAAGAACCTGGGCCTGGCCGAGCCCGGAACACTCGAACCGGAAACCTACACCGAAATGCTTCCCCCGGGCAGGCTGCCCAACGATCGCACCCGCCGGCGCGTGGACAGTGCAGCCGAAACCGTGGCCAGGCTTACCACCGCCTATCTGAATCTCGCCGCCCAGGCCTCGGTGCTCCACGAATGCCGGCCCGAAAGGCATGGCAACTACCCCAAGCTGGTCCCCGAGCCGATCGGCGAGGAATCTCTTCGGAATCTGCAGCACCGATTCCACAATCTCCAGTCGATGTACGACACGTGGGTCAGCGAGACCGAAACCGAATGCCTGGATCGTGACCTTCCGATTCTTCGCGGGCATGTGAGCATCGTCTTTCATCTGTTGCAGTCGGGTACGGATCTGGCCCACTACTACGAGCGCCACGTCGTGGGCCCCGGGGCCGAGGATTGTTCGGTCAACGAGCCGATGGTCGAGGCCGACGTGCTGCTCAAGCTCCTCATGGAGCAGGTACTCGCCCCGGCCCGGTTCTTCCTGGAGGGCGGCAAGAAGCTCTGTCATGAAATGCTGCGGCGCTATGCCGAGAAGACCAGCATCGAAGTGCCCATTCCCCGCTACCGGGGTTTCCATGTCAGGCCCTCGACACTGGTAGCCAAGATCGCCATGCACTACGGCAGCGACGTCCGGATCGAACTGGACGACGAGTCGTTCGACGCTTCCTCGCCGCTGGAGATCTTCCGGATCAATGAGAAAATCAACGCCCGGAAGCGTCGATGGCTGGCCAAGGAAGTCTGCAGCATGGACCTGGAGGAGTTCGCCTCGAAGAACCCAGCCGAGCCGGTCAAGGAGGCCGTCCAGAAGACCGTACTCGCCCTGGCAGAGAAGGGCAAACTGGTGATCCTCCAACAGCCGGTGGAATTCTCCGATTCGCTCTCCTGCCACTGCAATCGTCTCTTCGAGCAGGTCATCGAGGAGATCGCCCGACTCCAGGCCACGGGCAAGATCGACATTCCCTTGGACCTCAACGTCCGCCTGGTGGGCGACCGCCGGGTGCTGGAGGACATCAAGCTCCTGGCCGAGAACGGTTACGGCGAGGACAACTTCGGCAACAACATTCAACTGCCTCCGGAGCTTACCTATCTCAGGCGCTCCAGCAGCCCGTGCCCGAATGACTGAGTGGGAAGAACAGGAACCGTACGATCCGGAAGAAGACGAGCGTGACGGGCCGCAGCTTCGCGACCTGGAAGAGTTGGATGGAGATGAGACCCCTACGGTGGCCTGCCCGCACTGCGGAGGGGAAATATACGACGATGCCGACCGATGCGTTCACTGCGGCCAATGGGTGGTCAGGCGGCTGAGCCCTTCGAAGTTCACCCAGCGGGGGCTCTGGTGGCTTCTCGGTCTGGTCGGGGCGGGGCTGGGCTTGCTGTTCTGGCTGCTGATCTGAACAGAGGGGGTCGGAACCTGTAAGAAAGAAAGGCCCCACCGGGCGGCGGAGCCTCTCAATCCAGTAACAAACGGGTTTTTGCGGACCATTCTCAGGCCAACACGCTGACCGTCGCTCCCATCTGGGCCATCTTCTCGACCGAATCCTGGATGAAATTCGCGGTCATCTGCGTGATGTCCTGGGAAACCTTCTGCATTTTGATGTTGGCGGCCAATGCCACCTTCGAACCACTCATCGCCTGGGAGGCGGATGCAATGGCCCCGGTGGGGTCGCCGACGGCAGATACGCTCATGACAGTCTCCCTGACTTTGCCCTGCGGGCCTGCCTTGGCCCGTTCGGATGCAAAGGCAACCTACAATTCCGGTTTTCTACCTCCAAATGTTTCGGCCGTTTTGAGCAAGGACTTCATTACTATCCCGGCAAAACCCCAGCCGCTGCCCGGCTGGACTCCAATATTGCGCAAAAGGCGGGCCCTTCAAACCCAACGGGAACTGCGGTAAAATGATTTTGAACCCCGAGGATTCCTTTCAGGAGTGTCTCCTTGCATTTGCAGGACTGGATCGACGAGATGTGCGTTCATGCCGAAGTTGCGGACTACAGCGGTCTGGAGCGGAAGTATCTGCGCCTCTGTGTCGAACTGGCCGGGGAGGAGATGGCCTCCTGGATCCGGTATCTCGACTTCTCCGGCTATCAACGCGATCTGCTTGGCAGCTATCGGAAGATGTGCAGGCATCTCCGCCGGGCCAGGCCGCGGGCGATCTACTTCGAATTCGATATGCCCAACGACTGGCTCGGGACCTTCTTCCTCTGCCGCGATTACCTTCCTGCCCAGGCCGGGAATGACGACTGGGCCTGTGACTGGACAGCGAGGGTGGACGGTCCGGCCTTTCCCAAACTCAGCGAGGTCTTTGGCCTCGACGGGGGCAAGATGGACCAGGCCCCCCCGGCCCGGGGCAAATGTGCTTACCTGGTCGCGCGGACGCTGGCATGTCTGGGCCGTTGCATGCAGGAGTATCCCATCGAGGGCCTGGCCATTTGCGCAGGCTTTCATGGACAGGACCCTGTAACGCGGCTTCAGGACCCTGCCTGGTCGCTGCGGGAAGACGGGCAGCCATGAACGAACCCAACGGGCTTCATATCCGCTGCCCCTGTCTCCAGGACCGCGATGCGTATCTGGAGATGGCCGATGAATTTCATCAGGCCGGCGAGGAAGGGTGGCCTTACGGGGCTTCGTGCATTGATGACCTGGCGGTCGTGGATTTCCCGGCTTTCGTCACCCGCTGCGAGGACTACCGGGAAGGCAGCAATCTCAAGCCGGGCCTCGTGCCGGCTTCGCTGCTGCTGTTGATGGAAGGCGATCGGCTGCTGGGGGTTTCGAGCCTGCGCCACGAACTCAACGAGTATCTTCTGAATATCGGGGGCCACATCGGCTATTGCATCCGCCCCTCGGGGCGGGGCAGGGGCTACATGAAGCGTTTTTTGCCGTTGGTTCTGGCCGAGGCGGGCGGCAGGGGGATCTCCCGGGCCCTGATCAGTTGCGAGCGGAGCAACATCGCCTCGGAGAAGGTGATACGCAGTGCCGGCGGGGCCTTTGAAGATGAGCGCAGCGACCCCGGCGACGGCAAGATCGTCAAGAGATTCTGGGTCGCGACCGAAGCTAGCGGCGCTTGATTCTGGCCACGCCCGAAGCGCCGGGGCGAAGGCTGGGATCTTCTCCCCTGATCAGCAGGGTCACCCGGGCCGATTCGGGTCCGGCCTGTTCCTGCTGATCTTCATCTCCGGGCGCCACCGGCTCGATCTCGACGATCCGGCCCTGCTGGGCCAATTCCGAGGCCCCCTGGAGATACACCGCAGCGCTGTCTCGGACCTTGATTTCCCGCACCTTGGGCCCCGAAACGACCCCGCGGGCGACAAACCGGCTGGGCTGAACCAATTTACATACCAGTTGCCCCTGCGGGACGCGGCTTGCCAGGCTGACCTCCACCTGCTGGATCACTCCCGAGGCAGGGGCTTTGATCGAAGCCGAAGCGATGGCCTCGCGGAGCTGTTCAACCCCTTCCAGACACAGATCGTACTTCTCCTGGGCCTGGGCAGTCGCAGCAGGGTCATGCTGTCTCTTGCAGAGTTCGAGCTGGGTCTGGAGCCTGGACAGGCTGGTCCGGGCCTGGATCAAGTGCATCCGAAGGGCTGCGTCGTCGAATTCCACGAGAAGCTGGTCCTTTTTGACCGTCTGGCCGGGCTGAACGTGCACCGCCGTGACCATCCCCGCAAACGGCGCTGAGATGGGGCGCTCGTAAGCGCGGTGCACGGTAATGTCCATATCGACGATATTGCGGGAAGCCGAGCGCTGGCAGCCCACCGTTGCCATCAGTGACAGGAGGGTCCACAAGGTCAGTGAAGTTGCTCTGCGTTTCACGATGTCTGTCTCTCTTTCATGTTTCCAGACGGGATCTACGGTTTTTTGGGCATCGGCATGGCTTTTTGCAGATGCCTGGGATTCCAATTATCGTAAGGGTCCCCCTGTAAACGCCTTACAGAGGGCAAGAATGAGGGTTTCCCCCTTGGCGCCCTGGGGGTTTGTGGTAGGATCAAATGAGGGCCCAGGAGGCCCATCGATCTGCGGATTTCATGTGCCGCATCGACAATGCCCGGTACAATAGACAGGGCGCAGAGCCCCGAACCGCACAGGTTTCGACATGGTCCAGAGCCTTCCCATTCTGTCCAGTGACGTCGATCCGAACTCCTCCAGGCAGGGCTCGTCGAATCGCAATTCCTTTCCCCTCGGCCCTGGGCGTAGGCAGGTCTCCCAGCGTCCCACGGCCTGCGTCGTTCGGCGCCGCAGCCGGTCGGGCCTCTCTGCAAGCCCACGCCGGCAGCCCGATGCTTTCCACTGGATGGGCAGACTGGCCATAGGCCGCTACCAGGAGGCCTCGCTGTTGGGCAAGGAACCCGTCAGCCGCATCTGCCTGGAACTCTAACAGCCCCCGGCCGGTCCGCTCCGAACGGGGCCGGCTGTCCTTTCGAAAACGGCTCTGTCCGACCAGCCCAAAAGGCTTGGATTCTCCGCCGCATCGGCTTATAGTCATCCCCAGCGTGCACGGATGCCCGGGCCCCGGCCTGGGGCGCCTCACGAAAGGACCTCGATGCTCAAGACGCTTCATGGATATCTCTCCCGGGACCTGATCCGCGTATTGTTTCTTGCGCTGATCGTGCTGACCTTGGTGATGAGCGTTTTCGCCATCATCGAGCCGCTCCGAAAGCGGGGGCTCCTGGCCATGCAGGCCCTGCAACTGTTCCTGTTGACCATCCCGGTGATGGTGTCCCTGACGCTTCCGGTTGCAGCGCTGTTTTCCGCTACGATGATCTACGGGCGTTTCAGCCAGGACAACGAACTGCTGGCCTGTCGCGCCAGCGGAATCGGAACCGTCACCACGCTCAGGCCTGCCCTGATCATGGGGCTGCTGGTGACGGTGGCGACGCTGTTCCTTAATAATTTCGTCTCGCCGATCCTCGCCCGCGTCAGCCAGACCCAACTGGAAGCCAACGTCCGCGGGCTGCTCGTGCACGAGTTGGAGGCCAAGGGCTACTTCCGTCACGAGACCTTCCTGCTCCATGCCGACCATGCCCAGGTGACCGAAGATGAAGGGCTCTACCTGCGGGGCGTTGTCCTGGTGGACATGGGCGAGCCCGCCGAGCCAAGGGTGGCTGCTGCCCGGGAAGCCCTGATCCGAACCCGACGGATCAAAGGCCGCACCTACGCGACCCTCCGAGCCCAGCAAGGCCAGGCGGCGGTCATGACCACCGGACGCCGCCGCGAGCAGCAGCTTTCCAGGCTGGGCGAGCAGAGGCTTCCGCCGTTTCCGGGCTTCGGCGAGGAGGATGTGGCCTTCTTCGACTGGGTTCAACTGCTCGAAGCCTATCGCAAACCGCAGTTGCACCCGGAGATCCGCGAGAAGATGCGGGAGATCTCCCGCGAAATCCGGCACAGCTATGTCCTCCAGGACGTGCTTGGCACCATCAACTCCGGCAAGCCCTACACCAAGCTTCGCTATCAGGGAAAGCCCCTGATCTTGACCGCCGGGGAGGCCCACTGGAACAAGGCCGGTCGAATCATCCTTCAGCAGCAGGGGCCTGAGCCCATCAGAATGCGCCTCTTGGACCAGGAGGGAAAGACACGCGAACTCTACACTGCCCGGTCGGGAAGTGTCTCAGCCGACTGGACCCCGATCGAAGACACGTCCTATATCACCGTTGAGCTGGATGAGAAGGTCCTCTTTTATGACATGGACAGGCCGGAGGAAAGGCCCCTCCAGCCGGGGACGCTTCGGCGAGGGGAGATTCCCTTACCTGCCGATGTAATCTCCCGGGAGGATCTGGAAGACCCCGAGGTAGTGGGCCGGATTCTGGCAGAGCCGGAGAGGTTTACCCGCAATGCCGAGGTGATCGGCAAGATCCGGTTCCTCAACGAGAACCGCGTTCCCCGTGCACAACGGGAGATTCTGGGGGAAATCCACGGGCGGATCGCTTACGGGCTCAGTTGCTTCTTGATGGTCGCATTCGGAGCGGCCCTGGGTTTGATCTTCCGGGGGGGGCAGTTGATCAGCGCGTTTGCACTTTCGATTCTTCCGGCGGCGACGGTTATCATCGTGGTCATCATGGGCAAGCAACTGCTCACGCAGGAGGGTGTCTCGCAACTGGCGGGGGTGGCGACGATCTGGTCGGGGATCGCGGCGCTTCTAATAGCCAACGGCGCAGCCTACTGGCGATTGTCGAGAAGGTGATACATGAAGACACTGGACCGGTATGTTCTTCGAAATTTCGCTTTCTGCTGCATCGTCGTCTTCCTGGTGTTCATCGGGCTGCGGATCATCGCGGACCTGTTTGTGAACATGGATGAATTCGTCAAGGGGGACCGGGAACTGGCCGAAGTGATCGGGCACATCTTGAACTACTACGGTGCCCAGTCGCTGCTGTACCTGATGGAACTGGGGGGCGTCGCGGTGACGTTCGGGGCGGCCTTTACGCTGGCCAGGATGAACAAGACCAACGAGTTGACGGCCATGCTCGCTTCGGGCGTGAGCCTCTACCGGGTTCTGACACCCATCTTCCTCGGGTCGGTGTTTCTGGTGGCCCTTCTGGTGGTGGATCGGGAATTGCTGATCCCCCGAATCGCGCCGCGTCTGGCCGTCGACCGCGGAGAACGGGCCGAGACCGAGGTCTACCAGGTCCGGATGATCCCCGACGAGAACCGCAACGTCTGGTACGCGAAAGGATTTCAGCCGGTTGAGGGCGTCCTGCAAGACCTGACCGTGACCATGCGAAACGATGCCGGAAAGCCCATCGCGCTGGTTTCCGCCGGCCAGGCACGCTCGGGCAGTCTTCGCCCGGGGCTCAAAGGCTGGGATGCCACGGACGCTCGCCTGATCGGGCCCCAGGAGCAGCAGTGGCCTTCCGATCAGTTCTCCAGTCATGTGTACACGGGCCTCAGCGAGAAGGAGATCCTCCAACAGGCCGGGCTGGAAAGCGACCAGGCCGACCAGGGCGCAACCGGTCCCTTCGCAGCCAGAGAAGACTCCAATGAATATGGGGGTATGGAGACCAACGCCCAGCGTTTCATGTTCCGGACGACCGAGTCGGGCAGGGAACTCCTGTTGCTTCGCCCCCGGTTCACCTTCCGCGATCTGGGCGGTACGGATCGTATCCAGGTCATTATCCACGCCCAGCGTGCCCTTTGGAACTCGCAGGCGAATCGCTGGGATCTGGAAGACGGCGCGATCTTCCTGCCATCGGACCTGGGGCCTTCAGAGATCCTCCTTCGCCAGAGCAGCCGATGGATCGAGTACGTCAGCTTTGCCCGCCTGGGAGAGCTGATCGACAAGAAGATGGTTGCCAACGTCCGGGCCGCCCAGCTTTCACGCCATCTGAGGATCACCGAACCGATCAACCTGTTGCTGATGCTGGTCCTGCCTTTGCCCTTCATTCTCTCTCGTGAGCGCAATGTGAAGGCCTCGGTGGGGGTGAGCGTCCTGATCGTGGCAGCGTTCTACATCTCAATGTACATGATCCGCTACGTGGACATCCCCGCGGCGCTGGCGGCCTGGCTGCCCACGCTGGTCTTCGGGCCTGTCGCAGTGGTCCTGCTGGACAGCATCAAGACCTGAGCGATGGCGAGGGCAGCGATTCGAGCAAAGGTGCATCTGCCTCCACCGCAGCGGTTGGCAGGCGAATGTCTCAGTTCTCGATAGTCGTCAAGCCCTCGCGAATCGCGTACTTGGTCAGGCCCGCAATTGAGTGGATCTCCAGCTTGTGCATGATATGCCGCCGGTGGGTTTCCACGGTCTTCACGCTGACATAGAGTTTCCGGGCAATCTGCTTGGTGCTCAGGCCCTCGGCCATCAGTTGCAGAACTTCCCTTTCGCGGGGCGAGAGAGAAGCTTTGCCCTTGCGCCCGTTGCCTTCGCCGGTCGCTACGTAATCTTCCACCAGGGACGTGGCGGCATTGGGCGACAGGAAGGTCTGCCCGCCGCACACCGCCTCCAGGGCTGCGAAGAGTTCCTCCGGATCGGAGTCCTTGAGCACATATCCCCGGGCCCCGGCCCGAAGCATCTGGGAAACCTGCCCCGAAGCACTGTGGCTGGACAGTGCGACAATTCTCATGCTGGGATATCGGTCCAGAAGCTGCTCGGCCACATTGATACCGTTGAGCGAGGGCAGCGAGACCTCCATGATCAGAACGTCGGGTCTGACCTCCAGGGCCAGTTCCAGCGCCTTTCGGCCATCTCCTGCCTCGGCGACGACCTTGTACCGTCCCTGGTCTTCCAAGAGGGTTCTGAGCCCCCGGCGCAAGATAGAATGGCTGTCAATGAGCATTACTCGTGTCATACGACTCCCTTCCCGTACATTACAGAGGCTAATGAATTTCCCAGCGGCAAAGCAGGTTCCTCTGAATCCGCTGACTCATGCTTTTGCGTAAACATTCTTAAGACGTTCTGGGCAATTATATCCAAGTGAAGGTGACACCTGGGTGTCACCTCAAAAACCGGAAAAATGCGACAGTTTCGTTTTTCTCGGATTATTGGGGCATCTACTTGGTCTTGCATCCGGAAAATCCGCCTTTGGCAAGGGACTGCCAAGCAAAGTCTTGCCCCGGTCAAGGGGGACGCCTGATCGCGAATCAGGCAAGCCCTGACAGGCGCGTCGGTGTGAGGATCCTTCTACCCGGGAAAAACGTGTTGCCCCGGGCTGAAGCTCCACAAGCGACCCTTTTCCGGGTGAATAGAATCTTAGTCTCAGGGCCCCAAGTTCTGCTTCATGTCTGGGCGGTGGATGGCTATGATACGCATTGCAGTCTTTGGCAAACCCGTTGTTCAGAGAACCCGGAGAGACCCGGCATGACCGAGGAATTTGAATCTCAGGATCGGCAGCAGCAGGCCCAGGAACGTCAGACCGATCAGGAACTCGAAAAGGAAATCCAGGAAGCCCTTGGAGGCCAGAGCCTCGATGAAATCCTCCAGGCCGAGGAATCCCAGGCCCAGGCCTCGCCGGCCAAGCCTTCCGGCGTGCGCCAGGGACGCGTGATCGGAGTCCACGGCGACGATATCTTCGTCTATTTCGGCGGCAAGACCCAGGGGCTCCTCCAGGCCAGCCAGTTTGAAGGGCAAGAGCTTCCTTCCGAAGGCGACACGGTGGAAGTCACCATCGAGGGCGTCGATAACGAAGATGGGCTTCTGATCCTCTCCCGAAAGGGCGCGGTCATGGAAGCCACGTGGGACTCCCTGCGTCCCGGCGCGGTCGTGGAGGGCCGCGTCACCGGCCTGAACAAGGGAGGCCTGGAGCTGAACGTCGATGGCATCCGGGCGTTCCTGCCCGCCAGTCAGGTCGAGATCGGCCACGTCGAGGACCTCTCGGGCTACCTGAACGAACGCCTGCAGGTGGAAGTCCAGGAAGTCGACCGTCACGACAACAACGTGGTGGTTTCTCGTCGGAGGCTCCTGGAAGCCCAGGCGGCCGAGATGAAGGAAGAGCTTCTCAAGAAGCTCGAGGTCGGCCAGGTGGTCACCGGCAAGGTCAAGACCCTCAAGCCCTACGGGGCATTCGTGGATATCGGCGGCGTCGACGGCCTGTTGCATATCAGCGACATGAGCCATACCCACATCGACAAGCCCGAGGACGTCTGCCAGGTCGGCGACGACGTGGAGGTCAAGGTCCTCAAGATCGACCAGGACGGCGATCGCATCAGCCTGGGCCTCAAGCAGACCCAGGCCGACCCGTGGAAGGGCGCCCAGGAAAAGTGGACCCAGGGCCAGGTCATCGGCGGACGCGTGACGCGTCTGGCTGACTTCGGTGCCTTCGTGGAGGTCGAGCCGGGCGTGGAAGGCCTGATCCCCATCAGCGAATTCACCTACGGCAAGCGGATCGGCCATGCCAAGGAAGTCCTCAGCGAAGGCGACGCGGTTCAGGTGAAAATTCTCAACGTCGACGAGCGACGTAAACGCCTGAGCCTTTCACTCAAGCAGATGCAGGAAGATCCGTGGATGGGGGCCTCGGCCCGCTGGCCTGCCCAGTCGATCGTCGAGGGACGGGTAACCCGGACGACCGATTTCGGCGCCTTTGTGGAGGTAGCCGACGGGGTGGAAGGCCTGATCCACATCAGCCAGCTCTCCGATGGCCACGTGCAGAATGTCTCGCAGGTGGTCCGCGAGGGCGACCAGGTCAAGGCTGCGGTGCTCAGCGTTGACGAGGAGGCACGACGCATGTCGCTTTCGATCAAGGCGCTGTCGCAGTCTTCCCAGAATGCCCAACCCCGCAGCTACGATACGCCCTCCAAGCCCCGAAAGCGGAAACGTCCCCTTAAGGGTGGCCTGGACTGATCGATGGCATCGGGGCCCCGGCGGAAGCGGAAAAACAACGCCCTCCTGGCCAGCCATCAGAAAAGCTGGATCTGGGGCAGGTATGCGGTACGCGAGGCCTTGCGCGGCGGGCAATGGCCGATCGTGGAACTTTTCTTCTCTGCCCGCATGGAACCCGATGAACTTCAAGAGGCCACCCATCTGGCCCGGAAGGCGGATGTGGCCTTTGCCCTGGAAGAGCCCGAGCGCCTGAGGCAGCTCTGCCACCGCAAGTCCCACCAGGGGTACCTGGCCCGGATGGGCCCGTTCCCCTATGCTCAGAGCGATTCCCTGATCCAGGTCGAATCCGGGGAGGAAATCCTGGTCGTTCTCGACGGTCTTCAGGATCCGCAGAACCTGGGGGTCGTCCTGCGAACAGCCGAGGTGTTCGGGGCCAGGGGGGTGCTTCTGGAACAGAGCCAAAGCGTGGGAATCACCGCAGCCGTGGCACGCAGCAGCGCCGGGGCTGTGCATCACCTTCCCGTTGCCCGCGGAGATTTACCCGAGCGGGTCCTTCAAATGCGCCGGCAAGGGTGGACATGCCTTTGCGCCTCGGAAAAGGCCGATGCGAGCCTCTCCTCGGCCGACCTCTCCCGGGGCCCGATCGCCTGGATTATCGGAAACGAAGCCCAGGGCCTTCGAGATGAAATTCTCCAGCAATGCAGCCAGAGCCTGCGGATTGACCAGCACGGGCGGATCGGATCGCTCAACGCGGCCATCTCGGCCGGGATCGTCCTCTACGAGACGCGCAGGCAGCGCGGCGGCTGACCCGCGCTGTCGTGCCAGGGGCGCATAAGAAGAGGCCCGGCCGGGTGGAGAGCCGGGCCTCCAAGAGGGATCGGAACGGGGGAGACCGATCCCAGGTTCGTCTTGAAAGGCCTGTTTCGTTTTCTTGCACAATTGTAGGCAGGTGATCGGCAGATGCGGAAAAACGGGCAAATATTCTTCGGGAGCCCTTTGCCCAGGGTTAAGAACATCTTCACGGATTCTTCCGACAGGGCTTATCCGTTGGTCCCAGCCCTGCCGATACAATTCATATCGAGCGAGCTATGTCACACAGGAAGGACCACGATGATCAGCAAGGGACGCAAAAAAGGTTCGATTCGATTTTCCCTGAACCCGTTGGAGGCTGTCGAATCGGTCGCAGTGGCAGGTGACTTCAACAACTGGACCCCCGCGAAGATGCGCAGGCAGAAGTCCGGCCAGTACGTGGCGATTCTGCCCGTCGGACCCGGGACGCACGAATACAAGTACGTCGTGGACGATCAATGGATCGTCGATCCGGAAAACGACACCTGCGCCGCCAATCCGTTCGGGACGGTCAACTCCGTGGCCATTGTGCGGTAGAATCAATCGGCTGGAAAACGGAAGGTCACCTTGTAGAGGTCCCTGCCGTTGCGCTTCTCGGGAGGATACAGTTCCTCCAGCGCGCGATGCAGCTCGGCCAGGTCTTCAAAGCCGTCCGCGCGGGCGTCGGCCCGGGTGAGCTGCGCAGGCCCGATACGCTCCACCGAGAGCACGCGGACCTTCCCCAGGCCCCGAATGAGATGGTCGGTCCCCGGGCGCACCTGACGACGCGACCAGTACCGCAGCGTGGTGGTTTTCCGGCCCGAACGGATGGCCGCGAAGTATTCCTTCCGCATGAAGAGCATGGGACCGCTTGTATCCACCGGCCGATCTCGACGCAAGAGCACGCATTGCCAGGCGGTCCTCCCGCTTGTACACTGCCTGCATGAGCGATCCGAATGTTTTTCTAAACGGCAAACTGATCCCCCAGAGCCAGGCATCCATCTCCGTAGCCGACGCGGGCTTTCTGCATGGGGCCTCGGCCTTTACGACCCTCTATGCCCGCCGGACAAGGGCATTTCGGCTCGAAGAGCACCTGGCGAGGCTTGTCAAGACGGCCAAGTCCCTCGATCTGCGCTGCGACACTGACTCAGAGTCGCTACGCGATGCCGTCGTCCGGCTGCTGGAGGATCGGGATCTGCCCGAGGCGCGCGTCCGCATCACGCTTTCTCCCGGAGATATCCACGCCGGGGAGCCTACCACATTGATCACCGCCCAGCAGGTCGGTCCTCGCCCCGAAACCTGGGACGCCGGCATGCTCGTGACTGTCAGCCCCTACAAGCAGGTGCCGGCCAATCCGGAAACCGGCGTCAAGACCGGCTGCTATTTTCCCCGGGTGCTGGCTCTTCGTGACGCGGCCACCAAGGGAGCCCAGGAGTCCCTGTGGTACACCGTGGACAACTACCTCAGCGAAGCGTGCTTCTCGAACGTGTTTCTGGTCCTGGGGCCCAAGGTTCACACCCCGCCGCTGGGCGAGGGCGTTTTGCCCGGGGTCCTGCGGGGGGCTGTTCTGGAGATCTGCCGCAAGGAGGATATTCCCTTCGACGACGCCACCCGTTTGAGCGTCAAGGAGATGCTCACCGCCGACGAATGTTTTCTGACCAACTCGGTGGCCGGCATTCGCCCGGTTGTGCAGATCGAGAAGCACCGGGTGGGCGATGGAAAACGAGGCCGGATCACCCAGCGACTCCGGCAAGCCTACGCAGAGCTGGTAGACAGGGAGTGCGGCCATGTCGAATAACCCGGTAAAGGTATCTTCCGTGTGCAGGGCGATGGAGGAGATCGCTCCGGGGCACCTGGCCCAGGAATGGGACAACGTGGGCCTGCTCTTGGGAGACGCAGGCCAGGAGGTCGGCAAGCTGCTCTTGTGCATTGATCTGACGGCGGAAGTTCTGGCCGAGGCCCAGGACTGCGAGGCACAGATGGTCATCGCCTACCACCCGGTCATTTTCAAGCCGCTTTCCCGCCTGACCCGCGAGGCCTGTCCGGTGGTGTGGGAGGCAGCCCGTCGGAACCTGGCCGTCTACAGCCCCCATACGGCGCTGGATGTCGCCCAGGGGGGACCCAATGATATGCTCGCGCGGGTTCTTGGGCTCGACGAGACGAACCGGCAACCGCTGGAGCCGGTCCAGCCGCCGGGCCAGTGCAAGGTGGTCACCTTCGTCGGCCAGGAGGACCTGGAGGCCGTGAGAGACGCAGCCTTTTCAGCCGGTGCCGGCAGGATCGGCCTTTATGATGATTGCAGCTTCGCCTCGCCGGGGACCGGTACATTTCTGCCGGATGCACACGCCCGGCCCGCCGTCGGCCGTCCCGGCACGTTCCAGCGCGTGGAGGAATTTCGCCTGGAGGTGATCTGCCCGAATCTGCGGGTGGGGCAGGTCTCCCGTGCCATTCGCGCCGCGCACAGCTACGAAGAGCCCCCGGTGGACATCTATCCGCTTCGACCGGCCGGGACGGGCGGCCTGGGACGCGTGGCAGCGCTTCAGCAGCCCGCTTCGCTGGAGGAGATTCTCCAGCGTATACGCAAAGGGCTGGGCTTGGAGAAGCTCCTGGTGGCTCAAACGGAGGGGACAGGTGAGCAGCTCATTCAACGAGGCGCCTGCTGCGCCGGTTCCTGCGGATCGGTCTACAAGGCCGCTGCTTCGGCCGGTGCCCAGGTTTACCTGACCGGGGAGATGCGACACCACGATGCTCTGGCAGCGGTGGCGATGGGAATGACGGTGATCTGTACGGGGCACTCCAATTCCGAAAGGCCGGTTCTGGCCGATCTGGCCAGGCGGCTGGAAGAACAACTGCCCGGGCTGGAGATTCTGCTCTCCCAGCGGGATGCGGATCCATTCCGGATCGTCTGAGAGATGCCCTGCTAAGAATTTATCCAGTTGTCTGCCGGGCGGAGGGAGACAGGGGCTTCCTCGGTGGCCAGATCGAAGAGTCTTTGCAGGGCGGCGGCGTCGGCCCGGGCCATGTCCGTCCCTGCCATGGATTTGAGGTTGTGCGTGCAGGGATGCAGCATCCGGCGGATGGTGCGGTGAAGGGCCAGTCGCAGGATTTCCATGTCCTCCTCGCTGTCGGCGTGCTCGGCGAACTTGTTCGAGGCGGCCGAGAGTTCCTCGTCGGCGATCAGGCTCATCTTCTCGTAGAGGGCCTGGATCGTCGGGGCCACCGCGCGGACGTTCAGATCCTGGCGAAGCTGCTCGCGATGTTCCTCGATGATCGGCTGGGCCTGGTCGCGCTGCTGGTTGCGGTGATGCAGCGTACGCTGGACCACGCTCTGAAGGTCGTCGATATTGTACAGCCGAACACCGGGAAGTCGGCCCACCTGCTGTTCCACGTCCCGCGGCACGGCCAGGTCCAGCAGAAGCATGTCCTGTCCGTTGCGCTGAGCAAGGGCCCGCCGCATGTGCGTGTCGCGAATCAGGGGGGTCTCGCTGGCGGTGGAACACAGGACGATATCGGCCCGGCCGAGCCAGTCATGGAACTGGTTGAAATCGATAACCTGGCCGTCACATTGTCCGGCCAGCTCCTGGGACTTTTCCAGCGTGCGATTGGTCACCAGGATCTGCCCCACACCCAGTTGGCGAAGGTGCTGGAGCATCAGGCGGTTCATTTTGCCGGCCCCGACACTCAGGACCGTCTTGCCCTCGAGGGCGTCCATCTCTCCCACGAGGCAGTCGATGGCCACCGAGGCGACGCTGACGCGGCCTTGTCCGATGGCCGTCTCGTTCCGCACATGTTTGGTTACGTGCAAGGCGGCCTGAACGAGCATGTTCATCACCGCTCCTGCGGCTTGGGTGGTCACGGCCTGGTCGTAGGCGTCCTTGACCTGCCGGACGATCTGCGTTTCGCCCGGGACCAGGCTGTCCAAACCGCAGGTGACCTGGAAGATGTGATCGATGGCGTCGCTGTCGGCCAGGTTGTAGAGATTCCCCACGAAGCGGTCGAGGCTGATGCCCTGGCATTTGGCCAGCCAGAGATGCAGTTCCTCTTCCCGGGGGTGCCCATGCACGGGCCGGGCCAGGTAGATCTCCGTGCGGTTGCAGGTGGAGACCAGCAGGAACTCCGCGTGGGGCCAGCGATCGCGCAAATCCTCCAGGGCCGACCGGGTCGCGGTCGGATCGAAGGCGATGCGTTCACGCAGGGCGACGCCCGCTGTCTTGTGGTTCAGGCCTATACAGAGGATTCGCATAGTAAAAGCTTTGATCTCCTTACCATATTACAACGCATCAGGCTGTTTGTGGTTCCGATTTCGTTGCATTGCGTACAACGATTTAAGCGAATCCGGACCGCCGCGAAGAAAGAGCATAAACGCTTCCTCGGAACCGAGTTGTCGCATTACCTCGCCACGGTGCTCCGGATCGGAAATCTCCGATTTGGCCCGATCGCGCAGCGAAAGCAACTCTTGGGCGTACTGTCCCACCTGCGGGGGAAGTGTCAGACTGTCGCGAATCCGCCGGGAAAGCGTCGGGGAAGCGCCCCCGGTTGAAATTGCCACCGTTACCGGGCCCTGCTGGAGGTACATGGGCATGTGGAAGTCGCTGTCGCCCGGCTCGTCGCTTCGATTGACAAAGGCTCCTCGGCTGCGCCCCAGACGAGCGATCTTCTCGTTGAGCTGCGAATCGTCCGTACAGGCAAGTACGAAGTCCGCCCCGTCCAGGGCCGGTTCGGAGAATGCTTCCCCGCGGATCCGGACCCCCTCGATGTCGGTCGGGGCATCCGGGGCGACCAGCAGGACGTCGGCGCCGGCCTGGGCCAGGGCGCGGGCGCGGCGGAGCCCGACAGGGCCCGCTCCGACAACCACGCAGCGTCGTCCCTTCATCTCCATCATCAACGGATGTAAGCTCACGTCTGAATCTCCCGACACGATGTGCGCGCGTTATCTGCGGCAGAGAAGGCTTCCAGTATCCCTCGGGCCTTGTGTCGTGTTTCCTCGAGTTCTTTTTGTGGATCCGAATCGGCAACGATGCCACCGCCCACACCCACCAGCGCGCGCTTACCGGTATGTACGATCGTGCGGATGGCGATGTTCCATTCGCTCAGGCCCCCTGCGCAACTGCAGCCGATGCAGCCGGTGTAGACGTTCCGGGCCCAGGGCTCGAGTTCGTCGATGATTTCCATGGCGCGAATCTTGGGAGCCCCGGTGATCGATCCGCCCGGAAACGTCGCCCGCACCAGGTCCGCCTGGGTAGCCTGCGGTGTCAACTCTCCCTGGATCTCGGCCACCAGGTGCAGCACCGTCGGGTGCTCCTGGAGGATTTTATCACGCGTGACCTTTACGCTGTGATACCGGCAGACGCGCCCCAGGTCGTTTCGGAGCAGATCCACGATCATCGCCAGTTCGGCGTTGTCCTTCTCGCTGGACAGCAGATCCCTGCCCAGACGCTCATCCTCGGGTCCGCCGGTGCGGCGGCAGGTTCCCTTGATCGGCCGGGTCAGAACCCGCCGGCCTCGCTTGCGAAGGAAAAGCTCCGGAGAGGCCGAGCAGATCGCCGCTTCGGACGAATCGGTGGGGAAACGCAAAAAGGCCCCGTAGGCCGAGGGGTTGTGCTTTCGCAGCGCCACGTACAACTCTTCCGGGCTGGGGGGAGATTCTATTTCCAACCGCCGCGAAAGGTTTACCTGGAAGATATCTCCGGCGGCGATGTACTCGATGCATCGCGCCACGGCCCGGCGATACTGGTCGTCGGAGAAATTGCAGCCGGTTCGCTCGGGCAAGGGTCCGAGGGCATCGGGGTTCTGGGGGCAGGTCCTGGCCGAAGCGGAGGCGATCCAGTCTTTCAGGGCCTTGACGGCGGCCCGACCGGGCTCATCCTCGAAGTGGATCAGATCGGCACGGTCGTTCGGGTGGTCGATGACAATCACGGCCGGGTAGAACGCCAGACGCAGATCCGGAAGGGGGGTATCCCGCAGAGCCCGGCAGGGCAGGTCCTCGATGGCTCTGCCCATCTCGTAGCCCAGGTAGCCGAACCATCCCGGGCCGTACGCCGGCGGAGCGTCGAAATCGTCCGTGACCTCCAGGAGCTTCGAGAGGATCTGCCAGAGACGATCGTTGGGCACGTCCCGGGCGATGCTTGCCTTGCTGTCGCTGATCTCCGAACCGGTCACAATCAGGACATCCAGCGGATTGCAGGCCAGGATGGAATAGCGCCCGAAGTCGGGCTCCCTGGCTGAGGATTCCAACAGGACGCACTGCCGGACATCGCCCGAGGCCCCAAGCATTGCAGCGATATCCGGGACCGCATCGAGCTTGCTTCGGCGCAGCGGAGCAAGACGCCCCCTTCCGGCGAGGATGCTTCGGATCCACGTCTCTTGGGCGGGGTCTGGTTGTGTTTCCCGATGTTCCACGTGGGGGTCATTCCATGAAGGAAACGCCGAAGTCCCTGGCGTCCTGTCGGGTGAAATTCTGGGCTTTTTGAGCGGCGATCCGAAGCAGCGGGTCGGCGCTGGTGGAATACTCGTCCAGGATGGAATCGATCTTGCTTCGGTTACGTTTGACGGATTCGTAACGGAATTTCATCGGCCCCATCCTCAGCAGCGCCTCAACTCGCCACATTCGATCCGCATCGTTTTGGGCGATGTGGATCACGTCCCCGGCCTCGGGCCAGTTGCGCCGGAAGAAGGCGTACTTCGCCACGTTGGGCCGGCAAACCTCGACCGAAAGCGTTCGGGCGAAGCGGTCGATGACCTTGGCCTGTTCCGTAAGATTCCGCATTCGGGCGATCGTCCGCAACTGCCCCAGGGCGAACTGCTCGCTGCGAAGGCCCAGGAGAGCAATCTCCGCCCGGCCTCGCGTCCGGTTCAGGTCGTAGCCAAGAAGAAGCAGCTCCCGGGCGAACTGCTGGGCCTTGTCCAGGTCCCCTCTCAGCAGGTGGTGGAGGACCAGAACCTGCCCGGCTGCGCAGAGATTCCCCAGAAGTTCAGCGGCTGGGCAGTGGCGGAGATCCTTTCGGATCAGATCGTCCATCGGAATCGGACCGACAAGCTTCGCCTCGGCCTTGCGGATTCCCCTGCGCACGTGCCCTTGGATTTCCAGGAGCATCTGCCCCGCGGTCGGGGTGAGCCTCCCAGCGATTTCGAGCGTGTCGAGCCGGCCAAGGGTTCTCAGGTGGGTTCGATCGATTGTTTCCAGCAGATTCGCCGGAGCATCTTCCCGGGCGGGAGCCAGATGGGAGGCAAAGTCGTTCTCAAGGCGGTCGAACTCCTTGGCTCCCAGCCAGTAGTCCTCGAGGGCATTGCCTTCCCGTTCGCGAGGCCCGATCCCAAGCAAAGACCAGTCATGTCGGACGCGGTGGAGATCCAGCAGGCCCGGATCGGACGTGGCGGAGGTGGGCGGATCGTGCTCCTGCGTTCCGGTCACAACCGATACGATCAGTGCGACGGTTGTCAGCAGGAAGATTCCGGCAACAATCCAGCCCACGAAATTTGTCACGGAGCCACCTCGACAGTTTCCCGGGGCCTGTTGAGGATCAGCGTCCCCAGGTTCCTGGGATCGTAGTAATAGCGCGATGCATGATTCCAACTGCTGGTTTCGGGCCCTTGCGGGCGGTTTCGGATGAAGTTGACGCCCCACAGGTCCTTGCGGTTCTCGCCAAAGGCGCTGAGCGGGATAGCCAGTTCCGCCGTCCACCCGCGATCGTTCCGGGCCGTGGCCACGCGGATCTCCACAGGCCAGGACTTCGCCTCGTCCAGGGGAGGCTGGGTGTTGACGCCTCGCTGGGTGACGATCACCCCGGTGGGCTTTATGAGCAGGTGATAGAGCCCGCCGGCATCGACGGCTTTGCGGCCCGGATCCAGCAGGACCTCCAGCAGGTCCTCCTGAACCGCCAGCAGATGCTTGTATTGTACGAAGTTGGAGGAACGGGCGACCATTGCCTCGGGGTTGTCTTCGTTGCACTGAAACGCCAGGTACAGGTGCTCTTCATCCAGGCCGATCCAGCAGAAGGTGGCCTGCTCGGGTCCCTCGGCCAGGCCGTTGGCCGGACCCAGGCGGCGGAAGCTCGTGGCCGATCCGGCCGGCAGAAGAGGCCAGTCGTCCAGGATGCCGTTGATCTCCACCCTTCGCGGCAGGGGCCGGGCCTGGAGCAGCGTCATCTCCGTCTGGAATGTCTGGGGGGGACGAAGGTTGCTCTCCATCCTGATCTCGATCGGCGCCTTGCCCGTGCCCGTGAATTCCAACAGGCCGTGGGTTACCTTCAAAACGCCCACCGTTCGCTGTCCGGGTTGAATCTCGAGTGTCGTCTGGGCCGGTCCGATCCCTTCGGGTCGATTGCCGGTCAAGGAAAGCGTGACCTGGGCGGTTTGGGACAGGTCGTTTCGTAGATCCACAAGCAAGTACGTTTCGATCCGGATTCGACCGGGCTGACCTTCCAACGCGGTGGCGGGGGGCTGGCTGAAGGTGCGGATCTGCTCGATCCGGATCCTGCGGGTCCGCTCCTGGAGGTCCCTCCAGCGCAGTCGAACGGCCATGGCTTGGCGGCGATTCTTTTCGTCCTCGGGATGCACCGCCAGGAGGGCTTCGCGAAGCAGCAGTTCGCGCCCCAGACGCCAGGATTCCACACTCTTCTCCCTCCCGTCAAAGCGGGGGTCGAGATAGTGGTCGCCCGTCGAGGCCAGGCCCATGTGCCGGACCATCGCGTTGATGAGCGCATCGGCGAGCAGGTCGTTGCCCCGCTGGCGGAGGATCCACAGAAGCCCGGCATCCGAGAGCCCTCTGCGGAAGCGCTTGAGGGTTGCACAGATTGCGACGTCTCCCTGGGCCGGGTAGAAAAGCCTCCCCGTCTCGTGCGTCGAGTCCTCCTGCAGCGTCCGGCCTGTCCACTGGAGAACGTCCGGGATAAAGACCCCGGCCACGCGGTACTTCATCGCGAACCAGCAGAGACTGCGGGGATCGGTCGACGCGCTCCAGAGATTCAGCGAGGGGCCATACAGCGGCATGGCCGGCTGGAGCCACTTTCCCGCCGGCGGACTGCCGGTTCCTCCCCGCAACTGAAGGAAGTCATAGGAGGGGGCAAACCACCTGCCCGGGGGCGCCAACAGGTCCGTGTTCTCGACAAAGCCTTGGGGAATCTGCCAACCGACTTTCCGCGGCACCGGAACCGGCAGCGTAGAGAGGATGGCTGCGGAGGGATCGGCCCGGCGAATCAGCGACGCCATCCGGAACTGGATCGGGTAGGCTTGCCCCGCGGGGGGGGTTCGCCAAGGCCAGGTGGCCAGGTGAACACCGGGCCCCATTTGGCCCAGATGCTCCAGCGACGCGGTGGTGAGTTGTTCGAGCGTCTGGTTGTAGGTCGGATCATCGCGGCCGGCGGGGCCGGTCGGATCGGGCCAGTCGGCACTGATGGGCAGGATCCACATCCGCGCCGGGAGCTTGTCGGGAAAGGCTGAACCGTCCAGGTAGGGCAGCGCGATGTTGTCGTAGTCGGCCCAGTCCACGCGGATCGTCCCGTCCAGGTCCCGTTTGAAGAGCGGCTTGAGGGCCTTGTCCAGCAGGTCGATCTTGTGCTCGTGGGCCAGGACCATCAAGCGACGAAGATACCCCAGGCCGCGCCGCACATCCGGGCTCCGCCTGTCCAGCCGCCGGGGCCGATACGGCACGCCGTTACGTCGGACGAACTGGCCGTAGACCTCTCGGTGGTCGAATCCGCCTGCAACCAGAAAGGGCAGTGCATCGGGCAGGACCAGGTCCAGCACCTCCAGGCGCAGTTGGATATTGCGACGCGCGTGGGAGCCGCTGGCAAGGGCCAGCTCCGCTGTACAGCTGCCCGGGGGGGCGGCGTGGCCGAGGGTGACTTCCACCCAGAACACCGCCCGGTCGGAGGCAGGCAAGTCCACCGATCCATCCCCCTGGGGCAAGAGGATTTCGTAGACGCTTACCGGTTGCTTTGGTGCACTGCCCAGGCGGAGCATCCAGGACGGGGCTTTGCCCAGGTCCAGCCGGGCCATCCGATAGACCTGCACCGAAACGTGCGGGATTTCCCTGCCCCGGCTGTCCACCAGGGCCGATGCCTCCAGTCGAAGACTCTGGACGGGCTGATCGCCGGCATCGACAACGAGTTGGAATCCCACGGCGTCGTTGGCGGCCCCGGCGAGCGACACGGTTTCAAACTCCACATCGGCAATCGGACTCACCGTCAGGGCCGGCATGTTTCGGGTGATGCGGACCATGTCCTGGGCGGCCCAGACATCCAGCGCAGGGCGGCTGGGGGCGCATCCGGCGCAGAAGACCAGAATGCAACCAAGGAGGATGGGAGCCGCGATCCGGGGTGTGACTGACTTCATGGAACTACGGATTGTACCGGCCAAAGCTCTGAAGGAAAAGCCATTAGATGCCCCTGAGGCGATACCCGTCAGGGCAGGGCGTACAGCGTGGCCGTCGCGTAGCGGCGATCGTGGGGGCGCTGATCGGAAATGCGATCGAATTCGATCCGAAGTCCCAGTGGCTTGAGTTCCTCGATAATTCCCAACCGGGGGGGCTGACCCAAGGCCGCTGCCTCAAGCACATCGTTCGAGAGCACCTCCGGATAGCCGTATGTTGTAGCCAGCCGCCGGATCTCACTCCAGTTGACCAGGATGCGGCTGATGCCCTTGGATCGGAGATGGGCCAGTCGCTCAGCCGGGCCGGCTTCGGGCTTGAGGTACCTGAGCAACTCCTGTGTGTCGAAGGGCGTGGAGTAAACCGTGCCTGCAGGATAATAAAACGCCGGGGCCTCACCGATCATCAGCAGTCGCCCGGACGGGGGCAGGTGACCCTCGCCGTAGATCTCCGGGAGGGTCCATCGGGCGACATCTTCCCGCGGGGCCGGGGGCACATACCCTTGCGGGCCGCGAGCGGTCGTATCGAAAACCCACAATGCGATGGCGAGACCGATCGAGCAGAGCACGACAGAAGCTCCCATCCCGGCCGCCGGCGCAGCTTTGAGGCGTTGTCGGGCTGCGTCGATCCCCTCAGCCGCCAGCAGGCAGATTACCACCAGGGCCGGTGAGAGAAACCGGGGGGGCATCCGATGCGTGGCCAGGGCCCAGACGCCAAGCTGCGCCGTCAGAACTAACCCCAGTGCGGCGGGAAAGCTCCAGCGGCGTCTTCGCCAGGCAAGCAGTGCCCAGCCGGCCGAGAGCAAGCCCGCGACCATCAGGGCAGGGTTAAAGAGCTTGTCCGTCAATCCGCCCACAAACTGACCCAGTCTGCCCGACTCATCGCGCGGGGGCAGGGGCACCGACGGCTGGGGAACCGGCGGATGATCGCCGGGTCGATGGCCCTGGATCCACCTCTTCTGTTCTTCGGGCGTCCAGTGTCCCCTCCCCAGCAGGTCGGTGGCCAGGGGGAAGAGCGGATTGCCCGTCAGGGCCAGGTTTCGAATGAGCCAGGGGCTGAAGAGAACAATCGCAGCCGTCATGGCCAGGCCGATCTGTCCCAGCCTCGCCCGCCGGTGGCCTGCGAACACTCGCAGGGCCATCACCAGGAGAATCGGGGCAAGAATAAACCCCACCGAGAGATACTTGACGCAGCAGGAAGCCCCCATCGCCAGGCCGATCAGCAGGGCATATTGCCATCGCGGCGCCCGCCACCAGCGCTGCAGCCAGGCCAAGGCCAAAGCCAGGTACGCGAATTCGCCCAGTTCCACCATCGCTGTCCAGCCCAGTCGCAGGACCATCGGGCAGGTTGCAAGCAGCAGGGCCGCCCAGAGTCCGACCCTCCGGCGCCGCCGGCCGAACATGCAAAGCAGCACACCCGCGGTGAGGCAGCCCAGCAGGCCGTGGACAATCTTGGCCTGGTACATGGCCTGGCCGCCCGAGCCCGGGGCCATCTTCATGCCCAGAAGGTAAAGCATCTCCATCTGCATCGGGTAGTAGCTGTAGACGTTGTGTCGCAGTTGGCCGATGCGTCCGGCCAGGAGATACTCGCGAGGCACCTGCAAGTGGTAGAGCGTCACGTCGTAGCCGTCGCCGGGCATGCCGACGAACCAGGGAGGTCGCATCGCGCCGGCCAGCCAGAGCCCCGCCGAAAGGGCCAGCACCCCTCCTGCCAGCAGGACTCCAGGCGCAACGGGCCTCGATCTTTTCGCCCAGGCCTCTGCGAGTCGCATTCGTCCGCGGTAAACGCCCAAGGCCCCGATGGCCGCCGATACCAACAGGAGTACCCCGATGATCACCGGGCTCATCAGGCCCAGCACGCCCAGAATCAGCATGATCAGCGAGAGCAGCCAGAGCCCCAGCAGGAGGCACGTCAGCCCCCACAGCAGAGGTCCCGCCGCGGGCGGTCTTCCTGCAAGCCCCAGCAGGGGCCAGGCCATCCCTGCCCCGGCCAGGAGAACCGCTCCCCAGAAAACCAGCAGGAAAAGTGCGTCGGGCAGCGTGAGGATCAAGCTGCTTGCGTCCCTCGTGGCCACAAGAAGGCCCGCCACCAACAGAAGCAGCCAGAGCCCGATGGCCCCGGGCCAACTCAGGCTCGCTCCGGGGGACTGCTTGACTGGCTGGCGAGGTTTGGCCACGTGCGAATCAACCTCCCGAATCGACGAACTGCGTCCGGTACAGGTGGGCGTAGAGCTTGCAGCGGTCCAGGAGCTGCTCGTGCGTCCCGGCATCGACAATCTGCCCGGAGTTCATCACGACGATCATATCAGCCGACAAGACCGTCGCGAACCGGTGGGCGATCATCAGGCTCGTGCGCTGCTGCATGAAGAGTTCCATGGCCTGGTGGATCCGGTGTTCGCTGTCGGCATCGACCTGGCTGGTGGCTTCGTCGAAAATCAGAATCGCCGGGTCGCGCAGAATCGCCCGGGCAATGGCGATGCGTTGGCGCTGGCCTCCCGAAAGCGTCGAGCCTTTCTCGCCGACGATCGTGTCGTAGCCTTCGGGAAGCTCGCGGACGAACTCGTCCACGAAGGCTTTCTTCGCCGCCTCGATCACCTGCTCCCGCTTGGGCCTGCGCAGCCCGTAGGAGATGTTCTCGGCGATCGTCGCGTGGAACAGGACGGTCTCCTGGGTGACCATGCCCACTTGCCGGCGAAGCGAGCGCAGCGACACCTGGGAGATGTCCCGGCCATCGATGAGGATCTTGCCCTGGTCGGGGTTGAACAGGCGCGGAACCATTGAAACCAGCGTGGTCTTCCCGCAGCCGTTGGGGCCCACGATGGCCACGCTCTGCCCGGCGGAGATCTCCAGGTTGATGTCCATCAGGGCGTCCTCGCCGGCATTGGGGTAGCGGAAACGCACATCCTGGAAGACCAGTGATTCGCTGTGTCGGGGCAGCGAAGGCGCCCCGGACACCCGCGGTTCGATGGGCTCGTCGCGAAGCTGGAAGATCCGACCGGCCGCTGCGTCGGCCCGCTGGAAGCGCGTGGCGACCTTGGCCAGCTTGCGCACCGGGTCGAACAGGGCGGCCAGGCAAGCCATCCACGCGATGAAGATGAACGGGTCGAACAGGTCGTTGAGGACGAAGTAGCCGGCGGCCCCGGCGGCGGCAGCCCCGGCGGTGACCCCCATCGCCTCGATGGACGGTGCGGTGGCTGCGTCGATCCGGGCCATCCTCCGTTGCTGCTTGAGCAGGCGGCGGTTCTCCCGGAAGAACCGCTTTCGCTCGTGGGATTCCATCGTGTAGGTCTTGACCACGCGAATGCCGGTGAGGGTCTCTTCCAGCACGGCCAGCATCAGCGACCAGCTTTCCAGGGCGCGTCGGCTGGCGCGCTTCATTACCTTGCCGAATTTGCGGATCAGCAGGAAGGCCGGAGGTCCGGCCAGGGTGGCAATCAGCGTCAGTTCCCAACTGAGTATCAGGGCGGCGATGAGGGAGCCGATCGCCTTGGCCGGCTCGACCAGCGTCTTGCCGAACAGCGTGACCTGCCCCCGCGCCAGTTCACCGGTGTCCTGGATGAACCGGCTCATCGTGTCGCTCGTGCCCCGCTGGGCGTAGAATGTCACCGGCAGGCGAAGGGCGGTGTTGTAGACGTCGCGGCGGATGTCCATGATTCCGGCCCAGACGGCCGTCTCGACCAGGTATTCCTGGATGAACCGCATCAGGTCCCGAAGGACCGTCAGGATGACCAGTCCCACCAGGATCCAGACCAGCAGGGGGAACCGCTGGGCCCGGGTCTCGGGTTCGGGGATCCGCCCTGCGACCCTGCCCAGCATCCGGGAGGTGAAGGGCGCCCTGGCCGGCCTGACCTGGGCGGTCTGGACCTGGCCCGTGGAGGAGTCGTACAGGCGCAACGTCACCCGCTCTCCGGCGGGCAACTGGGCCAACAGGCGAGCGGCGTCGTCGGCCCGGAGAACCCGGTGCTGCGGATTCCCATCCTCCAGGCCCACGATCCACTGATTGCCGGTAAGACCGGCCTTGTCCCCGGCCCCGTCCTCCCGCACTTCCACAATCCCCAGTGCTGTGGCCAGCGGAATGTCCTCGACCGAGGTCTCGGGAGGAAGCTCCTGGTAGACGGTTCGCAGTTCCAGTCGGCCATCCACGACGGACTTCCACGCCCAGCCGTGGAGGCCTTCCCGGTCGACCAGAACTTTCAGCGTGGGGGCCAGCATGCCCAGCCCCCCGCCCCACAAAAGGGCGATGACCAGTACGCAAGCGGCCGAGATGCCCAACCGCCACCGGTAGGGCTTGAGATATTGCAGGGATCGGAAGAAGTCTTTCATTCGGTCTTCGTAGCTTCCTTCAAACGGGAATACAAGTGGCCCCATCGCTTCTGGGACAGTGGTTCCCCGGGTGTCAGCCCAGTCGCAGCGGGCGTCCCGATGCGCAGGTTACCACCACGTTGTCCCAGGCGATCTTGGCGTTGACGTTTCGCCAGAGCAACCTTTCGTAGCGCGAAATCTGCTCGATGATATCGCTGAGCGTCTCGGCGTCGAACTTTTCCGCTGCGCGTCGTATGGCTTCGCCCTGGTCTTCATGAACCGGTTCGAATGCCACGTCGCTGTCGCTGCATGCCTGACATCGCAGGTGCAGAGCGTCGCGATAGAACGCCGCCAGAATCTCCATGATCTCCCCGGCTGCGCGGCGGATGGCAAGATTCTTGGACAGGTCCGGACCTTCCGAGGCCTTGGCATCGCCCACGAGTCTCTCGGCCAGGTCGTCGACAATCCCGGCAAGCTGCTCGCCGAGTCGGCCGTCCCCGCCGGGTGTCAGGGCTGAGAGCCTCTCAATGATGTCCCGCTTGACCTCATACAGGCCCCTGCGGGACATGTCCAGGGCCTGGCCGATCGAACCGTGGGTCAGCCCCGCCCAGAAACGTGCCTGGTCGTCGTCCACCTGGGCCTCGCGGAGCTTTTCCAGGACGAAATCCCGCGGCAGATATCCGAAGCGTACCATCCAGCATCGGCTTCGGGTGGTGGGCAGAAGCATCTCCGGCCGCTGAGTCAGCAGGATGATCGTCACGTTGGCGGGAGGCTCTTCGAGCGTCTTGAGCAGGGAATTCTGGGCTGCGTTGCTCATCAGCTCCGCCTCCCGGACGATGAACACCTTGCCCCTGCCGTGGGCCGAGGCCTGCTGGGCCGGGGCGATCAGAAAGCTGCGGATCACCTCGATGCCCATCTCCTGCATGACGCGATTGCGGATCTGGGAGTCCTCGTGATAGGCAGCCAGTTCCTTGTAGACCAGGTTCAGGTCCGGATGGGTTCCCGAGGCCAGCATGCGGCAGCTCGTGCATTGGCCGCAGGCGTCGAGCTGGTCGCCCGACTTTTCCGGACAGAGCATCGCGGCCGCCAGGGCCATCGCGGTGGTCTCCCTTCCCACCCCCGCCGGGCCGGCGAAAAGCAGCGCGTGAGGCCTGCGGTCGCCCGAAAGCATCCGCGAGATGCGTGAAATGGCATCCTCCTGGCCGACAATATCGGAAAACCGCATGGTCATGCCGGCCTCCACTTGGCAAGCTCGCTGCAGAGGCTTTCGTGCACGCACTGGACATCGGCTGAGGCGTCGATCACGCGGAAATGCTCCGGGTCGGTCTGGGCCTGGTCCAGGAAGATCCGGCGGACGCGCTGGTGGAATTCCAATCTCTTGGACTCCATCCGATCCAGCTGGCCCCGCTTTCGGCTTCGCGAGAGACCCGCGTCGCTGGGCAGGTCCAGCAGCAGCGTCAGGTCGGGCCACAGATCTCCCACAGCCACCTTCCCCGCCTGGAGGATCTGCTGGATGTCAGCCCCGCCGGCCCCCTGGTAGGCAAGGGTGGAGGAGATGAATCGGTCGCAGAGCACGCAGGCGCCTTGGGCAAGGGCGGGGCGGATGAGCTCCTGGGCCAGTTGGGCCCTGCTGGCCATGTAGAGCAGTGTCTCGCAGGCCACGGCCATCTCCCCGTGCCGGGGATCCAGGAGGATGTCGCGGATTCGGTCCCCGATGGCTGTTGAGCCCGGGTCCCGCAGGACGCGCACGTCCAGATGGGCCGATTGGAGCGTCTGGGCCAGCAGGTTCTGCTGGGTGGTCTTGCCCGCTCCGTCGGGCCCGTCTATGACGAGAAACGTTCCTGCCAGATGTTGGTATGAGTCGTGGGGGGCCATGTCGCTGGGCGACAGTATCGCCCAGCGGGCGCGGTTTTACAAGGCCGCTTCGCCCACAGCCTTGCCAGGGGCCAGGGCCGGTGGTAGCCTTGTAATCCGCTTATTTCTCGACCAGCCAAAAGGAGCGTATTGTGGCCAGATCCGATCGTCCCAACATTTTGTGGATTTCCTTTGAAGATACCAACCCGTATTACGGCTGTTACGGCGACAAGGTCGCCCGCACGCCCAACGTGGACCGCCTCGCCGCCGGCGGGTGCATCTACCCCCGGGCCTTTTCCACCGCGGGGGTCTGCGCCCCGGCCCGCTCGGCCGTCATTACCGGCATGTACCCGATCTCGATCGGAACCCACCAGATGCGAACCGCCCATAAACTGCGCCACAGCGAAGACCCGGCCACGCCGTACTCGGCCGTGCTGCCCAGTTACGTGAAGTGCTTCAGCGAGTACCTCCGGGCGGCCGGCTACTACTGCACCAACAACTCCAAGACCGACTACCAGTTCGACCCGCCCCGCACCGCCTGGGACGAATGCAGCGACCAGGCCCACTGGCGAAACCGTCCCGACCCGGATCAGCCGTTCTTCGCGGTCTTCAACCCGACCATGACGCATGAAAGCGGCATGTGGCCCGAGAGATGCCCCGAGCCGACCTTCGATCCCGACGCCATCGAGCTTCCCCCGTATTTCCCGGATACCCCCAAGGTCCGCAAGGCGATGGCCCGGATGTACACCAATATCGAAACCGCCGACGGAATCATGGGCAAGCTGCTGGACCAGTTGGAAGAAGACGGCCTGGCCGAGAATACCATCGTCATGCACTGGTCGGACCACGGCCCGCTGCCGCGGGGCAAGCGCTGGCCCTACGATTCCGGCATCCGGATTCCGATGATCGTCCGCTGGCCCGGGCATATCGAGCCCGGCACCACCAGCGACCATCTCGTGAGCACCGTCGACCTGGGGCCCACGGTGCTGTCCCTGGCCGGGGTGGAAATTCCCCAGCACCTGCAGGGCAAGGCGTTCCTGGGAGCAGACGAAGAGCCCGAACGCTCCTACATTTATGCCTCGCGCGACCGCTACGACGAATCGTACGACATGATCCGTGCCGTCCGCGACAAACGTTGGAAATACATCCGCAACTACCATCCGGAGCTTCCCCGGCTGATCTGGGTTCCGTATCGCAACCGGCACCCGATCATCCAGGAGCTCTATCGGCTGCAACTCGAAGGCGAACTGTCCGGGCCGGAGAAGATCCTGCTCGAGCCGTGCAGACCCGCCGAAGAGCTTTACGATACGCACAGCGACCCGCACGAGATCGAGAACCTTGCGCGAAATCCCCAGTGCCGGCAGGAACTCCAGCGCCTTCGCGACGCCCTGGATGCCTGGCTGAGGCAGGTGGGCGACATGGGCGAAATCGACGAGATCGAAATGGTCCGTCGCTGGTACCCGGACAAGAAGCGCCCCCAAACCTCCAAGCCCTTCTTCGTGCCGATCAACGAAGAGACCTTCGGCCGGCAAGACACCCTCGAAGGGGGGCGCTTCCAGGGCCCCATGCTCCTGCAGCTTTCCTGCTCCACCCAGGGCGCGTCAATCGCCTGGACCAGCGAGCAGGGCGAGGCCGACGAGGTCCACTGGAACCTGTACTCGGCCCCGATGCGAGTCGAGAAGGGCCGGAAGCTTACCCTTCGCGCCCGGGCGATTCGCGTAGGCTACCTGGAAAGCGACGAGGTCCAGGCGACCTTCGAGTGCGTCTGATCATCCGACGCTGTGCTCGCTGCGCCGGATGATCTCATCCTGCAGATTGCGGTCGAGATTGCGGAAGAACTCGCTGTAGCCGGCCACGCGGACAATCAGGTTTCGGTGCTTTTCGGGCTGCTCCTGGGCTTCGCGGAGGGTCCGGCTGTCGACGACGTTGATCTGCATCTGAACCCCGCCGGCGGCGAAGCACGAACGGATCAGCGAGCAGATCAGGTCGCCTCCGGCATCGCCCCGGACCAGCTCGGGCGTGAGTTTCAGATTCAGCGCGTAGGCCCCGGTGATCTTGCTGTGGTCCAGGCGCATCACGGAGTTGATCAGGCACGTCGGGCCGCTTTCATCGCGTCCCTGGCTGGGGCCGATCGCGTCGCTCAAGGCCGACCGCGCCTTGCGACCGTTGGGGGTGGCGCCGATCACCTCCCCGGCATAGACGTGGTGGTTGTAGCTGAACACGCTGGTCACGAAGGGTCCGCCCTCTGTGGAGCCGTCGTTGAGGCTGTCCACCGCATCGGCGTAGGTATCGAACAACTCAGCGGCAATGGCATCGACTTCCGGCTGATCGTTTCCGTAGGCCGGCCCATGGGTCTCCAGAAGCTTGCGGAGCTCTTCGCAGCCGGCGTAATCGTCGGCCAGGGCGTCGCGCAGTTGCGAAAGGCTCAGATGTCCTTCGTCGTAGACGAACTTCTTGACCGCGGCGACCGAGTCGGCCGCGGTGCCCAGACCGAAACCTCCCACCGCACGGATCGGCTCGTATCGGGCTCCCCCGTCAAACAGGTCCAGGCCCTTTTCGAGGCAGTCGTCGATCAGGGCAGAGGCCAGCGGATCGAAATACCGCCCCTTGACCTGCTCGACCCGTTGGCGACTGGCCTGTCGGATCTGCTCGACGCGGTAGCGGATCTGCTCCTTGCAGGCCTCGAAGAAATCCTCGAACGTTTCCAGTTGTTCCACCGGCCCTGTCGAGGCTCCGGTCAGGCCGGCCAGGTTTTCCCGGCCCTCGGTGAAGACCAGTTCCACCATGCCGGGCAGGTCGATGCCTCCGCCGCCGGTCCAGCCCCAGTTGGCCATCATGCCCATCAGCATGATCTCGACGCAGCCCATGTTGTAGTACTGCCTGGCGTCTTCCAGGCGGTACCCGACGCGGTGGAGGTTGGGCACCCAGCGTTCGTCGTTGAGCACCATGGGCTGGCCGATGCCTTCCTGAATGGTGCGCCCGACCTGGGCATACAGCCAGTCCGGGCTGTCCTTGTGGAGCCTGACCGACGTATTGGGGTAGGGCAGTCGGAGATCGCGACAGACCTCCAGGCACAGGCGCGTCAGTTCGTTGGCTCCGTCGGTGCCCTGGGGGCTTTGTCCGGCCAGGCACAGGCTCTGAACGGTCCGCATCTTGGGTTCATTGACCTTGATCCACATACACGCGATGAGTTCTTTGGCGGTCTCTTCATCGATCCTTCCGGCCTGGAGGTCGGCGCGGTAGAAGTCGATCATGTACTGGTCCAGCCGGGCGAACGACAGGGCAGAACCCCCGCCGAGGTTCGCTGCAATGTGAGCCATCCAGAGAAGCTGCATCGCTTCGCGGAAGGTCCCGGGGGCCTCGGTGGAGATGTCTCTGCAGATCCGGGCCATCTCATCGAGTTCGCTGCGCCTGCAAGGGGGCGTCTGGGCATCCCGGGCTGTCTGCTCCAGCGTGTCGGCGTAACGCGCGATGAAGTCGATGACGGCCGAAATCGCCACGAGTGTCGACTCGTAGAAGGTCCGCTGCTTCCGGTCTACCGCTGCCTGGAGTTTGTCCTCGATGTGGCTGTGGATGCCCCCGAGGCCCATTCGCAGCACGCGGGGGTAGTTCATGTCCAGATGGTTGGCCACCACCCAGGGAAGTTCCTCCATGGTCTGTCGGTCCCGGTCGTAGCGGAAAACGAAATGCCGCTCCAATGTCCGGGCGATCTCGCTGGCCGGAAGGAGGGAATCCTCGGCCAGTTCCTGCTGCATTTGCCCGATGAGCTGCTGGAGTTGGTCGTAGGGGATGTTGGCATCGTAGTGGTCGCGGGCCATCAGCGCCCATCGCGAGGACTTGTCCGCCTGGGTGCCCGATTGTTTTTCCTGCCGGTAGCGCTTGAGCACGTCCCGGGCTTCCTCGACGCGGTGGGCGTAGTCGGGCAGGTCCTCCTCCACGGGCCACAGGCCCAGGATGGAACCTGCAAGGAGTTCATGGGGATGGACGATCAGGGGGGTGGCTTCGAGAAGGTCAGCAAAGGCCCGGGCCCTGCGGACAGGGACGCTCAGGTGACGGTTGTGTCGCAGGGACTGGCCGATCAACGGGAAAAACAGGCTCCTGCGGACCCCGGCCTCTTCCAGATCCTGGACGTGTTGGAGCAGCGCGGCGGTTCTTTCGTTCATGGCTCCGGCTCGACGGATAGGGGAATGACGAGACAGCGCTTCTATTCAGAGTATACCCTCACATCGGGCGTATCGTCGCCGAAATCCGGCAGATCGGCCAGGACATCGGCCTCTTCCGGGACCTCCTGGGACATATCGACCACGTCCAGGCCCCGCCAGCCCAGAACGTCGGCGACATCCCGGCCCAGCAGGCCCTTCATGACAACGAAGTGATGGATGCCCGACTGCTCCAGCTCCTGGAGGACCTCGGGGAAGTTGGGAACAAACGCCCAGCCACTGCTGCCTCGCCCGGGCTGGTTCTCCGGAAGCATGCGTCCCTGGTAGACCACCGCGTGGAAATCGTCGCTGGAGGTCGAGGCGGAGATGGCTGTGAATTCTCCCGCGGCCACCGCGCCGTGAACGCTCGCCCAGCCGCCGCAAAGCTGCTTGTCCCCGGTGAGCCAGTTCACGGGGGTCTGCGAGCAGTGGAAAACATTGAATACCCGCCGGTCCCAACCGTTGTTGTTGACGTCCAGGATTGCTCCGGCCTCGGAAGTCATCGCCCAGGCAAGCTTGGCCATGACGGCGTGGCCTATGTCGCCCTCGCAGACGATCGGCTTTTCCAGGAGCATATTGGCCAGCATCGCAAAGCTGCACGGGGCGATGCCGAAGAACTTGGAAAATTCCGGCCAGCAGTGAACGGCCCCGGCGTCGATGCGATCAGCTTCGAAGGTGTCCTGGATCCACAAAAAGGCCCGGGCGATCGTATCGGTCTGGGTCTCGTCCTCGGGGCATCGAATAATCTGCTCGATATCCTTTCGGATCTGCCCCACGCGCGAATCGTCCTTGCCGATGGGGCGGGTCAACCGGACCTTGCCGAACTCGCCCTCGTAAACGTCGGCATCGCCCCGGACGCACCGGCCCAGCACCACGTCACCCCACATCGTCATCGGTTCGTAGGTGTGCAGGGACAGGCCCAGCTCAAAAAGCTTGGACTGGTTGTTGAACGTCGTGGCGAAAGCGTCGGGGTTGACCCCGATCATCGCCACCCGCATGTTCCGCATCGCCTCCATACCGTCCATCAGGCGCACGTACTGGCCCAGCATGTCCTCCAGCAGGTCCGCCTCGTGCATGTTGATCCGGCAGGAACGCACCAGCGGACGGCTGAGCATACGCAGATTGTGATGCACCGAGAGGCTTCCGCAGAGCGAGTCGCCCATGTTCGTATCTCCGCGTGTGGCCGAGGGCGGATCGTTATTGACCATCAGGAACGAGGGGACGTCCTCGGGCAGCAGGCGGACGGTGTCCTGGATGGCACGTTCGCGCATGAAGTCCCCGCTGAAGGCCACCAACCCCTGGATCCGGGCCGTCTGCTCCCGCCAGGCCAGGTAATACTCCCGGACATCGGCGTCGGTGCAGACCAATCCGTCCTTGCACGAGTTGTCGTCGGGGAAGATCGCCTCCAGGCCCAGCTTCTCCGCTGCGCTTCGCATCGTCTTCTTGATCGAGAGGGTCAACTCCAGCGGATAGTTGCCACGAACAACCGGGAGGAACAGAATCTTGTCGCGAGGGTCTGCCAGGGGCATGGGATGTCCTTTCGAAAATTCACGTGGATGCTTGGCCGTTCATGGCCGCATTGTGCCGGGCAAATGCGTCCTTCAGGTCAGGATACAGGTCTTGGTACATTCTATAGTTTCGCTCACAGGCCGCGTCCGGTCTTGGCGGAGGTTCTATCCGGCGGGTCACCTCGATAGCTGCGGCGCCGTCGGCCAGGCTGTCAAACAAACCTACACCGCAACCGGCCGCCAGGGCAGCTCCAAGGCTCGTAGCCTCCGGGGCCCGTGTGGAGAGCAGGTCGATACGGACGGTGCAGATCTCCGCCAGCAACCGCTGCCAGACGAGGCTCCGGCCCCCGCCGCCAATCAAACGCAGGGCGGGCACTTCACGAGATTCCCGCAGGACCTCCAGCACGCTGCGAAGGGCGAACGAGACTCCCTCCACCGCGGCCCGGAGGAACTCGGCGCGGCCGTGCTCGGGAGAAATCCCGAAATACACCCCCCGGGCGTTGGCGTCGAAGATCGGGCTTCGCTCGCCCTCCAGGTAAGGCAGGAAGATCAAACCGCCACAGCCGGGCAAGGCCTGTTCGACAAGGCTGTCGAACCGCTCGAAATCCGTCTCCCCGATCAGATCCAGGGCCCATTGCAGGCTGCGCCCGGCCGACTGAACCGTTCCGTAGACGCCGTTGCGATTGTCCAGCGAGAGGATGTTGAACAGTCGTCCCTTCGGATCGATCACCGGCTCGTCCGTCGTGGCGGAAATCCACGCCGTCGTGCCCAGGCAGCCGTAGGTATCTCCGGACTTCACAGCCCCCGCCCCGGCCGATGCGCACGCGCCATCGCCGCCGCCGGCGACCACCGGCGCCCCGGGCTTGAGGCCCATCTGCTCCGCAGCCCCGGGCCTGAGTGGTCCGACCACGTCGGTCGCCTTGCGCAGACGGGGCAGCTTGGCCGGGTCCAGCCAGAGCTCCTTGAAGAGCTCCGCGGCCAGCGTTCGCTTTCGGATGTCAATCCACTGGGCGTGCGAGGCGTCGGAGTAGTCCGTCCCGCCGAAATCGCCCGTCATGCAGCCGACGATGTAATCCTTGGCCTGGAGGAACGTTCGCGTTGTCTCGTAGCGCTGGGGATCGTGGCGGCGGAAGTGGAGCATCTTGCAGGGCACGCTTCGCGGATCCAGCAGGTTCCCGGTCAGCTCGTACATCTCCCTCGGGCCGATGGCCTGAGCCACTTCGCGCATTTCGGCCCCGGCCCGCAGGTCGGAGTGAATCATGGCGGGGCGGACGGGCTTGCCCTCGGCATCGACAGCCACCAGCCCCAGCATGTGTCCGCTGACGCCGATGCCGGCGATCTTGCCGGTAAGCTCGGGATGGGCCTGGGAGAGCTTGCGCGTGTTTTCACAGACGCCCTCCCACCAGTCCAGCGGGTTCTGCTGGGCCTGCCCGGCGCGGGGACACTGCGTAGCATGTCCGGTGGAAAACGACGCCCGAACGCGCCCGTCCGCATCGACCAGCGAACTCTTTGTGCCGCTGGTGCCGATATCGTGGGCCAGCAGGATGCCATCAGATATTGTCATTGGAGTTCCTTCAGAATTGCAGAACCGCCTTGAGCGTTTGTCGGTCGCGAACCATCTGAACGGCCTGGGCGACCTGCTCCACCGGAACCACGTGCTCGTAGAAGTCCTTGAGCCTCACCCGACCGGCCAGGACCATCTCTACCAGTTCCTCGTGCGTCTCGTGTTCCCGGTAGGGGAAATTGAGCTTGTGATAGAGCGTGTGGTTCTTCAGCTCCAGCAGAGACATGTGGCTCTTTTCCTGCGAGAGGACGCCGAAGCCGCCCACCCGGCCGCCGGGTTTGCAGCGGTGAGAGGCCTCGGCGATGACCTTTACCGACCCCACGCCGTCGACCACGATGTCAAAGAGTTGCCCTTCCAAAGCGTTCTCAACGTTCGCCTCGTGCGAGTTGATCGCCAGGTCCGGCTGGGCGATGTTGCGGATCCGCTCCAATCGGGCCTCGCGATGGCCGATCACGCCCACCCATCCGGCGTCGAGAATCCGGGCAAACAGCGCAAGGGCCAGTCCCACCGGGCCGTCGCCGTAGATCAGGAGCTGGCCGCCGGGCGCGAGGCCGAAGTTCCGCAACGCGCTCAGCGCCTCCTTGAGGCCCAGCATCACCGCGCCGTCTGCGTAGTCGATCTCGGCCGGAATCTCCAGCGTGGGCCCGGGGCCCTGAGGCGCGTCGGGAAGATTCATCTCCTGCATGAGGCGCCAGTCGGGGACCACGGCGTACTGGCTCATTCCCGCCCACATCCGGTTGTAACCGGTGGAGGGGTCGATTTTCGCACGGGGGTTGAGATACCGCTGCCCCACGGCGATATTCTTAACGGCAGAGCCGACCTCCACGATCTCCGCCACGCCCTCGTGACCCAGAATAACCGGGTAGGGGACCTTCATGTCGCTGATGTGATCGTCGATGATCTTCAGGTCGGTCCCATTGCAGAGACCACAGACGTGCACGCGGGCCAGGGCTTCATAGGGCTCGATTTCCGGTCGGGGCAGATCAACCACCTCGACATGTCCGGGTTGGGTGACGGCGACGGCCTTCATGGCACTCACTTTCGGGCAGGAATTGGGATTGGGAACTTCGCTTTCAATGGCAGCTACGATTGTGATCATATGCCCCCTGGGCAGCAAGGCAGATCCACGAAAAAAACGTTTCAGTCCCACACCGCCCGCCGCGCGGGCCGACGATGGAGGCTTCCCTTTCCGGTCCCGGGCGCTATGATACGGAAAGACCCTCCCCAGGAAGGACAAGACATGCCCGATCCCGACAGCCCGAAACGGATTCAAATCGCCCCCGACGCCTATGTCCGCCAGGAAATCGACAACTGCACCTGGATGGACCTCGGCGACGGCGCGATGGTCGTTGATGCCCTCGAACACAAGGAGAAGAAGGAAGATGTCTTCTCGGCCATCCGCGAGACCCTCGGAAATGATGTCGATGTAAAGTACCTCGTCAACACCCACACGCACTACGACCACGTCGCCCTGAACAAGGCCTTTCAACAGGAGTGGGGGGCGCAGATCGTCAACGCCGAAACCCGGGACATCGACTCCCAGGGTATCTGGCTGCAAGGCCCTGACCGGAAGGTCCACATGCGCCTCATGGCCGGCGTGCACACCAACGCCGACTGCATCCTCTATAGCCAGGCCGACAGCGTCCTGATCATCGGAGACCTGTTCGGCTGGGGGATCCTCCCGCTGGTCCAGAACCTCAAGGCCGAATCCGAGAAGCTTCTGCTGGACACCTATGCAGAGCTGATCGACTACCAGGCCGAGACGGTCGTGGCCGGCCACGGCCCGCTGGCTGACACCGCTACGCTCCAGCGCTTCGTGGACTACTACCACTGGCTCAAGGAGGAGGTCCGCCGTCGCGTCGAGCAGGGCAGGGAGGACCAGGAGATCCTCCAGGAGCTCCCCGCGCCCGAGGACATGCGACACTGGTGGCGATTCGAGGCCTGGAAGCACGAGGACACCGTGGGCAAGGTGATCAAGTCCGTCCGCAAAGGGTGGATCTGACTTCGGGCCCGAGTGAAGTTCGCCCCCGGAGAATCCGATGAAGAGGGGGGACACGGAACCGGTCCGATCGGAGGCTCAGGGACGAGCGGGATACAAGCGGCTCGTGCCCAGGAGTCTTCTGCAATGTCGGTCGGCAAGGTCAAGTGGTTCAACGATACCAAAGGGTTCGGAATCATCCGGGCCGAGGATGGCAGGGATGTCTACGTCCACCATGGCCAGATCCAGGGCGCGGGCTTCAAGAACCTCTCCATGGGCAACCGCGTGGAGTTCCAGATGCAGGAAGGTCCCAAGGGCCCCAAGGCCCTGAACGTTCGAAAGATCGCATGACAGTGCGTTAGAAAATAGGCCGGTAAGGCCACGAAAGGTCGCAATGGATCCGTTCATGCAGTTGGCTGTTGAGCAGGCACGGGAGGGACTCGACCAAGGGGGCATACCCATCGGGGCCGTCCTGGTCCGGGACGGGCAGGTCGTCGGAAGGGGCTACAACCGCCGCGTCCAGCAGGGCGACCCGGTTCTCCACGCCGAGATCGACTGCCTCCGCAACGCCGGGCGCATCGGCAGCTATCGCGATACGGTCCTCTATTCCACCCTGAGCCCCTGCTATCTCTGCAGCGGAGCCGTCGTGCAGTTCGCAATCCCAAAGGTGGTTATCGGCGAGAGTCGCACCTTCCCCGGCGACCCGGGCTGGCTGGAAAGCATGGGCGTCCGCGTCACCGACCTGGACCTGCCCGAATGCATCGAGATGATGCGAACCTTCATCGCCGAGAACCCCAAGCTCTGGAACGAGGACATCGGGCAGTTGTAAGCCCGTCCCTCCCAGCCTCAAATGGCCATTGCCTTCGTCGATGTTGGCGACGATGGCCAAAGCGGCGCGGTTGAGTTGGTTGGACAGGAGGGAACCCTTCGACTTGCTGCGCTCGCTCAGGACAAGTATCCGCGAGGGAAGTTCTTGGTGAATGTGCAGACGGCGTCGGCGAAGGAGATTGCTTTCTGGTAGACCTGGAGTTTCTCGAATGCGAATGCCATGCAGTGAGCGTATCCCCATGCCTAGAAAGTTGAAAGTACACCTGCCTTCGCGAAGCTACGGCAGGCAAGCCGCAGGAGAGGTCTTGACGTCGGCGAGCATCGGAATGCTCATTCAGGCGAGGCGTGTCGTGACACCAAAGTGTCACCCATGTTCTGATCGCACCGCGTCAGCCTCTGTTCTACTTTCTACTTACTACTTTCTCCTGCTCTAGTCGGCCTGCGGCCGACTCGGGGCGAGAGGCGTTCCCAGCAAACCACGACCGGAGGATGGACTCGCCTGCCAAGGCGAAGCCCAGCGAAGCCTGGTGCTGGCGTTCACTTGGCGGTGCGGGAAGTTGGAAGAGTCTCAGGCTGCTTCGGTTGAACGTCCATAGCCGGAAGCGCATAGACATTCAGACCGCCTTCATGAATCCCAACAAAGAGGCGTTCACCCGATCTGGAAAGCAACAGCAGGCAGGCATTTACTTCTGCCACCGAGTCTACCGTACCCGTCTTCACGTCGATCCGATGTAAGGGGTAATCAGCTGCATATAGGACGGTTTCGCTCACAAACACCAACGAATCGATGACCGCAGACCGTCTCAGCGGTATCTGCTTGACTAACTTGCCCGTTTCAGTCTTCCACACGAATACGCCGCGACCATCCGTTCCCAGGGCCGCAAGCTCTGAGCTTGGCGAGAAGGCTGCGGATTTACCCCAGCCTTGACCAAACCTCCTGAGGATCTTCATGTCGGGCAGACTCAGCAACGCTGAGTTTCCATCCGCCACAGCCATCAACAGCCTGCCATCGGAGGAACGAACCCCATGTTGAACCAGTGCGTTTGCTCCCCTTTGCTCCGGGAAGATTACATCGCTGTCATGGACCTTGCCGCTCCCGACCTCAAGGAGTCTGAGGTAATCCTTTGGAGGCCAAGCCAACTTCGCGTCGGTGGATAGCACCCCCCCGGGCAAGAGATTCGACGACACTACGTTGGTTTCCACGGCCACCGCGACCTTCTTGATCTCAGTGCCTTTCCCTTGAGACAAGTCGTAGCGATAAACATTCCTGCTTACATCTACCCACCACAACTGTCCTTCTGCGTCAAAAGCGAGATCCCTGACGGTCCTCCTGGCAGTGATATCCGAGCCAGAGAGGTCGAGTAGAGTACTAGTCTTTTTGTCCGCAAAGGAATGCACACGGACAGACCCTTTGTCATCGCCCCATGCCAAATGCTTTCCGTCCGGCGATTCCGCCATGGCAGTAATGTCCGCCTCGTCGTCCCCGCGTTTTCTGTCTTGCAGCCTTTCAACAAATAGCAGTATCGTGTTTCTGTTCGTTGCCTCCGTAGTGGCTACCTGACTTGTGGGCGCAACTGCGGCTTGCCCACCAGAGTGAGGTGAGCCCTGTTCAAACGTACATGCAGCGGCCAGCGTGAACAAGACGCATGCGGATATTATGACAATACACTTGGCCATGTGCCCCTCTATTCAGACCCGCCTATGGGGTCATCGTTCTTGTCGCATACGCAGTAGTGTCCGGGCGGTTTGCGACTATAGAACCAGTAAGTGTGATGGTCGTGTGTCCAATTACCCATGTCTATGAGGTAGTCCATGGCCGTCTTGCCTCCCGGCAACTTCCTTGCGGGATTAACTGCACCGGCCACCCTCAAGTCGTCCCGGAATCTAGCCGCCAAATCATGGGGACCAAAGGCAAGCCATGCTAGGCCTTTGCCAGGCCGTCCGCCCGCAGCCCAGTTCTGAACCTGCTGCTGGAGCGCGGGATTGAGCGCGACAGTGGCGTCTCGCATGGATTGACCAGCACGGGCCCCCAGTAAATCGGACATCAAGTCTTCGGCAGTGAAGGCACTCTGAGCCCAACCGTTCATGCCGATACCGAGCCACAAGGAAATCTGCTGAGCGACCTCCATGCCGTATCCTGCGAGAAGAGAATTCTGCTCGCCAGCGGCATATGCTGCACCGGCGGAAATCATGTAGTGCCCGGCGTCTATCCACCCCTTCTTGCAGGTGTATATGAAACGATTACTCGCCGCATTGGGAGTGTTCCCTCCCGGATTGAAGCCATAGGACATAGAGCCCACGCGAAAACCGTTCTGGAGGAATTGCCTGATGGCCATTTCCGTGCCTTGGACTGCTTGCGGCTTCGGGGCCATTCGTTGGGCATAGCTCGAAATCAACAGGCTTCCGAAAGAAGATGTGGCGACTCGCGTATACCAAGTGTCACCTTGGGACTGATATCCGCTGGCTAGATTATAGGCCCCTTTATACGATACGATTTTGGCCCCGTTACCCTGTGTCTCGACCCCGAGGCCCTGCGGATCAAGGTGCCGAACGGGGTTGCTCCGCACATACTGATACAAATTCATCCCGTCGGCGTACTGGTTGCTGCCGGTCGGGTCGCGAGGGATGAAGCCTCCGCCGACGGCCGGTCCACCAGCGCCAATCCGATTCGCGTTCCCGGCACCGGGATCGCGGCTCATGAAGGTGCCCATTCCCGGGTGGTAGTAGGCCGAAGCGTCGGCGGCAACCATGGCGATGGCTGCCAGGCCGACCAAAACGGCGATCAGGCGAGTGGTTCTCATGTTCATGCCCCTTTCATTGGGTCGTTCAGTGTCTTTCATGTTCGTTTCTCACGGCCTCGGAGGCTGCCCGGGCACCGGCGGCTGATAGGGCTGGGCGAGGCCGGGTTGTGGTATCTGCGGAACGTGCGGCTGCGGAATCTGCGGCTGGCCCTGACCAACGCGGACGTGCGGAAGACCGGGCACGGTGCCCATGGCTGCCATTTCGCTGGGCTTGGGCATGGCCATGGGATCGAAGCGGCCGCGACGGGCGGAAGCGATTCGATTGATGCGTTCGGACAACATCTGGGCCAGTGCGGGCGTTACGGGCCTGTAGCCGCTCTTCATCGCGGCGTCGAGGAACCACGCCCGGTATGCCGGGCGGGTGGTGTCGTAGCGATAGGCGTTCTCGTAGCAGCGGGCGGCGAAGGCAATCTCCCCGTTGTCCAGGCCGCAGTGGCCGCGAGCAGCTAAGAACTCGGCGAACTCCTCGGCCGGTGTCAGGGAGACGAGGTAGCGATTGGCCTTAACCTGCGCCTCGGTCAACTTGAACGGCCACGTCTTGTAGTAGTCGTCGGAGAAGCTGTTGAAGCCGTTGGTAACCTCCATGTTGAACCGCTCGCGCCAGGCGGGGTTGGCATGCCCCTGGCCATCCCATCGGACAAAGACGTGCCCGTTGGTGGTCACCAGCTTGAGCGGGTAGCCCAAGCGACGACCGACGGCTGTGACCATCACCGGCATGGATGCACACGTACCGCCTTGGGTGTCGGCGACCGTCTGACCCTTGGTCGGGATCATCCCATGCAGAAAGGCCACACGGGAATCGTCGAAGTCGAAGTTGTCCTTGGCGGCCAGGTTGTACCTGACGCCCAGGTCTTCATAGAGCACCTGCACGAGGAATTCGGCCCGCAGGTAGGCTTCACTGTGGCGATAGTGGTCGGCCCACATCGGATCGTAGGAACGGTAGAGGTGCCGCTCGGTCTCGAACTTCACCCGCTGGGCCCCCTGGTCCAGCGTGGCCAGGGCGTGATCGATATCGAGGTTCTCCGCGCCGGGCAATCCGACGGCGCAGAGCAGGTTTATCTCGGCAATATCAACATCGGCCAGCTGTTCAACGGGCAGATCGAGCAAGTCGTTGAGGGTCTGGGCTTTCCGGGTGTACTTCGGAGCGTCGAACGAGCTGGCGGCGATACCGCCGGGCGACGACGAAGAAGGCGTGTAGGTCGAAGACTTTTTCGAGAAGAAGACGAGGTAGGCAACGATGGCGAGAACCCCGACGGCAACCACGGGCAAGGCGATCTTCAAGGCCTTTCTGGCCCCGCTCGCCTCAGGTGGCTTCGGCGCTGGCTTGCACGATCTGGATTTCCTTTTCTTCTTCGTCATCACACCCCACTTCGACTCGCTCCGCTCGCTCAGGGCAAGCCTGCTGCAACGACAGATAGAGAGGTTCCCGCCCGCCAGAAGAGTCGTCCGCCAACCCCACCATCGGGCGGTCGATTGCGGAGGCTAGGAGAAGCGGACGCTGGCGTCAATGACGCAAGTTGTTTTTTTTGAGACTTACGGAGATTCATACGAAGAATTGGCCGCTCGTGCGGATGTAGGAGGGTAGATGCTCCGCACTTGAGGCATTGGGGAAGCCCTGGTCGCAAGGCCAGGGCATACTGTCGCAATGATCTATGGCACACGCTACCCGGCGCATGCCGTTGCAACGGCATGGAGCGATTGGCGTGTGTCACCCAGGCGCTGCCGGCGGCTGGCGCTTGAAAGCACGGCATCCGCCGGCAGCGCTGAATAGCCGTTCGCCGCTCGGGTATGCCCTGGCCTTGCGACCAGGGCTTCCTTACGGCCAACGCCGCCTCGGGATCGGGTGTGAAGATCAAGGACTGTCGCCGATGTCACCCATGTCCTGATCGCAGCCGGCTCTGCCTCTTTCTCTCCTGATCAACTGCTCACCTGCTCCAGTCGCCGTCGCCGCGAAGCGGCTATGGCGACTCGACTGGATTGCCGCACTGCGCTTTGGGTTGCTCCCTCCGCTGCGCTCCGGGAGGAACCCCGCTGCGTGCGGGAATCCACCGCCATGTCTGCTGCGCATCCATCGTGCGAGCTGCGCTCGCCCGTCCGCCATTGAAAACGGCCCATCCTGACGGATGAGCCATTTTCAATGTCGCCGCTCCCTTTGCGACGTTGAACGCGCTCCGGTCGCGTTTCTGTCCTGGTTCTTCGAGCCGTCGCTGCAACGGGCGATAATCGAAGAACTTATGGCCGACTTGGCTTCCGGCGAAGTCGATAATGGCCTGGTCGCGGCTTACGCTTGAACTCGATCAAGCCCCGTTTCGTCAGCGGATTCAGCACCCGAGCGGCCTGTTTCGGGCCGATCTTGAACTCCTTTTCGACCATCCCGCGCGTCAATTCCACCTCGTCCCGCAGTTGATCCAACACCCAGTGCTGACGGTCTGTCAGTAGGACATCCGCGTCTGATGCATGGACATTCTGCGGAATGTCCACGCGCGCCGGCGTCGATGTCCTAGCGCGATGTCCTAGCGTCGGCGCGTGGACATCGTCGTTTTGGGGAGCCTCGTCGTGCTCCTCGATCACCAGCCAGGGAGCCAGGTGGTAGCCCCTGCCGAGGTTGGCAACCACGTCGTCGCGACCGACGGTGAGGTTGGCCTCGGCCAGCATCGTCTCGGTGATCCTGGCGCGGAGCGTGTGGATGCAGGAATTGATCGCTCCGTCGGACAGTTGCCCCGATGGGTCGATGGCCTTGGCCAGTTTCGGGGCGCTGAGCCGGGGCAACTTGCCCGAGCGCGGCGTGCGGAGAATCCGCATGACCTCCCAGTCATGGCCGGGCCCGCCGCGTTTGACAATCGTTTCGCCTTCGAGATCGATGTGGTCGGGGTAGAACGCCAGCACGCCGCCCTCGAACTTCCTGGGCGGGTCGCCCGGCAGCACGCCCGGCGGGAATGACTTGCGGTGCTGCTCGAGCACGCCCTGGATCACCTGGGGTAGGCTCTTGCCCTCGGTGCCGTCGCCGAACGGCTTGGAGATGAAGTCCATCGCCCCGTTGCCGAGCAGTTCGCGGACCATGTTCAGGCCATGCTTGTGGTGGCCGGTCATGACGATGACCGGCATGACGCCCCGCCCCTTGATTTGCTGAATCTGCCCGATGAGCTTCTTGCCGTACTCGATCTTCGCAAAGCCCCGGCCCGGCCGGGCGGGAATCTCCAGGTCCGCCAGCACGTAGCCGTAGTGGTTCCGCTCGATCAGATCGTGCGCCTCCTGCTGGCTCTCCGCCCAGTCGTGGTCATGGCCGAGCAGGCCCAGAACGTCCTCGATCTCTTCCTGAATCTCCAGGTCGTCCTCGACCACCAGTGCCTTGATCTTCGGCTTCATATCGCCCCCTCCATGCAGGGCTGCGTGCGCGGCAACGTGATCGTGGCCGTGGTGCCCGCGTCTTCTGTGCTCTCGAAGGTCAGTGTCCCGCCGTGGGCCTCGATATACCGCCGGGCGATGGGCACCCCGAAGCCCGTGCTTCGCCGCTTGGCCTTGTTCCGCCGGTGCGGCACGCCGCAGGCCAGGTCGTCCAGGTCCTCGGCCGCCATGCCCATGCCGTTGTCGCGGATGACGATCTGAACCTCATCCTCTGCCGTGCAGGCCGTGACGGTGATCTCTCCGCGCCGCAGATGCTTGTGCCGCTCCATGAACGACTCGTAGGCGTTCTTCACGAGGTTGCACACCGCCAGGATAATCAGGTGACGCGAAAGCTGAAGCCGCAGGCCGTCGGGCACCTCCTGGCGTAGCACGACCATGTGCGAGTCGAAGCCCAGCTCCTCGATGTTCTTGACCGCCATCTCGCAGGCGGCATGGAGCACCTCGGCAAGGTCCTCGGCCTGCCGCTCGACCGGCAGTGGCTGGGTGTATCGCTCCATGTCGCTGACGCACCGATCCATGAAGGCCATACCGTCGACCACGCGGGTAGCCTTCCGCTTGAGCGCCGCCGGCTCGGCCTGCTCGTCCAGCGACCTTCGCAGCCCCGTGGCCGCCGGCTGGAGGTGGGTCAGGATGCTCCGCAGATCGTGGGCCATGGCTCCCGCGAGCTGGTTGAACCGCAACTCGCTGATGGCGATCAGGTCCTTGACGGCATCCTCGCCGTGTTTTTCGCGGAGCTTGGTCAGGCGGTTGGCCAGCTGCCGATCCGTCGCTTCGCGTTTGCGGGCCTGGCGATGGTCCCGGCGGCGCAGCCGGAAGCTCTGCTCGGCCGACCGCTTGACGAACCCATTGGAGTCGCTGAGCAGCCGGGCGGCCAGGTCGTCGAAGACGCCGTCATCGACCAGGTTCAGGCCGTTGGCGACGACCTTGCGGACCTCCCATTTCGGGTCGTCCGCCAAGCGGAGTAGCAACTGACGAACCACCGACTGAGGCTCGATGATCTGGCCGGTCTGAATCGCATCCATCAGATCCTCGGCCATGCCGAGCCGCTCGCGCCAGTAGTCCACTTGCCCGCCGTCCAGGCGGGCGAGCATGTCTTCCCAGCCGTCATGCATCAGCGGGCGTACCTTTCCCGGCGCTGGGCGAACGCCTCTTCGCCGCCTTCGAGCAGGTTGATGATCTCGTTCCTGCACGTATCCACGTCACCGTGATTCAGCAGGCCGGCGCGAGCACCGTCGGAGGTCAGGACGAACACCCCGGCCGCATCGCCCAGGACGGGAATGTTCGGGTTGTGCGTGATGAGGACGAGCTGGCGGCTGGTCTTCACCCGCCGCAGGCTCTCGACGACTGTGTCGTAGATGAAGCGGTTGTCGAGGTTGTCTTCCGGCTGATCGACCAGCAGCGGGTTCTCGCTCTCCAGCAGCAGGATCGGCAGGATCGTCGTGCACTTCTGGCCCGTTGACAGCGACAGTGAGTCCTTCCAGTCGTCGCCGTCGTGCAGCTCGATGCGCGGCAGGTCCACCAGGTCCACGGTCTCGATCCCCAGCAGCGTTTCCAGATCGGCCAGTGCCCGAATGACCTTCTCGGACTGGCTGTCGTTCAGCGCCACCTGCTTCTGCAGGCCCTCGGCATCCTCCCGCCTCACGAAGTCCACCAGCTCCGAAGGGGCGACGAGCCCGGCGATCTTCCTGGCGACCTGCTTGTGCTGCAATGCCGCGTGCCGCAGGGCCTCGGCGAGCAGCGAGACGTACCGGTCGCGGTTCTCGTCCTGGGCGATCCGCACCCGCACCGGCGAGGACACGGCATCAGTAACGCGCTCGGCCACCGAGCGACGAAGCTGGAACCGCTTGTCCCGCAAGTCGGTCAGCCTGTCGATCAGTTCCCGGCGCTCATCCTGAAGCCGCTTCAGCTTCGCCTGCAGATCCGTGTGCTGACGCTTCTTGTTGAGCAGGTCGTTCCGCTTGCGCTCCCATTCGGCCCGTTCGGTGGCCTGGCCCTGGGCCTCCTTGTAGCGAGTGAGCAGGTTCCGGAAGGCCAATTCCTGCTTGTCGTGTTCGCCTTGGAGCCGCTGAACCTGCTCGGCCACGTCGCTCTGGACGCCGCCGCCCTTGAGCTTCCGGCGGATGCGTTCGCCGGTGATCATGCTGCCGCAGTGGTCGCACAGGAACAGGCCGTTGGCCAGCG
>CAZOVB010000018.1:0-79919 GCA_964583095.1 uncultured Planctomycetaceae bacterium
TTCGTCTTCAATACCGATCTGCTCCTCTGGAACATCCACGCCTGGTGGCACATCGGGCTGATCTTCCTGGCCTCGATGATCGCCATCTTCGCCTTTGCAGCGGCCACGCAGAACTACCTGACCAAGCGGAACCGATTCTACGAAACGGCGATCCTGCTGCTTTGCAGCGCGGTGATCCTCAGGCCCGGCCTGGCAGGCGACCTGCTGGGTGACCGTGGGGCCTCGGCATCGAGCCTGGAAATATTGCTTGCCTCTCGAATCACCTGGTACGTGGTGGGAATGGCCCTTTTCTTCGCTGTCTGGATGCTTCAAAAGAAGCGGCGCGGCGGCAGAATGCAACCTGGCCGCTGACAGGGCAGGGGCAGGAAGATCAGAGACGGCCTGACGGGCCAGTGGCCTGCTGTGCCTGTGATTGCTCGGAAGGAGCATTCAGACCAAACTCCGCTGGATGGAGGTAGGCTCCGCCAGGCCGTCTTGGGTCTATCGGGTATCCTGTTGCCTGCACGGCTCATTCGATCCGGTGCAGGAATCAGGCCCCAACAATAAAAGGCCTCGGCGAAGCTCATATGAAGCTTGGAGTCAGAATCCGTTATGATTCTGCAAAGGCCCCCAGCAGCCGGAGAAGGCCTGCGGCATCTGGAAACGACAGGAAAGGTGGCAACACATGGCCGGTGAAACATTGGCGTTCGGCGAAGTTCTGTGGGATCTTCTGCCCGAAGGCGAGCACCTCGGCGGAGCCCCGCTGAATTTCGCATATCGGATGAAATGTCTCGATGAGCCTGTGGCGATGGTCTCCCGCCTGGGAAGCGACGACCGCGGCAAGCAGGCTGCGACGCGCCTGGCCCAGCTTGGCCTGCAGCGCGACTGCATCCAGTGGGATTCCCAATGGCCAACCGGCACGGTGGATGTCGTATTCGATGACCAAGGCCAGCCGGACTATACCATCCATGCCTCCGTGGCCTATGACTTCATCGAGACTCGGCCGGAATTGCTGGACCTGGCCCGTGGGGCCCGGTGTTTCTGCTTCGGCACGCTCGCCCAGCGCAGCGAAGTGTCCCGTACGACCTGCCAGCGTCTGCTGGTCGAGGCATCTTCCGCCCTGAAGCTGCTGGATGTGAATCTGCGAAAGCAGTGCTACACGCAAGACTCGGTGACGGTGAGCCTGGAAGCGGCGCAGATTCTCAAGCTCAACGACCAGGAAGTGCAGCTTCTGGGAGACCTGCTGCAACTCCAGACCGGAAGCGTTGTAGACCGAATGCGGGAGCTGATGTCCCGACACGATGTCCAGCTCTGCCTGATGACCTGCGGCGCCCAGGGCGTCTTGGCCATGGAACCTCAGCGGGTGCTCTACGAACCGGGCTTCTCGGTGGACGTGGCCGACCCGGTAGGAAGCGGAGACGCTTTCACCGCGGGTTTCTGCAGCCGATACCTGGCCGGGGCCGACCTGCAGGATGCTCTGGCCTTCGGCAACGCCGCCGGTGCGTGGGTAGCTTCCCAGCCCGGTGCGACGGGACCGATGAGCGCACGAGACCTGGAGAATCTGATCGGCGGGCAGAACCGGCGAAATGCCGCAAAGCGCTGGCAGGACCTGGCGGAGTCGTTTTGCTGAGCTGAGAACTACACGACGGAATCGTCGCGCCGGCAGGGGGGCAGGACCTCGCTCTTGCCCGTAAGCTGTGCTGCGTAGCGCAGGCGGAGGATCTTGCGGATCGTCCGGCGCGTCAGCAGGATAATGCCCGCCGTGGCCAGCACAATCGCCAGGTACAGCCCCTGGGCAGCGAGGGTCCCGAGCAGAACCGAGTCGGGCAACAGCCCGGCCTGGCCGGCGCTGTCGGCCTGTTCGAGGGCAAAAAGCAGGCCGCCGGCGGCCAGGACCATGCCTATCACGGCCGAGATGGTCAAAATGCGGATCTCGTCGCGATCTCTCTCCACGCTGCGGTAGAAGCCGGGCCCGTCGCGATCATCCCACCACATCTCTTCTTCCTGCTGCCCGGACGCATCGGGATGAAAACGCCTGTCTCCGAGCATGGCCGAGTACTGCTGCCAACGGAAATCGTACCTGCGTCGCGTTGCAGGGTCCGACAGTACGCGGTAGGCCTCGCCGATCATGGCAAATCGCTTGTGGGCCTGTTCGCTGTCGCCGCGACAGTTGTCGGGATGATGGCGCAGGGCAGCTACGCGATACGCGCGCTTGATCGTTCTCTGCGACGCGATGCGCGGAACGGAAAGAATCGTATAGTAGTCGGGTAATGTCTCCATGGTGGATCTATAGAGGCATCGGAAAAAAATGGACCGATGCGCAATTCCTCACGCATTTCATTAAATGCCCCCGGGGCCTATACGTCAAGCGACTCGCTTGAGAAAACGCCTTCAACCCGCGGGCAGGGCGCGCAAGAAAGACGCCCGTCGCGGAAGGAGGAGGCCGCAACGGGCGTCTCAGGAGGCAGAGACAACATTCAAGGAGAAGAAGTTTGTTGCATCTTTCTAAAGGTGATACGCCTGATCGGCCAGGGGGTTCGTCCATTTTCTCCCGGGGTCGAAAGTTTTTCGCCTTTTTTCTCGATTCCTTCCCGAAAGCAAAGCGGGCCCCGAATCCGCAGATCCGGGGCCCGCAAATCCAGAGCAGATCCAGGCCTATTCCTTAACGGTCAGTTCGATCGGTTTGACGTTGGCCCGGATTTTCGGGTTGTAATACTCATAGACCGCCGAGGCGGGTGTCTTTGCCTTAAGTGGATATTTGGCAAGGAGTTGATATTTGATCTCTATCGGATCGTTGTCCACCAGCTCCCGCAGGTACACGATGATCTGGCGGCCGGTGACCGAGAACTTCTCGATCCGGCCGTTCTCGACCATCTTCTCCAGCTTCTGGGGCTTCAGCGTAAAGCCCGGGGGCAGGCCCAGATCCACCACGACCATCCTGGCAGCGCCGGGCCGATTGTTACGCACCGTGGCTGTGACGGTCACGATGTCGTTGGTCTCCAGTTGGGTCCGGTCGTACTTCAGGCCGATGTGGATCGGTTCGACGGGGATCGGCTCCAGCGGGTGGGGCTCGTAGAAGCGGCCCACCACCTGGTACATCAGCGACCCTTCGCCGTCAAAGCTGATCTGGACGTCGTGGTCCTTGCCGGCCTCGGGCTCGCCCAGGTCGATCAACTGCATCACGTCGGAGTTCTCCGGGGTAATCTTGAACGAGCGGGCGACCTTGCCGTTGAGCTTGACAGCCACATCGGCCGTGGTGAGCTTCGTGCCGATCTTCTCGCCCAGGATCATCGCACGCATCGCCTGGATGGTCGCCTGCGTGGTCTGCCACGTGCCGAAGGAATCCTTGTTCCCGGCCAGGTAGGTAATCGCCTTGGAAACCAGGTCGCTGCTCCGCTTGGCATGGAGCAGGGCCTGGACCGCAAGAGCCGTGGTCTCGATATCCGCCGAATCCCCCGTGCCGCAGGTGGGTGTCTGGGCGTCGGTGTTCCAGAAGGCTTTTTGCCCATCGTGAACGGCTGCATTTTCCAGCCGATTCAGAAGCTCTCCGGTCCGGCTGTCGTTGGGGGCCAGCAGGACGAAGGCATTGCACGCCAGGGCCAGGGTGTAGTTGTCCTCGACCTTGCCGGCGTTCTTCTTCATCCAGGCCAGGGCCTTGCCGTTGGCTTCGGACTTGCTGCCCGTCTGGGCAAGGGCCCAGGTGATATAAGCGGTATTGCGGAAGGTGTCGTCGGTAAACTTGTTGATCGCACCTTCCTGGATCCCGCCGGCGGTCGGTTTGTACGCGCCGTCCTGGCCCTGCAGGCCGATGAGCCACTGCTGCGTCCGCTGGATCACGGCTGGATCTACCTCGTGCACCTTGGACATGTCGTGGAATTCCATCAGGCCATAGGCGGTGAGGATCGGATGGGCAGGATCGTTCCCGAACCACTCGAAGCCGCCGTTTTTGCACTCGAAGCTCAGCAGCCGCTGGTAACCGGCGTTGATGAAACCCTCGGCCTTCATCTGAAGCTCGGGCGAAATCTTGCCGGTGGTTTTCATGTAATCCATCACCAGTACGTTGGGATAGGTCGTGCTGGAGGTCTGCTCGAAGCAGCCCGAAGGCATCCGCAGGATGCTGTCGAGTCCCTCGACGACCTGGCTCAGCACGCCGGGGTAGACCTTCACGACAATCCGCGACGCGCCGGGAATGGCGCTGCCGGGAATGAACAGCTCGTGGCTCACATCGCCTTCAAGCCGCCCGGAGTAGCTGATCCGACGTTCCTTGCCGTCGGGTTCCACCTGCACGCTGCGGGCGACGGCGTCGGCTGCGTCGGTGCCTCTGGCGGTCACCTGGAAGCGGTGATGTCCGACCTCGCGAACGGTGACCGGCACGTGAACAGCCTTGACTTCATCGGGTGCGAGTTTGACATCGATGACGTCCTTGCCCTCCAGTTCGAACCAGTCGCCGCGCTGGATGGTCAGCCGGACCGTCTGGTCGGCCTGGAGGTAGTTGTAGACCACCACCGGAACATGCACGATGTCGTTCTGGGTCAGGCTGACGGGGAAGTCGATATCCACGAAGAAATCCTGGAAGACCCGCAGCCCGGCGGAGGTCGATCCCAATGCCCCCCCGGCCGAGTTGCCCATCACCGACATCCGCCAGGTGGTGATGGAGTCGGCCATGTCAAACGAGAGCCTCGCCTGGCCGTTGGCGTCGGTAATGAGCGCGGGGGAAAACAGCAGCGTCTCGGGGAAGTAGTCGCGGACGCGAACCGCCGGCTTCTCGCCGGCCCCTTCCCCGTCCGTCGGACCCGATGCCCGGCCGAAATCTTCGGCCACGGCGGGCGCGGGCATTGCGATGGCGCCATCGGCCATTGCGCCTTCTTCCACTCGGAGCATATTCAGACCCCTGCGTCGAGCCTTGAATATCTGCTTGAAAGCGGGTTGGTTGGGGTCGATATCATCGGCCGTACCCCACTTGCCGTCGGGTCCGGCCGAGGCCAGGAAGAAGCCGTGATACGTCTGGCAGCTTTGGCACCAGGTGTTGCCCTGGAACTTGATGGCGTTGCCCCAGGGATCGATCGTCTGGGCCTTTTTCAGATAGCCCTCTTCGACGAGCGTGGCCAGGGTCACTCCTTTGACGGTCTTCTTGGCCTTTCTGAGATCCTGGGAGTATTTGGTCAAGGCCTGCTGGACGGCGCTGTAGTTGTCGTTCATGGCCTGTCGGACCTGGGCGTAGTACTGCATCAGGTGCTCGCCTGCCTTGAAGTCCGTGGCGTCCAGCGAGTAATCGGCCGCGCCTGCAGCTGAGGCCAGAAGGACGCCGGCTGCCTGCTCCCTTCGAGCAAACGCGGCCGGACGCGGCTGACCCACGATGGGCGGGGCCTGGGGGTCGTCGCCCCACAGGTCCTCCAGGTCCCAGCCGTGCACTTCGTAGCGAGGTTTGGCGATCTCGCGTTCCAGGTAGAAGTAGACCTTTTCCAGTCCGGGCTGCATCTCCTGGAGGGCGTAGACGGCTTCGTCGACGACCATCACGCACAGTGCCGCCGGGACACCGTTGCCGTCTGCATCGGTCACGTGGAAATTCACTTGCGCCGGCTCGCCGGGCAGGTAGGTCTCCCTGCCGGCGGCGATCTTGATATTCAGATCGTTGGCCGGATCGACCATCACGATCCGCCGGTCGCGGACCATCACCCCGTCGCTCTGGAGCATCCAGGCGTTGATCTGCACCGTGCCGCTGAGGCCCGCTTCCAGATCCAGTTTCGTACTGGCCTGGGCGCCCTCCAATTCAAGCGTCCGGGTCAGCCAGGTCTGGCCGTCCCGGATCACATCCACGTACACCGTGCCCGTCTTGCCGGTGGAGTGGATGGTCAGTTCCATCCGGTCTCCCACGTCGTAAAGGCTCCGATCGGTGCGAAGCAGCAGATACTCCTCGGATCTCTCGGCCCGGCTGAGTTTGACGGTTACCTCGGCCTGGTTGCCCTGCTTGTCTTTCAGACGCAGGTGAAGCTCCCCGGACCCATCCTGGGTGGGAGAAAGGACGATCCGGCCGAAACCGGCTGCGTCCGTCTCCGCCGGGCCCTTTGTGTTGGCAAAGGAGAAGCTGCCCTGGCAGGAGACGCTCTTTCCGTCAGCGGTGGTGGTCACGATATGAACACGATTTTCCATGCCGGGGATCAGTCGGCCGGACTCGGGAATGGCGGCCACGAGTATCGGAGAGTCGGTCACGATGACATTGCGGGTAAGTTTTTCATCGTGGTCGGCGGTATCGGTCACCTCCACGTCGAACTTGACCGAAGCCTTGCCTTCCTGGAGCGGCTGACCGACGAAGTGATCCGGCAGTGTCAGTTCGAACTGGTAGTGTCCGCTGTCATCGAGTTTGCCGGTGACGGTTTTGAATTCGTCGTAGGCCACATCGAACTTGCTGCAGACGACCCGGACGTCGCCGCCGGCAACCGGCTTGCCGAAGAAGTAATCCGCCTGGACGTCCACGGTGACCTTCTGGCCGGGCTTGTAGAAGCTTCGGTCGGTATCGAACTTCACCTTGAATTTGGGCAGGACGTATCGATCGACGGTGACGGTCTTCTCTTCGCGGCTGTCGCCGACGATGGCCCGGATCGTGTAGCGTCCCAGGTTCAATTCACTTGCAAGCTGGAAACGACAGGAGCTGATGCCGAACCGGTCGGTCTTTCCAGGCTGCTTGAAGACCTTGTTGCCCTTGGAGTCCTCGACCTCAAAGAGCACCGGCGTGTCACCCAGTGGCTTGCGGTCGGAACGGCCCAGCGAGAGCGAGCGGATTTCGATGATTTGCCCCGGCTGGTAGAGCGGCTTGTCGGTGGTCAGCAACGTGTGGACGGGGTCCTCGATCTGCACGGTCCGAACGATGATGCTTTCCGAGACGCTCTTGACCTTGACTTCCAGGCGGGCGGATTTGGGAGCAACTTTGGGCAGGGCAAGCTCGGCATCGAAGTGTCCCTTGCTGTCGGTTTTTCCCTCGCTGCCTGCCAGAACGGAATTTTCGTCCTTGAGTTCCACCGTGACGCTTGCGTTCTCGATCGGCTCGCCGCGGCTGCGATCGGTGGCCAGCACACGAAGCACCGGCCGGGTGCCCGCAATCATCCGGCTGTGGCCTATAACGCGCGTCTCGAGTTGTTCTTCCAGGAACGCCAGCACGTGTCGGTGGTTGGGGCCTTGGCCAAAGCGGTATTCCACGTAGTATCGCCAGGGCTGGTTGGGATCGATCAGTGCGGGGATCCGCACCTGCACCGGCTTGCCGGCGTGGAAGTCGCTGACCTGGCCCAGTGGTGTGCCGTCGAGGGTATAGACAGCTGCGGTCACTCTGCCCTTGGTCCCGGCGGGGGGTGTGAGTTCCAATTTCAGGCCGTCTCCGGCCTCAAGCACCCTGGCTGAGCCTGGATCGGGCTTGGGATCGTCTTGGTCGGCGCGGGCGGGCTGGGGAATCAGGGCCGGCCCTGTAAGCAGGGCGGCGATGCCCAGCAGCACCATCGCTGCACTGGCCGGCCAAAGGAGTCTTCGGATCTTCTTCATAGTCTGTCCCTTTCGCTTGGAGAGTTTCCGGTCTTAACGGCAGGCTATACCCGTCTGGCCGATCGCTGCGCAGGAATTCAGTGTATTCCCGGCCGCCCCGACGGAAATCTGCCTCTTGGCCGGGCGCTGCCCGGGCTCTATACTGACCCGTGGAGAGAATGCATTGAAAGACAGCCCAGTTATCCAGCACGGGGCGAAAATCGATCTTTGGCCTCAAGATCCCCCGGGGGCCCTGGGCAGGGATCGCGCAGACCGCCCTTACCTCCAGGCTTGGTACCGTGGAGAGTCATCCCAGCCCCGGCCGGCTGTTATTGTCTGTCCTGGCGGGGGTTACAATGCCCTGGCCGAGCACGAGGGCAAGCCCGTGGCCGAGGAACTGGCTCGGTGGGGCCTGGCTGCGTTCGTTCTGCATTACCGGGTCAAGCCGTACATGCTCGATGCCGCCCTGGCCGACGGGCGAAGAGCGGTGCGGCTCCTTCGATACATGGCCGGCGATAACGGGATCGATCCTGAGCAAATCGTGCTCCTGGGTTTCAGTGCGGGCGGGCACCTGGGTGCGTGTATCTCGACCATCCGGGCAGAGTCCCCCCAACATGATGAAATCGACCGCCTTTCGGATCGGCCTGACGCGCTGGCGTGCTGCTATGCCCCGGTGAGCCTGGTGGCCATGGGACGCGGTGACCGCACGGGCTGGCTGCTGGGAGAGAATCCCCCCGACCACATGCGGCGGTATATCGAGCTGGACAAGCACGTTACCAGCGAGAACCCGCCCACGTTCCTCTGGCATACGGCCGAGGACACCACCGTGCCCGTCGAGCAGTCGATCCTCTTTGCCGATGCGCTGAGCCGGGCTCAGTTGCCTACAGCCCTGCACATCTGTCCCCGGGGCAGGCATGGCGTCGGCCTGACCGGCGAGGAGCCCTGCACCCGTCGCTGGCCATCTTTGCTGCGAGACTGGCTTGTGGAGATCGGCCTGCTTTCTGCCGAAGTGGGGGAGGTGAAGAAATGAGATACAGAGGCAAGGCAGCACGGGTCGCAGTTCTGGCGATTCTATTGGCGGGCGCTGTTGCCCGCGGGCAGGAGTCCCAGGCGGAGGTGGCCAAACGCATCCGCGCCGATGCCGAAGAGGTCGCCGGGATCTACCTCAAGCGGCTGGGCGAGGCCTACCGGTCGACCTATTATCCCTCGCATCGCCTGCTGTTTGTCACGGCGGTCGACGGAAGGACCGAAGCCCACGCCCGGAGTATCATCACAGGGCATTTGGACATGCTGCGCAATTCCCTGTTCCCCAACGAGTTCGCCTATCCGGTGACCATCCTGCTGCCAACCGTCAGCGACTACCGAAAGTTCGTGGGAGACATCCACCCGGATGCTTCAGGAATCTACATTCGGCGGGTCAGGACGCTGGCCGGCATCAGCTTCTCCAGCGTCCTGCTGCACGAGCTGACACACGCGGCTCATCACAACGACCAGATCCTGGCCAAGCAGGATCACGCCATCTGGGTGGTCGAGGGTCTGGCCTCGTTTTATCAGCAGGGCAAGATCGAAGCGGACGGCTTTTCCCCGAAGATCGGCGGTGACATCACGGGGCTCAAAGAAGCCCTCGAACAGCGCGCGCTGCCTTCCATCGAGGCCCTTGCGAAGATGGACCAGAAGAAGTTCCTCCAGAAGCCCGAGCGCAACTACGCTCAGAGCCGATACCTGATCCACTACCTCTCCCGGCAGGGCAAGCTCAAGGATTTTTACGAGGCCTACAAACGGACCTATGCGCAGGATTCCACCGGCCAGGCAGCCTTGGAAGCCGTTCTGCCCGGCGACTTGGAACAGATCGACAAGACTTGGCGCAGCTGGTTGAGCGAGTTGGATCCTCCCTGGAAGTCCAAGCTGCTGGTCAAGGCGCACCTGGGCATCCGTATGCAGGATGTGAAGGAAGGGGTGGAGATCACAGCGCTTCTGCGGGGCACCGCGGCCAAAAGCGCCAGTCAACTGAAGGTCGGTGATATTCTGCTTTCCGTTGGAGGCAGGGCGGTCCCCACGCCGCGGGAGCTGGCCCAGGCCGTCCAGACCTTCCGCCCGGGCCAGACGGTTCTGATCGAGTTGATCCGCGATGGCCGAAAGACCACGGTCTCTCAGATCCTCGGTTCGATAAAGGTCAAGCCTTGATGGTCGGCTACCGGGGAGGCATGGGGTATGTTCACTCCGACGGGCCGATCCCGCCCATGGCCATGCGCTTTTCCAACGGCACGGTGATGGAGAATCCCGAGCTGGAAGATGTTTTCGATGCCGTGGAAGCCGTGATGGGGCGGCCTGACGATGCATTGTGGCTGATTCGAGGGGATGGCGCAATCCTTCTTCTTCGCACGGGCGAAAACCTGGAGTTGGAACTGCGCTACGATCCGATCGGGCGAAGTCCCCGGTTGCGGCCCTGTGGCGAGCGTTCGCTTGCAATGGTGACCAACACGATGTGCGATTTCGCGATGCGCGAAGAGGACTGGCATCGGCATCTGGACTGGCAGCCGACGGGCAAGGGCGTCGATGCGCTGCCCATGGGCGAGGAACAGCTTTCGGCCTCTACAACAAAGATGGGCGCGCTGCGATGGATCTGGCCGGGGTTGCTCGCACTTTCTCTGCCGGCTTACTGGAAGGCCTTCGAATCGGGCAAAACCGCCAGATTCACGCCGCTTGTCATCGCAGTCAGTCTGACCGTGATGGCCCTGGGGGCCTACCTGCTCAGCTCGCGGTGCCCCAACTGCTCCAGTCGCCTTGGGCCTCATCGGCCTGAAACCTGTCCGAACTGTCAGGCGAAACTCCGCTGAAGCTCAGTGCCCGCCGCGAATATCTCCAACGGTGATATCCAACTGGTCGCGACTCTTGATATCCACGATCGATCCGTCGGTCAGGTAGACAACGCGATCGGAGGCGGCCAGCATCTTGTGGTCGTGCGTGGCGGAGATGACCGTCACGTGCATGTCTTCCTTTAGGCCTTCGAGCAGGGCGATGATTTCCTCGCCGGTCTTTAGGTCGAGGTTTCCGGTCGGCTCGTCGGCCAGGACGATCGCCGGATCGTTGGCCAGGGCGCGGGCGACGGCTACGCGCTGCTGCTGACCGCCGGAGAGCTGCGAAGGCTTGTGGAAGACGCGCTGGCCCAGTTCAACTTTCTTCAGGAGGGTGACGGCCTTTTCCTGTGCCTCGGATTCGGGCATGCCGCCAAAGAGCATCGGCATCATCACGTTTTCCAGCGCGCTGGCGACGGGAATCAGGTTGAAGGTCTGGAAGATGTAGCCGATCTTGTGGCATCGCAGCCAGGCAAGCTCATAAGGGTCCAGTGCGGCGATATCCACCTCGTCGATGAAGACCTTGCCCTCGTCGGGCTTGTCCAGGCCTCCGATCATATTGAACAGGGTGCTCTTGCCCGATCCGCTGGGGCCCATGATGGAGACATACTCTCCTCGCTGGACCGAAAGCTTCACGCCGCGCAGGGCATGGACGGTTTCGCCGCCAAGCTGGTAGATCTTCTTGACGCCCACGGCGCGAATCACGTTGCTGGCCAGCAGCTCCAGATTCTCTTCCAGGGCTTCTTCCGATTCGAGCCGAGCCGAATGTTCTGCGGATTCTTCGGTCACAATTACACCTCCATACGCATGGCGTCGACAGGTTGCATTTTGGCGGCGCGCCAGGCCGGGTAGATCGCGCCCAGGATTGTCAGGCCCATGCCGACAAGCATGCACAGCCCGGCCCGGATGAGCAGTTGAAGGTAGGGCAGCAGAGTGAACGTCTCTGTACCTGCGGCCAGGAAGGCTTCGGCCAGGGCCAGGCCCATGCCAACGGTCAGGCCCAAGGCGGTTCCCACAGCCGCCTGAAACAGGCTCTCCAGAAGGAACAGCCTGACGATCAGCGAATCCAGGGCGCCCAGGCATTTCATGGTTCCGATTTCACGGAACCGCTCGGTAACGCTCAGGAGCATCGCATTGAGGATGGAAACGAAACTCACCATCAGGGCCAGGCCCACCATCCAGTACGCTTCGGTCTGGGCGTCGGACTGCTCCAGAGAGGCAAGCTTGTTCTCGCGCCGCAACTCCTGGACCAATCCTTCCGAGCCGTTTTCGGCGATGCTCTGGAAGATCGCGCTGGAAGCCAGCATGTACGACAGGAACGCCAGGGCCAGAACAATCCCGCTGGTGACCAGCAGCGATCGACCCAGCCGGTCGCGGATGTTCCGCCAACTCATGCGCACGGCGTTGATGAAGGGCAACTGGATTTGCCGGCCCACGCGCTTCTGCCCGGTGAGCAGGCGGTCCTGGTCGGCGGGGCGATGGGGAGATTCAGGGCTCATTCCGGCCTCCCATCGGGTTTCTTGAGTTCCATCACTATCAGTCCCTTGCTCATCATGGTCTTGAGAAACGTGGTCACGGAAATCTCCGCCTCCGACTGCGAAAGATTCTGCCGGCGGGCGAAGTCCCGGATGATCTTCTTGACCGTTCGCGTGCCGTTGCACAGCTCATAGACACTCCGGCCGTAGGCGTCGAGGCCGAAGGTCCTCTCGATGGTCTCCTCGCCCCCCAGGATCTGCTGCCAGCGGGGCCTTTCGAGGCCGACGGTCACATTCAGGCCACCGTTCTCGCGTGGCAGGGCGTGGCTGGTCGGGGCCTGGATCGGCTTGGCCGATAGTGAGAGGCTTCGGGGCAGGGAGCGCTTCTTCTTTCGCCCGAAGAGCTTCATGCGGCCGACTCCTGCTCCAGGGCCCAGTTCATCCCATCGATCGCCTCTTCCAGCTCCTTCAGGTCCAGCGCATCGGGATCGGGGGCGAGCATCTCGGCCAGGAGGATCCGGTCGAGTTTCGGATCGACCAACCCGATCGCCATGGACCACAGGGGGCGAATGAAGCCCAGCGGTGGGGCGATATTGAGCGTAGCACTTCGCAGCTTGCCCTCGAGGCGGTTGTGCGTAAAATCCTCCAGGTGCAGGGTTCTGTTCTTGCGGCGGGAGGAAAACGGCCGGACTTCCATCCAGCGGGAAAGCTCCCTGCGGGAAAGCGCCAGCTTGGCGGGGTAAAGCTGTCGAAGCATGAGGCGTCGTCGGTTCCAGTCCAGAAACTCCAGGGCCATGTCGCCGAGCTTGAGATTGCATCGGGTGTAGTAGAAATCCGCCGGAGCCAGAAAGCTTGAACCGAAGACCGACCAGTGCGTAGGCTGTTTGACCGCTTCGGCCTGGAGGGATGGGACGATCCGCCCGGTCAGGTGAAGCTTGTGTCGGGGAGAGTCGGCGATGTTCGCAACCAGCTCAATGGCGAGATTTTCTTCCGGTGCGTAGCCGTACCACAGGGCCCGATCGCCCCGGCTTGACCCGCTGCTGGAAGGGACAAAGGCACTGGCTGGGAAGTTCTCGTTTGCCGGCTTGAGCCCTCCAGCCCCGGGCCCGGCCTTGCGGAGTTTCTTGCGCAGCCAGTTGTCCGGGTCAAAGCGTCTGGCGTTCGGGTGCGTCCACTGCACCTGAAGCAATGCGCGGCCCATGTCTCCGATCATCATCTTGCCGGCATCCCAGTCTCCGGTGATGCGCAGAGGTCGCCATTGGGAGGGCACTTCCATGCGCCACCCGGACCAGGCGAGAACCGAGTTTTCTTTCTGCTCTGGCATATCAGACCGGTAGACGAATGACGCTCTTGCTCATGAATACGAACCCGAGGCTCAGCATGGTCACCAGGCCGATGCCGGCTGAGAAGCCCGCGGCGAAAATGATTCGATACTTTGGCCAGTTCTCCTTGAAGATCCGCCGCATGACGAATCGCCCCAGAAGCGCGCCGATGAACATGGGGACAATCGCGTGGGGGACAGACTGATCCAGCCCGCGAACCACGCCGTAGACCAGGAAAATCGGCAGACCGAAGTGGCTGAGTGTCGCATAGGTCAGGGTCGCCAATGTGAAACCGGCGGTGAGGAACTCCCATCGGAACGCCTCGCGGAACGGACTGGCCGCCTCCCCGGGCAGGGTGGCCGAGAAGATCAGTCCCTGGCGGTAGGCCCGCAGCTCCCAGAACTCATTGGCGTACGGGAACAGTTCGGAGGGAACGTTGTCGATCGTCCAGATGAACTGGCTAAAGGCCACCATGCCCACCGCCATGATGGGGAAAATCAGCAACTCCGCCTTGATCAGCGAAGTGAACTTTGTCCCCGTGAGTTCGGTGGTCTTGAAGAACCTCGCCTGGCGCGCGTAATCGTGCAGGGGGATGGGCGCAAACCAGATGGCCGCACCTTTGTACCCGGACAGAATGAAGGTCGCCTCCCGCACAAAGGGGATCTGCACCTGCTGACCGACGATGCCTTCCATCCGGGTGGAGACGTAGCTGATGATCGGCGTATAGACAAAGCCGTAGAACAGCAGCAGCCAGAGCGGGAATTTCGAGCCCAGCAAAGGACCCGAAGCGTAGTTCACCAGCCAGTAGGAGAGCGCAATGTACACACTGGTGGAGAAGACATAAATGCCCATCGCGACCCACAGGGGAAAGTCTCCCCGGCCCGGCGGGGGGGTGAAGAGCTTCTTCCACTCCAGGCCGCTCTTGCCCATCTCATCCATTTCCCGCTTTCGTTTGCGGACCGAGGTGACCACGTGGATAACCCCGATGGCTGCAACCGCCAGAGAAAGCCCCAGGCCGAAGCTGAAGTAGAAGTCCATCGTGTTGCTCTGGACCGTCTGAATGCCTCCGATGCCGGGCTGCCATCGGCTCAGAACCCCCAGGTTGTGCAATATCGGGTTGGCGATGAGGGTGACGATCAGGCCCACAAACGATCCGACCATCGCCCAGAAGGGCAGGACCATGCCCATGACGACGAAGGTCAAATCGAAGCTGATCATCATGGGCATCGCCGGCAGGGCGCGCTCGGTATAGGTCGTCAAATCCAGAAACGGCAGGGGCAAGATGCGCACCGGCTCGGCAAAAACCGCGGATGTCATGTTGGGCAGGGCCAGGTAGATCAGCCCGAAACCCATGCCGGCTACCCCTCCAAAGCTGAAAGCCCGCCAACGCCATGTATCCTTCTGGCTCGATGCGTCTGCCAAGGCAGTCATGCCCATGGCGCCCACCGGGGCCATGGGGAAGGGAAGTTCCTCGACGTCGGCGGTCAGGCGGAACATGACGTACCCGAGCCCGAAGTGATCCAGTCTTGTCAGCAGGAGTCTGAGAAGTACCAGGCCCACCGGGACCATCCAGGCGGTCATGAAGAAGCTCCGCTGGGCCAGGATGCCGGGATCCTTGGGAGCAAACCAACTGGGGATGTACTCCACGATGCCCATCTTGCGCATTTCTTCGCTCTGAACGAGGAACTGGCTCCAGAGCAACCCGCCGCCTACGTGAATCACCGCCCCGCACATGTAGAACAGGACGAAGATCTCCGGGCGTTTCAGTCGCGTCAGGGCCCGGCGGGCGACCTCGACATACAGAATGACGGTCACCCACTGAGCGGCCGGTCCCATCTCCACGCCGGCGACCAACTGCATATACAACTGGGCAGGGGTCATCAGGAGCCCGACAAACAGGGCCATCACGACCGTCCGCCATCCGAACCCGTCCTCGAACTGCTCGGGACGGTTCATCAGGTTACGAAATTCCTGAAACTCCCTGTCTTCTCGCATGGATCCTGCCATGGATCAGCCCTGCTCCTGTGTGGGGTCCTGGTCCTGCTGGGCCCGGGCCTGGGCAGCTTCTTCCAGAAGCTGCTCGCCTTCCTTGATGTACTCCATCACGCGCCGGGTACGAAGTCTCCGCCAGCCGAGCATCTGCTTACGCAGGTCCCCGAGGAACTTGCGGTTGAGTTGGTGGAAGCTGCCCAGTTGTCCCGATCCGCGGATCAACTGGGCTTCCATACCGTAGACCTCCTCCTCTTCGGTCGGGTGAAGCGTCAGACGCACCTGCTGTCGCACTCCCAGATCGTAGGGGGCAAGCCAGACCGTCGCCTCCACGCCGCTTCGCTCCAGGCCCGCCTCGCCGTGGCAGAATATATGCAGATCGTCCGTGCTGAAGTGTCCCACCGCCCCCTCGGCGTGGATGTCGAAGTACTCATAGAGATACTTGAGAACCCCGTGAGCGCCGCGACCCGTGACGGTAAAGGGAAGCTCATCGGTAATCGTATCGTCGACCGGCTCGGGGACCTTCCAGCTCATCTCGTTGCTCGGGGCTGCCAGGCGCCCGGCCAGGTAGGCCGGTACCAGCGAGCTGAGGATCACCACGGTCATGACCATGAGCATAACCGCAATGGCGTGCGTTCCGGAGTAATTGAGCGTCAAGCCTCCCAACAGATCCAGATTGCCCAGGAGCGTCGCAACGCCCTGGCCCACCACATAGCCGAAGACGGATCCCATCAAGCCGTAGGTAATTGCCTCGGCCAGGAACAGCACCGCCACGTGAAGCGGAGCCAGCCCGATGGAGGTGTAGATGTAGACTTCCTTCTTCCGCTCGGCAATGGAACTGAGCATGGTATTGAAGATCATCATTCCGCCGATGAGCAGCGGAATGAGGATACTCTTGGGCGCCGACGGGGCCATCGGGGTCGAAGCGATGACCGAGACCGGCTTGCCCTTCTGTCCGTAATAGACCGGCTGGGCGACCAGGCCCGAGAGCTTGCGAGCCAGGTCCTGGGCGGATGCGAAGTCTTCGGTTCCCGCGGCAAGGCTTTGCAGGGACCCCAGTTCGAGATCGGACATCAACTCGGCCGGGACGATGCAGCATGCTCGACTGGAGTGTCGCGGCAGGGAGGAGGAATCTTCCAGCCCCGCGCCGGAAGACATCTCACTGGCCATGACGTCCACGTCCCTGTTGTTGATCAACTGCCGGCGCTGCTTGTCGACGCTGCCGGTATCCAAGGGGGTGAGCATTACGTTTTCCATATCCCGGATCTGTTCGTCAAACATGCCCGGCTCAAACGTTCCGAGCAGTTCAAGATCCTTCCCGGCGAAGACCAGGATGTCTCCAGGGCCTTGGTCCGACCTGGGGCGGACCTGCATCTGCTTTGCCACGGAATCGGGAAGGTAGATGCCGCCCTGGTCGGCAAATACGTCCCAGTAGCTCAGAAGGTCCGGGAGGCCTGTCAGGGATCCCTCGGCTCCACTGAGCCCCAGTCCCCCATAGAAGCTGTAGTCATTTCCGGTTTTGCGGCTTCGAACGCGGAACTTCATGGTCCCGCCCCAGCCGCCGCTGAGCCAGTAGCGTGGAGCCAGTTCGTAGCGATCGCCCACATAGGCGCCCAGGACGATGCGGGACTGCTCGTGGAGTCTGCGCCATCCAGGCTGTCGGACCAGGACGCCTGTGAAACCGGCCGGCTGATCCAGGTCGTATTCCCGGCTGCCGGTGTAGTTACTGGTAGACATGAAACACAGCAGCGAGAAGGTGATCAAGACGACGGTTACGGCGGTGAGGAAGGTTCGCAGTTTGCGTTTTCGCATGTTGGCGATGCCCAGACGAAAGGCCGTGAGTAGGACACCGCCGCGGCTTGTCTTGGCTGCGGCGGTCTCGGCATGTCCGCTGCGAAGCTCGGTCAGGCCGCTTTCGAACTTGGAGTAGATGACGGAGATCACCAGCAGGCTCATGAAGATGATCGCAAAGGCCATGACGATCATCATCGGCTGGCCCGAGATCTTGAACGCAGGGTGGAAGCTCATCAGCACCAGGGCCATCACCGTGAAGATCGCCAGACTCATGCCGATCTGGCGATAGATGTGAGGGGTGGCGTAGACGAGTCGCTCGAGAATCCACGCGAAGGGCACCAGCATCAGCAGGAGGAAGACAGCTCCTCGCGTGACATCCGAGGCGGTGTCCCGCACGGCCTGGTAGGCCCGGATCTCGTTGGAAAGGGCCGATGTCGTATTGGCGTAGTACTGTCTCCCGTCGTCGGCCTCGAACGCCTTGCGGGCTTGGCCGAGAAGTTTGTCGGTCTTCTCCTGGAGTTTGCGGATGGGCTGGGAGTGGATGCCGGCCTCTCTATATTTTGAGAGTCGCATATAATCCAGGCGGTACAGGTCCACGGCTGACTGGTGAAGCTGCTGCAGATCGGTGCGTTTCTGTGTTGAGAAGCCGGCCATGACTTCCCGGTCGGTCAGCTTCAGCGGGCTTTCCAGGGCAGAGGGCATGACGTTGAGCAGCGCCATTCGATTGCGTGTGATTCCGGCCCGGAGGATGAACTGCCACTTGACTCCCGGTTCCAGGAAGCAGCCCGTAACCCCCCGGTAGGATGTGAGGTTCATCCGTTGGGGCTCGGTGCCCCGGCGGGCATCCAGAACGGTCAGACTGGTCAGGGGTGAGAGGAATCGCGGGTCGAAGAACTCCACGGCCGAGACCTCCTCGCAGGAGAAGACCACGCCACGCAAAGGCTGAGTCCCACCACGGATATTGGTGTTGAGCCGCAACCCTTTGCCGGCTTTCTTGTAGTCCAGAGCGCGGGTGATTCGGCCGTCCTCTTCCACCCTGTAGGCCTGGAGGTAATACATCGACCGGTCGGAGCGCATGTGCGTATGGATCGTGGGGAAGAGGAATCTGCCGTCGGCCCCGGTGAACTGCCAGTCCTGCCGGCGGATTCCGGGGACCTTGTCCATCCAATGCAGCCCGGCCCGTCCTCCGGAAACCGACCCGTGTTCTATACAGGCCAGGAATCCCCCCATGGGCAGGCGAGGCACGGGTTCTCCCGGCGAGCGGTCCACGACCAGTCCCTCGATACGATCGTACTTGATTCTCATCGCCCCGGGGGCTGCCCAGTTGAAGCTCCGGGTCTGGACTGCCATTCGCTCAATCAGGCGCGTCGTTGCCATGATCTGCGGATCCAGCCGGGACCAGTCCAGCCGGTCGAACGTGTCGATCGGCGTATCCAGCCGCATTCTTGGAGCGGAGGTCGTTGTCCAGGTGACGCCCATGACACCGTAGTTGGAGACGTAGCCGGTCATGGCCGGCATGATGCCCACGACGGGTTCACCCAGGGATTTGCCTCCGCCGCCCTTGATATACGTCGTGTTGATGGCGACCTGTTCCTGCGGGGTCCAGATCTGGTCTTTCTCGTCCTTGATGACCCGTTCGATCCACTGACGGAACGGTTCGACCGGCTTGGCATCGTCCTGGCCCCAGTAGCTGGACATGGGGGTCATGCCGGCTGCGACACCCGCATCGCTGAGATCCACGGCAAGCAGGGCGCCGATCGCCTGGGACTCGGGATCCGAAATCGCCAGGGCCTCCAGGACTTCCCGGCGGATTTCGGCATGGCGGGCAAACCGTCGTTGCCAATTCAGTGCCTGGGCGTACTGAGTTTGAATACGTTGCCTGGCTTGGTGCCAAAGTCCCGCAGCCAACTGTCGAGATGTCTCGTTGGGAAAGTCGCCGCTCAGAAGGGCCTTTTCTGCCTGGAAGAACTGCGTTCGACGCAAAGCGAGTTGATCGATCTTTTCCTGCAATTCCGGGCTGAGCCGCGTCTCCGGATCGTACTGGGCCAGACGCAACGGATGCATCTTTGTCTCGATCTCGATGACCTCACGAGCGGCTTCGTCCTTTACGTAAGGCTCCAGCGAGGCGAAGCGGGGATCGGAGAACGTAGCCAGCGGGTCGTTGCTTCGTTCCAGTTCCTGGCTCAGGGCCGCATCGGTCTTGTAGCGTTCCAGGCGTCCCTGGTGTTCCTCGCGGGAGGACCGGGTGTTCCGATTCGCCGGAGACAAAGTCAGAAACGTCTCCCGGATGCCCTTCTGGTCGATCCCGAAGGCATCGAAGAACATGAACATCAATGGTTTGTCGGGTCGATTCCGGCTGTAGTGTCGCAGCAGATTGAGCATCATGGCCGAGTCGAGTGCGGCATCTGCCCCCGGGGCCAGGTCCGGGACGAAACTCATCGCATCCAACTGGGCGCCCAGGGCCAGGGCCTTTCTGCCGGTTCCGCCCCCCTCGGGCAGCACCAGGGCCAGGATGCATTTGCCCCCTTTGGGCCTCCACTGCACGTTGACATTCAGTGTTGCCTGCTGGATCTGCCCCTTGCGGAAGGCATCGGCCAGGGGGCCGTCGGGGACAAAGAATCGCGGAATATTCGCTGAGACCCGCAGGACATGGCTGACTGCGTCACGCGAATCCATTTCATCGCTTCCCAGAAGCACGATGGCTGCGGGCAGATCGTTCCAGACGCCTTGCCAGTTGTGTCGGCCGGTGACTTCCATTACGGCAATCTGACCCTTGAGACTGCGAGGCTTCCGCTGATGGGGCAGCCCCTGGGCAACATAGACACAATTGCCGCGGAGTCCTTCGGAGGGTGTCGTGCTGGGTCTGGCCCCGGCCGGGTAGACCGGGTAGACCCGGTGGGTGCCGCTCATGAGGCCCTGGTCGACGGTAAGTTCCGCCCGGGTGGTTTCGGGCATGACCACGGGCACTTCCAGTTCCCATACCTTCACGTCCGGAACGGCACGGACCTTCTGAATCATCTCTGCCAGCGCCTGCCGATGGCCCGGCGTGCCGACCACGCGGGAGGGGAAGGAGCTGAGCCATCGGGTGTCGCGATGGATGTTCTCCAGGTAGGGCCCTTGCTCGATGCGGCCCTGCTGGGCATGAACCCAGGTGGCAGCGCATAAAAGGCCCAGAGCAAAAACCGGAAGACGAAGTGAGCAGTTTCGGCGCATGGAGGTCATCATACCCAACTCGCAAGCATGGGCCAAACGGATGTCCGCCGGCCTGGAAATTCGAAAGGTCGCCAGGGGGTCAGGTTGTTTTTCAAAGGCTTAAACAGGCGCAAGTTGCAGTACCTGATACGGAAGGTCCAACAAGATTCGAACCGCCGGTTCGATGGTCCAGAAGATGCCGGCAAAAACCTCTCCTATGATCGCTCCGAGCATGATGGGCACCGCCGTTCTGTACAGGCGGGCCCCCCCGAAACGAAGCAGCATGATCTTGGCCAGCCAACCCAGGAAAACGCTGGCCCAGACGGCCCGGACAAACGTGGTATCGGCCAGCACAAGCCCGGCCGGGTGGATCGGCCAGACAGCGCTTCGAAGGCACAGGATTTCCAGAATGATTGCCAGGATCGCGCCAAAGCCCATGTGCCCCCAGCCGGAGAAGACCGGTGCGTCGGTTCGGCCACTTTGAAGGGTGAGCATCTGCCGAGTAGCCTGGTGAAACAGGCCAACCGAGTTGCTTCCGATCATCTGTCGGCCATCGAGGGTGCTGATGTTCCGGTACGCTCCCGAGAGGTGCATCGCCCCCGCGACAAAAAGTCCGACCACCAGCAGGCCCAGGACCGCGATGGCCAGGTTGCTTCGCCGGCGGGGGGTGGACCGCTCGTCCAGGGCCAGGCCGTGCATCCCGATGGCTGCCAGGGATACCTGCGAGAGTGTCAGGAACATGACACTGATCACCCGCGCGAAGTACATGGTTGAAAGGGTCACCCATTTGGCAGGCATCAGGTTCAAAAACAGAATGTGGTCTCGGTTGGAGGAGCCGGGCCCAAGCTGAAGGAACGGCATGCCGGTCTCGGCCAGGACGCGGGAAATGATCAGCGTGGTCATAAACGCAAAAATCGTGAAGATCAGCGACCAGACCGGCGGGACATTGGCCCAGATGAGCCAGGCGAAGATCCCTCCGGCCCCGGCCAGGAGCATCAGGAGGGCTTTGAGGTCCTGTCCCCACTCGGCCCGATTTCTGCCCTTTGGTCCGGCCAGGGAGGCAAAGACCTGTGCCCATCGCTTCCGGCCCAGGTAGATCACGAAGCAGGCAACCGCAATGGTGGCGCCGAAACGCTGATAGTCGATCGTGTCTCCGCGATAGGGGGGATTGTAGCTCTTGCCGATCATCTCGTAGAAGGCGTAGCCGACGGTGAAGAACCAGATCGAAAAGCCGATACGCCCGGGCATGAAAAAGGCCACGCCGAAAAACAGGAATGTTAACTGCGACCTCTTCACGTAGATGGGCATATTGCGAAGCGGGTCCTCGGTGAACAGCCGCGACAGATCCCATTTGAGCGGCACGGCTGGGACCGCGTCTGGGTAATACTGATTGTAGCCGCTGAGCAGATGAAGGAGAAAGACGATCGTGGCAGCAATCCAGAAGCCCTTGTATCGCAACATCGGTGGCAGAAGGTGTTTCTTGCCGGGGTCCTCTACCAGAGACTCATAGACGTTTAGAAGCGGGAAGGGCAGGCGCTCGTTTCGGCGCCACTGAGGCAGGACGATGAGGACCAGCCCCATCATCATCATCCAGGAGGCGAAAATCAGCAGACCCCAGAGCAGGGCGGGGTCTTGCCAGTTGCTCCAGGGAATGGGCTGATCGGCCGGCAGGGAGTTGAGCATGGCCCGGGCATCGTAAATATCCGCACCGTAGCCGACGGTATCCGGCCAGAGCCTGGCGGGGATCTCCGCCTCTTTGTACGCCTTGTCCCAACCCTCGTTTTTTGCCACCTCGATGGGGTACTGATTGATGGCGTAGGGCATGTGCCCCAGCATGCCGCTTCCCGGGACCACGCTGGCCGCCAGGAGGATAAACGCGATGACAGCAAGCTGGGTGCGCCCATATCCCCTGAGCCCGGCCAGACGCAGCAAAGGATTGATAACCAGGACCAGCAGGAGCAGCAGAGCCACAGCGGCCACGGGCAGGTAGCTGTCGGCGAGTTGAACTCCTCCGATAACCTTGTTGTTGTAGGGCACCGCCACCCAAAGGACCAGCGCTGCCAGGAGTCCTGTAAGAAAGGCCACGAACAAGGCGGGCCAACTCATCCGTGTGCTCGGGGTGGTATCGGGCAACGACTCGCCTTTCGATTTGCTGGTTGTGGTTAAGAAATGTAACGTCGATCGGTCGCGTGAGTTTCGCGGCTAATCTCCGTTGTCGGTTGAAACCGGTTTCTCCGTGGTCGAGTGACTCTGGCGGCGCTGTGTTTCCTGATCGACCAGGCGCTTTTCGATCCGAATCAGGATCCACAGGCCCAGGAAAAACCCGACGATCGCCCCCAGGACGCTGAAACCGGGGTACAAACCCGTCCAGCGGTCCAGAAGCCACCCCAGGCCCATCAGTACCAGAACCGGGAGGATGAAAGCTTTCCCCGCGACACTGTACTGCAGCCAGGGCTTGCGATCGGGTTTCTCGGTCATCGGCGCATCTTCTCAGGCCTCGAAGGATCAGGATCCGCGTGGATATCCAATACAGGACCTCAGGCCGGAAGTCAATACCCGGGAGCATTTCGCGCCTCTTCGAGGCGAATCATCGGGAAGCCCAAATGGGGATACACAAAGCCTTCGGGTTTCGATACACTCTCTGCCTGCGATCGAAAGCCCGGACGATTGCCGATTCCTGCTTCCGGGCTCAGTGCATTGTTGAGCAAGAATGACCAACTTCAAACCCAACATTGAGTCCATGAACGCCTACATTCCCGGCGAGCAGCCCGGCCCGGGTCAGTCGGTGATCAAGCTCAATACCAACGAGAATCCGTATCCACCCTCCCCACGGGTTCGGGAGGTCCTGCGGGACTTCGACACCGCCATGCTTCGAAGATATGGCGACGCCATGGCCGACGTCTTCCGAAACGCGGTCAGCGAACATCTGGGAATCCCCCGCCAGTGGATCCTGCCCGGAAACGGCAGCGACGACGTGATTGTCATGCTGGCCCGGGCCTGTCTGGGCCCCGGCAGAGCCGTGGCCTATCCTTCCCCGACCTTCGGGTTCTACTTCACCCAGGGCCAGGTTGAGGATGCCCCGATCATCGAAATCCCCTACGACGAATCACTTGAACTGCCCGTGGAGAAACTCATCGAGGCCGGGGCGACGCTGACCTTCGTGGCCAATCCGGACAGTCCGACCGGTGCCTGGGTGGACAACGACGCGCTGAACCACCTGGCCGGCAATGTTGCAGGTCTGTTGGTGGTCGATGAGGCGTATGTGGATTTTGCCCCCACCAGCGCGCTGGAACTGATGGACAGGCATGACAATCTGGTGCTGCTGCGGACCTTGTCCAAGGGCTACAGCCTGGCCGGGCTGCGGATGGGTTACGGCATCTGCAAGCCGGCATTGATGCAGCAGTTGCTCAAGGTCAAGCAGATTTACAACGTGGACACACTGGCAGCGGCACTCGCTGCCGCAGCCGTCAGTGATCAAGAGTACAAAAACGATTGCGCCAGGCGCATCGTCGAGTCCCGCACGCGCCTGTCCGAGGGGTTGGAGGGCCTCGGCTGGAAGCTCTGGCCTTCCCGGGCGAATTTCCTGCTGGCCAGACCTCCCAAAGCCGATCCGGAGCGCATCGCAGAGGCTCTCAAGCGCAAAGGCATTTACATCCGATACTTCCAGAAGGGAGTCGTTGCCGATAAGTTGCGAATCACCGTGGGCAGCGAGGACGAAAATCGGCAGCTTCTGGCTGCTCTAGAGGAGATAGACTGACATGACCGAGCCCAGGGCCAGCGTTGAAAGAAAGACGCGGGAGACGCAGATCAAGGTGGATCTGACCCTTCGGGGCCGGGGCAGGACCTCCTGCAATACCGGGATCGGATTTCTTGATCACATGCTCGATCACCTGGGAAAGCACAGCCTGTGCGATCTGAGCGTCGAGGCCTCGGGCGATCTGGAAGTGGACGACCACCACACCGTCGAGGATGTGGGGATCTGCATCGGAGAGGCCCTGGCCCAGGCCATCGGCGACAAGAAAGGCATCTACCGGTACGGGTGGGCCTCGGTGCCCATGGATGAAACACTGGCCAATGTCTCTCTGGATCTTTCGGGCAGGGCGGTGCTGGTGTTCCGGGTGTCGTTTGCCTCGAATAGAATCGGCAGCTTCGATACGCAGCTCGTCGAGGAGTTCTGTCGCGCCCTGGCCGGCGCTGCGCGGATGAATCTCCATGTGAACGTGCCCTACGGAGGCAACGATCACCACGTGGCCGAGGCGATCTTCAAGGCCCTTGCCCAGGCGCTTCGCCGGGCGGTGCAGGTGGATCCGGACCGACCGGAAGAAATCGCCTCCACCAAGGGCTCGCTCTGAGCGTAACGCGAGGCGCATGACAAACCCCCCGGCGATGCGGGGGGCTTGGGGTTTGCGTCCTTGCCGGGATTTTCCGCCCGGAGAATTATCCGGCGTCTTCGGCGGTCACACCGGCTGAATCCAGTCGCTTTTTGGCTTCTGCATAGACGTCGTCGCTGAGGGGGCCCTTTTCGGCCACCGAGATGTTATTCTTCAGGTGCTCGGGGTTGAGCGTACCGACGATGGTCGTGTGGCATTGCGGGTGGCTCAGCGTGTAGCGGAGCATGAAGTCCGTCCGCGACTGGCCCTGTTCGAGCAACTCGTCGAGCTTGGCTTTCTCCCAGGCGGCCCATTTCTGTTCCGGGCCCTGTCCCTCGCCGGGTTCGCCCTTGGCCACGCCGCCGCGGATGATCACCCCCGCACCGGCCTGGCCGACTTTGCTGATCCAGTTTTCATGGGTCCGCTCCAGAGCGGAGTAGGGGATCTGGAATGTGTCGAAGACATCCCAGGAAAGGTAGGTCCCGATATGCGGACTGGTCGTGCTGATCCCGATGAACTTGCACGCGCCGGCCTCGCGCAGCTCCTTGAGCGTATCGACGATCTTGTTTTCTTCGATCACCTCGGGCGCTGGATTGTGAAGCTGCAGGATCTCCACCTGCTCGGTTTCCATGAGCATCAGCGACTCGGCGATGTTCCTATAGAGATTGTCATTGGTGAACACGTGGGGAGTGCCGTTCTTCTCGGCCCCGAAGACCACGTGGCAACCGCACTTGGTGGCCAGGTAGTAGTCGTCGCGGCGCTGGGCGATGTGGCGTCCGATGTACATCTCGCTCTTGCCGTAGTCGTTGGCGGTGTCGATGAAGTTGATTCCCGAATCAACCACGGCCTTGAGGATGGTTTTGGCCTGGTCATCGGTGACCGGTCGGCCTCCCCAGATCTTCCGGCCTCGAACTTCCATCGCTCCGTAGCCGAGTTGAGTGACTTCCAGTCCGGTGCGTCCAAGTTTCTTCTTCGGTAGTGCCATGAAGGCCTCCTTTTGAGGGCTGTCAAATTGTTCCGCAGATTATCAAGACAAGGCTTGCGGAATTCATTCAAACGTTTTGCCGTGAGATTGCAAGCCCAAACCGCTTGTGGAGAATGGTATGCGCGCTGGATCGGCCGTTGCAAGACTCGCATTCCGGCTGTCGGGCGCCTGCCGAGACGCTATCCTACCAGGAGCTGAACCAGTACAGGAAGCCCCATGAAGATCGACAAGCAGATGCGGGAGATGTTCGATAAGACCCTCGAGCAGGAGATCCAGTCCCTGCCCCCCGAGATCGCTCAGCGTATCGAGGAGGTTTTCGTCAATGCCCTGGACGCACCGAGCACCGAGCAGCTCAGCCGCCTGGAGACGACCCGGCCCGAGGACCTGCTGGGCACGTACACCGGCGTGCCTCTGACCCGCAGAGGGGTGCAGGACTCCATGCGCCTGCCCGATACCATCGTGCTGTTTCGACTTGGGATTCTTCTCAGAAGCCGCAGGTCAGGCGGGGGCATTGATGAACAAAAGCTTCGCAGGCTGATTCGCAAGACGCTCCTGCACGAAATCGGGCACCTGCACGGATTGGACGAGCAGGACCTGGCCGACTACGGGTACGGCTGAGCAGCCCAGCCCGGAGTTCTGTCTTCCGTTGCGGTGTCCTCAGCCGTTTATCGCCCGCTGTTTTTCGCACTTCTCCAGCCAGTCGGCGTGCATCTGCTTGAGCTGTTTGACCTGGGCAGGTTTGGAATCGTACAGGTTGCGAATCTCGCTGCGGTCGCGTTTCAGGTCGTACAGGCCCCATTCGCCGCGGTAGCTGACGAGTTTCCATTGCTCGTCGATGACCGCCTCGCCCGAGCCCCAGTCAAAGAAGAGAGGTTCTTTGCGTTTAAGATCCTTGCCCTCAAAGGCCGGAGCAAAGCTCTGCCCGGGCAGGGGCAGGACCTTGCGACCGTCGTAGGTCTCGGGATAGGCCGCCCCGGCCACCTCCAGCATCGTCGGCATCACGTCGATGAAGTGTCCGCAGAAGGTGTCGACTCGCCCCGGTTTGGCGATGCCCTTGGGCCAGTGAGCGATCATCGGTGTGCAGATGCCCCCTTCGTAGTTGTCGTTCTTGTAGTAGCGGAAGGGGGTATTGCTGACATTGGCCCAGTTGTCGCCCTGGGAGGAATAGCGCCCGACGGTTCCGATAGGGCCGTCCCCGATCTCCACGTAGGAGGAATTCGCGCCGTTGTCCGAGGCGAAGAGGATCAGCGTGTTGTCCAATTCGCCGGTCTCTTTGAGGTAGTCGACCAGGCGCCCCACGTTGCGGTCCATGCACTCGATCATGGCCGCATAGACCTCCATCCGGCGGGCCTGGTCCTTCTTTTTCGACGGGCTGAGCTTGTCCCAGTCGTCGAATACTTCTTCGGAAAGGGGCGTGTTTTCTTCTTCGATCAGGCCGCTGACCATCTGCCGGGCGTAGCGCGCCTTTCGGATCGGGTCGTAGCCCTGGTCGTATTTGCCCTGGTATTTCTTGATGTCCTCCGGCCAGGCATGCAGCGGATCGTGCGGAGCGGTATAGGCCAGGTACATGCAGAAGGGCTTGTCCTCGCCCTGGTACTTCCTGAGGTGATCCAAGGCCCAGTTTGTGAAGTAATCGGTGGTGTAGAAGTCTTTCTGCTCGGGGGTAAAGGGCGAGACGGTTTTTTCATCGAAACAGAAGGTGCGGTATCGCTTGTGGCGACCCTTCTGAGCAGGTACCGGTTCGCCGGGTCGGGGCTTGCCGGGGTTGAAGAAGTTGCATGCTCCGTCCCGCAGGCCCCAGTAGTGGTCGAAGCCCCGGTGGAACATATTCTCCCGGCCGTGGTGTTTGCCGAACATCATCGTGCGATAGCCGGCCGACCGGAGGGCTTCGCCGAAGGTGACGCTGTCTTTCAACTCGCCCGGTCTTTTGTGCATGTCCGTCTGCTGGGCATACAGACCAGTGAGCAGGCAGGCCCGCGACGGGAAGCACTTGGCGGTATTGTGCATCTGCGTGAAGCGAATGCCGTTGGTTGCCAGCTTGTCCAGGTTGGGCGTGGAAATCTCCGAGCCGTAGCAGCCCAGGTCGGAAAAGCCCATGTCATCGACAAGAATCATCACGATGTTGGGTCGTTTGTCCGGACCGGTCGAAGCGTCGGTGGCCTGGCCCAGGGCTTGCGGAATGCGAAGGTTAACAGCCGCCGCTGCGGCAGAACCGGCCATGCCTTTTAGAAAACGTCTGCGGTTGATCATCGGGGAGGCTCCATCAGGGGCTGAAAGGTTACTGGATTATGAAACCGCGGCATCACGAGAATGTTCCTGTTCAATGCAGGCTCTCAAACGCTGGAGCATCTGCTGGCCTCGCTGGGGCATCTCGGGCAGGAGATTTTCTTGCTCGCCGATGTCCTTGGACATGTCAAAGAGCATTCCCTCGGGCCGGCCCGGCTGGGGTTGCTGCCAGGTGCTGCAATGAAAGTTGCCCGAGTCGACCGCATCGATAAACTTGTATTGATGGTCCCGAAGGGCCAGCCTGCCCATTGCGCTTTGATGGATCAGGTCCTTTCTGACGGGACAGTCCGGTTGGCCAAGCAGCGGCAGGAAACTGACGGAGTCTTCTCCGCAGCCATCGGGCAGATCCACTCCCACCAGTTCACTGCAGGTAGCCAGCAGATCGCTGAGGCAGACCAGTTGGTCGCAGCGACTGCCCGGGTCGATTCTCCCGGGCCAGCGGATCAGCAGCGGTTCCCTGTGGCCGCCGTCCCAGATGTCCGCCTTGTAGCCCCTGCGGTCGCCGCCGGCGCGGTGACCGGCGGGAAGCTCCTTTTTGGCCGACGGAGCGGCGCCGTTGTCGCTGGTGAAGATCACCAGGGTTTCCTCGTCGAGCCCGAGCCGCTCGAGCGTATCGAGCAGTTGGCCCACCATCCAGTCCAGCACGCAGACCAGGTCCGCGCGGTCACTTACGCCACTGGCGCCTTTGAGGAAATCGGGGGCCACACAGGGCCCGTGGGGGGCGGAAGGGGTCAAGTACAGGAAGAACGGCTCATCCGGACGCGTGCGGTGATGGTCCTCGATGAATTCCACTGCCTTCTCGCAGTGCACGATATCCACGGTGGAAAAGTCGAAGTCCTCCACCCCGATCGCGGCTCCGGGAGTGTCCTTCTCGGCCGGCACTGCCCGGTTGGAATCGTAGTACACGCTTGGAATACCGACGGTTCGGTCCTGGTCGATGAAGCAGTGGGGCCCCATGTTCAAGCTGCCGCTGATGCCGAAATAGCGGTCAAAGCCCAGGCTTGTCGGGCCACCGGTGATCGGACGGGTAAAATCGAACCCCTCCTGGTTGTAACCGCCTTCGGGAAGGGAGTGGCCCTGGAATCGCCTGGTCTGGAAATTCATCCCAAGGTGCCATTTGCCGATTGCGGCCGTGTGATAGCCGGCCTGCTTCAATACCGACGCGAGTGTGGGACGGGCGGGATCGATCATTGGCGGACAGAAACCGCTGATGACGCTGTATTTCTTCCAGGTCCGAAAGAAGTATCTGCCCGTCAGTACGGAGTAACGGGTGGGAGTGCACACAGCCGAGGGGGCGTGGGCCTGGCTGAAAAGCATTCCCTCGCCGGCCAGTCGGTCGATATCGGGGGTCTGGAACGCACTGGTCTGATAGCAGGAAGCGTCCCCGGCTCCCATGTCGTCGGCCATGAAGTAGATAATATTTGGTTTACGGCTCAATGCATCTCTCCCTTCGCAGGCTGATCTTCGCAATCGGCCTGGGCCGGATCAAGCATCCGATGCAGATAACGCTTCTACTGCTGGATTTCGCTGAGCCGCTGGTAGTACTCCTTGAGGGCCTTGCGGTATTCAGCCGGGTCGCTGGGATCCGGATCGGTCCCGGTGGACATTTCGCGAAGGTATTTGGGCATGGATTGGGATGTATCCTCGGCGACATGGACCTGGCCTGTCAGCAAAAGGCTGGTCTGCCGAAGTTGCCCCAGGACCTGCTGCTTGCTGCGCAGGGCGTTGCCGTACCGGTTGTTCTTGAGGTCCTGGTGGAGCCTTCGCAGGGTTTGGATGGTCTTGCCGAGTTCGAAGTTCCTATAGTCATTTGGCTTATAGCTTGCGCGATGTTTTTCGGCCCGGTGGATCAGCTCGGCCTGTCGACCGGCCAGCCGCTGCATCTGCTGTTTGATCTCCGGCGGGACAGGGCCTTCAAGACCTTCTGCACCGGCGCCGGAGAGCTTGCCGCCTCCGGTGGCTCCGCCGGCGGGTTCCTTGGATTGGTTGTCGATCTGCCCCTTCTGGTAGGCATCGGGGGTCAGGCGGGTCGGGGTTCTTCGGCCTCCCTTTCCCACGGATTTGTCCTCGACATATTCTCCGGAGCTTTTGCCCTGGCGTCCCTCGCCGCTTCGGCCTGACATCTCGTTCTTGTTTGGAAGTTGATTCCCGGTCACGCCCTGGGCATTCATGCTCGATATCGGCCCGTCCATGGCGTCCCAACCGATGCCCTTGTCTCCCGACGTGTTGTAGTTGCCGGTCATGTCCTCCATTTCCTCAAAGAGGTCCTCTTCCTCTTCCAGCAGGTCCCCGACCAGATCCTCAAGCTGATCGGGAAGTTCGGGCTGCTCGGTAAGCTCATGACCATCGGCCGGGTCTTCCATTTTCCACTTGGCCCGGTCCGGTTCATCCGGGAGCCACTTTTCGATGTTGGCGGTGAGGCTTTGAGCGTTTTCGATTCCGTTGTCTTCGATGGCCGTGGCGATCTCGACGGCCTTTTTCTCCAGGGCATCTTTGGCCATGGTGACATCGGTTTTCACCGAGGCCAGTTCCTTCAGCAGGGAGGGATTTGAGAAGTCCTGCCGGGCCATCTTGCTCAGGTCGGTGAACGCTTCGTTGAGAAACTTCTCCCATTTGTCCTGGGCGGCAATGAGTTGTTTGAGCTGCTCGACGTCCTGGGAGGTGAAATCGTCGACGGGCTTCTTGGCCAGGCGATCCCCGGCTTGGATGAGCTTCTTTTGAGCATCGACAAATTCCTTGAGCTGCTCTTTCAGGTCCTGGAGCTTCTGCCGGGTCTCGGGAGGCAGGTCGGCGCCCTCGGGGGTTTGCTGATTTTCCCGGCGGTCGGCCAGCGAGGGCAGGATGACCAGGAGGGTCTTGAGGCTCTCGATGATTCTCTCCTGGGTGGCCCCGAGCAGATCGCATGATGCCTGCTTGTCCTCCAGAGACGACAGGGTCGCCAGCACCTGGGCCTGCCCGAGAGCCTCCAGGGCGTCCCCGGCGGCCAGGGAAGCGCAAACCTGCTTTATCGGAAGGAAATCGGGCGGAAAGTCGAAGGTCTCCACCAGGTCTTTGAGGTCTGTCTGCACCGCCTTCTGGCCGCGGAGAAGTGTCACGCCCAACGAGCGGATCGGTTCGAGCTGTTCTTTGGAGCGGCAGATACCGGTATCCACTCGAAGTCGGGCTTGCATCCGCAGAAGCTCCAGAAGTCGCTTTCGCAGGGCCTCATAGGCGCGGAGCTTCTCGGCGGCGATTTTCTGGGGGTCCTGAACATGAATGCGGAACCGGTCGCTGGAATGCGATTGGGGTCCCAGGTCCATTTCCGGCAGGGAACGATTGTCGATGGCCACGGCATGGTACACGATGGCCAGCGACCCATCGGCCGGCAGGTCCTCCGGAATCGTCAGCGGGTAGCTCACCTGGGCTTGGAGTTCTCCGGAGACCGCAAAGGCCTTTTCGAAAAGGAATTCCGGTCTCTTCTCTCGCCGGCTGTACTCGATCTGTCCCAGCAGCTTCAACTCCGAAAGGCCGTAGCGGTCCGAAGCCGTCAGACGCAGGGTCACTGTCTGGCCCGGGGCGGCGGAGATGTCCCGATCGGGCTCAACGAAATCTGCCCGGGGTGGGCTGTCCGGTTCGGCGGTGATGGAGTAGTAGCCTGCTTCCGTTGCGGAGGGCAATTGGGAGAAGACTTCTCCGTCGCTGTTTCGCAGGAGAATGCGATACTGGCCGTCCTGGGTCACTTTCCAGCGGACACGGTGGATGCGCCCCGCCGAGGAAGAAAACGTCACCAGTGGATGATCCTTGCGATCCAGCAGAACACTGTCGACCGGTCGGTCGGTCTGGAGGAAAACCTCCACGCGGGTCCCGATGGGGCATCGTATGGGTCCCTGGGCGGGCTCTTGCTCCCGGGGTGGCGTGCGTTTGTGGGTATAGGCCGGTGGCTCGTAGCGGAGGATAAGACGCTCGATCCGGGCTTCGGGCCAGACGGTCAGCGTATACCAAGGCCGATCGGCCGGCCAGCGGGAGTCTCCAATGCGCACCGCATAGCGGGTTGTCTTCCCGGCAGGGCCCATCGGCAGGGTGAACAGGCTGTGATCCTGTGAAGCATCCAGGGGGACCTGTGAGCCGTCTTCCAGCAGGACGGATCCCTCCAATTCCAGGCCGTCGGGATTCTCGACGCGGGCCTGGATGCTCCAGTCCTGGCCGGCGTAGAGTTCTGCATCGCCCGGGGAAAGGGAGATCAACGTAAGCTGGTTCAGGTGGGGGACATAGGTTCCGGGCATGGCGGCCAGCAGACCGCGTCGCATGGGTCCCGGCTGCAGAATCGCAAGCAGCGCGGCAAGCAGGGCAAAGACGCCCCCGGCGATCGACCATCGCTTCAAGGCGGTTCTGCGGATGCTCTCCTCGAGCCGAACCTGTCCTGTACGTTTCCGGGCTTCAACCAGTGCGGCGCGCACCAGTTCTTCGCTGGCCTGGCCGTCGTCCTGTCCCAGGAGGATGGAGTTGATAAGGTCGTTTTGCAGTTGCGGCAGGGACTGCTCGATCTGCCTGGCCACCTGGGCCAGGTTACGTCGCCGAAACAGCCCGGTTACCATCAGCCAGGCACCGGCGGCCAGAACCGAGCCCAAGGCTCCCAGCAGCAGGCTCCACCGCAGCCAGGTGGGGGGTTGGTCGGGCCAATATCCCAGGACCAAGGTCCACAGAACCGCCCAGGCCGGGAGCAGTGTCAGACAAGCCAAGGTCCCTACAGCCAAATGCTCCAAACGAAATCGGGTTCTCATCTGTGCCAGTCGTTCTGTAACCGGCTGGGCCTCGGGCCGAGGGTGAAGTGTGGTCATTTCCGCAGTCTCCCAAGGGGCGGTAATAGCGAAAAAGGCTGGTGCCGACCATATTGTAACGGCAAACCTGGGCAAAGGCTGGGAGGAAAATTCCTGATTTGTGCCCCGCCTCGGGCCGTGGAAATCATCTCCAAGGCCTTTTCAAAGGACTAGAATAATTCTGGAACCGCAAGGCTTTGTTGCCTATAAATGACGGAATGAGTCCAAATTTCGGGACATTGTTGGCTGATTTGACCGCCACCATGCAGATTATTGTCGGTTGCACGATCATTCTCGGGATAGTGGCGTTGGCGGCAGTTATATGGATGATCTGGATTCGTCCGAAATTCGTCCGTGCGATGGAAGACTCCGCTCCCGGCGGCAGTCCCTTCACGATGGAGGGGCTCTCGGAATTGCGAGAGCGTGGCGAGATCAGCGATGAGGAGTTCAAGAGACTGCGACTGAGTATTCTCGGACTCAATCCCGAAAGGATCAAGACCAGCAAGGATAAGGATATTTCCGGCTCAAGCGACGCCCCATCCCGTGCCGATGGTCAAGAGGACCGGGAGGAGGACGATGGTTTGGGCAAGAAGGAGACGTAATGAATACCCGAGGCAGTAACAAGAGCAACGATGGGGGCAATGGCGGCGATTCCAGCCGGAAGGGCCATCAGTGCAGCTTCTGCAATCGCTCGCATGAAGAAGCAGGCCCCTTCGTGGAAGGCCCCAACGGGGTGTTCATCTGCGCCAATTGCGTGGAGCTTTGCCACAATATCATTCGGCAGGAACAGCGACGTGCGGCCCAGTCCAAACCGCTTTTCACCTCGATTCCCTCTCCACGGCAGATCCGTGAATACCTCGATGAGTATGTCATCGGGCAGGAGCACGCCAAAAAGGTCCTCTCGGTCAGCGTTCACAACCATTACAAGCGACTGGCCCACGGAGACCTCGATGACGACTCGGTCGAGATCGAGAAGTCCAATGTCCTGCTGGTCGGGCCCACCGGCTGCGGAAAGACGCTGCTGGCCAAGACCCTTGCCCGCGTGCTGAATGTCCCCTTTGCCATTGGCGATGCGACCACCCTCACCGAGGCCGGCTACGTCGGCGAAGACGTGGAGAATATCCTGCTCAAGCTGCTCCAGGCAGCGGACTACGATCTGGAAGCGGCCGAGCGGGGCATCATCTATATCGATGAAATCGACAAGGTCGGCAAAACCTCCAATAACGTTTCCATTACCCGGGACGTCAGCGGCGAGGGCGTGCAGCAGTCCCTGTTGAAGATGCTCGAGGGTACCGTGGCCAACGTCCCGCCCCAGGGAGGCCGTAAGCATCCAGAGCAACAGTACATCCAGATCGACACGTCCCAGATTCTCTTCATCGTCGGAGGGACCTTCGTCGGCCTGGAGGACATCATCAAGAAACGCGTAGGCCGAAAGGTCATCGGCTTCAGTTCCGAACAGGCCAGCAAAGGCAAGACGCCCGCAGAAGACTACGGCGAGGTCCTTTCCCACGTTCAGCCCGAAGATCTGGTGCATTTCGGCATGATTCCCGAGCTGGTGGGTCGACTGCCCTCCATTACGTACCTCGAGCAGCTCAACGAGGACGCGATGATCCGCATCCTCACCGAACCCAAGAATGCTCTGGTCAAGCAGTATTCTCGCATGTTCGAGCTGGAAGATGTCAGCCTGGAATTCACCGACGAAGCCCTGCGATCCATCTCCCGACAGGCTCTGAAGCGAAACGTCGGTGCCCGGGCCTTGCGGGCGGTCATCGAGGACATCATGCTGGATCTGATGTACGATCTGCCCGACCACAAGCAGGAAGGGGCCAGCTACGAGTTGACCGGAGCCCTTGTGGAAGAAGCCCTGGAAGGCACGAGGCCGAGCCTGTTCAACTCCCTGACGGTCAAGCAGGAAAAAGAAAGCGCCTGAAGATTCCCCGACAGGCAGGAGGCGGGTTGCCTTTGTCAGCGCTGCCGGGCCCGTCCACATTCGCCCTGCCGGCAGGATTGAAACGACTCCTGGCCCCTGCCAACAAGGCCCATGCGTACTGAATTCCCAAAAAGCCCGGTGAGTGGGACGTTGCATCCGTTCCTTGCGGGTTGACAATCGCCGGCTCGATCTCGCGAGAGGCTCATTTCCAAACGTACGTTTAGGCACTTGCCCCCCGGGCCCCTGAAGCTACAATGAGGCCTTGGGAACAGGACCTTCAGTGCAGGAGTAGTTCTTGGCGTCTTTGTGCGAATACCTCACGGATGAGATGCTGCTTCAGTTGCAGCAGGCGCTTTCGTCGGTGGCCAACAGGCAGGTGCGGATTTCCTGCTGGGAAACGGGCCCGGTGATTCTGTCCGATGGTCGGATCGACCACGGCCAGGAAAGCTCCAGCTACGGAGATTCTCCGCGGGATGCCTCCTTTTCCGTCCCCATTTCGGTGGGGGAGGATACCGTCGGACTCCTGGAGCTGGTGGGGACGGCTCAGCAAAAGCCCGAACGCCGGCGGGATCCGCAATGGGTCGAGGAATTTCTCACGCTCATCGCCAAGGTAATAGGCCACCTCTGTGAGCGCGAGCAACTGCTCCGTTCGCGCGCGCACGATCTGGCAATGCTCTATCAACTGACGGCCGAATTCACCGGCCAGCATCGATTGGACAGCTTGCTGAACCTGGTGGCCAAGACCGTGGTGGCCATTATGGGGGCAAAAGGCTGCATGATCCGCCTTCTTAACGAGGATCGCACAGAACTGCTCGCCGCAGCGGTGCACGGCCTCAGTGAAGCGTATCTGCGCAAAGGGCCCATTCGGATTGACCAGAGCCAGATCGACCAGGAGGTCCTGCGAACGCAGAAGACGGTGTACGTAGAGGACCAGCGGACGGATTCCCGCGTGCTCTACCCGGCCGAGGCGCGGGTGGAAGGCATAGCCTCTTCGCTGTGTGCCCCGATGATCTATTCCGGAAGGGTGGAAGGGATTTTGCGGGTGTACACCGGCCAGGTTCACCGGTTCAACTGGTTTGAGACGGCGCTTCTGGAGGCCATCGCCGCCCAGGCAGCAGCAGCAATTGTTAACGCAAGGTTGTATGAAGAGGCCCTGAAAGGTGAGCACATGCAGCGTCAACTCACGCTGGCTGGGGAAGTCCAGCGCGAGATGATCCCCTCCGAGCCGCCCTCGATTCCCGGCTACGATATCGGGGCGGTTTATGTGCCCAGTTACGAGCTTTCCGGCGATTTCTACGACTTTATCGCACTGCCAGAAGGCAATCTGGGCCTGGCGGTAGCGGATATCGTGGGTAAAGGAGTCCGCGCCTCGCTGCTGATGGCCTCGATCCGGGCTTCCCTTCGCGCCCACGCGGTGAATATTTACGACATGACTACGGTGATGGGAAAGGTCAATCGCGACCTCTGCGCCGATTCGATCATCAGTGATTTTGCGACCCTTTTTTACGGCGTCCTGGACACCCAGGCCCGCAAGCTGACCTACTCCAACGCAGGCCACACGCCTCCGATCCTCGTGCGGGACGGGCACACGCTTCGCCTGACAACCGGAGGAACGGTTCTGGGCATTGAGTCGGGAATCCGCTACAGTACCGAAGCGTTCGATCTGAAGTCAGGAGATGTGATCCTTGCCTACACCGACGGACTGCCTGAAGCGATGAACTTCCAGGATGAATGCTTCGGCAATGAGCGTGTGGCCGATGCCCTGAAGGAAGCGGTATCGCTGGGCCTGAGTGCCGAGGGCGTTGTTCGTCACGTGCTGTGGATCATGCGGAAGTTCGCGGGCTTGCAGCGCCGTTTTGACGACTTGACTTTGGTTGCCCTGCGCGTCTTATAATGTGCCCGCTGACCCAGGTGCGGCAGCAACGTGTTGCCGCCAGAATCCTCTACGCCAGAGACCGGAAGGACCATGAGCCACTTTTGTCTATTGCGTGACCCGCAGTCATACGAAGCATTGGATTGGGATCTGCTCCAGAGCCCCGATGAACTGAACCATTGGATTGAAGTATTCGAAAAGCAATTGGAGCGTATGCTGCAACTGGCGACCGATCTGTACGGCCGGGCGGCCGAACCGCAGATCGAGGAGGCCCGCAAGCTCTACGGCGAAAAGGTCCAGCAACTCCGGTCCGACCCGGGGTCCCTGGGCAGCAACGGCCAACTGAATATCATGGACCTGGACTACATGCGGGAGAACATCCTCCGCGATGTGGGACTCCACGACCCGTATCGGAAGGTCAAGGCCGACGGGACCGACAAGGCCCGCGACCTGTATCCCCACGTGGTGCGGCAACTCCATGCCCAGCCCAACGAGGACAAATGGCTTTACCTGATCAAGTCCTGCTTTGCCGGGAATTACTTCGATCTGGGTTCGCATTCCACCATGCACCTCAGCGGGGACCCCGAGAGCTTCCTGCAGGGCGTGGAGGAGATGAAGGACCGTCCCTGGCTGGTGGATGATTTCGATCGCCTCCAGGCCGACCTGTTCCAGACGGTCCCGGCCAAGTGGGGCAAGGCGGTCATATTCGTCGACAACGCCGGGGCAGACTTCGTATTGGGCGTGATGCCCTTGGCCCGCGAGCTGACTCTCATGGGAGTCATGGTGGTTCTGGCAGCCAACGAAAGTCCGTCGCTCAACGACATGACCGCCGACGAGACGGTCGACACCGTCCAGAGGCTGGCGGCCCAGGATCCGGATCTGGAAGCCATGATCGAAGCCGGCATGTTCGAGGTCGCCTCCACCGGCAACGGCATTCCCTTGCTGGACCTTTCGGAAGTCAGCGATGAATTGAACGAGGCCTGCGCCGACGCCGACCTGGTGATCCTCGAAGGCATGGGCCGGGCCGTCGAGACCAACTACGATGCCGAATTCAGCGTAGATTGTCTCCAGCTTGCGATGCTCAAGGATCCGCTGGTGGCCAGGAAACTTGGCGGCGAAAGCCTGGATGTGGTCTGCCGATACCGCACCGTGGATGAGGCCTGAGTGATTCAGGCCTGACGCGGTCCTCCCCCTGAGCTGCGCTGAGCAGCCCGAGGCAGGGATCCGCTATCCAATGCGTAGGCGTCCTCCGCGATCAGAAATTCTGAACTGAGGCGGGAAAGCGTTTCTTGATCCATTCGAGCCCGCTGCAGGTAAGGTCTATAAGCTCCTGTGCCCGCTCGTCGGCCTGCCCTGCCCAGAGTTGCTCCAGCAGTTGCGATACCCTCTGGTCGTTCAGATCGGCTTCGCTGCCGGGAAGGGCCTGTGGGGCTTGGGTCAGTTCATCTCTGCGCCGGACCATCGAAACGATCCCCGCAGCAGCGCCACGTGCAAGGCAGACCGGTTCCACGCCTGCTTCCAGGGCGATACGCATGGTTCCAAAGAGGCGGTCGTCGTAGCCGAGCTTCCTGCGATGGTCCCTGCCGACCCGGCTGACCAGATCGTTCAGATACGGATTGACCATTCTCTCCAGAAGGTCCTCGGCGTAGGCCTGGAATCCCGCCGGGGTGAAAAGTTCATCCTTCAGGTGACTGTGACGGTGGATCAGGGCCTTTCCCGACTCGTCCAGAAAGGCTTGTCGCCCACAGGCCATGATATCGGCATCCTTGCCGGCCTGTGCGATCGTCTCCAGACCCCGAACGTCGGCCAGGTAGGCAATCAGTGCGTGAACAGCATTGTGTCCGTAGAGCTTGGCCTCCTCGAAGGGCAGGAGGTCTTGCTTCTCGCGGAAGACTTCGATGCCGCGCTGGAAACCCTCGTGTTTGATACGACTGATCAGAATCCGGTTGAACTCCTCGATCAGGATCGCCCGATCGAGTCCCGGGCAGACCGGTGCCAGATGGAGCCTTTGCATGTCGTCCTGGCTGCGGATTACACCGCTCATCTTCCCGATCACCGTATTGAGCGCCTGGATCTCAGGCCTTTCGGTGCCCAGTGCGTCGCGCAGAGACCTTGCGAGGATTTCCGCGGCGTGGTTGTGATTTTCCGCTGCGTAAATCACCGTGGGCAGGGGGTGGTTTCTGCTTTGGACCGCTTCGGCCAGGAGTCGCGAGACGCTCGCCGCGCCCCGGTCGTAGAAATCCACGCTGGGCAGGCAGGTCGCCCACTCGTCCGAGGCCGCGATGGCCTCGAGTAGCTTGCGACGATCCCCGGGCTCTGTCGGGTTGAGAAGCTCGACACCTTCCAGTGTAAAGGGTTCGATGCCTTCCTGATGGGCGATATTCACCGTGTACCTGCCTCCGCTGCTGCCCACGGCGTCTACCAGTTCTGCGTCGACCTCCGCCACGATGAACCGATCAAAGTTCCCGCTTCGGTAGGCTTCATAGACAAACAGCCCGCCGGCGATGGGGCCAAATCCGAAACAGACCAAGGTCTTGTTCACAGTGTTTTCCTTCGGCTACCTGGCTGCGCGAAGCAGCTCCTGCTCCGCCTCGGCGGTCCACATGCCGTTGACGAGTTTTTCGGCCACGCTTGGATAGACCTGCTCCAGGCGGCTCAGTTCCACCAGTCCCATGTCCGTCAGTTCCGGATAGACGATGATCTTGCCGGCGATGGTTCGGTTCTCGACGGCCCGGATACCCTCGTCGGCTCCTTCCATCCCACAGACCGCATCGACGGAACAGTTGGTATCCAGGCGGTCGGACTGGACCTTGTCCAGGACCATCTGCATGTGTCGAATCAGCGAGCCACTCGTGCCGTAGATGAACATCCGTTTGGCAATGCAGGTGTCCATGTCCAGGTCGTGACGGATGGGCATGGGGATCCCCGCGAAGATGTTCACGATGCACCCGGTCCCCGCCTGGGCGATGGCGTCGGCGACCAGTTGCCCAACCGGGGCCATCAGCGAGATGTAGGTGAAGCCTTCGCCCAAGGCCTCGTTCTTGGGATTCACAGCTTCGAACAAGACGTCGTTGGCCTCGGCGAAGGGCGAGGCCTTGCTCTTGAGCGCATCGAGGCGGTGCTGGTCGAAATCCGTGGCGGTAACGCGAACGTTGCCCTTGCCCATGCACAGGGCGCGAATGGTGTGCATCTGGCCCATGGGTCCCCCGGCCCCGACGACCAGAATGTTCTCGTCCTGGCGGATCTCGCCGTCTGCGGGGATGACCGAATAGCCCTCCCGGGCATCCTCGCTGAAGGTCCCCACCCAGCGGGTATTGCCGTAGTGAATTCGGCCCACGCCCACCGAGACCTCCTGGCCGATCTTCTTTCCCCCCGTTACCAGGTTGATGATGCCCCCCGGTGCGAGCTTGTCGTTGAGCAGGTCGATGGTCGGCTTGTCGGCTCCGAAATAAACGATGTCGTCGAAGGTTTCATCGGGCAGCTTTTCAAGATCCTGCTGAATGCGGATGGCGGTGCCCATGGCCTGGAGCTTCTGCTGCTGTGTCGAGTCGGCCACGAGGGCCGTCACCTGAGCGGGGCCGGCTTCGGGATCAAAGCTCTCCTTCACGCCGACAACAGCATGCCCCGCATCGGCCACTACCAGCAGGTGTCCACCGGCTTTGATTCGTCTTCGCTCGGGGGTTACGTAGGAGCATTCCACGCAGCCCCAGGGCTCGACCAGGGCGATGGCGGCAGCTCCCTTGGTATCTTCGACCGGCATGAGAAAGCGTTGCCCCTCGTGCAGAACGATTCGCTCGTCGGTCAGGAAGTACTCCTGGAGGCCTCCTTCCATGTTGTACCCGAACGCGCCGTTGGACTGGGAGGTACGCAACTGGCGGGTATCGGCCTGGAGAAGAATGCGCCGGCCCACTTCATGGTGCTCGACGTTTTCTCCCACGGCCACGATTCGGGCACATACCTCATGGCCTGGAACCGTCGGTTCTTTGCCGGGCCGGTAGCTGGGCAGGGATTCCAGTACCTCCGGATCGATGCCCTTGACCAACGGCTGCTTCCGAACGTGGTTGTCGAACTGCTTGAGCAGTTTCAGGTCGCTGAAACACAGCCCGACCGCCTCAACCTTCAGAAGGATCTGCTTGTCCTTGGGCAGGTCGAGCGGTTTGTTGTGGTTGAGCTCCAGCTTGTCGGGCCCGACGAGTTGCAGGGCATGCTGGGTCGGGGGGAATTGTGTCTGATTCATGGAATATCCTGCCTTTCAGTGGAGCATGACCTGTCCGCCGGTGACGGGCAGGGCCTGGCCTGTCTCGTAGTCCTGCTGCATCAAATAGTAGACGGCCTTCATGACGTCAGTCGTCGTGCACCCTCGTTTCATGGGGACTTTCTGCTCATAGGCGCCGCGGACATCTGCAACCGTCCTGGCCCCGGGGACCTTGCCGGCCTGAAGATATTGCACGAAGAGCCCGTTGTCCGGATCGGACCAGAGGGGCCCGTCAAAGAAATTGCCCGGGCAGATCGCGTTGACCTTCACGCCGTCCTCGATCAGTTCCAGGGCAAAGGATTGCGTCAGGCCGACCGAGCCGAATTTGCTTCCGGCATAGGCGAAGTTCTTGTTGGAGCCCTCCAGGCCGCTCTTGGAGTTGATCTGGATGATGTCGCCCATTACCTCCGGGCCGGCCAGATGCTGGAGTGCGAAGACGCCGGCCACATTCTGCACGCAAAGGAAGTAGCCTTTGTAGTTGACGTCCGTTACGAACTGGAAGTCCTTTTCGCTCTGGGTCTTGACACTTTCGGCCCGCAGAACCCCGGCGTTGGAGATCAGCAGGTCCAGGCCGCCGAAAGAACGAATCAGATTGTGCACCGCCGACGCGATCGACTCGCCGTCGGTGACGTTCATCTCCACGCCAAGACAGAAGTTGCTGCCGGGGGCTTCGTTGAACTCCCTGGCCGCCTGCTGGGCCCCGGCGACATTCAGATCCGCCAGCAGGACGCAGGCGCCCTGGGCGGCCAGGTCCCGGGCGATTTCCAGCCCGAAGCCTTGGGCAGCTCCGGTGACCAGGGCGACCTTTCCGGCGGCCTGGCCTTTGGCGCTCTGCCTTGCGGCCACCTTGCGGCGGTAGGCTTCGACTTCCCAGTTCTCGATGAACTCTCGCGTGGCGTCGTCGAGGGGCTCGATGCCTCCGAGTCTTTGTGCACCGGCCATGACCTTGGCTGCATCGAGGTAGAGCAGTCGCGCGCTCAGGGCTGAGGCATAGCTCTCCCCGGCGGTGAACATGCCCAGGCCCTTGACGAGCACGACCTTCGGGCTCTGTTGGTACCGGGCCCGGTAGCTGTCGATTTCCCCGGCCAGCAGGTCCTTCAGGGCTCGGGGCTCTTTTGTGTCTCCAGGGTCGATCCAGAGCGGAAACGAGAGACAGTAGACGATCTGGTCCGGGCTCAGCGGGCCTCCCAGGGCGGCCCCTTGCCCCGAGTCTCCGCCCACCATCGCCGTAATGGCTGGGTCGTCCTCGTAGCTGACAACAGCGTGCCTTGCCTCTTGGCCCAGCAGGCCGCGGAGCAGGGGGCCCAGCGTGTTGATCCTCTCTTTGGCCTGGGAGGCCTCCAGAAGCTCTACCGGGCCGAAAGGCTGGGACGAACTGCTTTGTTGAAGCTTTTGCGAGATCCGCTGGAGGATCTGGTCGGTCTTGGTGCGGATCCGCTCCGGGTCGTCATCGAAGACCAGCAGGCCGTGGTTTTCCATCAGGATGGGCGGAACTACCTGCCGGCCCGTTCGCTTGCGGTAGTCTTCCAGGGCTTTGCTGATCGTCTGGGCCAGCACGAAGCCGGGATCCACGAAGGGAATCCAGAGCACGTCATCGCCGAAGATCTCCTGGGCGATGGTCGCGCCCTGGCTGGAGCAGGTGAGCATGTTGGCCACGGTCGAGTGGGTGTGCACCGTGTATTTGCCGGGCGTGAGATGGTGCAGCACGCTCTCGACGCTGGGACGCAGCCCGGTTTCCCGGTCGACGCGAGCAGCCAGGACGGCCTGCTTGAACTGCGCCTCACGCTCGTGTCGCTCCCGGCTGAGGGTGGAAGTCAGGATTTGCTGCAAGGCATCGCGATCGAGTTGGACAAATCCCTCCGGCTCGATTCCTGCCAGGGGGATCCCGCTGGCCTTTACGAAGAGCTGATCGCCGATTTTCACGGAGGTGTTTCCGCCGCCGACCAGGACAACGTCCGGGTCCGAGCCGTAGTATCGGCTGAGCTTGACAATGTTCTCGAGGGGCTGATCGGAGTGAAATTCGGGCCAATCGATTTCAGAAGCCATGACTACCTCACAGATCTTGTTGTTGGTAAAGGGTCTCAGGTAGCAGCAGAAAGGCGCGTCATCTTTCGGGGAGGCAGGTGCAGGGCCTGTCCCAGGGCGTCCTCGGCTGCTTCCTTGACGGACTCGCTGATGGTGGGATGAGCGAAGACGCTTTCGGCCAGTTCGGTGGTGGAGGCTTCTTGGCCCAGCATGCAGGCTGCGGCTGCAACGACCTCGGTGACGTTGTGGCCGATCATGTGTACGCCGAGGATCTCGTCGCTCTGGCGGTGACGCAGGATCTTGACGAATCCGTCTGTGTGACCGGTGGCCATGGCCTTGCCCAGGTGGCCAAGAGGGAACTTCCCGACGGCCAAGGGCAGTTTCTGCTCGCGGGCCTGCTCGGTGGTCATTCCGACACCGGCGATTTCCGGGAAGGTGTACACGCACCAGGGGATCGGTCCCGGAACAGCAGATTCGTTTGCTCCCAGGGCGTCTTCCACCGCTGTGACGGCATGGGCGCTTGCCGCATGGGCCAGCAGGCACAGGCCGTTGGCGTCGCCGATGCAGTAGATGTCTTCGTGGGACGTCTGCATGCGGTCGTTGACCGGAACGAAGCCGCGTCGGGTTTTGATGCCCACGTTCTCCAGCCCGATCCGGCCGGTGTTGGCTTTGCGCCCCGTGGCCACGAGTACCTTGTCGACCTCGAGGCTCTCCCCGCCGGAAAGGGCAGCGACAAGCCCCGAATTCTTCTGCTGGATCTCCTCCACCTTTGTCTCCAGGTGGCAGGCGATCTTCCTGGTTTTGAATACCTTGGCCAAGGCCTCGCCCAGTTCGCCATCGAGGTTCGGCAGGAGCTTTGGGAGCATCTCGACCACCGTGACCTCCACGCCGAATTGCTGCATCATGCATGCGAACTCGCAACCGATGACCCCGCCCCCGACGATCATCAACCGCCGGGGCAGTTCCTGCCAGTGCAGGGCTTCGTCGCTGGTGCAGACCCGCTCCGGATCGCTGGGCCAGCCGGGGATTCGGGCAGGGACGGATCCAACAGCCAGGATCGTCTTGCGGGCCTGGAAAAGCTCCCCGGGCCCGTCGCCCTTGGAGACGCGGATCTTCCCCGGAGCTTCCAGGCTTCCCCTGCCCTCGTAGATCTTCACCTTGCGGGCTTTGAGAAGCCCTTGGATCCCGCCGCGGAGCCGCTGGAGGACCTTGTCTTTTCGCCCCTGAATGGCAGGCCAGTCGAATTCGACACTCCCCTGAACCTTCAGGCCGTATTCCCGGGCCCGTGAGATCTCATGGAGAAGCTCAGCCGAGGCCAACAGTGCCTTGGAGGGAATGCATCCGTAGTTCAGGCATGTTCCGCCCAGCTTGTGGGCCTCGACAATCGCGACGCTCGCGCCAAGCGAAGCCGCCTTCAGGGCTGCAATGTATCCGCCGGGACCTGAACCCAGCACGGCCATGTCGAACGTCTCTGGCATATTCCTTCCTCCCGGGTTTACCGGATGTAGTCCTGTGGGGCCTGGAGAATCTCCTTGAGCCGGGCGCAGAACTTCGCCGCAACCAGTCCGTCCACCACGCGATGGTCGCAACTGAGGGTCATCGTCATTTTTCGGCCAGGCCGCAGGGCGCCGTTTTCCACGATGACCTCTTCCCGGGCGGTTCCGACGGCCAGAATCGCCGACTCGGGGGGATTGATGATGGCTGAAAATTCCTCCACGCCGAACATGCCCAGATTGGAAATCGTGAATGCACCTGTCCCCATGCCCTCGATCTTTCCATCGCGGGCGCTGAGGACGACCTGGCGTGTCCGGGTGGCCAGCTCTTCCAGGCTCAGGCTTTCCACGCCCTGAACCACGGGAACCACCAGGCCCTGTTCCAGGCCGACTGCGATCCCGATGTTTACCGTCCCGGCTGTGACAAGCTCGTCCTGTTCAATCCGGCTTCGGAAGGCAGGAAACTCGCCAAGGACCAAACCGCACGAGGCCGTGACGACGTCGTTGAGGCTCAGTTGGAATTGCTGCTTCGAGCGGCGATAGAAGCTCATCAGTTCCTGGGCATCGACTGAGAGTCGCATGTAGAAGTGGGGAATGTTCTGTTTGCTGGCCTGGAGAGCGTTGCCGATGGCCCGGCGCATCCGGGTCAGCGGCTCGCGGGTCGTTTCGCCCAGACCCACAGGCTCGACGGGTCGGAAGGCAGCATCGGCCTCGGGCAGATCATCGGTAATAATCCGTCCCCCCGGTCCGGAGCCGGCAGGGAGGCGGGAAAGATCGATGCTGCGCCGGGCTGCGAGTTTCCGGGCCGCCGGGGAAGCCTTGACCCGTTGCGACGGCTCCCTGGGCTGGGCCTGGGGGGCCTGGGTCGCGGGGGCTTTGGCCGGGACCTGCACCTGCTCCTGGACAGGCGGCGAAGTGTCCTGCGCGGGGGCGACCTTTTCATAGGCTGCCTGGGCACCGGAGGTCGAAAGATACGCGTCGACGTCTTGATCGTTCTCGGCCAGGTAGGCCACCGGTTGCTTGACCGCCAGGGTCTGACCTTCTTCCAGGACGATGCGGGCCAGTCGTCCCGCATCGTCGGATTCGACTTCCACCACGGCCTTGTCGGTTTCTACCTCAAAGAGAACCTGTCCCTTCTCGACCCGATCGCCGACGCTGACGTGCCACTTGACGATCGTGCCTTCCTCCATCGAATTGCCCACCTGGGGCATGAGGATGGGGATGACCTCTGCCTCGGGCCCTGCCTGGGCAGGGGCCTGGGGCGCTTCCACCGAGGGCTCTTGGCTCTTGGCTTGGACAGGGCTCTGGGAAAGCAGGGCTTCGACGTCTTGGTCCTTCTCGGCCAGGTAGGCTACGGGCGTCTTGACCGGTGCGGTCTGGTCTTCCTGAACGACGATACGGGCGAGTCTGCCGGCCTGCTCGGCCTCGATTTCCACTGTGGCCTTGTCGGTCTCGACTTCGTAGAGCACTTGGCCAGGTTCGATCTGCTCTCCCTGCTGGACATGCCACTTGAGGATCGTGCCTTCTTCCATGGAATTGCCCACCTGGGGCAAGAGCAGGGCCGTGACGCGGTCGTTTCCTTCGGGCAGATGGGAAGGGGGCGTTTGGGGCATGGCAGTCTCCTGGGGAGTTTCAGTGGCATGGGACGAGAGGCCTTGTGGGTCCAGATCCAGCAACGCATCTCCGGGGACAAGGGGTGAGTGCTTCCGGGCATGCAGGGCCTGTACCACGCCGGCGGCGGGGGACTCGATGGCAAGGAGTTGATCGTCCACCTCCAGCAGGGCCAGTACCTGGCTTTTCCGAACCGCTTGGCCCCGGCGGGTTGTCCATCGGAGCAAGGCGGCGTTGGCTGCGTGCTCGGGCAGGGCAGGGGTTTTCAGGGTCACCATAGTCTTGCGGTCTTTCCTTGTTTGATTCAGGGCTCCTGAGGGCAAAGAGTAGGTGAAAAGAGCGGAAGGGTCAAGCCAAAGTGTTCATTTTTGTGTTGATTGTGCGCACAATGTGATGTAAATAGTGTTCAAGTTCACTCAAAGTGTGCAGATTTAGTGAAGATCTGCCGGAACATCACCATGACCAGCGCAACCCGGAAACGCCGCGAAGAAATCCTCTCCGAGCTTTACGAGCGAGGCCATGTAACGGTCAAGGAAGTGGCCGAGCGGATGGACGTCTCGGAGGCGACCATCCGTCGCGATCTTCGCAATCTGGCCGATTCGGGAAAGAGCGAACTGGTCTACGGGGGAGCGATTCTGCCCCGGGATCATGATTTCTCCTTCCAGGCAAAGAGTCTGCGCCAACCCGAAGACAAGCGACGGATCGGACAGATTGCCGCCAAGCTCGTCAAGGACAACGACCAGATCCTGATAGATTCGGGCACGACGGCGTTTTCGATGGCCCCGGAGCTGGGGCGAAAGAGAAACCTTTCGGTGATCGTGAATTCCACGCGGCTGGCCGGCGAACTGTCCAGGAATTCCCGGACCAGTGTCATCATGCTGGGGGGCCACTACAGGCCGGACCGGATGGACACGATCGGCCCGCTGGCCCTGACAGCCCTGGATCAACTTCGCGGGTACGCAGCCTTTGTCGGAGCCGACGGGTTGAGCATGGATTTCGGCCTGACCGCGGGGGATATCGAGAGCGCCCATCTGTACCGACTGGCAATACGCAATGCACGCGAGGCGATTCTTCTGGCCGACCATTCGAAGTTCAAGACGCCCTCGCTTTTCAAAATTGTGGACTGGGATCCGATTTCCCGCGTGGTGACGGATCGAATGCCCTCGAGGCAATGGATGGACTTCCTGCAGGAGCATGGTATTGACCTGCTCTGTCCGGAGACCCTCGGCGCCCAAGCCGGCCAAGCCGATCAGCAGTAATACAACCAGACGAAACGGGCGGCCCGGCGCGGTTCGCCCTGAGGCAAAAACAGGAGTAGTCAAATGCCCAAGAATGTGATGGTCGATCCCAGGCAGGTCCGCAAGGGCGGGCAGGTCGAGTTCCAGCCGATCCCGGTCAACCAGTATGACAGGACCCTCCCACAGGAGAAGGCGAACTACTCCAAGGAGGAGCTGATGGGCATCCAGCGAGATATGCTCATCATCCGGACCTTCGAGATGATGCTCAATGACATCAAGCTCAAGGGCAGCTGGCAGGGGATCGAGTACAACCACCGGGGCCCGGCCCACCTTTCGATCGGGCAGGAGGCCGAAGCCGTAGGCCAGGCATTCCTGCTGGATGTAGACGACCACATCTACGGCAGCCACCGCAGCCACGGTGAAATCCTCGCCAAGGGCCTCAGTGCCATCCGGAAACTCGACGATACGGCGCTGATGAAGATCATGCGGGAGTACTTCGACGGCGAAGCGCTTCGTGTGGTCGAGAAGGGTTTTGACGGTACGGTACAGGAGTTGGCCGTCGACTATCTCATCTATAGCGCCCTGGCCGAGATTTTCGCCCGCCGGACCGGTATGAACCGCGGGATGGGCGGGTCCATGCACGCCTTCTTCCCGCCGCTGGGAATCTATCCCAACAATGCGATCGTCGGCGGCTCGGGAGATATTTCCGTGGGTGCAGCCCTGTATAAAAAGGTCAACCACAAGCCGGGAATCGTCATCGGCAACATCGGGGACGCCTCGGCCGGGTGCGGCCCGGTCTGGGAAGGGCTGTGTTTCGCCACCATGGACCAGTTCAAGGAACTCTGGGACGAAAAGCACCGGGGGGGCCTGCCGCTGATCATCAACTTCGTGAACAACTTCTACGGCATGGGAGGCCAGCCCGTCGGCGAGACCATGGGCTTCAAGGTCCTGGCCCGGCTGGGTGCGGCGATGAACACCGAGCAGATGCACGCCGAGCGCGTCGACGGGTACAACCCGCTTGCGGTGGTGGATGCGATCCGCCGCAAGAAGGAACTCTGCCTCTCGGGTCAAGGGCCGGTACTGCTGGATACGCTGACTTACCGCTTCAGTGGGCACTCGCCTTCCGACGCCGGCAGCTATCGCGAGAAGTCCGAGATCGAAGCCTGGCAGGAGTTTGACCCGATCCGCACTTTCGCCGATTCGCTGGTCGAGGCCGACATATGCTCCGGCGACGAACTGGAACAGATGGGCCAGTGGGTCAACGATGCGGTTCATCGCGCCTGCACGCGGGCGGTGGATCTGGAGATTTCCCCGCGGGAAGATCTCATGCCCGCCGGCAGCCTTCTGGAGAGAACGATGTTCTCCGACCAGAAGGTCGAGTCGATGGAGCCGGACCGAAAGCCCGAGGTGCTGATGCCCAAGGAGGATAATCCGCGTCTGGCCCAGCTATCCCGCAGGAGCCGAAGCGGGCTCGATTCCGATGGCAAAGCCTTGCCCAAGAGCCGTTGCGTCGGGATTCGCGACGCTCTCTTCGAGGCGATCCTCGACCGATTCTACGAAGACGCCACCCTCTGCGCTTACGGCGAAGAGAACCGCGACTGGGGCGGAGCGTTCGCCGTCTACCGGGGTCTGACCGAGGCCTTGCCGTATCATCGGCTCTTCAACTCGCCCATCAGTGAGGGAGCGATTGTCGGCACGGCCGTCGGGTACGGCCTGGAAGGCGGGCGGGTGATTGCCGAGCTGATGTACTGCGATTTCATGGGCCGGGCCGGTGATGAGATCTTCAACCAGTTGGCCAAGTGGCAGTCAATGTCGGGGGGGCTGCTCAAGATGCCGGTGGTCCTGCGCGTTTCGGTCGGCAGCAAGTACGGCGCCCAGCACAGCCAGGATTGGACGAGCATGTGCGCTCACATTCCGGGGCTTAAGGTGGTGTTCCCGGCCACGCCGTATGACGCCAAGGGCCTGATGTACTCAGCCCTTCTGGGGACGGATCCGGTTGTCTTCTTCGAAAGCCAGCGGATCTACGATCAGCCCGAACTGTTCCAGGGGGGCGGCGTGCCGGAAGGGCGCTACGAAATTCCGATCGGCGAGCCCGACATCAAGAAGGCCGGGGACGACCTGACGATTCTCACTGTCGGTGCCACGCTTTATCGGGCCCTGGAGGCCGCCGAGGAGCTCGAGAAAAAGTACCACCTCAGCTGCGAGGTCATCGACGCCCGATCGATCGTTCCTTTCAACTACGAGCCGGTCCTGGCTTCGGTGGCCAAGACGCGGAAGATCGTCCTTGCCAGCGACGCTTGTCGACGCGGCAGCGCGTTGCAGACCATGGCCTCGAACATCAGCCAGATAGCCTTTGACGAACTCGACGCCCCTGCGACGGTCGTGGGGGCGCGGAACTGGATCACCCCGGCCGACGAGGTCGAGCATACGTTCTTCCCGCAGACCTGGGATATCCTCGACGCCGTGCACAATCACATTCTGCCTCTCCAGGGCTACGCCCCCCGCCGGGAGGCAGACAACGCCGACTACATCCGGCGCGGAAAGCTTGGAATCTGAGCCGACCCAACTTCCCGGAAAAGCAGAAAAACCAAACGGCCGTTCATGTGTTTGAAAGGAGTCCGGTCACCGCGACCAGGCGGAGGCCGGGCTCTTTTCGTATCAAGGAAAGCACCTCTTTCAGGAGCAAAACGTATGAAGTCTCCATGTCGCTGGGTTCTTGCATGTCTTCTTGTGTTTCCTTGCCTGGCTGGAGCCCAGGATTGGCCTCGTTTTGCGGGGCCCAATGGCGATCTGAAGGTCACGAAAGGCCCGGCCCTGCTGCGGGACTGGCCCGAGGAAGGTCCGCCTCTGGCCTGGATCCTTCCCCATGAGGGTCTCTCCGCGGCCGGGCCCGCCATTGCCGACGGCAAGGTCTACCTGGTGGAACGCGAGCCCAGGAAGGACCTGGACATCCTCAAGTGCGTCCGTCTGGACGACGGGGAGCTCCTCTGGCGGTTCGAACACCATTCGCCGATCGACATCCATTGGGAGATGGGTCGGGGAACCCCGTGGATCGAAGAGGGTCGCATTTTCTTCAGCGGCAACGCGGGCGATCTTTATTGCCTCGATGCGAAGGAGGGCAAGCTCCTCTGGCACGAGCAGATTTTCGAGATGTTCGATGCCCGCTACTTCGACATGTCCACCACTCACGAGACGAAGAAGGGCATTGGCTGGAGCAGTTCACCCATTGTGGAAAAGGGCAGGGTTATTGTCGCCCCGCAGGGCAAGAAGGGTACCTTGGCGGCCTTTGACGCCCGCAGCGGAGACCTGATCTGGCAGACGCAGGCCCTGGGAGACGGCAGCCATTCGTCTCCCGTCGTGGAAGAGATCGCCGGCAAGCGACAGATCATCATGCCGCTGAATGATCTTTGTGTTGGAGTGGATCCGGAAAGCGGTCAACTTCTCTGGAAGATCGAACTGGATTGCCGGATTCGTTTCTGTGCCAGTGCGGCGGTCATCGAGGACGATCGGATCGTTTTGGTCACCGAAGGATTCGCACCCTTCGTGCTAAAGGTACGTCCGGAGGGGCAGGGCAAATTCTCCGTCGAGCAGATTCACCGGTTTGACTACCATTGCGGTGGAGATTTTCGACCCGTCGAGACGAACGAGCACCTGTTCATGCTCTGCCAGCACGGCTACAAAGCCAAACCCGGCCTGTACTGCGTGGACAAAGAAACGTTCGAGTCCAACTGGATGGAAAAGGGAGATCCCCCCTTCGGGTGGGGCCCGATGCTGATGGCCGACGGCGTCCTGTTGGTCCTCAGCCAGCACGGTGACCTGGTTATGATCGAACCGACCGGCAAGGAGTATCGGCAGATCGCCAAGGCCAAGGTCATCCAGCGCGCCCGGGGCTGGAACACGGCCGTCTGGGCTCACGCGGGCATCAGCGACGGGCGATTCGTCGGCCGGGCAAAAGGGGTTACCGTCTGCGTGGACCTGCGAAAGAGTCCCAAGTAGCTACTGCAGGCAAAGGATTTGTCAGCCCTGGGCAGCTTCCAAGAGCCTCCTGGCCAAGTCCTCCGCCTGGGCAAAGATGTCATCGACCTGCGTGGCCTGGAGACCGGCTCCGAGGCAGATTCTTTCCGCCTGAGAGCGGGCCGGCATCTGCGCCGGGTCGTGTGCATCGGAGCCGAACAGGAGTTTGCCTCCGAACCTTCGCACCATCGAGGCGACGTGCCCGTTGGACAGGCTGTGGCCGGCCTTGCCGGAAATCTCCAGCCGAATATCCTTTTCAGCGGCCAGGAGGACCTCCTGTTCGTTGATCAGTCCCGGATGGGCCAGGATGTCGCAGCCGGCCTCGAGTGCCGCCTGGTTGGTCCCCTCCATGACGGGCTCGACAAGCGTTTCCCCGTGGACGACGACGTAGTCGGCCCCGAGGTCGCGGGCCTTTTCCACCGCCTCTGACATGTGCTCGGGTCGAACGTGGGTCAGCTCGATGCCGGCCAGGACACGAAGCCTGCCCAGTTCATTCTCCTTCCGGGCCGCGAGGAGAAGCTGACCCATGATGGTCTCCATGGTGCTCAGGTCGGCATGGTCGCTGATGCCCAGGAAGCGGTAGCCCTTGACTTCCGCTCTTCGAATGTGCTCTGCCGGGCAAAGGGCTCCGTCGCTGAGCAACGTATGGGTATGCAGGTCGATCATTCCGGCTCGCTCCGATCAGGGGTTTACTTGGGGCTGGAGAGTACCTTTTGGTGCCGCAATTGTCCATGCGACTTTGGAGGCCCGAATCGGAGCAGGGGGATCCATAGGCCGCCTGCCGGATGCGTGCCCAGGATCTGCCCCAAAGCCCTGGTTCCTGAAAGCTCCGCTCAAAACCGCTGCCATAACCCACGCTGAATAGCGTATGATACCAGGGAACAAACCTGCGACTCGAAGGGAGACGCGATGAAGATGCGTTTGAAGCCGAATGGGATTCTGCTGGTACTCTGCATGTGCCTGGTCTCGGCCGGCTGCATACGAGCCCGTGTTCGGACGCCGGAAAGGCTCGTGCCCGAGAAGATTCAGATCGGCTCGGGAGACGGTTCCTGGAGTACCAGCCCCGGGGGCAACGGGACTCGATTCGTCATGATCGGTTACGACAGCCTCGCTCCCTCCGGCAGCAGCGTTGCCTTGGCTGCACGGCTGATCGACACGGTTTCCGATGAGCCCGTCCAAGGGATTTCCGTGGGATTCTACCGGGGTCGGGAATTGCTGGGGGTCTCCCCGACGGATTCGGAGGGTCTGGCCCAGGTTGCCTGGACTCCGCCGCGCACGGGCGATTTCCGCATGGATGTCCGCGTGGTGGAAACCCCGCCGGGAACCGATCATCGCCTCGCGAAACTGCCGGATACTCCAATGCTGATCACCTGCCTGAAGCCTGAATCGCCCATCTGTCTGGTGGATACCGACCGGAGCTTCATTGACGGGCCCTTTCGAAAGGCTCTGGGGGGTAAACGGCCCGACCGGAATGTATCCGAGGCCTTGCAGGCGGTGGACCGCCGGTACACGCTGGTGTATCTCGTGGAATCGCCCGGTGCACTGACGGGGCAGGGGCGGCGTTGGTTGGCCCGGCACGCTCTGCCCGAAGGCGTCCTGCTGCTCAAATCCCCCAAGGCGAGCTTTGGCGACGTGGAGAAGTTCAAGACAGGCAGTGCCCGGGCTGTCGGATCGCAGTTTGCCAACACCGCAGCCGGCATCACCGGAAGCAGTGAACAGGCCAAGCGAATGCTCGCCCGGAACCTGCGGACGATTTTGATGGTTCACTACGAAGACGACGAAGAGGATGAAATCCAGGACGCGATCCGAACCATTGGCGATGTTGGCGAAGCTCGACGCCTCGAAGCGGTCGATAACTGGAAGAGCATTCAGCGCGCCTTTGCAGACGGCGAGAGTTTTCCGGCAGAAAAACTCCTGCACGATCTGGAACGTCGGCTCAGCCGGATTCGCGAGGACGACTGATCTTCAAGGCCTGGCCAGACGACGGCATGCGGTTTGTCCCAGCAGGGCGTCGCGTCGATCCTGATCAAACGTACCCGCAGTGGCTGTCAGGGCCGAAGCGGTCGCGGTCGCTACTGCAAAAAGCAGGGCTTCCTCGGGAGACGACCCTGTGGCTTGGGCGCCCAGAAACGCCCCCAGGAGCGTGTCGCCGCAACCGACGGTATTGACGATCTGCTTCGGATCCAGAGGGCTCCGGGCGTGCCAGGCCCCCTCGGGACCAGCCCAGACGGCCCCGTCGGGCCCCAGGGAACACAGCAGACAGGGTGCCCAGCCCGAAGATGCGCCGAAGGATTCCACCACGTCCTGGGGGGACTGCGGATCCTGCCCGGTCAGTTCGGCAAGTTCCTGGCGGTTGGGACACAGCAGGTAGGCCCCTTGGCCGTGAATGGCTTTGAGGGCCTCGCCGCTGGTATCGACGACGGGGCGGGCGCCGGCCTGGGCACAGGCGCGAACCAGTTCCGCCTGATCCTGGGGACGATAGCCGGGGGGCAGCGAGCCGGAAAAAACCACGATCGCATCCTCCTGGATGCACTGGAGAAGTCTCTCTCGAAGTTGGGCCTTTGCGGCCTCGTCTACCTCCAGGCCCACGTCGCGAATGTGCGTATCCACGTTGGAGAGGGGATCCGTGACCGTGACGTTCTCCCGGGTGCTCCCATCCAGAACCAGCATGCGGTTTTCAATCAGAGGCCCCTCCATCGCCGATTCAAAGAGGGAGAGGTTGTCCCGGCCCAGGATGCCCAGGGCCGTGCCGGCAATGCCCATCCCGGCAAGAACCCGGGAGACGTTGATCGCTTTGCCCCCGGCACAGCGAGAGAGGGTACGACCCGTCTGGTGGCGACCGATCCGGAAATTCTCCACCTGAACAGTCCGGTCCACGGCCGGGTTCAAACTTACGGTAACAATGCGATGGTTCTGATCCATGGTCCAAGAGTATAGTAATCCCTTGGCCGGGATACAGGAACGTTTTGAACCGACGGTGAATACGGCGGTAAGAAGCACCGGAGCCGGGAACTTCATGGGACCTTCTCCGTCAGAGACTGCGTTGGCGTCCGATCGATACACGATACCGCAGGAAGGTAAGACAATGCCAAGAGTGAGTGACACAAGATTTGTTCTTGCTGCACTGATGCTGCTTTCGGCAGCGGCGTGGGCCCAGGAATCCCCGGATCCCCAGAAGGTGGTGGCCCTGCACAAGGCTGCCCTCGAGGGCGATGCCCCGCAGATCCGGAAGATCGTCGAGGAGGGCACCCCGGTGGATGCGGTCGACTCGGAAGGCGAGACCGCACTGATGCGCGCCTGCCAGGCCGGCAAAGCCGGGGCGGTAAAGGTCCTGCTGGACCTTGAAGCCAATCCCAACGCCGCCAGTTTCGAAAACCGCACGCCCCTGCACTTTGCCGCCGGCAAGGGCGAGTCAGCCATTGTGGATCAACTCATCGAGGCCAAGGCGAAACTGGATGTTCAGGATCTTCAGAAGCGAACGGCGTTGATGTGGGCTACCGCTGCCCAGCAAACGCCTGTCGCTCAGGCCTTGCTCAAAGCCGGGGCCGATCCCAACCTGCGCGACGGCAACGGGGAAACTCCCCTTGTGATCGCTGCCCGAAACAATCAGCAGCAACTGGTGCAGGACCTGTTGGCCGCCAAGGCCGATGTAAGCATTCAAAGCCGGGTCAATGGCCGGACCGCGTTGATCGAGGCCACCATTGCCAAAAACCTCCAGATGGCCAAAGCCCTGGTCGATGCCGGTGCGGACGTCAACGAAGCGGATCTCGAACGGTGGACAGCCTTGCATTACGCGGCCAACCAGGGCCTGGATGATCTGGTCATGCTTCTGCTTCTGAGCAAGGCAGAGGTCGAAAGCGCCGATTCCATGGGAGCTACACCGCTTCACCATGCCGCGGCCGGGGGGCATGAGAAGATCATCAAATCCCTTTTCAATGCCCAAGCCAGGGTCGACGCCGAAACACGTGGAGGGAGAACCCCGCTGTACTTTGCCGTCAAAAGCGGAAAGCTCCCGGTGGTGAATATGCTCCTGGAAGCCAAGGCCGATCCGAACGCTTCGGATGGATCGGGTTCCACCGCGTTGATGCTTGCCGCCCAGGAAGGCCATAAGGAAATCGTCAAGCGGCTCCTGGAGGCCGGGGCCAAACCCTCCGCCGCCGGCGCTTCGGGGCTTACTGCGCTGTATCTGGCCTGCCTGAACGGACGTGAGGAAATTTTTGATCAACTCCTCCAGGCTGGTGCAAAGCCTGACGCAGCCACCCGCCGCGGGGCCACGCCCTTGCTGGCCGCTGCTCAGGAAGGTCACAAGAAGTTGGTCGAAAAGCTTCTCAAAGCGAAGGTGGACGTGGATGCTCGTGATGCAAATCAGGCAACGCCCCTGTTCATGGCTGCCCAGTCCGGGCATGCAGAGGTGGTCTCCTTGCTCATCGCCGCCCGGTGCGATGTGAATCTCAAAGCCGCCAACGGAGCCGGTCCGCTCCTGATGGCCATCAACGAAGGCCACGCCGAGGTCGCCCATATGTTGATCAAGGCCGGGGCGGATGTGAATGCATCGGTTGGAAGCATTACGCCCCTGTCGCTGGCCCAGCGAAACGGGATGGACCAGACCGTGGAATTGCTCCGCAAAGCCGGCGGCCTGGAAGCAGACTCGAAGCAGTAGGCTTCAGATCGGAAGACCAACCGCCGGCAAGTCGGCACCAGAGGCTCCAAGCCGGGTCTAGTCTTCCCGCTCAGTGGCGTAGGTTTCACAGGCGGCCTGTAGCAATGCCTGTAGTTCGCGCTCCAGAAGAGGTCTATCGCTGGTAAGGTAGGTATCGCCCCGGGGGGAGGCGATGACCACCAGAAACTGCCCCACGGAGATACCGAACCACTCCCGAAGGCGCTGACAGTCGGGGCCTTGTAGAGCGTGATTGGGCAGGTAGTCCGGGGTTACCGACGGCACATAGAAGAAGTCCACGTCGTGAGCATCCAGCCAGGCCAGTTGATCAAGCAGTACGCTCTGCTGTTTGCGGAATTTCTTGCCGGAGAGCGTGGGCGTAAACACCAGCAGAACACTGCGGCACCCGGATCGGGTTTCGACGGACCAGTGATTGGCCGGTTGTCTCTCGGGACTGTCCTGCCCGTCAGGGGCAAATCGCCAAAGAGCTAAAGCCACTGAAGCGACCACAAGAAAAAGGGGTAGCGCAATGATTTCCCATGCCTCCGCATACAGCCATTTATGGAATTCCCTCACTATCGATGAATTCTAGACGCCCCAGCCGCCCCGGGCCCATAAAAAAGAGCCTGGGGCCGAAACTCCCAGAAAAAAACAGCCCCCGGCGAAGAAAACCGCCGGGGGCCTGAAGCAATACCCCTACGGGGACTCGAACTAACGCCGAAACCCTAAGGAATTCGGGGGGTCTGGACGAAGGCGGCGCAGAATGCGGCGCACTTGCCCAACTTCGGGACCTGGCGGCGCACTGGCTGGCCCTGCCAGAGGCCGACCGCCTGAGGATCATGGCTATCGCGTCCAGAGCGATCGAAGGGACCGGAGCCGACCCCGGACACGTCGAAAGGGGCGATCAGGCTACAGGCCGAGCCCTGCGGGCCCCAGGCCGCGACTGATCCCAGGCGAGCGGATCGAGTCCCGCAACGCGGGCTGGTACCTGGTCCGCGAGGATTGGCCTACAAACTGACCCCGCCCCCTTGGCCGACGTGGGCCATGGGGGGGCTGACGGATCGACTTGCAGGGCCGTGACCCTGCTGATACAACAAGACCGGCGAGGGCTAGATCGACGGATCGAAAAGCGGACATCCTGGCCGCCTGCCCACGCCGACCTTTTCCCCAGGACGCGCTACAGGAGTCGCGAGAACATGAGCACATCGAAACGATCAGAGCGGGAAGAAACCCACAAGCAGGCCGGGGCCCAGGCCGAAACCACCATCGAAGCACAGATCGAGGCCCTGCGGGAACTCGGCTGGTATTTCGTCCAGGCCGCCGACAATGGCAGGCGACAGGTTTCGACGCTTGTCGAATCCGACGACAAGGAAGAGGTCAGGACTGCATTGCGAGAAATCTCCCAAGCGGTCCGCAGAGAGGGAAGGGGACTCCATGAGAGCCGTAAGCGGCTGGTCGCTACGGGTTACGACTGCCCCGACCGATGGCTTACGCTGCGGATCGAGGGCCGATACCATTGGCGGGGGTTCAGGGATTCCACCGATCAGGCACATTGGCGATACGTCCTGGAATACGACCGCCCCGACCTGGAGGCAATCGAAGCGGTACGCGATGAAATCAGGGCGGCGATCCTTCGGCTGGAATCGGCCCCCGAGACCCCTTCGACAGAAGTCGGAGCGGGCAAGCCCGAGCCTATGACAGATTCGCAACAGGCGGTTTACAACATCCTCAATGCGCTACCCCCTGGCGAGTGCCTTACAGGCAAGGAGATTCTCGAAAAACTACCCACTGGCCATCGTGGCATGGATTCGTCCACGTTGACAAGTCATGTTATCCCAGTCCTGAAAAGATCTCATGGCGTAAAAAACAAGCGGGGGGCCGGGTACTACATCGATCGACAGTAGGGACGGCATTCGCTGTCCTGCGCGGGGTCGGCGCTGTTTTGGCGCTGTTTTGGCGCTGCAGACTCTGGGTCGCTGTTTTGCGACAGTGCCCACATGGAACCCACACCAAGACTTTTGCCAGCGGCGGCGATGGCCAGGCGACTCGGCCTTCGCTCCCGATGTTTGAAGGATGAAGCCGAGGCCGGTCGCTTGCCTGCCATTCGAGTCGGCGACTCCTTCCTCTTTGACCCCCAAGCAGTGGAAGAGGCCCTCCTTTCCCGCGCCCGTAGGGAGAAAGGGGCGGACCACCATGGCGAATGACAACCCCCATGTCGCCACGCTCCTGACCTACGCCGAGACCGCCAAGATTTTGCGCGTGACGATCCGCACGGTTAGGACATGGTACAAGTCTGGCGAGCTCCGCGCCATCCGCCTGGGGCCAGGATCAGTGAGATTCGATCCGGCGGATATCTCCAAATTCATCGAGGATCGGCGCACCGGGGGTGCGCGATGAGTATTTCGCGCGACGATCTTCAGCAGGCCGCCCAAGCATACCTGTCGGCAGAGCTATGCGTCCTGCCTGCGATCCTGGCCGAGAAACGCCCCGCCGTGGGCCGGTGGAAGCAGTATCAGAAGAGATTGCCCACCCCGGATGAATTGTCCGCCTGGATGGAGGCTGGGCCCGACGCAGTCTGCATTGTCTGCGGCATGGCCTCCGACCATGCCGAGATCATCGACTTCGACGGCGGGGGAGAACTGTTCGAGGCCTGGTGGGACCGCATTCCGGATGACCTGCGCGAACGGCTCGTCATGGAACGAACTCCATCAGGCGGATATCACGTCATATATCGATGCGCAGAACCGATCTGCGGCAACCTGAAATTGGCCCAGCGCCGCGACGGCGAGAAGATCGTGACCCTCATTGAAACCCGTGGCGAAGGTGGCCTGTTCCTGTGCGCCCCGACGCCGGGTTACGAGGTGATCCAGGGCGATCTGGCCAATCCACCCGTGTTGACTGCGGAAGAGCGTGACAGTCTTCTCCAGGCGGCCTTGGACCTGAACGAATATGTTCCCCAGGTGATCGATGGTCCGACACACATTGTCGAGAGGCCGACTGACCGCCCTGGCGATGATTTCAACCGTCGCGGAGATGTTGGTGAGATCCTCCGGGCCCACGGGTGGATTCAGGCCAAGGGCGGCGAAAACGAATACTGGCGCAGGCCCGGGAAGGAATCGGGCACATCCGCTACGCTCAAGGACCGGGTATTCTACGTTTTCTCGTCGAACGCCGCCCCGTTCGAGCCCAATCGCGGCTATTCGCCGTTCGCCGTCTACGCGATGCTCAACCATGGCGGAGATTTCCAGGCGGCCTCCCGCTCTCTGCGACTGTCTGGCTACGGCGATCCGGGGCCGGAGCCCCAGGGGAGCCGCCTGAGCATCGAGCAGGCCCAGGCCTCCGGCTGGCCCGATCCCTTACCCCTGGACGCCACCAGCCCCCCGGACATGCCCAGCGGTGTCCTATCGGGATGGTGGGGGGATATGGTCGAAGCCCTAAGCGACGCGACCGAGACCCCCCTGGACCTTCCGGCGCTTCTGAGCCTGCCAATCGTCGGGGCCGCCGTGCAGGGCAAGTATTCAGTTATGCCGGAACGCGGATATTTCGAGCCGCTTTGCATCTGGGCCATCCCGGCCCTGGACCCTGGAACCCGGAAAACGGCCGTCCTGGCCGAACTCCGCGCGCCGCTGGTCGAGTGGGAACGCGAGGCCAGAGAGGAAGCGAAAGCCGAAATCGAAGCGGCCCGACTGGAGCGTGACATAATAGAAGGGCGCATCGCCCATCTAAAAGGTAAAGCCGCGAAAACTGGCGACGCTGAAGCCCGCAAGAACCTGCTGGACGAAATCAAATCGCTTGACGCCAGCATGCCCCCTGAGCCCATAGCGCCCAGGTTGTTCACCCAGGACGTTACCGCCGAGCACCTTGGAACAATGATGGCCCAGCAGGGGGGGAAGATGGCCGTCCTGACCGATGAGGGGGGCCTTTTTGACCTGATGGCAGGCCGGTACTCCAGCGGGATTCCGAATTTAGACATTTGGCTTCAATCGCATTCCGGATCCAGCTGCAGAGTTGACCGTGGCAGCCGTGCCGCGGTGATTCTGGATCACCCGATGCTCTCCGTCGCGATGAGCCCGCAGCCCGAGGTGCTGAAGCGAGTTTCCGCAAAGCCCGAATTTCGCGGACGCGGTTTGCTGGCCAGGTGCCTCTTCGGCCTTCCTGCCTCGCCTCTCGGCAATCGAACGCTCGAGCCCAGGCCGATCCCCGACGAGATACGGCAAGGCTGGCGGGATGCCATTCTGGCCCTGCTGGCGAAGGCCCCCGCCATGGCAGGGGGCCGCGAGGTCCCTCATGTTTTGAAGCTCGATGATCTAGCTTATGGGATCTGGAAGGACGAGCAGCGTCGAATCGAAATCCTCATGGGCGACGGCCAGGCCTACGCGGGGATGAGGGATTGGGCGGGCAAGCTACCAGGCGCGATCGCGCGGATTGCTGGCCTAATGCACTGCGCGGCTCATGCCGACTGCCGGCCCGAGGATGCGAAAATCAGCGACGCCACGATGGGGCCCGCCGTCCGGTGGGGGCAACACCTGGCGGACCACGCCCTGGCCGTCTTCGATCTTATGGGCGGAGGCCTTGAAGCCGAGGCTCGCAGAGTCTGGGAACGAGCCAGGGCAGAGGGGGTTGACGAAATAACTGTGCGCGAACTCTGGATACCGCATCGGAGCCAATTCAAGACGATGACGGGGTTTCGGCCCGTGCTCGATCTGTTGTGCGAGTATGGATACCTGGCCAAGGTGCCACACCCGAAACGTGAAGGCAGGCCGTCGCAAACCGTTCGATTGAACCCGAATGCACGATAAAAGTGAGTTTTGCGCGTTTTGCGCGTTGTGCGCGAGAAAGGTAGTAAATCCTTTTGGGCTTAATCTATCTATCTTCTAAGGGAATCACCCTACAAAACCCCCGCAGCAATATGAGGGGGTACCTACCAAATTCCATGCGCAAAACGCGCAAAACCCCCCGAAGGGAAAAATCCATGAGCTATCGAATTGTCAGAGTTGATCGTGTGCGGCCCCTGCCGCCCGTAACGCGGCTGTTCCGCCAGGGGCGAGAAGTGGCCATCCTGGACGAATACGGCCGGGACGGCTACCGCGTGAACCTGGATCGATGCCGGACGCCCGCCGACCTGCTGGCCTGGTTGCTGCACCTGAGTGAGAAGAACTGGATCACCACCCGACACCTTAAGGAGCTTATCGAGCATGTCGAATTTGAAAACGGAATCACGGTCAACCGCAATGCGTAAGGTCGCCCTGCGATGGAGCGGACCGGTTGCGTCGTTCGACGTGGGCCCGTACCGCGACGGCTGGCGGGGCGCGGAGCGCGTCGCCCGCGTGTTCGCCTGCCGCAAGCTGGCCGGCCTGGACGTGCTGCCCTATCCCAGCGGACGCCCGCGCCGGCTGTACCTGGCCCTTGCGGACGTGGGCGGGACGTGGGCGACCGTCGGCGTCTACAAGAGCCTTCGGACGGCCAAACGGGAGTGCGAACGGGCCCAGAAACCCCATGCGCAATATGCGCAAAACCCACCGAAACCCCGAGAACTGGAGAACTGATCCATGGACAAGGAACATTCCGACACCCGAACCAACACCCCCGACCTGGCCCACCGCTGGAGAACCGCCCTGCACGAGACCGGCCACGCGGTGGCAAACATCGAGGCAATGGGAGCGCCCAGAGCCTTTCCGGTCCTCCTGCCTGGCGGGGGAGGGATTTGCTATTGCCCTACCGTGGCCTGCGATGGAGCCTTCGACTTCGACATGGCGCTTGTCATTGCCTGCGGAACAAAGGCTGAACGCCTGATGGATGAATGCGAGGCACCGGAGACACAACCGGACCCTGTAGACTTCCTGCGGGAAACGCCAAAAGACAAAAACCACATGAAAGAACTGCGATCCGGCCTGAAGGCCGATCATGCGGAAGCCATGCCCGATGCCTCCAGACTCGCTGCCTGGTGCACAGCCGAGAATCCGAGCGATCCGGAGGCATGGGCCAGGCGATACTACTGGATACAGCGCGAAGCGGATCGACTGATCGAGAACAACCGGGAGCGGATCGTAGCCGTTGCCCGGGAACTCTACGTTAAGGGACAAGTCGTTCTTCGCAGAGAAGAGCTGTACGCACCCGCGGAGCCCACCGATGCCCCATCGTAACCCATGCCCGGCAGACCAGTGGCTTGCCCTTCAGACCCTGGAATTACCGATCTTGCCTACCTTGTCTATATTACCAAAAGGCGTTTGCAACGCAATATGCAGCGTATGCAGATACAGGGGCCGCTATGGGTCCTCCCTGGCCCTTTTTCCCCTTCTCCTGCCGCGGGAACAAGGCACGCTACCAAAAAGACACACCTTGTGACAATTTTGTCGGAAAGGAAACTGCCGATGCTGTTGAACATCCTTGCCAGGACGGACGCGATCTTCTGGCCCTGCCGAACCCAGGACCTGGAGGTCAGACGGGCGATTGCGGAGCTTCGCGACGAATACCGCGAACTGGGGCTTGCCTGGCGTGTCGGGGGCGACTCGACGGCGCGGCAGGCCCGCTTGCGGGAAATCGACGCCCTGGCCGAAGCGGGCCGGCTCAGCGTTACCCGGACACCGGGACGGCAATTCGTGTACGTCAAGATCCCGGACGCCGTGGATACCGAGCTTCGCCGTCAAGCCTGCCTGGCCGACTACGACGCCGCCTTGGGGCTGCTGGGCTGGATCAAGAGCGAGGCCGACGCGGGGCGATGCTACACCCTGGCCGGTCGGGTATGGGTACGGGAATCCCACTTGGCCGGCGTGGAGTACGGCGGGCCGGACATGGGGCGGATTCTCGGCGGATACGCCGAGTGCATGTTGCCTCTGCTGGTGCGCGCCCTGGCCGAAAGCAACGCGGATTGCCAAGGTCGGGTCTGGTACACCCTGACCCCGGAGGGCGAACCGCTGGCTGCCGACATGATCGAAGCCGACCGGCACCCGGCCAGGTTACAGCCCGACGCGGACGCACGCGCGGCCTACCTGCAAGCGACACAGCGCGAACGGGCTTGGCTGGAAGGCAGAACACCGCGAGACTCTCGCAGAATCGGGCCGATCCCGTTGCCCGTCGGCGTCTGACTTTGGATTTACAGACTACGCCGGCGGAAGGAAATCATCGCCGACGTGGACTTGGCGGACCTGCTGGGGGAGGACGAGGGCGAAAACGGGCAGACCTGCCCCCCCCGGTGGCGAGCAACTGCGGCGATCAAGGGCACCTGCGAACGCCCCAGGCCGCCGAGGCGGCGACCCGAAGAAATATTCTCAAAAGAGACTTGCACACAAAAAAGCAACATGATAAAGGTTATTTACCCATGAAGAAACTATCCGAACAACTTTGCGAGGCCGTGAAGAACGCAGGCATTTCCCGCTATGAAATCGCCAGGCGGGCCGGTCTGCCCGAATCGGCCCTGTGGCGACTGGTGCATGGCGAGATCATTACGATGAAGACCGCCGACGCAATCGCCGACGTGCTGGGCCTTGGCCTGCGAAAAACGCGGCGAATCCGCCCGAGAAAGGATTGACGACAATGGCATCACTGAGCCACGATAAGGGCGAGCGATACCGAATCCAATTCATCGACGCCGACGGGAAGCGCCGCACGATCCGACTCGGGGCCTTGCCCCGTGCCCAGGCCGAGCAGATCAAGAGGCACGTTGAAGCCCTTGTCAGTGCCCAAGTGTCCGGTGAGCCGATCCGACGACAGACAGGCCTTTGGCTGGCTGAAGACGTGGGAGAGGTCCTGCGGGGCCGGATGGAGGCCGCGGGCCTGGTCGAGCCGGTCGAGCCGGTCGAAGCATCGAACACCCCCTGCCTGGCCGAGTGGCTGGACCGCTATATCGGCATGAGGACAGACGTAAAGCCTCTGACAACGCGGAACATGAAACAGGCCCGGGATACGCTGGTCGAGTACTTCGGCCCGGATCGGCCCATCGACACCATCACCCCATTGGACGCCGAAGCCTTCGCTGCCTGGATGATCGGGCCGAGGGGACTGGCCAAGGCGACGGCGGCCCGGAGACTCAAGCGGGCGAAACAGTTTTTCTCAGCCGCCGTCAAGGGGAAGATCCTGGCGGAAAGCCCGTTTACCGACATCAAGGCGGGTAAGGCGAAGAACCGAGACAGGTTGAGGTTCATAGAGGCCGCAGACGTGCTGGCCGTCATGGAGGCCTGTCCAGACCCGCAATGGCGGGCCATATTCGCCCTGTGTCGCTTCGGTGGGTTCCGATGCCCTACGGAGGTCCTGCGGTTGACGTGGGCCGACGTGGATTGGGAACGTCGCCGGTTGACGGTTCATGCGACAAAGACCGAGCATCACGAAGGGGGAGGGGTTCGCGTCCTGCCGATGTTCCCCGAGATCGAAGCGCCCCTGGAAGAATGCTTTGCCCAGGCCGAGCCGGGGGGAGATCCCCACGTTATCACCCGCTACCGAACGACGAACAGCAACCTTCGCACCCAGGCCCGCCGGATCATTAAGGGGGCGGGCCTGGCCCCGTGGCCCCGGACCTTCTCGAACCTTCGGGCATCGAGGGCAACGGAACTGGCCGACCGATTCCCGGGGCACGTCTGCGCGGCATGGCTGGGCCATTCCGAGGCCGTCGCCGATCTGCACTATCGGCAAGTGAACGAATCGCACTTCAAAAAAGCCCTGGCCGACAAGGCGGCGCAGAATGCGGCGCAGTCGACAACGCAAAAGGCCGGAAATGGGGGGAAATCACGGGGTCGGGCAAAATCGAGGGAAAATGCAGAAAGGCCGGAAACGCCCTTTATTTCCGGGCATTTCCGGCCTTTTCCGCTGCAAGTCCTTGAAAATAAAGGACTTACCACCACCCCTACGGGGACTCGAACCCCGGTCTCCAGGATGAGAACCTGATATCCTAGGCCGCTAGACGATAGGGGCGTGTCTGCTTCAAAATACCTGTAAGTACTGCCGCAAAAGCGACTTGGCCTAGCCCGCAAGGGTCGCGGGATCCTGGTAAGGACCCGGAATAGTAGCCACGTGGGCCCCGTCTCGTCAAGAGAAAAGCACCTGTTACGGGTAAGATCTTTGCTGAAAACGCTTTCAGGAGCCGATTATGAACAGTGTCTTGTGGCAGAATGAAAACTGAGTTAAGCCGGATTTTACCAACGCAAGCCATTGACGCGCCCCTCTCTTCCGGGTATACTTCTGGCAAAGGAGAAGGAGAGAAAAAAGGCTGGCGGAGTTCGTTGGCCTGAGATGTTAGGTTTAGACCGGCCTGCTCCTGAATTGAACTTATCTGAAAGTGAGGCACGTGATGAGACGCGGTAAAGCAATTGCTATTGTGGCGATTCTGGGATTTGTTTGTGCGACCAGCCAGGCAGCTATTGTCGAGTACAAGGGCTGGGAAATTGATATGCCCGACTGGGCTGTCAACTCCAACACCGGTTCGGCCTTCGCCGTCAGCGATCCCAACAACAATCCCGAAGAACTCGTCCTCGAGATCTTCAAGGCCGCCAAAGGACCAGCCCTGGACGGTGCGAGATATCCAGCCATCATCATCGCATTCACCAAGGTTGCCGATGACGCAGCTGGCACGATCGTCATTGAAGACGAGAGCATCTTCAACTTCACCGAAGGTGTCTTCACTGACTACCACATTGAGCTGGTCCCCGTGATGGGCGACTTCGGCTCGGTTGGCTTCAACCTGCAGGAAAGTGCCGGTTTCACCGGCGGCGCTTTCAGCACCGTGGAAATGTCGGAGTTGACAGTCGACTTCAGCGAGGGGTTGGTCGACCAGAATGGCCTGCTTCGCCTCGGTCAGACCCCCACGGCCGACGATCAGTTGGTTATCGATGTCGAGACGGTTGATGGCGAGCCCTTCGGCTTCTTCCTCAAGCAGTACGGAACCGTCCCCGAGCCGGCCACCATGGGCCTGCTTGGCCTCGGCGGGCTGGCACTGCTGCGACGCCGTCGCCGCTAAAACACCGCATCGCAAAAACTCACTTTGCTATACAAGCCCCGGCCGGGTGACGGTCGGGGCTTCTTATGACCGAGCCCCCCGGTACCCATCGCCCGGCGTGCGTCTCTTGTTGCTGTTCTACCGAACCCTCCACGGGCCGATTGCACTTGCACCCCTGGCCCGGTACACTTTCGGTAGCCTCGTCCAGCCGTATTCACAGGAGCAAGAGGGGCCAGATGTCAGCCACGAAGCCAAGCCTTCCTACGAAACTGGAAATCTACCGCAGCGAGATTCCGATGCAAGGCTTCTCCCATGCAGCGGCGACCAGAGATAAGGCCGAGGCCGTACTCGTCTGCCAGCATTTCTCCAACGGGCAGGTCGGCTGGGGCGAAACGCTTCCAAGGCCCTACGTCACCGGCGAAACGCTGGACTCGGTGATCGCCGATCTGCAGAACCATCTGTGGGACCAGTGGGCGGGGTGGTGGGAGTCACAGGAGACCCTACCGGACCTGGCAAGCCTTGCCGAAGGTTTTGTAACACAGTCTCCCGATGGACGCTGCAACCTGGCGGCCCGGACGGTCTTGGAGCAATCTGCTCTGCCTGGCCTTGATCTGCCGCCCCTGGCCCGGAGAATTACCGCTCGCGTTTCCGGCGTGCTGGGCAGTGCAGACCCCGACAAGACCGCCCGGAAACTGAGGCAGATGAAATGGATGCGCCTGCGAGACTACAAACTCAAGGTCGGGTTCGGGCGCGATATCGACCATGCCAACTTGCAGGTCGTCCACAACCAGCTCGGGAGATGCCTCCGGCGCGGAAAGTGCACCCTCCGCGTGGATGCCAACGGCGGATGGGGTCTCCAGGAGACCCCGCAGCGCGTGGAGGAGGTGGCCCGGATGGGGGCATGCGCCGTGGAACAGCCCGTCTACGTCCCGGCAGGAGGACTGGTCGAGCTTTCCCAGAGATGCCCTCTGCCGTTGATTGCCGACGAGTCGCTTCTCAGCATTTCAGACGCCGTCACGCTTGCCCAGGCCGGCGATCGAATATGGTGGAATGTCCGCATCTCCAAAAACGGTGGGCCCGCCTCGGCCTTGAAGCTCTGCCGGATGGCCCACGAGGCCGGCACGACGCTTGTAATGGGCTGCATGGTCGGAGAGAGCAGTCTGCTCTCAGCCGGTCAGCGGGCCCTGCTGCAGTGGGGGGCCGGGCCGCGTTTTGTCGAGGGCAACTACGGAAGATTCCTCCTGAAAGGAGATCTGACCGGCCGCAGCCTGACCTTCGGCCTGGGGGGCAGGTTGCGCGGCCTGCGCGGCAGCAGGCTCCGAGAGCAACACCCGCCGCGCAAGGCTCTGGAGAAATACACGAGACGCGTTGCGACTCTTGGCGGGAACTGATCTGCCTTGGTTCTTCGACCAGGGCCCGGGCTATTCAACGCGGGGCAGGACCAGCTTGCCTTCCTTCTGGTCATGGAGATTGTGGTAGGCCCCGAGGAAGGGGGCATTCAAGTCGATCCACAGGGCGATGCGACGGAGTTCGTCCCGGGTCAGTTTCACTCTGCCCGCGTGGCTGCCGGCAGTGAGCATGTGATAAAGCCTGGAGGCGTGAGCCCCGACCTTGCCCGGGGTGGACCGGGCACTGGCTGCATGGGGGTTGTCTTTGCCCTTTTCCCTGCCTCCTGTATACCAGACATAAGGCTTGAGACCGACATACGCGCGTGTCCAGACGCGGCGCTGACGGCCCTGCTCGGGCTGCTTCGAACTCAGATCGGGCGCCTTGGAAGAATTCTTGGCATGACAGGAGAGGCACTTGGCCTCGAGTACGGGTTGGATCAGGCGCGAAAAGGACATGGGTTCTCCTTCGGCGGGACCCGTATCGAGCTTGGAAGGCTTGCGTTTCATGGCCAGAGGCACTGAACCGGCTGGGGGGCTGATCCGCTGAGGCGGTTCATGACAGCCCACACATGTCAATTGCTCACCGGGGTGGGTGTAGATATCCGACATCATGGTTTGAATCGCAAGGCCATCCTCGTCCAGGGCCTGGAAATAGACAGGCACCTGGGCGGGTAGAACAAAATGAGCACTGCCATCGGCCTCGACCGGAACGCTACCCAGGCTCCCACGGGCGTTCATCATTTCCGCATAGCCGATGGGGGGATTGTCCTGGTAGGGGGTGTCCTTGGGGTACAACTGTACGACGCGAAGCCTGGCGATTTTCCGGTCATCCGGCCAGGGCTTGAGTGACTCATAAACGTCCAGAACGCTGACCACAGCCGTGGGGGATACAGGCTCAGAGTCCGATTGGCCGTGTCCCGGCGGAAACGCATAGGCTGTCCGGTGGGGGATAACCGGAGGCCTCCGGCGTTCCCGGAGCGGGATGGGACTCAGACTGCCGATCTTCTCGTCGCGGTAGAGCAACTGGCGGTTGCCGTAACAGTCCAGTAGATACAACCCGTGCTCAACGGGGATTTCATACGGATCCTGGCACCAGAGAGTCTGGCCAAGGGGCACGGACTTGGGACTGTAGGCCACCAGGTAGAATCGTTCGTGAAGTGGCCAGGGAGTCGCAAAGGAGGTGTACGTGTACGGACCGTCCTGCTCGGGAGTCAGGTAGGTGACGGCCTTCTGCTCGTCTTCGAGTTCGGGCACGGCCGAATCGTACACGGCCAGGGGACCGTACGCCTGCGCGTGATGCCCGCAGATGACGGCCATGTACTTCGATGTGCCCGGCAAAGCTTTGGGCTCAAACTGGGCCCCGCCGATTCGCCCCTCGTCGTAGTTGCCGTACAAAGCCCTGGCATCCCTTCCATCCGCCTTGGTGACCCAGGGATACTGCCCGCCCCCAACCACGCGGTCCACGTAGTCCCATCGTGCGTAAATGATCTCTCCCTCGTTGTTTACGCTGGGGTGCCACTCATTCGTCTCATGATAGCTCAACGGGACGATGTCCGAACCGTCCGGCAGCATCGAGTGCAGTACATAGGACGGACAGGCGCGGGGGTGGCATCTTCCTTCCCCCCCGCGACGCTCGGAGACAAAGGCGATTCTGCCATTGGGCAGTGGGCAGGGGTCGAAGTCGTTGTGGGGGCCGTCGGTCAACATGGTCAGTCCGCTGCCGTCCACATTGACGGCAAAGAGATGGAAGGAGTTCTTCTCATCCCACTGATAGCCCTTGCGCCAGGTGAAATCTTCCTTCTGACCCGGTGGAGTGGCCGCGGCAACGTCCTGGGCGAAGTACTTGTTTGTTTCCGTGAAGGCGAAGTAGATCCGCTCTGCGTCGTAGCTCAGTTCCGGAGAGAGAAACGAGCCCGGAACCAGTGGCTGGTCCTTGAGACGACCATTGCTGCAACGGGCCTCGGCCAGCAGATTCTCAGCACGGGGCGAATTTGTGAAGGCGTCCTTCAGCACGAACAGGCCTCCGTTGGGGTCGGGTACCTGGACGATGCCGAAGTACTGGTCGACCATGTGGCTCAGTGTCGCCGGCTGGCGCTTGATAAAGACGATGCGGTCAAAGTCCAGCAGGGGGTTGGAAAACGCAATCTGCCGCTGGAGCAGGAAGATCTTCTCGAAAAGAGGGAAGCGGACCTCTTCGTTGGCCACCCAGCGTACTTCTTGCGGGGCAAATCCGTTCTTGTTGTGTTTGATCCGCGCCGGCAGAGAGAGTTCCTTCTTCGTCCATTCGGGCTTGGAAGCCCGAGCCTGCTTTTCCAAATCCAGCAGTTGCTTTTGCCATTCGGAATAATCCCTTTCGGGGGACATGGCCTGCAGATCTCTCAACAGGGCGCGGGTGCGTCGCAGGAGTACATCCACGGGGCCTCGGTCGTCCTCCATGAGCCCTGCCTGCCGGTGGAAACTCCGGGTGCTTCGTTTCTTCAGTTCGTTGGTGAACTTCCATCCATCCTGGAACAGGCTCAGTTGCGTGCTCTCCCAGAGAAGCTTTGCTTCCCGGTGCAGATCCAGGGGGTGGCCGGCAGGGGGTTGAGCCCAGACGCTCGGGCTCATGAAGCCCACTGCCACCAGAGCATGGAGAGCCATTCGGCTTGCAGTACGGGTCATCTACTTTCTCCCACGCAATAGATTGCCTTGTCGCTGCGAAGCAGCAGGCCGCCGTCGGCAAGAGGCACCGGTGAGGCATTGAAGGACGAGTTGTCCGAGGCGATCCGGTTATGGGCGAGAATCTTGAACTCCCGCCCCGTGGAAACCACGTAAGTCCCGTTGGTCTGGCTCACGTAATAGATCCGGTCCTTTGTTGCCAGAGCACAGCCGTAGATGCCATGGTCGTTGCGATTCTGAAGCGCCTCTTCGGGTCTCACGCGATAGACCAGCTTGCCCGAAACGGGATCCAGGCAGCAGAAGCCCGCGGCGGAGTTGGGCCGAAGGCCCCCGTGAAAAGCAGCCCAGTAGATCAGGCCATCCACGTAGACCGGCATACTCACCGCACAGCCCGTCTCTTCCAGTCGCCACAGCTCCCGCTCCCGGCCCGAATCGAGCTTCCCCGCCTGGTAGGCCACGGTCGTCAGCGGGCAGTGAGAGCTGCCCATGATCGCATACACCGTCCCTTGATGGGCGATGGGGCTGGCCATCGCGTAGCCCTTTGTGGTTCGTTCCTCCCAGAGCGCCGAGCCGGTATCAGGATCGCAGGAAACGATCTTGCCGGGAGTCAGGAGTATCAACTCCTTTCTCTGTTGAGTTTCGATCAGCACCGGCGTCGACCAGGAGTATCCGTTGTGCCAGGTCTTCTTGTCCCCCTGGGCCAGGCCGGTCGTCTGACGCCAGACGGGCGACCCGGTTCGACGATCAAAGGCGATAAGTGCCTGGCTTTCGACGTCCGCGTTGGCGATCACCAAATCTTCATGGAGGACCAGCGAGGCTCCCGAGCCCCAACGATGCTTTCCTTCGCCCAGATCGGACTCCCAGAGGATCTTTCCGTTGTGGCTCAGTGCGTAGAAGCCTCCGTTTGCGAAGCTCACGTAAACCGCCTCACCATCGACGGCTGGAGTAGCGGTGGTGTACCCATGCAGACTCATCGGGCTTGTTGCGGCCGGGAAGAGCTCGTGCTTTGGTTTGAAATCCTTCTGCCAGAGTTTTTCGCCCGTTTTTGCATGGATGCAGATCAGGTGAAAGGCGACCTCCGAGGTGTCCTTGGGATTCTCATTGGTGCGTTTGTTCAGGTCGTAGCCGCTGAACGCGGTAACGAAAATGCGATCTCCCCAGACGACGGGCGAGGAACTGCCCGGGCCCGGAAGCTCCAGCTTCCATCGAAGGTTCTGGCTCTGGCTCCACGTAAGGGGCAGGCCCGGAATCGATGCGACCCCGTCCTGGCGAGGACCTCGATGTTGATGCCAGTTTTCACCTTCTCCGCAGAGCCCTCCAACGGTCAGGCAGACGACAGACAGCAGCACAATTGTTGACGAATGAATTCTCAAACCCGGTGCCTTTCCGACTGAGCGCGTAAATGACGCGCAGAACCAACGATTCCCACGAGTCGGCCAGGCGGAGTGGGCCGACTCGAACCGGGTTGATTCTAAAGGATCGGCGATGGACGGGTTTGTCCACTCGCGGCAAAGCACTTATCCGTACTCGGCGTCGTCTCAATCGCCGGGAAGATACGCAATCAACCCCGACAGATGCGAGAGCTCCTACAATGCTGCGCCCTGTTTGCTCTCGGGCGTGTACTGGTGAAGCTCGATTCGATTTCCGTCAGGATCGGTTATCCAGGCCTGCCAGGACTGGTCATTGCCCAGTTTGGGATCCGAGCACTCAACCCCGCCTTTCCGGAGGTCCGAGACGGTGTCGTTGATCTCGTCAACTTCCAGGCAGATATGCTGGTAGCTTCCGCCCTGGCCGGGCTGCTTGCCCTCGAAGAGTTCGATGAAATTTCTGCCACCCACATGCAGGTAGAGGCCGAAGCGTTTGCCCTGTTCATCTTTGAAGTCGAAAACCTCCTTCATGCCGAGTTTGCCGCTGTAGAAGGCGACCGAGGCCTCGAGATTCTCCACGCGATAGCAGTTGTGCGCGATTCCAGTGATCATGTTTTCTTCCAACCAGGATGCGGGATGATGAGGCCCTGCCTTTCAGGGCCTGGGAGAGGACAGATATACTCTCCGGCAGGGCCGGTAGCAAGAATCTGGGCTCCCGACAGGAGTGTTTACCGTCTGCCTGCCGATGTAAAGACGGATGAAATGTCCGGGAATTTCTGAGCCGTGAACTTTTTCAGCCCCTCAACCGATAGTAAGAGTGGCGTGTTTCGTGCAGGCCCCATACCAGATGGACTGCCTTGCATGCCGCCAACGAAGCCCATACAATACCTGTAGATAAATCGCTCGGACAGGCGGCGCGAAGCTGTGCCGCACACTTGGAGTTAAATTATTATGTTTGAACGCTTTACCGAAAGAGCGCGAAAAGTGATGGCCTTGGCCAACCAGGAGGCCCAGCGCTTTAACCACGAATACATCGGTACCGAGCACATCCTGCTCGGGCTCGTGAAGGAAGGATCCGGGGTCGGGGCCAATGTTCTCAAGAACCTGGGCGTCGACCTTCACAAGGTTCGCATGGAAGTCGAAAAGCTCGTAAAGCCCGGTCCGGACATGGTGACCATGGGCAAGCTTCCCCAGACCCCCCGAGCCAAGAAGGTGATCGAATACGCCATCGAGGAGGCCCGGAACCTCAACCATAATTATGTCGGCACCGAGCATCTGCTCCTCGGGCTCCTGCGGGAGCACGACGGCGTGGCTGCCCAGGTCCTCATGAACCTTGGCTTGAAGCTCGATGAGGTCCGCGACGAAGTCCTGAATCTTCTCGGAGCCGGTGTCGAACCGGAAGAAACCGCCCAAGGCGGCGGCCAGGCCGGGGGAGAGTCCCAGCAGAGGCGCACACGGACCAAGACGCCCGCACTGGACAACTTCGGACGAGACCTGACGGAACTGGCCCGCGAAGGCCAGTTGGACCCCGTCATCGGCCGGGCCGGTGAAATCGAACGAGTTGTGACGGTCCTTTGCCGACGCACGAAAAACAATCCTGTTCTGCTGGGCGAAGCCGGCGTAGGCAAGACCGCCATTGTCGAGGGCCTGGCCCAGAAGATCATCGGCTCAGACGTCCCCGAGATCCTCATGGATCAACGGATCGTTGCCCTGGACCTGGCCATGATGGTCGCCGGTACCAAGTACCGCGGGCAGTTCGAAGAACGCATCAAGGCGGTGATGAACGAGGTCCGTCGGGCCAAGAACGTCATCCTGTTCATCGATGAAATGCACACGCTTGTAGGTGCCGGTGGGGCCGAGGGCGCCATCGATGCCGCCAACGTGCTCAAACCCGCCCTGAGTCGCGGAGAGATCCAGTGCATCGGCGCCACGACCATGGATGAGTATCGCAAACACATCGAGAAGGACGGCGCGCTGGAACGACGATTCCAGACCATTATCGTCAACCCGCCCAACCGCAGCGAGACGCTGGACATCCTCAAGGGATTGCGGGATCGCTATGAAGCCCACCACCGGGTGCAGATCCTCGATGCGGCCCTCGACCGCGCCGTGGAACTCTCCGGCCGATACATCACAGGCCGCGTCCAGCCCGACAAGGCCATCGACGTGATCGACGAATCCGGGGCCCGTGTCCGACTGAAAACCATGACCAAGCCGCCGAACCTGGCCGGGCTGGAGAGCGAAATCGAAAAGCTTCAGTCCGAGAAGGACGAAGCGGTCAAGAATGCCGACTACGAACGGGCCGCTGAACTTCGCGACAAGGCCGAGCAACTACGGGCTGAGAAGGAAAGCATCCAGCGCGACTGGAAGGAAAAGACCCAGGAAACCAACGGCGTCGTGGATGACGAGGTCGTGGCCGAGGTCGTCAGCCGCATGACCGGCGTTCCGCTGACCCGGCTGGAGAAGGAAGAGGCCCAGCGGCTGCTGGAACTGGAAAACGAGCTGCACAAACGCGTGGTCAGCCAGCACGAAGCGATTGTGGCCGTCTCCAAGAGCATCCGAAGGGCGCGAAGTGGTCTCAAGGATCCCCGGCGACCCATGGGGAGCTTCATCTTCGCCGGGCCTTCCGGCGTTGGAAAGACCCTCTTGAGCAAGGCACTGGCCGAGTTCATGTTCGGCGATGAGGACGCCCTGATCCAGATCGACATGTCCGAGTACATGGAGAAGCACAACGTCTCGCGATTGATTGGTGCGCCTCCAGGATATGTCGGCTACGAAGAAGGCGGCCAGTTAACCGAACAGATTCGACGAAGGCCCTACGCCGTCGTCCTGCTGGACGAAATCGAAAAGGCTCACCCGGACGTGTTCAACATGCTCCTCCAGATCATGGAAGAGGGGCAGTTGACCGACTCGTTCGGGCGTAAGGTGGACTTCCGCAATACGATCCTGATCCTCACCACCAACATCGGTGCCGATCTCATCCGCAACAAGGGCGGATTCGGATTCGGAAAGCGTACTGAAGAAGCGACCTACGAGAAAATGAAGGATCAGCTCCATAAGGAAGTGGAGCGGTACTTCAGGCCGGAATTCCTCAACCGTCTTGACGACATCATCGTCTTCAAGTCGCTGACGCGGGAAGATCTGGTCACGATCATCGACTACGAGCTGCGAAAAGTCCGGGATCGGCTTTCCGAGCACGGCCTGGTGCTGGAGCTCAACGAGGACGCCAAGGAATTCCTCATCGAGAAGGGCTACAACCCCGATTTCGGGGCCAGGCCGCTTCGCCGGGCCATCGAGCAACATGTTGAGGACCCCATCAGCGAAGAGATCCTCCGTGGCAGCTACACCGAGAAGAACCGGGTGGAAGTTTCCGTCAAAACGGAAACCGACGAGGAAGGCCAGGAGCAGAAACACCTGTACTTTGAGGGTCTCGGCGACAAGGGCGATTCCGGCTCAGAAGAACTGGAAGAGGTCCACGAGAGCACCTGACCATTCGCACTCATAAGACGACAAGCCAAGACCCCGACCGGGATAATACCGGCGGGGTCTTTTTTAAAACCTGCCGGAAAAGAGGGTTGTATACCGAAGTTCCGCAGGTCTTCTCAGGAGAACCGACCATGCGGGAACTTTCCGGCCTTTGGCGCGTCTTTCAGGTATGCGGGTGAAGTCTGCGCAAGGGCAGCAGGGCAGGTGCGGCTTTTGCGGGGCAATGAGGACTGTCACAAAAGCGCATTTGGCCGTATGATGGTGAGAAGGCTTCACCGCAGAACCCGCGGGAAAAATGAACTTGAACTTCCGGGAACCCCTTGAGCCAACAGGCGTCGAATAGTTTGAAAGACAGCAGCCAGTCGTCTTCCGACAGCAACAAGATGCCCATCGCTTTTGACGATGCGGAGTTGGTGCAAAGATGCCGGGATGGCGACATGCGGGCCTATGGAACGCTTGTGGCGAAGTACCAGGACCGCATCTACAACTTGATATATCGGATGTGTTCCCGAGCGGCCGATACAGAGGAACTTGCACAGGAAACGTTCCTCAAGGCCCTGGAGCGAATCGGTCAGTTCCGGGGAAACAGCAAGTTCTATACGTGGCTGTTTCGAATTGCCGTGAACCTGACCATTTCGCACCGCCGACGGGCTGGAAGGATTCGCTTCCATTCGATGAATGGCCCGGAAGAGTACGACGAAGTTCGAAGCCAGTCGTTAACCGCGCAGTTGGCCCAGCGCAGAACGCCAGGCCCGGAACGAATGGCCATGGCGGGAGAAACCTCCTGCCGGATTTCCGATGCATTGGAAGAGCTGGAAGACGAATTCAGAATCGTCGTCCTCCTTCGAGATGTGGAAGATATGGATTATGCAACCATCGCCAGTGTCGTGGGCGTGCCGGTGGGGACGGTCAAAAGCCGGCTGCATCGGGCGAGGTGTCTGTTACGACAGAAACTGGCGGATCTGATGGAATGATAAAATGAAGAACCAAGACAAAATTCAGCAGATGCTTTCGTCCTACATCGATGGTGAGTTGCCCCCGCAGCAGATCCGGCAGGTGCAGGATGCTCTGGAACAGGACGACCGGGTGGCCCGGCAACTGGCCCAGTTGCGGATGACACGACGGATCATCAGCCAGATGCCGAAAAAAGCCGCCCCGGAGGATTTTGTCGCCCGGGTTCTGGCCTCTGCAGAACGAGAGGAAATTGTTTCCCGGGACTCGCAGGCTCCCGCGGAAGGCTCTTTGGACTGGACCCGCAGACTGGCCGTCGCCGCCGTGCTCCTTATTTCGCTCGGATTGGGAACCTTGGCGGCGGTAGCTTTGTGGAAGCCTGCCGAAGGGATGGATTTACCCTCCGACCCCAGAGTAGTTGTCGGCAGCCAGGACGATGGCCGTGTTAATATCAAAGATGCGGTTCGCGTCCCGTATGCCGGGGGCAATTCACCCATCCGAACCAGCAGCCCTGTATTGCAGGTGGTTATCCAGACTCCGGATATTTCCAACACCAGCCAGGATGTGATCAAGAAAGTCCTGGAGACCAATCAGCTTCACCCCAAAGCCCAGGGCCGCAGCGGCGAGGGCAGCTTCTGGCTCGTAGAGGTCCCCGAAGCCGAGCTCCAGCGGGTCAAGAACGACCTCTCCAGCCTCTCCTCTTCTGCGATTGTAATGGAAGATGCCGACAGCGAGGAAGTGGTGAGGATCCTGGCTTCAGTGGAGCCTGCGCTGGGACCTGACCCCCGCAGGATCAGAAACGATACCGCCTCAGGCGATGACGCTCCGCACAGCAGGATAGACGAAATCCTCAGCCAGGACGACGACCTGCTGCATCATTCCGGTTCTGCCAGCCCAGCCGATTCCGGTGGTTCAGGGACCCCCGATGCCAGCCTCAGGCCTGTCACGCCGATGATCATCAAGGTGATCACAGAAAAGAACTCCCCGCAGACGCAAGAAACCGATGAGTGACCCTCTACCAGACCGCGCTTCCAAGAGGTTGCTTGACCTGTTCCAAGCCGGCCAGCTATAATCCGCCGACCTTGACCGCAAAGGAGATCGGTGTGACAGTTCGGCCCAATCGTATGGCATCCTTGCTAGCCTGCTGCATAGGCCTGATGGCACTCACAGTCGGGGGCTGCATCAATTCCAAAGCCGAGGGCGGGCAGGAACAGGCCGCGAAGGTCCCGAGTCCCGTACGTATCCTCTTGCCCCACAAGGTTGACTTCCACCCGTTCACAGAGGCCGGGATCCGTCAGTTTGATGAGGCCGGCGGGGTAAAGGGCATTGAGACGCGCATCCGGCTCTTTGACAAGCAGGGCCATACGACCAAGGGGTTCGGGCAATTCAGGGTCGAACTCTTCGATTACCGGCCCGACGCGCTGGATCACAAGGGCCAGAAGGGACCCACCTGGGAGATCGACCTGATGGATCCCGCGGTTAACAATACCCATTGGGATGAGATTTCACGCGCCTATAAATTCCTTCTGCAATGGGATAACGCCATTCCGGTCGGCCAGAAATACGTACTCCGCGTGACCTTCTCGAGCCCTTGGACACCGAGGCTTTTCGCTGAGGAAGTTTACATTGCAGGCCAGTAAGGCCTCTGTCACCTGCCGCCGGAGGCATGGCTTTGGCCTCCTCCTTGCTGTTGTGCTCAGCCTGACCGGGTGCACCAGTGATTTCACCCGGCCGAACTACGAGACCATCTACCCGGGCATGGACACCCAGCAGGTCCTCAAAAGACTGGGGCCCCCGGATGTCACGCGACAGGATCGTTGGATTTACCGTCGCAAAAGGCCCTTTCGCCAGGCCGTAATTCATTTCGAGCAGGGCCGCGTTGCCCGGAAGCAGTGGTCCCTGGAGCCTCCCGAGTCTTCGCATTGACAGGAAAGGGACCGACAGAGGCGGACGAGCTGATCTGCAAGTCGGAAGATGGAGTGGACGGGTCGCCGGCGGTGCCCGCCTGCCCCAGCCCACCGACGTTTCGAGGCAAGGCCCAGCGTCTGGAGGAGCCCAACCTGCTGTTTGCAAACGGCAGGCCGACACATCTCTTCTACGTGATGGACGCCTGCCCCGAGGACAACAATCACAGCGGCTTGTCTTTGCGACCTTGCAGACAAGGATGCTTCGCCATGAACCACACGACCGATTGTCACAAAGTATATCCATTATCCGGGAGAGGAGCTCTACGACCTCCAGGCGGATCCGCATGAGCGGCACGATCTGAGCGAGGATGCCCAGCAACGCGATCGCCTGCACGAACTGCGCGAGGAGCTCCTGCATCGCATCATCCTGCAGGACGCCCCCGGCCTGCCCCGGCAGTGCTATGCCCTGGGTGTGCACTGAACCTGGCTCGGAAGGCTCCTTCCTGAAAACGACGACCGAACCCTCGGAGACCATCGTATGCACGACTTGTACCACCGGCTGAAACCACTCGGGCGCATCCTCGACCTGCACGAAAAGGGCTGGACCGTGTGGGATTGCTCGCCCATCCGCGCCGACGACGGACGTGTCCACGTTTTTGCGACCCGTTGGCGCAGCACGGAGCGCCCCGATTCATCCTGGTATCACGGCAGCCAGATCGTCCATGCCGTTGCCGACCGCCCGGAAGGGCCCTACGAACTGCGCGATATCGTCATCGACAAAGACGGCGGTGCCGGCCACTGGGATTCCTCCGCGGTGATCAATACCAAGATCTATCGCGTCGGTGATCGCTATTGCCTGCTCTACACCGGCTGCACCGACAAACGGCACGACACACAAGCGGTCGGCATGCTGCTGGCCCCGTCGCTGCATGGGCCCTGGGAGCCGGTATCCGAATCGCCGATCATCGCTCCAGACTCCAGGCGCAGCGGCTTCGATGGCTATCTGTGCAACAATCCTGCCTTGGTGGTTCATCCGGACGGCGGCTTCTGGATCTATTACAAGGGCCGGCCGGTGGTCGGCACACGCGAGAATGGAAACTACAAGCCCGGTACCATGGCCATCGGCCTGGCCATCGCTGACAAGCTGGAAGGACCCTATCGGAAACACGCTACCAACCCGGTCATCGCCATGGAGCCCCATACCGAGGATCCCTATGTCTGGCACGACGGTCGTACATTCTGGATGCTGCTCTCGACCGTCGCAGACACCCAACCCGGCGGATGGCTCCTCTCCTCCAGCGATGGATTCACCTGGTCCGAACCTCGCCCAGGCTATCCCAGTGCAGCCCGCTTCTCGGGCCGAAAGCAACGACTGGAGGAGCCGAACCTCCTGTTTACCGGCGGCAGGCTGACGCATCTGTTCAATGTCCTCGGGGCCTGCCCCGCGGACGATGCCTACAGCGGGTTCGTCTTTGAAATCACTGCAAGCGAGGATATATCTCGATGAGCACACCGAACATCGTCTTGTTCATCATGGACCAGCTTTCGGCCAAGTGGTTCGAAGCGGCCAGTGCGGGAGCGTCCCCCAGCGACCTCATGGCGAGCGTTTGGCCGCTGGTGTGGACTTCAGCCGGCCCGCACGGCCAGCCGTTGGTAGCCTTCAGACCCCCCGAGAGGCGCGATAGGCGGTGGGGCTCAGCCGCGTATATCGTTTGAAGAAGCGAGAGAAGTGGAATGCGTTGCCGAAGCCCAGTTCCGCAGCAATGACTTTGACGGGGGGATTGGTCGTGGACAGGCGGGCCGCGGCGCGACGCATCAGTTGGCCATTCAGGAAGCCCTTGGGGCCCACGCCGAAGTCCCTCGAAAACGATCGGGTGAGGTGCTCGCGAGTCATGCCCATCGACTCGGCCATGTCGGATACGCCGATCTGCGCCAGGGGGCGGGATGGATTGCGGAGATACTCGAAGAGGGGAGCGTACTCCGCCTGAAGCCTGCGCGCCTGCCCGCCGTCGCCCACAAGCCCGGCCACGATGTCCAAAATCATCGCGCCCACACGCAGTGCATCCGTCGTCGATTCTCCACGCTCCATGAGTCCAAAGAGCCGATGGGCCGAGGCGTCGACGGCTTGTATGTATGGATCTCGTATCGGCCCTCGAATAGATCCAAGCCCCAGGGCGACTCCAACGAAAAGTGAAACGCGACGATCTCCAGTCCGCGGGGAAAATCGAAGTGCAGCAAGACGTCCTTGGTAATCAAGTATACGCTGTTGGTAGCGAAGGTTACGGGTTGGCTGTCACTGCGGCCTTGGTCCTGCAACTCGCCGGGCCGCACATCGGCCTCGGCTACGAAGCCGCCAGTCAGGTAGAGCACGTTTGAAGGGTGGCGAACCGTGCCGGTGAAACCGCTCAGCACCCCGTATCGCGCTACATCTACCTGGCAGACCAGCTCAGTGAGCTCCCCGAGCACAATGGGGTTGTCGCGAAGGGGCTTTCTTGGCTTGCATGTCTCGGAACGTTCAAAGAAGCCTCTGGGCATGGCCTCCAGTGTAGTCGGCCAAGACGGCAAGAACAAGGCTCACAGGCTCCCCCG
>CAZOVB010000019.1:0-40105 GCA_964583095.1 uncultured Planctomycetaceae bacterium
CAGCAGGCCCTCTACGACCTGATCCACTGATGGGTGTCCCAATGTTGAAGTCAGGTGCCCGGTCATCTACGAGTGCCAGGTTGTCCACGCATCGGATATCGACCCGGAGAAGATGGACGGGAGGATCCTCTCGGGCGCCTACCGCGACGGTGATTACCACCGGATGTACTTCGGGAAGATCCTGCATACCAGCGCCGACCCGATGGCCGACGATCTGCTTGCCGACTATTGATCCCACCTGGTCGTTGGACCCCCGTGCCCTGCGATGTATACTGCATGCATGGCAACTGGGCCGTGCATCGTGAATCTGCGTCCGTGGGCTTCGCGCCGGCGGTTGGTCGGGCTGTTTCTGGCCCTTGCGGGCAGTTGGGCTCTGGCTGCCGACGGGCCGGAGCTTCCAGAACCCCAGCCGCTGGTGGATCCGCCGGCCAAGGGCAAGGTTCAGGCCGTCCTGACCCCCGCCGATCGGGTCGAATCAGTCCGCCTGGTCAACCGGGCTACGGGCAAGATATTCCTGCCTGCATCCTGGGACAAGGCCACGGGCAAGGTTCGTTTTGAGCAGTTGCCCGGGGGCCGAAGCTACGATCTGGTCATCCAGACGCCAAAGGGCAGGAGCATCGAGGGGATCGACCTTTCCTTTGCCGATTCGCGCCTGCTGCGCCTTGCCGAAAAGGGGCGGAAGCTGCGGGATCTGGAACCGCTGCCGGCCCACCGCTTTACCCGGGAAGATGCCCTGGAGGTCGCTCGATTCGCCTCCGTTCAGGAGGATTTCATGGACTGGAGCCGGACACTGTATGTCCGGGGCCACGGCAGCCTGGCCACCGCTCTGGTCGAACGGATGCGGACGCGAGCTTTCTATGCCGGAGCCGGGCAGGTCATCTGGCGCGTGGAATTGTGGTATTTCCAGTGGCAGGGGGGGCAGTGGGTCCGCCTGCCCAACCAGGCCGTCGTGTTGCGACGCGTGCGGACGACTCCAGCCAAGTGGCGGGAAATCGACGTTTCCTACCATCCGGAACTGAGCGTGTTTGTGGACGATCAGGGCACGAGTTCGCCGGTGGAATTCAAATTGCCCGGGAAGAGCGACCCTCGGAGGGGCCGGCCCGGGGGGACGGATCCCAAACTTGCCCGGGAGCCCTGGATTTCCGGCCTGGACGGGGACAAGCCCGCCCAGAAACATTCGGAAGAATCCCCTCCAGGCTCATGAACCCTCCTGGACCCCGGAAAGCCCCTCGGTAGCCAGGCGGTCGATCTGCTCGGCCATCCATTTCTGCCATCGCAGGGCAACAGTGATCTCGTTGACGCGGATGAGCTCCTTGGGCTCTCCGGCTGCCTGGTAGACCGCCAGGACATCCGAGGCAGGTACTTTCATCTGGAAGACGCCCTGGGCAATGAGCACCGGGGCTGTAATGCGCTCCAGCGCCCGGGGCGAGGAAGCCTGGGCGGTATCGAAGTTGCCGGTTTCGCCGATTTCCCGCATCAGGTTCCGACGCTGGGCGGGGCTGGCCAGGGGCATCTGGGAATTGACGTGACTTGCCAGGCTCAGCATCGGATCGACGACAAACACGCCCTGTACATTCGGTTCGGCTGCGGCGTAGCGAAGGGCGATCATCCCTCCGGCGTCCACTCCCGAAGCGTAGAGGGGCCCGCGGAGTTCGTCGCGTTGCCGAAGACGATTGACCAGGAAAGCGATGTCCCCGCGCTCCTTCAACCCGTACGTGACATACCTGCCGCCGCTTGAACCGTGGGTCCGAAGGTCCGGTAGCAGCGTGTCGTACCCCAGGGCCGAGAGTTCCTCCGCCACGGTCAGGTACATCGCTTTGCCTTCGCCCAGGCCATGAAGCAGTACCACCGTGCCCTTGGGCTCTGGCTGGGAGGTCCTGGACCACCAGGCTTCGATGTCGGTCCCATCCAATGTGGTAAAGGTCGCGTGGCCTGCGATGCGTCCGGATTGCTGAAGTTTTTCGGCCGAGGGCAACAGCAGGGCCACGTTCCGTCCCTGGCTGGTGTCGGGTTGCAGGAATCTCCGGGCCTGGTTGTCGGAGCATCCCCCAGCCAAAGCGGTGAGGAAAACAACTGCCGCCAATAGGTTACGTCGCATGAGAGTCTCCCGATCTCGTGGGCTGCGGGCTGAGCCTTCCAGGAAGTATAGCCGATTCGCCGGTGGCCTTGCCCTCTGCCAGCTCATTGATTCTTTCGGCAAACCAGCGGTCCCGGCCCAGAAGAATTGTCGCATGACCCGCCCACCAGATGGTGTGCATCGCTTTGGGGCCCGGGCTGGCCTGGAGGATTTCCCGCCCGTGCCGGTAGGGCACGGTCGCGTCCAGCCGGCCGTGAATAACAACCAGTGGGCACTTGAGCTTGGTGGCGGCCTGGATGGCTGAGGCCTGGCAGATGTCGAAATCCGCCATTTCCAGCACCGCTTGGCGGGTCTGCTGGATCTTCTCCGGGCTGATCAGCGGGAACATTCGCCTGAGGACCTGTCGTGCTCCGGCCGCGGGGGCGACAGCCACTACGCCTGCGCATCGGGGATCGGCAGCGGCATACTGCACTGCAATGCAGCCTCCCATCGAAACGCCGAAGACGTAGATTTTTTCGTTGAGACCGTCCTGCTCGGTCAGTACATCCACGATCCGTCGCAGGTCCTGTTTTTCGCCGGCTCCCCAGGTGATGTACCTGCCTGTAGAGCGGCCATGGGCGCGATTGTCGGGAAGGATCACATCGAAGCCGTCATCGGCCAGTTCCTGGCCCAGGCCATAGAGCCGGGCCTTGGAGTCCCACAGGCCATGCAGCAGGAGAACCGTGCCGCGGGATTCTTCCTTGCGGGAGTGGATCGCCCAGACATCGATGGTGATATCCTCTTGTGTTTCCACTCGCCGGTGCAGGTCGATTTTCCCCCGGGCGATAAGCTTCTCCGGGCTTCCGAGCAGACACTGGCGAGCCGCTCCGGTAATCGATCCGTGGCAAATCAGGCTCTTGGCGCAGTAGTCCGCGCTGCAACCGGCCAGACCCGCCAGCCAGGCCGTCAAGGGAAGCAATGTCCGTTTCATAATCAGCCCCTTTCCGAGGCGATTCTACGTCCGGTGGAACTGTTTTTCCAGTTCCTTCAGGCCCAGTCGAAGCGTCGTGGGGCGCCCATGCGGGCAGGCCGATGCCTTCTCCGCAGCCAGGCCTTCTGCCAGCAGATCCCGCATTTCCTCCTGGGTGAGAGGATGATTGGCCTTGATGGCCGCCTTGCACGCCATCATCGCCAGGACATCCTCCAGGAGACGTTCGGCATCGGCGGTGTCGTCTTCGCTGAGCGTGTCGAGAAGTTCCCGGACGAATCGGTCGGGCTGCACCTGGCGATCCAGCAGGGCCGAGGGGAACTGCTGAATGGCCACCGAACGGGGCCCGAAGGACTCTATGACAATCCCCAATTGCCCCAGGAGCTGCTCATGCGTTTCCAGCAGGGCCATTTCGTGCTCGGTGAGCTTGAGCGTCTGGGGCAGCAGCAGGCGTTGGCCGGTCAGAGCCCCCTGGGCCAGACGCTTCTGGAAACGGTTGTAGAGAATGCGTTCGTGCATGGCGTGCTGGTCTACGATCATCAAACCATCTTCGCTTTGGCAGATCAGGTAGCTCTGGTGAACCTGAAGAATCGCCGGAGGAAGAGCGGTGGGGACAGGTTCTTCCTGCTCCTGGAGTGTCGCAGAGGCGTCGGGCTCGAGCTGAGGTGCCTGGGGCGAGGCCGGCTGGGCAGGAGATTTCGGGACGGCTGCGGGCTTTTTGGCTCCCCAGGGCATGCGGATCAGCGGAGCGTCCTGCTGGGGCGGATCCTGCTGGGCGGTACGGGCTTGGTGGGCATGCAGGGGCGATGGCTGGGCGCCTGGCTTACGATCCGGCCCCTGCTGGGCCGGGGGGGCAGGAGCGGATTTGAAGAAATCCGCCAGGGCCTGTCGAAGCGATTCGCGCTGCTGCTGCTTGCCTTCGTCATCGTGACGAGGCTCGCAGGGGGCTTCCGGGGCGTCGCTGTCGGCCTTGTCCAGAGAGGCCGACGGCGAAAGAGAGGCGCGGTTGAGTGTCTCCTTGAGGCTTGCCAGCAAGGCCCCGTGAACGGCCTGGCTGTCGCGAAATCGCACCTCTATTTTGGTCGGATGCACGTTGACATCCACGTCGTTGCAATCGATTTCCAAGAAGACCATGACGGGCGGGTAGCGCCCCGGCTCGATGCGCCCGCGGTAGGCCTCGCGAAGGGCGTGGGCAATGAGACGGTCTCGTATGTACCGCCCGTTGAGGAAGACGTACTGCCACTTTGCCGAGCTGCGAGCGGCCGAGGGTAGACCGATCAGCCCCGCCACGCCGACCTGCCCCGTCCGGGGGATCAGCGGGATGAGGTTTTCGGCCAGTTCGGGCCCCAGCAGGTCCCGTACCCGCTGGGAAGTCGACTGCGTGGCGGGCAGGTTCTGGATCTGCCTGCCGTTGTGCACCAGGCCAAAGGCGATCTGCGGATGCCCCAGGGCCAGGCGGGTGATCTGTTCGGTCACGTGGCCCAGTTCGGTGTTGGTGGTCCGGAGGAATTTGCGACGCGCGGGGGTATTGAAGAACAGATCCCGCACGCTGACTGTCGTGCCCACCCGGGCCGAGCAGGGCTTGGGTTCTTCGGCGCTTTGTCCCGAGGCGCGGATCTCGTAGCCGGCTGCATCTTCCTGTCCGCCCGAGCGGGAGCTGATGTGGGCGTGGGAGATCGAGGCGATCGAAGCCAGCGCCTCTCCGCGGAAGCCCATGGTTCGGATTCGGAAGAGATCCTCGTCGTCTTCGAGCTTGCTGGTTGCGTGGGGCACGAAGGCAAGGGCCAGGTCCTCCCGGCTCATTCCGCAGCCATCGTCGGAGACGCTGATGAGCTTCTTCCCCCCGTCCTCGAGCGTGACATCGATACGGCAAGCCCCTGCGTCGATGGCGTTTTCCACCAGTTCCTTTACGACGCTGGCAGGGCGTTCGATGACCTCGCCGGCGGCGATCTTGTTGACCAGGTGGGTTGGCAGGACGTTGATTACGGGCATGTCATCACGGGCGCAAGGGACCGACCGGGCAAAGGCCGGATTGTAGACGATTTGCCCACGGTTTCCAAACTCCGTCGAGGGGTTCTGCCCTCTGGACGTCTATTCGTCGGAGGCCTCTTGGCTGCTTGACGCGTTGACGTCCCGGGGTTCTTCGTCCTTGCCGATGGGGGTGGAGTCGAGGTGCTTGAGGACGGGAACGGGGTTCTCTGCCTCGTGCTTGACCAGATCCGCTTCCAGCTGCTTTTTCTTCTCGTCGTCCAGGGAGTTGAAGCCCACCCGGCCGCGGCAGCGGGGAAACTGGTCGCAACTGAGCCAGGGGCCTCGCTTGGAGCGTCGGAGATTCATCTTGCCCTTTTCGCACTTGGGGCAGTCGAGATCGGTCTTGAGCGGCGGAGGCGAGGGGTGCTGGATCTTGCCCTTGCGATCGAGCTTCACGATGCCCTTGCAGTCCGGGTACCCGCTGCAGCTGAGGAACGGACCGTATCGGCCGCGACGCAGGACCATCTCCTTTTCGCATTCGGGGCAGGCAACATCGACAAAGACTTTCTCGAGCTTGTTTCCCTTCTCATCGACGGGGTAGGTCTGCTTGCAGTCGGGATAGCCCGTGCAGGCCAGGTACCGCCCGTTCTTGTTGAAGCGGTAGACCATCTCCTTGCCGCACTGCTCGCACTTGTACTGGCTGGGCTGGGTTTCGGCCTTGGCGTGGACCATCTCCTCCGAGGCGCGTTCGAGGCGCTCGCTGAAGGGTCCGTAGAAGGCTTCGAGGATCTTGACCCAGTCGGCGTCGGAATCTTCGACCCGGTCGAGCTGGTCCTCCATGTCCGCGGTGAATCGCACGTCGAAGATCTTCGGGAAGTGCTTGACGAGCTTATCGGTCACCACGCAACCCAGATCGGTCGGGCGGAAGGACCGATCCTGCTGGCGGACGTAGTTGCGGTTCTGGATGGTCTGGATGATGCTGGCATACGTGCTGGGACGGCCGATTCCCTCGGCCTCGAGCACCTTGACCAGCGAGGCCTCGGTATAGCGCGGCGGCGGCTGGGTGAAGTGCTGCGACGGATCGATCGCCACCGGGTGGACTTCCTGTTTCTCTTCGAGCCTGGGCAGGTACTGATCACCTCCCCGGGGCATGCCGGCCACGCGAAGATAACCGTCGAATGCGAGTCGTCGGCCCATCGCTTTCAAGACGGCCTCGCCCTGGTCGGTTTTTACCGTGATATCCGCCTCGGTTACGTTCCACAGGGCCGGGGACATCTGGCAGGAGACGAACCGCTTCCAGATCAGGTCGTAGAGCTTGAACTGTTCGTCGTTGAGGCACTTGCGGAGTTTTTCGGGCGTCCGGCTGGCGTCGGTGGGGCGGATGGCCTCGTGGGCTTCCTGCGCCCGCCCGGAGGAACTGTAGAAGTTGGGCTTCTCGGGGATGTATTCCTTGCCGTATTTTTCCTGGATGAGTCCGCGCACCTGTGAGATGGCCTCGCCGGCAATGTGTCGGCTGTCCGTACGCATGTAGGTAATCAGGCCGGCGACGCCTTCTCCGGGCACTTCGATGCCTTCGTAGAGCTGCTGGGCGATTCGCATGGTGCGCGACGCGGCGAATCGAAGCTGCGCCGCAGCGGCTTGCTGCAGCGAGGCGGTGTTGAAGACCGCAGAAGGACGCGACTTGCTCTGCCGGTTCTTCATGGCCGTCACCTGGTAGGCCGGGGCGTCCGGGCGGGGCTTGCCGATGACGGTAACCTTGTTCTGTGCGGGGCCTTTGGCTTCTTCGTCGTGGGTCTTGCGGAGCTCCACCACCTCCAGGCCCAGTGCCTCGGCCAAGCCTACCGCCTGCTGCTGGGAATCGCTCTTGAATCGCGAGCCTTTCAAGCGGACCAGTTCGGCCCGGAAGGATTCGTGCTCGGCCAGGAACTGCTGCTGGGCATCCTTTGTCGGGCCCATGCCGCGTTTGTCTTCCTGGGCCAGAAAGGCCGGCCACTCCTGCTGGAGCCTGGCGGCAAGGTCGGAATCGACCGAGAGGATGGCCTCGATCTTCCAGTATTCCTCGGGGATGAACGCTTCGATTTCCCGTTCGCGTTCCACGACCAGCCTCACGGCCACCGATTGGACCCGACCGGCCGAGAGACCGGGAGAGACCTTCCGCCACAGCAGCGGCGAGACCTGGTAGCCCACGATGCGGTCCAGGATCCTCCGGGCCTGCTGGGCGTTGACCTTGTTCATGTCGATGGTGCGCGGGTGTGCGAACGCCTCGCGTATGGCGTCTGCGGTGATCTGATTGAAGATCACGCGCCGGATCTTGTCTTCGGAGACGCCGAGGCTCTCGGCCAGGTGCCAGGCGATCGCCTCGCCCTCCCGGTCCAGGTCGGTGGCCAGGAAGACCTGCTGGGCGGGCTTTGCGGCCTTTTTCAACTCGGCCAGAACCTTCCGCCTTCCGGTCAGGGGCTGATAGGAGGGGGCGAAGCGGTTCTCGAAATCCACGCCGATTTCCTTGGCGGGCAGGTCGCGCACGTGTCCCATCGAGGCCTTGACCACGTAGTCGTTGCCCAGGTACCGGTTGATGGTACGCGCCTTGGCCGGCGATTCGACGACGACGAGGTTCTTGCCGTTGGCGCCGGCAGAGGCGCGTTTCGAGCCGGACGAGGACCTCCGGGTCGTCTTCTTGCTGGATTTCTTTGCGGACTTGGCCATGCCAGTACCTCTCGGAGCTACGGGGCAACTCCTTCAAACTATATCGGCCTCGGCGGGGCTCTTGTCGCCCTGTCGGGGGCAACATGATTCGTCGACGCCGCCCCGCTTGTCAAGTATGGCTGTGTTTTTTCCGGCAGGGCACCTGTGGCTCCCGTGGGCCGGGGCCGGGGGGCGCCGCAGCCAGGGGGTCGTAACTTCTTTCAGCGCCGTATACAAGAGAAATCTCCCTGCCGGGCACACCGCGGATCCGCCGGGCCTTACTCAAGCCGGCCCCCCATGTGGACGAAAAGCTCCTTGGGAGAAAGCCTCTCCCGGAGGAAAGCAGAGGATTCTTCGAGGATTTCGCCATGACGCAGTCCAAGCTCGGCCTGGGATGGTATCTGGACCAGATCAAATCCACCCCGCTGTTGACCGCTCAACAGGAAAAGCAACTGGCCCGGCGTGTCCGGGAGCACTCGGACCCGATTGCCCGGGAGGAGATGATCCGCGCCAACCTGCGCCTGGTGGTCAAGATCGCCAAGGACTACTCCAACCCGGGAATGACCCTGGGCGACCTGGTCGCCGAGGGAAACATCGGACTCATGCGCGCCGTGGAAGAATTCGACCCCGAGGCCGGCGTGCGTTTCAGTACCTACGCCGCCTGGTGGATCAAGCAGGCTATCAAACGGGCCATGATCAACGCCGGCCAGCCGATTCATATCCCGGCCTACCTGGTCAAGCTCATCACGCGCTGGCGAAGGACCGCCAATCTCCTGGAGAACGAACTGGGACGCAAACCTACCACACGCGAGATGGCCGAATCGCTCAAGGTCAGCGACAAGAAGGCAGAGATCATCCTTCAGGGCCTCCAGGCCGTCAACGCACCGAGCCAGATGGGCACCGAGGAGACCCAGGCTATTGCCGAAATCCTGATCGACGAGCAAGCCGCTGCCCCGGAGCAGCCTCTGCTGGACTCGGCCATGAAGCCCATGCTCGAATCACTCCTGGAACACATCGAGCCGCGGCAGCAGAAGATTCTCAGCCTGCGTTTCGGGCTGGGAGCCCCGGATGCGGTCGGGATGACGTACAAGGAGATCGGCGGGCAGATCGGCCTGACGCGCGAGCGTGTCCGCCAACTGGAGAAGGAAGCCCTGGCTTCGCTGCGAAGCCTGGCCGATGCGAAGGTCTGATCGTTCGTCTTGGAGTAAAACAGGGCCGGATACTGGTGGTAAGCATCCGGCCCATACGCAGGGCAGCACAAAGCACGCAACGCCCCGTCGAAGACGTTTCCCAGACTCCGGCAATGCAATCTCGATCGAGGCCACCGGCCATCACGCAACTCAACAGCCGGTTGCAACGATTGTCTTCTCCGATGGGATCTAACGCCATTGGGGTTTTTGCCGGTTCCCGTCTCGGAAAATACCTATCTTCAGGGCGAAAATCCCTGCCGTTGGGGAGTTTTCAGGGGGCGGGGCCCGACAGCCCGGCAACGCCCCTAATCAGGTGTCGACGGAAGTCAGGCCTTCACGGATGGCATACTTGGTCAGCTCGGCCACGCTTCGCAGATCGAGTTTCTCCATGATGCTGCGGCGGTGGGCCTCGACCGTCCGCGCCGTGACGTGGAGACGGTGGGCGATTTCCTTGGAGCTTCGTCCCTCTGCCACCATCTGGAGCACTTCGCGCTGGCGGGGAGAAAGGACCTCAGCCGCTGCGGCCGATTCATTCGAGTTGTTGCGAAACACCTTGACGACGTGGCCCGCAATCTCGGGCGACAGATAGGTCTTGCCCATGTGGACCGCGCGAACCGCCCGGATAAACTCTTCCATCGGGCAGTTCTTGACGATGTAGCCTGAGGCCCCCGCGCCGAGCATCTCCGAGACGGCTTTTGCCTCCGGATGCATGGACAGGGCGAGCACCCGGCAGGACCTGGCTTGGCTGAGTATGCGGCGGGTCGCCTCGATCCCGTTGAGCCCGGGCATGGAGATGTCCATGATCACGACATCGGGGTTCTCGGCGGCCACCAGGCGTACAGCCTCTCGGCCGTCGCCGGCTTCGGCAATGACTTCCAGGTCCGCCTCGTCGTCGAGCAGAGCCCGCAAGCCCCGTCGCATGAGAACATGGTCATCTACGAGCAGGATACGGACCGTCTGTCCGGATTTCTTCATTCATCTCTCCGTCTGATCAACGGTGGTCTCCGGTATCAGTGCCCTTTTTCATCATCGTCCTGTTGGGCAAAATCGGCAAGGATTGTTTTTCTCGGAAAACCGTAAAGGCACTTTGGCAGTTGCCGGCCATCGGGGGGCCGTGGAACCGGACCTCGACAGGCAAAACCATTTTGCCCGGGACAGGGGTCAATGCTTGAAATATCCGGCCCTTCTGAGCGTTAATAGAGCAGTGGCGCGGTTTGTTCCGGCCCGGCCATTGCCGGGGCACGCTCAAGCCGGGTCGGCAATGGGCTGATCCGGAGATATTCCCGTGCTTTACAGGCCGTGACCCACCGGGAAAATCGAGATGCAGATCAAGTTGCGTTGGAGGCCCCTTGCGGGCCTGGTGGTCCTGACGGGCCTGGCCGGAGCGTTTATCGCTCTGCATCTGGGAATGACTCCCTGGGCCTCTGCCTCGCGCAAGACTCCCCCGATCGCCCCTGCGGCCTCGACTCTCCAGCCTGGCCCAGCCGAACAGGAAACCCTTGGTGCCTTCTGGTCCTACTGGGCGGAATTCCAGGACCAGGCCGGCATTGTCCTGGGAGGCAATGAACTGGTAACGCATCATCCCGAAGCCTTCGTGAAGATCATGGACGCGCTGGTGCCTGCGACCCGGGTGATCTGCCTGTTGGCTGATGAAACCCAGCGCATCGAGGCGACCAATCTGCTGGGCGTTCTTGCCCAGGACCCGAACTGTTCCCTGGTGGTCGTTCCCATCGATACCATGTGGGTCCGCGACTATGGCCCCCTGGCCGTGCGAGGGCCCAGCGGGATGGTTCTGGCTGTCGATGCCGACTGTTCCCTGCCCGAAGAGGGCGTGGATATCCAGGATTTCGACAATGAACTGCCCTCACGACTGGCCCAGGTGATGGAACTGCCCTGCCTGAAGGTACCCCTGCGGCTCCAGGGAGGAAACTTCCTGACCAACGGGGCAGGCCTGATCGTGACCTCCGAGGCCATGACCCGCAACAACGACCAGGACGGCCGCGAGGAGGGGCAGGTCTATCAACAGATCTCGGAGATTTTCGGCTGCAGCCAGTGGCTGGTGTTGGAGCCCCTGATCGACGAGCCGACCGAACATGTGGACATGTACATGGCCTTTGTGGCCGAGAACGTCGTGGTGGTGGGGCAGTACGACCAGGCCGAAGACCCGGAAAACGCCGAACTTCTCGACCGGGCGGCTGCCAGGCTGGCCCGCGTGCAGACACCCAAGGGCCCCATGCGGGTTCATCGCATCCCCATGCCTCCGCGGCTTGACGGGGTGTGGCGAACCTACACGAATGTCATCTTTGCCAACGGCCGATTGCTGGTCCCCTCCTACAGCGGGGCCCCGCAGGAACTCCAGGAGCAGACCATGGACCTGTACCGCCGCCTGCTGCCCGGCTGGGAAGTCATCGCGATCGACTGCGAGGAGATGATCCCCCTTGGAGGGGCCCTGCACTGTGTTTCGATGAATCTTCCCGGCTACGTGAAGATTCCCAGACAGATCCGGGATATCTTTGCCCCGCGCCTCCCGTCGGGCGATCTCTACCCCGCCGGAAGGACTTCGGAGCCTGCGTGGGACTCGTGGTGACTTGAGCCGGGGCCGGTCCGCGAAGCCAATCGGTAGGAATTCCGACGAAAGTCAGGAAGATTCCCGATGGCAGCGGCATCGTCTTTTGCCGACAATACCTTTAGTCAATAGTGGTAAACGCGAGCCGGATTTTACTGTCGCAAGAGAATCGGCCGCAGGCGGGTTCGCGCCTTTGCCGCTGTTGGGCCGAGAAGCGAAATTCTCGGCCTGAAAATCGGTGCCCCCCTGTCCCGCACTCACAGGGCTTTCGGATGCTCCGAAGGCTTTGCGCGGGGCAGGTTTTTTTTGTGCTGGTTGGGAAATTCGCCCGGATTTCCGCCATTGCAATCCCCATCCGCAGACGTATAATGCGTGCCTGTCGCGGCGGAATATCCCCGAGGCAACGGGCCTTTAGCTCAGTTGGCTAGAGCGCACGGATCACACCCGTGAGGTCAGAGGTTCGAGTCCTCTAAGGCCCAGTCTGTGCTGTCAGGGCAGTAGGTGGGGCGAACAGGAAAATGCGAGGAATCTGCCGCCAGGCAGGAGCTCTCGTGCCGATTTCTGGAGTTACAAACTCTTCGCAGGCGTGCGATGACTCAAGGGGAGCAGCCTGTCATCGGGGATGAATGTCAAGGAGTCTGCTACGAGCAAATCTTCCCGATCCGGCCTTGGCGCCGTTTGAGCCGCTGTCGGCCTGAGCGGTCGATCGAGGCTCGGGGCTTCAATCAGAACTGGACGAAGGCTCCTGCGGGGGATCTGCGTCCTGGTCGTCTCAGAGATCGCCGACGGCGGCTTTGAGTTGATCGGGCTCAAAAGGCTTGGCCAGGAATTCGATGCCCTCATCGACCAGGCCGTCACGATGGAGGACTTCTTCGGCATAGCCGGACATGAAGAGGCAACGCATGTGGGGGAATCTCTCCTGAAGTCTCCGGGCCAGTTCCTTCCCGCTCATCTCGGGCATGATCACGTCGGTAAGCAGCAGGTCGATGGGGCTGGTGTCGCTTTCCGTCATTTCCAGGGCTTCCTGGGGCCCCTGGGCACAGCGGACATCATATCCCTGCTGCTGGAGGACGCGCCTGGCCAAGGCCAATACGGAGGGTTCATCTTCCACGATCAAAATGGATTGCCCTTCCCCCGCGGGGGACTGGACGAGCGAGGCTGAGCTTTCCGGGGAGGAATCTTCCTGCGCCTCGGGCAGATAGATCCGGAATGTGGAGCCGTTTTCCGTCTCGCTGTCGGCCAGGGCGAAGCCGTCGTTTTGCCGGACGATGCCGTAGACCGTTGAAAGCCCCAGCCCCGTGCCCTTGCCCTGGGGCTTGGTGGTGTAGAAGGGCTCAAATACACGCTCGAGGGTCTCGGCATCCATGCCCTGGCCATTGTCGTGAACCGTCAGCACGGCGTAGCGACCGGGGGAGGCATCTACGTGGTGTTTGCAGAATGCCTCATCGATCTTCTCGGTCGCGGTCTGGATGGTGATCCGGCCGGTGGTGGCAAGCGCATCACGGGCGTTGAGAATCAGATTCGTCAGGACCTGGTCCAACTGGGCCGGGTCCACGCGTACCGGGCAGGGCTCTCCGGGATGGAATTCGAGTTGGATATGCTCCCCGATGAGTCGGTGGAGCATGGCGAGTCTTTCTTCGACGGCCTGGTCGAGATCCACCACGCGGGGCGAATAGGCCTGCTTGCGCGCATAGGCCAACAGCTGGCGTGTCAGGTCGGCCGATCGCTGGGCGGCATGGCGGATCTGGGAGACAGCCTCGAAGCCGGTATGGTTTTCGTCGATGTCCTCCAGAAGTACGTCGGCGAAGCCCAGGATGGTCTGGAGCATGTTGTTGAAGTCGTGTGCGATGCCGCCGGCGAGGCGTCCGACGGCTTCCATCTTCTGGGCCTGGCGGAGTTGCTCCCCGAGGAAGGTCCTTTCTTCTTCGGCTTCTTTTCGGGCGGTTATGTCGGTGGCGATTCCCTCGATGATGCAGTCCTCGCCCTCTCTTCGGATACTGACCGACCGGTCGCGGAGCCAGTGCGTCCTGCCCTGGGCGTCGCGGAAGCGGTATTCAATATCGAAGCTTTGGCCGGATTCAGCCTGGCGGATCGCTTCGGCGACCCGCTGGGTGTCCTGGGGGTCAATCGAATCCCGCCAGAGGAAGGGCTTCTCCCGCCGGGCCTGGGAGTCGTACCCGAAGATGTCGCAAGCCCGCTGCGACCAGTACAGGGCCCCGCGAAGGGTAGAGTATTCGTAGATGACGTCGGGCAGGTTCTCCACGAGGTGGCGGTATCTTTGCTCACTGCGAGCCAGGGCCTGCTGAGCCTTTTTCCGGGCGGTGATGTTCCTGCTGACGGCGATGATCCGCTCGGGCCGGCCCTGCTGGGGAGGATCGATCAAGGTGGTGGTGGATTCGAACCAGGTGTAAGCCCCATTCTTGTGGCGGATGCGGTAGGTCAAGCTATCGATCGGCTGACCCGCGCGGAGCCCTTGATGGCGCTGCCGGATGTCCTGGATATCATCGGGATGGAAGAAATCGTAGGCGTTTTGGCCCACCATCTCCTCCGGCTCGTAGCCCAGCAGGTCTTTGCAGGCGGGGGAGGCATACAGATAGGTTCCTTCCCAATCGTGCGTACTGATCATGTCGGTGGCGTAGCTGGCCAGAAGTCGATACTTCTTTTCGCTCACGGCCAGGCGTTGCTCGGCCGCTCGGCGGCGGAAGGTGTTGATCAGCAGTGCGGTGGTAAACAGCAGCAGGGCTGCCAGGGCGATTGCTCCCCAGAGCAGTTCGGTGCGGTGCCGCTGGTAGAAGCTCGGTTGGCCGTATTTAATGATGCTGCCCTCTGGAAGATCCTCCAGGGTAAGACCGAAGCGCTGCATCTGCCGGTAGTCGAACATGTACCGGTTCGAGCTTTCCACCGACACCGGGGGCAGTCGCTGCGGGTCGTCCAAAACGGCCAGGGCCTTTCGCGCGGTGGATCGGCCATGTACCTCTCCCGAAAGCAGCTTGCCTCCCAGGATTCCATAGCCCAGGAAGGCTTCAGCGGCGGCGAAAACAGGCCTCGGGGACGCTTGGCAGATGGCCGGCAGTATCCGGTCCAGGGCCAGGGGCTTGCCGGAGCGGTCTCGGAAGAAGCCCACGAAGTACGCGGCGGAGTCGGGCCCGAGGGAGCGGAGGTAGGCGAGAAGTTCGTCCTCGCTGAGGCCCTGGCCCGTGTCGGGGTATATGAAGTCGACGCCTTTGTTCCGGTAGCGGTCGGCCAGTGCCTCGAAGGTCGAGCGGTCGGCCAGGCCTGTGGTGGTTCGGTCGTGGATCAGGGCGATTCGGTTGACCTGGGGATAGAGTTGGAGGATCAGATCGGCCGTCGAGGCGATGTCGAGTTTCTCCACGACCCCGGTGTAGCGATGGTGTCCTTCGAGAATCTCGGGATCGAAGTCCTCGACATTCAGCCCGCAGAAAACGACGGGCACGTCTGGGAACAGTTTCTGCCGGTGCTGGAAGAGGAAGTGCAAGGCATCGTCGTCGCAGGAGATCACCACATCCGGGACCCACCGACGGTACTTGACCTTCAGCAACTCGAAGAAAGCCTCCTGCGTCAGCTCCGGCTCATGGTGCTTGGTGTCCATGTACTCCACGGAGATGTCGACGGTCCCATCGGCCTCGTTCAGGGCCTCCTCGATGCCCTTTTGAAGCGAGCGTGTCCAGGAGAGGGAGGGATGGTAAGAATGCAGGATGAGCACTCTGCGGCTCTGACACAGGGCCTGCGAGGGGCACAGGAGCACAAAGACGCTCAGCAGGAGGAAGCTTCGGCCCGGACGTCGGCTTGCGTTGGGCGAACCGACCCCTTCTGGAAAGTCCGGAAGCGGGGAGGACAAACATCTCACAAAACACACCTCATGCCCCGAGATCGTCAGAATACGGACGACTTGATCCCGTAGAAACTATAGTTTCTCTGCAGGCCCCGGATTGTCAATAGTTATCGGAGAATTCCTGATCGCAGCATAAGGCCGGGTTATATTGCGGGGATGATTTGTGATATATCGCAAAGACGGCCCTGCCGAAGCGCGATAGGTTGCGTGACCAGCCGTCGCCGACGGGTTGCAGTCCGGGTTTTCTTCCTACCAGCCGGCCGGGGCAATAGAGAAACGGAGAAACGGATATGAGACATCTTGCTGTTCTTGCGCTGCTGACGTGCGTGGTTTCGGCCTGCAATGGAGGCCAGGGCGAGCCGGGCCGGTGGCAGGAGTTGACCGAGAGCATTGACGCCTCCGAGGCCCGGATCGGCAGGGGGGCGATGGAAGTGCAGCGAGACACGGGCGATGTCTACATTTTGGGCAAGACCGGCGTCTATCGCTCCAGCGACGGCGGCAAGACGTGGGAACTCTTCAGCGCAGAGCATGTCGTGGGGGCCTACTGGTACGCGGCCTCTCTGACGCTGGACCCCGAAGGCAAAGGGCGCCTGGCGGCCTTTATGAAGGATCCTCCCGAGAAACCCTATGCCAGCGCGATGACCCTGGATGGAGGCAAAAGCTGGCAGGAGATCACGCGGGTGAAGATGGACCGCAAGCTCCACAGCTACGGCTGGTCGTGGGGCCTGGTGGACTGGTCGCAGGAGAAGCCCACCTTCCTGCTGGGGCGGATGCACCATTCCTCGCGGATCTGGCAAAGCAGGGATGCGGGAAAGACCTGGAACGAGCTTCCCGTCGGTTCCCGCTACATGGGGATGATGGATGCATCGAACCTGGTGGTCTGGAACGAGCGAACCGGGCAGGCCTATCACAGCGCCGACGGCGGCAAGACCTGGCAGGAGACGGCCAGGCTGGAGGTCACGGCCTATCTGGCTGCGTCCTGGAAGGGCAAGCTTTACTGGGTGGTGCAGAATGGGGTGGTCGTCAGTTCCGACGGAGGCAGAACCTGGAAGCAGCTTCCGGGCAAGCTGGACAAGCTCTACTGGGGCCCGGTCTTGGGTAAGACGGAAAAGGACATGATCGTCGCGGGCCTGGAGGGGGTCTACCGCAGCAGGGACGGTGGCGTCTCGTGGGACCGGATTGCCGAGAATCACGCGGTGAAGATCAAGAAAGGCTTCGGGGAGGAGAAGTTCAAGATGGACTGGTTCATCGGGGAGACGGATTTCGCCTGGGACATTCATCGCAATCGGCTCTATCTATCGGTTCCGGGCAAGCTGTTCTTCCTGGAGCTGGAAGAGTAACCCGGACAGAACGCCGGGAGAAGGACCCTCCCATACATTGATGCATTCGACTGGACCCGTGGAGAAGAGGACACCCATGCTTGCTATTTCCAAATGGACCCGCGACGTCAAGGCCGGAGAGTGGATGCCGGTTTCGTTCTTCCTGGAGGGCCGACCCGCCCGGCTGATTGCGGACGGCCCGGCCCGGGGCGAGACGATCCCCTGTCGTGTAGAGGGGGCGGATCTCCGGGCTGAGCTTCGCATCGAGGAAGATGCCGAAATGAACCTGGTCCGCTTCGGGCTTTCTCTCCGGGCCGGCGCGGGGCCCTCGGGCAGGATCAACCGCCTGCGGATTCTCGACCTGCGCATCGAGCACGCAGACCACGAGGCGGGAACGACCCTTCGGACCTTTACCGGGGGGACCGTCAAGCACTACACCGCATCGAGTTTTCCGCCCGCGCCGTTCCGGATTGAAGATACCTTCATGCGAGGCCACGACATCGCCCGCTACCGCGAGGACACCGGGCGCTGCTCGAACGAGCACCTGCCGATCTGGCTTTACGGCCAGGCGGGAGGGGGCGTCTGGTTCGGCCCGGAATGGCACGGAAGCTGGTCGCTGGAGATTCATCGCCTGCCGGAGTATTCTACTGTCCTTCTGGAGCTGGACCCGATGGACTTCTGTCTCCAGGGCGGGGAGGAAATCCGCCTGCCCGAGATGGTGCTGGGCGTCTACCAGGGCGATCTCCAGGACGGCGGGAACCAGGTTCGTCGCGTGATACGCGATCGATACATTCCCGAAATCGGCGGGCAAAAGGCCGAGGCGAAACTGGCCTACCAGGTCCTCGGGGCCCATCCGGACTGGATGAGCGATCCGCAGATCTTCGATGAGGTGGACCAGGCGTCGAAACTCGGGGCCCAGAGTTTCACCTGGAGCAGTTTCTGGCAGTTCCCGCTGGGCTTCAAGGAGGGGGGCAAGAACTGGTGGGATGTCATGGGGGACTATCGAGCCCAGGAATCTCGGTTTCCAAACGGCATCGAGCCTCTGGCCAGGGCGCTGGAGGATCGCGACATGCGCCTGGGCCTCTGGGTGGACCCACGTGTGGGGCTCTCGGCCGGCCAGGCCCTGGAAGATGCCCGGGACGTTTTGCTGTTCTTCGATGAAGAGCAGTGGGAGGCCGAGGCCCGGAAGAAGTACAACCAGATCAGCTACGAGATCAACATTCAGCCGCTGATTGACCTGTCGCGACCGGCCGGGCGGGAGTTCTTCGCCGACATCCTGGAGCGCATGGTGACCCGGTGCGGCGCACGGTGGATCTGGTTCGACATGAACACCGATCCGGGCTTCTGCCACTTCCAGACCCACGAGGCTCCCGATCGCAAGGGCCTGCTGGAACTGCGATGGTTCCAGGGGCTCGATGCGGTGATGACCGCCTTTGTCGAGAAACACCCGGACGTCTGGATCGAGTGGTGCGCCTCGGGGGGCAGGATGATCAGCCTGGCCGCCTGCCGCTACAGTCACTCCCACTGGATCACCGACTATGTCGGGCCCGATCCGGATATCGCCTCTTCGATTCGCGCCGGGGCCAACAGCATCCTCCCGGCCGTGTGCAACCACCAGTCGTTCTACCTGGCCCAGGAGCAGAACCAGAACGACAAGCCGATCAGCGACGAAGCGGCGATTTCGCACTTTGCCGGACATTTCGGGCTCAGCCAGGGACTCATTCACTACCCGCAAAAGGACCTGGACGTCCTGAAGAAGATGGGCGAGATCTGGAAAGAGCATGTACGTCCGATGCTCTGCGGAGATTTCTACCTGCTTTCCGACCAGGCCCGGTCGCGGGAAGACTGGGAGGTATGGCAGGCGCACAGGCCGGACCTGGAGGAAGGCGTGGTCTGTGTGATGCGCCTTTCCCGCAGCCTCCAGAGCAGCCGGACGCTGCGGCTTCGCGGGCTCGATTCGGGCCGGGATCTCCAATGGGAACTTGTGGCGGGGCAGGGGCAATTCCAGGCCGAAGGTCTGGATCTGACGGTCAGCTTCGATTCCTCGCGCGTCGTCGTGCTTCGCTATCGGGCCAAGGAGTCAGCCTGAGACGCAACTTTTTCTCCCAAGCGGTGTTGCAGGGACAACCGGCGAGGCGGGCTTGAAATCCCGCGGCGTATGTCTCAGAATACCCTCGCCGGTGGCGACAGCCCGACGCTGTCGCGATAGGATACTGCACAAGGCAAGGCTTGGCCTGCAAGGCCGGGCTCCACGACGGTTCAAAAGCCAATCAGGGAAAAGAGCGTATGATCGAGGTCCAAGATCTTCGACGCAGTTTCGGGCCCATCGTGGCCGTTGACGGCATGTCGTTCCGAGCCGAAAAGGGCGAGGTCGTGGGCATTCTGGGCCCCAACGGTGCGGGCAAGAGCACGGCCATGAAGATGCTCACGGGTTTTTTGGAACCCGATGGAGGCCGGGCGCGCATCTGCGGGATGGATGTGGTGCGTCAAAGCAAGAAAGTCCGCAGCCGCCTGGGGTACCTGCCCGAGAACTCGCCTCTGTACGACGAGATGAGCGTCTATTCGTTTCTCAAGTTCATCTGCAGCGCTCGCGGAAGCATTCCCGGCGGGGCGAAGGAAGCGATCGAGCGCGTCATCCGGCGCTGCGCCCTGGACCCGGTGCGACACCAGACGATCGAGACGCTCTCGAAGGGGTATCGCAGACGCGTGGGGCTGGCCCAGTCCCTGGTGCACGATCCCCCCGTTTTGATCCTGGACGAGCCGACCGATGGACTGGACCCGAACCAGAAGCACGACGTGCGGGAGCTGATCCGCTCCATGGGAAAAGACAAGTGTATCCTGATCTCCACGCATATTCTGGAAGAGGTCGAAGCGGTCTGCACCCGTGCGATGATCATGGCCCGCGGTAAGGTCCTGGTCGACTCGACCCCCGAGAAGATCAAGCAGGATCACGCCGCCGGCCTGGACGAAGCGTTCCGCAAGATCACGGCTGCCTGAGCCCCCGTCCCACCTGCCCAGGAGAGCAATGATGAGAGGTTTCTTGGCTGTATTTGTCAGAGAACTCAAGGCCTACTTCGCCACGCCGATGGCCTATGTGTTCCTCGTAGTGTTCCTGTTCTTCGCCGGCTACCTGCCGTTTCGCGAAGGATGGTACCAGGCCCAGCAGGCCGACATGCGGTTGTTCTTCAACATGATGCCGCTGCTGTTCCTGTTCCTGGTTCCCGTCGCGGCGATGCGCCTCTGGGCCGAGGAACGCCGCAGCGGGACGATCGAACTGCTCCTGACCCTGCCGATCAGCGTTCTCCAGGCGGCGCTGGCGAAGTTCCTGGCCGCCTGGCTGTTCCTGTTGATCGCCCTGGTTCTGACCTTCCCGTTCCCGCTGACGGTGGAGTATCTGGGAGATCCGGACTGGACGCAGATCCTCATGGGGTACCTGGGCAGTTTCCTGGTGGCCGGGTCGCTGCTGGCGATCGGGTGCTTTTTTTCGGCCCTGTCGAAGAACCAGGTCATCAGCTTCATCCTTACGGCGGTGGCGTCGGCCCTGCTGGTCTTTGGAGGGATGCCCGAGACGCTTTCGTATCTTCAGACGGCCCTGCCGGCGGGCCTGGTGGAAACCGTTGAGATGCTCAGCATTGGAACGCATTTCGATTCCATCTCCCGCGGCGTGCTGGTCCTGGCGGATCTGCTTTACTTTGTTGTGCTCATCGCGGGCTGGCTGTTTGCCTGCGTGATCCTGCTTCAGGAAAGGAAGGCGGCCTGATGTCAAGAACGATCAAAACAATGCTCGCAGTGGTGCTGGTCCTGGTCGGCACGTTTTCACTGGTCACCGCCCTGGGGTACCTGACGGGCAGCGTCCGTGCGGACCTGACCCAGGGCGACCTGTACACCCTTACCGACGGGACGCGGAAGATCATCGAGAAGATCGATCAGCCCATCGAGATGAAGCTCTACTACTCGCGACACCTGGCCCTTACAGGCCCGCAGTGGATCCGCGGCACGTACGATTACTACACCTACGTGGAAGACCTGCTCCAGGAATACCGGCGAGCCTCGGATGGGAAGATTCAACTGGAAATCCTGGATCCCAGGCCTTTCAGCGAGGCCGAGCAGCAGGCCCTTACCGCCGAGATCAATGCACTGCCCGCTTCCATGGAACCCGAAAGCGGCGAGACGGAGTACTTCTACTTCGCCCTGACCCTCCGGACGCAACTGGGCAAGGTCGAGACGCTGCAGTTGTACGATCCAGCCAATCCGATTGACCCGTTCGGGCAGGACCTGCTGGAGTACAACATCACCCGGGCGATCTCCCGCCTGGTAACCCCCAAGGCCCGGAAGATCGGCATTCTCAGTTCGCTTCCGGTCATGGGGATGCCGGGGTTCAGTCGCTTCCAGCCGGGCATGCCCGAATGGCCCCTGGTGAGCGCCTTGAGACAGGATTTCCAGGTCGAACCGATCCGCGGCGACAGCGAGGAAATTCCCGACGACGTGGACCTGCTGATGGTGGTCCACCCGAGGAACCTGCCCGAGAACCTTCGTTTCGCCCTGGATCAATGGGTTTTAAAGGGCAAAGCGACGCTGATTGCGGTGGATCCGCTCTGCCGGGCCGCCCAGGAGATCATGCCTCCAAATATGCAGCAGCCCGTTACCGTAGATCAGCTTTCCAGCGACCTGCCCCAGCTCTTGTCCGCCTGGGGGATTGCCCTGTCCCAGGGCGTTCTGGTCGATGAAACCCTCTCGCCCAGCAGTCGCCGAAGCAGGGCCTCGGCCCGGCAGGAATCGATCCTGCACTTCGTGATGCTCGAGGGGCCCCAGATGGCCTCGGAAAGCCCGATCACCGCGGGACTCGAAGACATCTGGCTCCTGGCCCCGGGCGGACTGCAACTCCAGCCGGTCGAAAATCTGAGAATCACCCCGCTGCTGGAGTCGACCGTGATGGCCAGGACGGTCCCGGCCATGGGAATGGACATCTCCACCTTCTGGCAGCAACTGCCCCAGCAGTATGCGATGCTCCAGCGGGGGATGATGGGCCCGGCCGACCCGGGAGCAGGCAGCAGGATTCCCATCGCCTGCCTGATCGAGGGCTCGGCAAAAAGCGCCTTTCCCGAGGGAATCGAAGTGCCCGTCGAGCAGGAGCCCGAGACGCCCGAGGACCCGGAAAGCGATGCCGGCGACGAGGACCCGGAAGAACCCTCGATGAGGAAGCTGACGGGCCTGACCGAATCGGCCCAGCCGATCCGCGTGGTTCTCACTGCGGATGTGGACTTCCTGCGCCATGCGTACATCCGGTCGTTCGACGGTCAGGTGCGTCCGATCCCCGCCGAAAACGGGGCGTTCATCTTCAATGCCATCGACTACCTGACCGCCTCGGCCGATCTGCTGAGCATCCGGGCAAGCAAGGACTTTACACGCCCCTTCAAAGTGGTCGAGGAAATGGAAGAAAAGGCCCAGATCGAGGTCGCCGAAAAGGTCAACAAGCTTCAGCAGGAGCGCGACAGACTCCTGCAACAGAACCGGGCGACGATCGCGCAACTGCAGCAGGAGGGGACCTTCCCGATCAACGAGCTTGTCAAGCTCCAGCGAGAACAGAACGAGTTGATCCAGCAGAAGGACCGGGAGATCCGGGCGGTGCGGAACCTCAAACGCCAGAGCATCGAACAGCTCGGCCGGCGCCTCCAGAAGTACAACATGTTCATCGCGCCCGCCGTGATCCTGTTCATCGCACTGCTGCTTGCCTCCTATCGTATCGCCAAGCGGCGGATGTTCCTTCGCCGGGCCGCCCAATCCTGAGAGGTGAATCATGCGAATCACGAATACACGACTGATCATCCTGGCCATGGTGACCGCGGGACTCTTCTGCTGGGCCGTGCTCCAGGCCCATTTCAGCCGGGTCGAAGATACCCAGACCGTGCAGCGCTACCTGTTCCAGGGACTCGATGAAGACCAGATCCACACCATTCGGATCACGGGACAGGGCAAAGAGCCTGTCAACCTCCATCGCATCTCCGGCGGGCGATTCGGCGTCGAAGCTCTGGATTTCTACCCGGCCCAGGAGCAGGTGGTTACCGATCTGCTTCTCGGCCTGGCCATGCTCCGATCCGTTGAGAAGGTCACCAGCAGCCAGGAGAACCACGCAGAGTTGAATGTTTCAATGGAGACGGCCGATGCGATCGTGGAACTGCTGGATAATGAAGGCAAGTTGCTGGCCGGACTCGTGACAGGCAAGAGCGCATCGCCGCCGGATCCCATGACGGGCAGGGCGACCGATGCCTACGTTCGAAGGCTGCCCGGATCGGCCGTCTACCGCGTGGAGGACGCTCCCTCCCTCCAGACCGACCCGCATGACTACGTTCAGACGCGTCTGATGCCGGATATGACCCCCAACCGCATTGATCGCATCGCCTTGCTCGATGAGCAGAGCCGGTTTATCCTCGAGCGCAAGCAAGGCCGCTTCGTTGCCCAGGATCTCCCCGAAGGCAAAGAGCCCCGGCAGGAGAGTATCGAGCCCCTTGTTCGCGACCTGGTGTCTCTGGAGTTCGCGGGGGTGGTGGATACCCAGTCCGCGCAGGTTCCCGAGGACCTCTCGCCCAAGCGACAGATCAACCTGTATACCTCCAATGATATCGTCTACTTCCTCCACATCCTGACATCGAAAGACCAGTCATACGTCGCCATCGGGGCCAAGGCCGACGGAGAAGACGAGGAAGATCTCAACCCGGCCCAGGCGCAGTTCCAGGCCGACATGCGGCAATTCCAGCAACGACATGCAGGATGGCTCTACAAGGTGGATCCCTCGCAGGTCGAATTCCTGATGGTCGGCAAGGATGATCTTCTCGCCGATGCCCAGCCCGAAGAGCAGGCCACCGAGACAGAGGGTCCCGATCAGGACGCTCCTGAAGCCGGAGCCGAAGCGCAGGAAAATTCCCAGCCCGAATCTCAGCCGGCCGACGAGACCGACAACCAGGACAGCCAGAGAAGCGATGATGAGCAGCCTGGAGCCCAGGACTCAACCGGAGCTACCCAGGAGGATGCCCCCGATGATGGTCCCGCCGGCGGAGAAGGTGCGGGCAATGAGACCGAGGCTGCCGAAGAGACCACAGAGCAGGGCCCGGAAGAAACTCCCGCCCCGTAGGGTTGCCTGCCGGGGCTCAGAGGCATTGAAATGCTCCCCATGCACCCGGGCCTCTACACTTCTGACAGGAGAGGCCCATGCAGGAAAACATCCATACCCTTGCGTCACTGACGGATCGCACTGGGGTCTTCCAGGAAAGAAACGATGCCGGTCGGATTCTGGCCGGAATGCTCCCCCCGGACCAGAGGCCTGTTGTCGTGGCCATCCCTTCGGGAGGCGTTCCGGTAGCCATTGCCCTCTGCCGGCAGCGGGACCTGCCCCTCAAGGTCGCCCCGGTCAGCAAGGTCACCCTGCCCTGGAACACCGAGGCCGGCTGCGGTGCGGTTGCCTTTGATATGACGGTAGGCTGGAACGAGCAGATGATCCGGTCGATCGGTCTTCCCGAGGCCGACCGGCAGCGGGAGTTGGACCGCGCCCGGCAAAAAGTGGTGCGTCGCGTCGAGCAGTTCGGACCCGCGGCCCGCCTGGACGATCTTGCAGGCCGGGAGATCCTGCTGGTCGATGACGGTCTGGCATCGGGGTTCACGATGCACACCGCACTGGAGGCGCTTTTCAGGCTTGAGCCGACCCGGTTGGATGTAGCCGTCCCCACCGCTCACCAAGCCTCCGCAGAGCGGATTGCCCGGGAGGTGGATGCCCTGTACTGCGCCAACCTTCGTTCGGGCGGGAGCTTTGCCGTGGCGGGTGCGTATCGGAACTGGCACGACGTGGCCGAGATCGACGCGATCCGGATGGCAGAAGACTTCAAAGAGGCCTGAGGGCGCAACAGAAACCGGGCCGACGCTGGGGGAAAGCGCCGACCCGGTGATTTTCAGCTTCCGGTATTTTCAGGCCGGCTGGAGGAACAGCCTTCGGTGGGGCAATTCCGTGCTGTCACCGAAGTGCAACTCGCCGAAGGCGGGCTTGTAGTCCCAGTCTTCGTGTTGCGAACCCGGTTCAAGGTGCACATGGTCACTGAGCAGCCAGGTCGGCCGGAAGGAAACCAGCCTCTGGGGCTCTCGCGGGGGTGCACACATCAGACCGGCCGCAATCTGGGCGGTCTCGGTTTCCCCGCTGGAGTCTCTCCGGGTCACGTTCAGCTCGAACATGCCGTTGCCAAGGGGCTCACCCAGCTCGTAGACGTAAGCGGCGTCCTCTTGTTCTTCTCCGTCGGTTACGGTTTCGGGATGGGGCAGGATGGCCCAGCGAAGCAATTCGGCTTCGAATTCGGATTCACTCTGGGCAAACTGCATCGGAACCGATTCGCGGGTGGTACGGTCTTCGAAAAATCCTTCGTATTCCTGTGTTCCAAGTTTCATGTTTTACACTCCTTCATGCCCGCCTGCCAACGGCGGCAGGGGGCGTTTCCAGTTCATTTACGACTCAAGAGTATTGTATGGGTACGCCTGGGCAGCGCGTTCCGAGCAAGAAGGTTCCACGTCGTCGCCGGCCAATGTATACTCATGGCCTTGACAATCCTTGGGAGTGACTTCATGCCAACCAGGCCGAATATCGTGCTTTTCTTCGCCGACGACCAGCGGTTTGCAACACTGGGCGCACTGGGCCATCCGTGCCTGAAGACTCCCAACCTGGACGAGTTGTTCCAGCGGGGTACGTATTTCGATTGTGCCCACATTATGGGAGGCTCCTCCGGGGCGGTCTGCATGCCCAGCCGCGCGATGCTCCACACGGGGCGGACGCTCTATCACATCCAGGACGAGGGGCAGAGCATCCCGGCCGACCACGCGCTGCTGGCCCAGCACTTCCGAAAGGCCGGCTACGAGACGTTCGGAACCGGCAAGTGGCACAACGGTTATGAGAGTTACCACCGGAGCTTCTCCGACGGAGGCGAAATCTTCTTTGGCGGAATGAACGACCACTGGCGCGTGCCGGCCTGCGAGTTTCGACCCGACGGGGACTATCCCGACCCGAAGGATCTGCACGTTCGGTTCGGCAAGCTCGAATCGGACAAACGCTTCGCCTACGACCACATTGCCTCGGGTACGCACTCCAGCGATCTGTTCGCCGAGGCCTCGCGGGATTTCCTCCAGCGGCGAAAGCGGGACAAACCGTTCTTTCTGTATCTTTCGTTCATGGCCCCGCACGACCCCCGGGAGACCTGGGGGCAGTACCACAAGATGTACCCTCCCGAAAAGGTTGACCTTCCGCCCAACTTCCGCCCGTCGCATCCGTTTGACAATGGCGCGATGGAGATCCGGGATGAGAAACTCGCTTCCCGGCCCCGCGAGGAAGAGGAAGTCCGGGGGCATATTGCGGATTACTACGCGATGATCAGTCACCTCGACGCCGCAGTGGGCAAGGTCCTGGATGAGTTGAAGGACTCGGGCGACTTCGAGAATACGATTTTCGTCTTCGCCGGCGACAACGGCCTGGCGGTGGGCCGGCACGGCCTGATGGGCAAGCAGAACCTGTACGATCATTCCGTACGGGTTCCGTTGTTGATGGCCGGAGCCGGGATTCAGCCGGGACAGCGGCGCGATGATCTGTGCTACCTGATCGATATCTTTCCGACGCTCTGCGACCTGGCCGGGCTGGACACGCCGGCGAGCGTCGAGGGCAGCAGCCTTGCAGAAGCGACGCGCGGCCAGGCAGGGCCCGGCAGGGACCATGTGCTCCTGGCTTATACCCATCTGCAGCGCGGCGTTCGGGAGCGCCGCTGGAAACTCATCGAGTACGCAGTGGGGGACCAGCGACATACACAGCTTTTCGACCTGGAAAAGGATCCGTGGGAGATAGAAGACCTCAGCCGGGACGCAGCATGTCAGGAACATGTCTCCCGACTTCGGGGGAAGCTGACCGCCTGGCGGGACGAGCTCGACGACGACCGCCCCGGGCAGGGACGGGAGTTCTGGCAGAAGTGCCGGATATGAACCAAGGCTTCTGGGCCTCGACCCAGCCGACACGTTACACAGAGCGAGGAAGAGATGTCACAGCAGGACTCAGGCAGCAGCAGGCAAGGACTGGTGGAGATGATTCAGGGCCCCGGCGGACTGGACGCCCTGCAGATTCGCCGGGCAGACAGCGAGGCCCAGGTGGTGCGCCACGGCGCACACGTGACAAAGTTCACCTCGGCCGGGGGGGGCGAGGTGCTCTGGCTCTCGGGCTGCAGTGACTGGCGGGAAGATTCTCCCATCCGCGGCGGTGTGCCGATCTGCTTTCCCTGGTTCGGGGCCAAAGAGGGCGATGAGGAGGCGCCAAGCCATGGGTTTGCCCGTATCAGCCAATGGCAGGTCGAGTCGGTGGATCAGGAAGAAGGTCGTCTCAGTGTTGCCCTGTCCCTGGAAGACAATCCGGATACGCGGGCGCTGTGGGACCATGCCTTCCGCGCCCGGATGCAGGTGGTACTGGCAGAGCATCTCGAGATGCACCTGACGGTCCAGAATACCGGCTCGTCGCCCATGACGTACAGCCAGGCCCTGCACACGTACCTGTCGGTGAGCGATGTGCGACAGGTTCGCATCCTCGGACTTGCCGGCAGGGAATACCTGGACAAGCTCCAGGACGGCAAGCGAATGCGACAGGAGGCCGAGGCGATCCGCTTCGAGGGTGAAACCGACCGGATCTATGTCAATACCGAGGACGACTGCCTCCTGGAGGACCCGGGATGGGACCGGCGGATTCGTGTGGCCAAGGAAGGCTCCCGCTCCACGGTGATCTGGAACCCGTGGGTGGACAAGTCGGCGCGGATGGAGGATTTCGGCGACGACGAATGGCCCGGGATGGTTTGCGTCGAATCGGCCAACGCCGCCGACAATGCCGTGACGCTCGAGGAGGCCCTGGAGCATACGCTCTCGGTCGGAATCAGCGTGGAAGATCTCTGACCCCGCCCGGCGGGGGACTCACAGCCCCGCGAGATTCCGATAGGCCTGGTAGACGGTCTCGTTGAAGCAGATCAGCCGGACGCTCTGGAGCTGATCGTCCTCTTTGAGGAAATCGTTGATCGTATCCAGGGCGATCCTGCAGGCTTCGTCGATCGGGTAGCCGTAAACGCCCGTGCTGATGGCGGGGAAAGCGATGCTCTTGCAGTCTTCGGCTACGGCCAGCTCCAGGCAGATCCGGTAGCAGGAGGCCAGGTCCTCGGCTTCGCCCTTGGCCCCGCCGGACCAGACGGGTCCGACGGCGTGGAAGACGTACTTGGCCGGAAGGTTGTAGGCGGCGGTGGCCTTGGCGCTGCCGGTGGGACAGCCTCCCAGTTGGCGGCATTCCTTCATGAGGCCCGGCCCGGCGGCGCGATGAATCGCCCCGTCCACACCGCCACCTCCGGCGAGCTGCGAATTGGCTGCATTGACAATTGCATCGACCTTCACCTGCGTGATGTCGCCTCGTTCGATGTGGATTCTGTCATCCATTATTCTTCTCCCGGTGCGAAAGTGGGGCCCAGGTAGACCTTCACGTCCACCAGCACGTCCCGGCTGCGCTTCTGGTCTTTGAGCCAGGAATGCAGGTGCTCCAGGGGCACGCAGTGGACGGTGATGTCCTCGCTGTCGTCGCCTCCGCCGTCGTTGATGCGTTCAAGCTCGGTGGCGCGGTACAGGTGAATGGTCTCGCCGGTGGTCCCGGCCGAGACGGTGGTGTCCTCTCCCAGCAGTTCCCAGCCAGAGCCCTGCCATCCGGTCTCTTCCAGCAGCTCGCGCTTGGCGGCTTCGAGCATCGGCTCCTCGCGGTTCTCCGGCAGGTCGCCGACCAGCCCGGCGGGGATTTCGATTACGCGCCTGGCCAGGGGCGGTCGGTATTGCTCCACCAGCAGGAGTTCCTCCCGGCGGGTGTAGGCGAGCATGGCCACGATTCCGGTAATGTTGATCCGCTGGGCATATTCCCAATGGCCTCGCTTGGCCAGGCGGAGGTACTTTCCCTCGGCCAGCGTTGTGGCTTGTTCTTGCGACGGAGATGTCATGGTACTCCTGGTCTATCGGAAGACGGCTCGGGCCGGGCGACGCACCCCGGCCTCAGGCGTGAGGATACAGCGCAGCGGGGTCCTCTGGAAAGCCTCGAACCTCGCGACTGCGGTCGAACTGGAAGCAGCGGGTTCGCTGGAACGGCTCGAACTGGAAGGCTTTAAGGTCGGAATCATCCAGTGCGTCGGCGGTTCCGGGGTTCTTGCAGGCCTCGACGGCCTGAATGCGAAAGGCCGAGGCGATTTCCGGTCGATCTCCGGTGCGCTGGACGGTCTCGCCGGGGTCCTCTCCGAGGTGGAAGAGTTGCTCGCGGGGGCCGTTGGCCATGTAGATATACTTCCAGTTGTCCTGTCGGACCATGACCTTGAAATTCCGGGTTCCCGGCCGGCCGTGAAAGCCGACGAGGCAGTCGCGCGGCTCGACGTGGCCTTGCAGGAGCCCCAGCAGGTCCAGACCTTCACGGGATTCGCAGTCGCCGGCGGCGGAGGTCGCGGTGGCGAAAAGATCGGTCAGGCAGACCAGTTCATCGCAGGCCGAACCGGCGGGCAGATGACGCGGCCAACTCAGCAGGAGCGGGATACGGCAAGCGGCTTCGAAGAAGCATTCCTTCTGCCACCCGTGGTGGTCGCCCAGCAGGTCCCCGTGGTCGGAGAAGAAGCAGATCAGCGTGTTCTCGGGATCGTCCTGTCCCTCGACGGCGTCGAGGATTCGCCCGAGGCACCAGTCGATGTAGGTGATCTCGCCGTAGTAGCGGGCCTTGAGCGTCCGGGCCCGGCTGTCGCTGATGTCATCGGCCCAGACGTGGTAGTTCATGCACGGGATCTGGTCGTCCATGTGGTCGATATCCAACTCGCCTGAGAGCGGCAGGGGCATGCGGTCGGGGTTGTACATCCGGTTGAAGGGCAGGGGCGGGGCGAAGGGCGGATGAGGCCCGATGAACGAAACCATGCCGAACCAGGGCTTGTCGCCGGCGTGTTCGATCAGGCCGTCGAAGCGGTCGGCCACGAACGCCTCGACGCAGCAGTCTGCCGGCAGGGGAGACATCTGGGGCATGTAGTACATTTCCGTGCGTTCCCCGTGGAGCGTTTCAATGAAGTCGAAGTGCGGCATCTGCCGGGCGATCCAGGAGGCGTACGCGTCACGGTGTCGCTGGTCCTGCGTTGCGTAGAGTTCCTCGGTATGCAGGTGGGCTTCGTAGCCGAGATCTTCGTCCCAGGGGGACGTATGAAACTTCCCGACGCCAAAAGTGTGGTAGCCCATCGCGCGGAGCGTCTGGGGAAGATAGCTGCCGCATCGCTCGGGAAGGGTCGTCTCCTGCTGCGGCGCGGCCGGGAGAATCTCATTGCTGAAGACGCGCGTGGTGGGCGGTTCGCAGCCGGTGCGGACGGTATACCGGGCGGCCACACAGACCGGACAGGTCGAATAGGCCCGGGTGAAATGGACCCCGCGGGAGACGAGCCTGTCCAGGTTGGGCGTATAGATGGACTCGTTGCCCAGCGATGCGATGGTGTCCATCCGCTGCTGATCGGTCATGATAAACAGGATATTCGGTCTGTGCATGGTCTGGTTCCTTCCTCACTGAGATTATAGCCGCTGGAGAGATCCGCGATAGGCGCGGGGCCCTCCAGGCGATAAGCTCTTGCCATCCGGAAAGGAGTCAGACCCGATGCAGATGACAATGCCCTGTGCGGACTTTCGCCTCTTGTTGGCGGCTTTGCTTGTGCTTCTTGCCGCGTTGCCGCTCTGGGCGGCGGATGCGGTCAAGGTGACGCCCGTCGAGCCGGCGTCATCCGAGGATGAGGCCAAGGCTATCCCATATGTCGGAGCCGGGGAGACATTCTGCCAAGAATCCCAGCCGACGTTCACGACCGCTTCCGGCGATGTCAGCAGCAAGGGGTGGGTCGCTGTTACCAGCCGGGCCCTTCGGCTGCACCTGGTGGTGAAGGATCCGCAACACAGCAACGAATATCACGAGCGGAATCTCTGGCGGGGCGACTGCATCTACGTCAGCCTCGATATGCGGAACAACACCTCCGCCCAGACCAACGCCAAGGGCGTTTTTGAGCCCGACGACGCCGTGTACACCTTCGCACTGGGCAGCAAGGGACCCGAGGGCCGGGTGGGAGGCCATCACGACGCCAACCGCCGCGGGCAGGACTGCACGAACTTCATCCGGGAAATCCGCCGCGACGACCAGGGAGGTACCACCACGTACGACCTGGCCATCGCCTTCGACGACCTGCACTACGCAATGGGCCAGTCGGAAAGCATCGGGCTGGCGGTGCACCTGGCCCACAAGAGCGAGAATCAGAAGAAGGATCAATCCTGGGGAGTGATGCGCGGCAAGAATCGAAAGCTTCATCCGCTTGGGCCTCAATGGCCCGAGACGAAGTTGGCCACACTGGCCGCGGCTCGCTATCGCCTCTTCGGGCCCGAGGAATCCTTCCAGCTCATCCTGGCCGTGCAGGGATACGACAAGCTGACACTTGATCTCCAGCCGGAAACACCCAAGGCTGAAGGCAAAGGCGTCAGCCAGGTTCTGACGCCCGGCAAGGGAATCACGCGCTATCGGATCGAGGTCGATCCGGACTTCTCGCTGGTCGCCGATGGCCGCGTGGCCGTGGAGGTCCGATCGCAGGAAATCGTCCTCAAGCAGACCTTCCTGCTGGACAGCATGCAAGCCGCGGCCAACCGGGTCAGGGCGGCCCTGCTGGAGGGACGCCTCAGCAGCGGCCTGCTGGCTGTCCAGGACGAGCTTGTCCGAAACCATCACCGGCAGACGTGGCAGATCCTGCGCAGCGAGATGCAGAAGATTCCCCTGCGCGACGATCGCGAGGCGATGGCTGAGAAGTTCATCGACACGGCCAACCTGATCCTTTCCAAGCTGGTCGCCTTGCCGCAGACCCGCGAGACCTTCACCCGCCGCTGCCTGCCGCTGGTGGCGACCTATGTCAGCGGTTACGACCGCTCGCTGCAGTGGTACTGGCTGCAACTGCCCTTCGACTACGACCCCGAGAAGACCTACCCGCTGACGGTCTATCTCCACGGGGCCGGCAGCGACGAACCCCTCGACGGCCTGAGCACAGCCTTTACCAGCGTGCACCAGGATACGCTCTTTACCGGCGAGGAGATCGACGCCGACAACGTGCCGCCCACGCATCGCGGCTTCGTGCTGTTCCCCTGGGCCCGGGGCAACTCGATGTACTGGCAGGCCGGCCAGGCCGACGTGCTCCAGGCCCTGGACATCGTGCGAGAGAAATACCCGATCGATACCGAGCGGATGTACCTTACCGGTTTCTCGATGGGTTGCGGCGGGACGTACGGCATCGCCGGCAGAACGCCGGACCTCTGGGCGGGGATCGGGCTGGCCAGCGGATTCGGGCCCTGGGCCGAGACCACCAACACGGAGTTCCTCAAGCAGAATCTCACCCACCTGCCGGTGCACATCTGGTGCGGGCAGTTGGATCGAATGGTCGAGCCGGCCCGAGAGTTCGCCCAGCGCATGGAGCAGATGGGCGTGAAGCACGAGGCCATCTTCCCCCAGCGCATGCCGCATACGTACCCGTACGACCACTTCCAGCATAACGTGGGCTGGCTGATGCAGTTCAAGCGCAGCCGCCCCGATACGTTCTCCTTTACCACCGATTCGTTCCGATTCAGGGGAATCCGCGGGATCGAAATGGCCGTGCCCTTCCGCCGCCGGATCATCGACGGCAAGCTCCCCGGCTTCCGCTGCAGAATCGAGGGCGATACCGTCCGGATCGACTCGGAGAACACCGAGGCGATGCGCATCCGCCTGGGCGCCGACGGCCTGGGCCTGGAAGGGCAGGTCAAGGTCATCTGGAACGGGGAGGAAGCCTACAAGGGCCCGGCCGAGACGATCAAACTCGGCCAGAGCCCCTGGCTGCGCTAGCGGCCGACCGGATCAGTCCTTGAGGTACAATTCGATCACCGGGATCTCCGCGCCCGGCTGGAGGATGGGCAGCTTGAGCCCTACGGCATCGGCCTGCACACTGCCGGCGTTCTCCGTCTGCCACGGCTGGATCCCCTCAAGCTGGATCTCCGAAGCGTCGTGGAGCAACTGGGCGTATTCGATGCGCTGGGCGTAGGCTTTGCCGGTAAGCCAGAGCGTCTTCATGGGCCAGTTGAGCACGTGAACGTACAGGCGCCGGGTCTGGGGATTGTAGGTCAGTCTGCAATCGGCGGGGACCTCGAACTCCTCCGGTGCCGCGCCGCAACCGTAGATGCTTCGGCTGTTGTGGTGCATCCATCGGCCGATGCCCTCGAGCCGGTCGCGGGCGCGGGCGTCGAACTCGCCGCGCCCGGTGGGGCCGACGTTGAGCAGCAGGTTGCCGTTCTTGCTCACACCGTCGATGAGCATCCAGAGCAGTTGCTTGACGCTCTTCCAGGTCTGTTCGTCGCGGTGGTAGCCCCAGGAGCCGGAGAAGGTCTGGCAGGCCTCCCAGATGGCGGGGTTGCCCTGGTCGTCTGCAGGCTGGCGGGCAGGCTGGAACTGCTCGGGCGTGAGGAAATCTCCGCTGCCGGGCAGGTTCAGGCGGTTGTCGATGAGGATCTCCGGCTGGAGCTTTCGGGTCAGATCGAAGAGCTTCCGGGACTCCCAGTCGTCGCGGCCCTTGCCGTCCTCGCCGGGGAAGGAGAAGTCGTACCAGATGATGTCGATCTTGCCGAACTGGGTAAGCAGTTCCTCGACCTGGTTCCGCATGAAGGCGGCATATTGGCTCATGTCCCGGCCGACGTCGGCTTTGCGACGTTCGGGGTCGTTTCGTCCCGGGTGGAACTTGTCGGTGGTGTACTGGTCGTGGTGCCAGTCCAGCAGCGAGTAGTAGAAGCCGACCTTGAGGCCCTCGGCCCGGAATGCATCGACCATCGGACGCAGCAGGTCCTTGCCCCAGGGGGTGTTGGTGGCCTTGTAGTCGCAGTGCTGCGTATCCCACAGGCTGAAGCCCTCGTGGTGGCGGGTGGTGATGACGAAGTACTTCATCCCCGCCTGCCGGGCCATCCTCGCCCATTGGGCGGGGTCGTAGAGGTCCGGGTAGAAGTGCTCGAAATACTTTCGGTATTCCGGGTCGCTGATCTCTTCCTTGCTCTTGACCCACTCGTGGCGGGCGGCCAGGGCGTAGGTACCCCAGTGAATGAACAGGCCGAAGCGGTCGCGGACGAACCACTGGGAATCGCCTTTTGGAAGCTGCGTCTGGGACATGCCTGTCTCCTTTTCTCGCGGTTGTCCGGCCAAGTATCTCACAGCCACGCGCAAAAGCAATCCCTGGAAACACCGAATCTGTTCGAGATTCAACCAACGAGCAGATTGAAAAAAAGTATTGAAAACAGTAGTGTAGGTACTGTATTAGATATCTCATGACAGAGACGAGCAATATCAGTCTTCGACGCGGGCACAAGATTCTCCGCCTCCTGGCCGGGAGATCCAAGGGCTTGGGCTTCGAGGAGATCCGGCGCCGTCTGGAGGTCCCCCCTGCCACCGCGTCTCGCCTGCTCAAGGCGATGATGACCGAGCAGCTCGTCGAACAGAACCAGGCCCAGGGGCGCTACATCGCCGGATCGGCCCTGACGCAACTCGCCAGGGCCCACCTTGCCCCCGATCGCAAGGAGATTCTTCGCCAGGCCTGTAGAAGCCTGGCCATGGAGACCGGTCTCTCCGGCCTCTACTGCCGTCTTCAGCAGAGCTTGTCAGGTCCGCGGCTGATTCGATCGATGGCCTGGCAGGTCCCGGAGGGGATGAACTACGGCCCGATGGACACACCGGATTTCCTGCTGGTGATGGGGTTCGGAATCCCGCTGCTGTCGGGGCTCGACGATGCCCACCTCGATAACGTGCTGACTGAGCACCGGCAGCGGAGTGGACAACCACCTTCGGAGGTCCATGCCTTGCTGGCTGAACTGTCGGACCAGAAGGTGCTGGTTCTACCCGAGCGGCTGGAAAGCAACAGCGTTGGTTGTACGCGAATCGTCTCAGGTGTGGGCGGTGCGGAAACCGGCAGCCTGGGAGTCACCGCGTTTGGGCAGCTTCGCAAGGGGATTACCCAAAGGAACCTGGACGCCTGGGTTGAGGCGGTACGCCAAGCCTCCGCCGGCCTGGAGAAGGAACTGGAAAGGACGCAGCCGCTGTGAAACAACCCAATGTCATCTTCTTTACCTGGCACGACGCGGGACGATGGTTCGGATGCTACGGAAACCAGACGGTCGATACCCCCAACGTCGACAGACTGGCCGAGGAGGGGGTGAAATTCAACAACCTCCACAGCATCTGCGCGATCTGCTCTCCTTCCCGGGCGGCGATCATGACCGGCACGTTCTGTCAGAACAACGGTGTAATGACGTTGACGAACGACGTCTTCCACAACCGGATCCACCCGCATATCCCGCACATGGCCTCCCGTTTCAAGCAGATGGGGTATCGTACCGCGCTGTTCGGCGTGCAACACGAATGCGCTCACGAGCATTTGGCCCGCGTCCTGCAGGTCGACGAGCGATACGCGACCGACCCATGGCCCAACGCGGACCTGACGGCTACCTATCTGCGAAAATGGCTAAGCGAGCGGGCTGACACCGACCAGCCCTTTTACGCACAGGTCGGCACGATCGATTCGCATATCAGTCGCTATCTCAGCGGCCGACCGGCGCGCGAAGATGAGCCCTATCCTCCGGTGCGGGACGGCCAAAAGGGAATCACCATTCCGCCGTACCTGGAGGGCAGCGAAGCCGACGAGAAGACCATCGAGGTGCTTCAGGGGCTTCTCCAGCGGGGCGACCGCCTGGTCGGTGCGATGCTCGACGCCCTGGACCAGGCGGGACTGGCCGAGAATACGCTGGTGGTCATGTGCGTTGACCACGGCGTTGGGCTGCCCCGGGCCAAGACCCACTGCTATGATCCGGGCACGGAGGTCGCGTGGGTGATGCGTTGGCCCGGCGTGATACCCGCCAACACCAGTATCGATGCCCTGTGCAGCCAGATCGACATTCTGCCCACGCTCTGGGACCTGCTGGAGCTGGATCCGCCCGAGCCCTGCGACGGGGTTTCCCTTGCAGAGCATGTCCGTGGCGGGGCCGGCCAGGCGGTTCACGATGCCGTCTACTCCTTCATGCCCGACAACACGCGCAGCATCCGCACCGAGACGCACAAGCTCATTCGCAACTTCAAGCCGACCCCCTGGGCGAACCTAAAGGGCGACTGCGCCTTTTCACACGCCCACTACGACCGCGAAAAACCCGAGCCGCCTGAGGATGTGACCCCTTCGAGCCAATGGCCGGCGGTGGAACTGTATGACCTGCGGGAAGATCCCAACGAACTGCAGAACCTAGCCGACGATCCGCAACACGAGGAGATTTTCCAGGACCTGGATCGCCGGCTCTGGAATTTCCTTTTGGATCAGGATGATTTCCTGGTCCATGCGCCGGTGCGTACGCCGTGGCATCGTGCAACGCGAAATGCCCTGGAAGCTCACTGCCGCCGGACAGGTCGGACGGTTCCCGTCGGCGAGGGGGCTCTGCACAACGAGATTGACGCAGCAACCGCCCGAGGCCAAAGCGCCTGGTGATCCGTGTTGCCCTCATCGTTTGCCGGCGACGACCATGATCTCCATTTCGTCCATGGCGGGGGGTTGAGGCTTCCAGTTTCCGGCGGTGCCGGCCCAGAGATGGAGGGTCTCCATGTCGGCCAGTTCGAGCATCAGGCGCAGTTCGGTCGGGACAAAGCCTCGCTCTCGCAGGTCGATGGCCGGTTGGTCGGGCCTGGGCGGGTGCGAGGAATTCTCGGTGATCCGGACGGGGTCGAATTTCCCCTCCTGCACGTCTTCGGGCGTGTACTTGCGGAGCATTCGCATGCCGTTGAGGACGGTCATGATCAGTCGAGCCCCCGGTTTGAGGTGGCGACTGATGTTTCGCAGGATGTCCACCGGCTGAAAGACGGGGTCATCGGCCCGGCCCAGGAGGCCCATGGCGCCTTCGCAGAGGCAGATGGCTGCGTCGAAGGTGCTCTCGAGCTGGAAGGTTCGGGCATCGGAGTGAATCCAGCGGACCTCGACTCCCTGCTTCTGGGCCTTTGCCCGGGCCTGGCTGAGCATCCCGCTGGAAAGGTCCACGCCGGTTACCGCCAGTCCCCGCCCGGCCAGTTCCACCGCGTGTCGGCCGGTTCCGCAGCCGATGTCGAGGATGGCCGCTGCATCGGGCAGTTGAAGGGTTTCCAGGAGGAACGGGATTTCCCGCTGGGTATCGGTTGTGAAGCAGTTGCTGTCGTAGTCGCCGGCGTGGGCATCGAAGAATCGCTGCCAGTTGCTGGATTCCTGCATCGGTTGTACTCCGGTTTGTTTGGTGTGGCCAAAGCCTAGCAACTCCAGCACGGCTTGGGAAGTGCCCTGCGGGACTCGGCGATGTCCCGTTGGAGCTTTCAGCCGACCTGACAGCGTTGCCAGGTGCCGGGCAGGAAGCGAATATCGTCGGCCCGGATCGAAATGGAATCGTGCTGGTCCTCCACGCGCCCCGAGATTCGATAGGGGCCGTAGTGGCGGAGTTGATCGGCGCATCGCTCTGCCAGGTCCGGAAACGCGGTGATTTCCATCAGTCCCCATTCGTCCTCGATGGTCAGAAAGAGCATCGATCGGCCGGACGTGGTGGGGGTGGTCCGCCGGGCTTCCAGTACACCGGCCACGCGCACGTGCTGCCCGACCAGACGGGCCAGGTCGCGGCTGGTCGCGGTGGTTTCGGCTGCGACGACGGGGCGGAACCAGTCCATGATGTGTCGGCCGGGTGTGAAGCCCAGCACGCGCCTCTGGTCAATGTACTTCCGGGCTTCATCGTAGTCTTCCGGGATGTTGGGGATATGCGGCTGAACCGAGAACATGGCCGGTCCGTGCATATCCCGTGGGGGGCGGATGCGGGCGAAGAGTTTGAGTTCCATCATCTGTGTCGGCCGGTTTCGACCAAAGCAGTCGAACGCGCCGCAGAGGATCAACGATTGCGTTTCGGTTTCGCCCAGCCGCGTACGAAGAAGGAAGTCGGTGATGCCCTCGAAGGGTTTTTCGCGGCGGCGTCGCCGGATTTTTTCGACGGCGCCTGGCCCCAGGCCTTCCACGCGGGAGAGCCCGATGCGAATCGCCCCGTCCTCCACGGCGAATTCCTGTCTGGATCGGTTGACATCGGGCAGCAGGAACCGCACGCCGTCGCGCTTGGCCTGTTCCACGTACAGGCGGGGATGGTACATGCTCTGGTTGTTGTTCAGGCAGGCTGTCCAGAACTCCAGCGGGAAGTGCGTTTTGAGGTACGCCCCGCCATAGGCCAGCAGCGCGTAGCTGGCCGCATGGGCCCGACAGAAGGAGTAGGCGTTGTACTTGGCCATCTGGACCCAGATATCCTTGGCGTAGTCCATATCGAGTCCGCGGGCCTTGCAGCGGGAGAGGAACTGCCGCGAAAGCTCCAGGCGACGCTGGTCGGTGGGGCACTTCTGGATGGCCTTGCGGAAACGGTCTGCCTCGCTGAGCGAGCAGTCCAGCATGGCCGCAGCCACAAGCATGACATCGTCCTCGTAGAGCATCACGCCGCAGGTGGGCGCGAGAATGTCCGCGACCTCCGGCGGCTGGGGGGGCACGGGCTCAAGACCCCGAATGCGCTGGATGAAGGTCTCCTTCATGCCGATGCCGGCCGCTCCGGGACGAATCAGGGCCAGGATCTTCATCACGTCGCGCGTGTGGTCGGGTCGCATCATCTTGAGCAGGTGTCGCATGGCCGGGGATTCGAGTTGATTGCAGCCGACGGTATCGGCCGATCGGAGCGTTGTCAGCGTGGCCGGGTCCGCCTCGTCGATCGCCTCGATATCCACGCAGATGCCCCGGTTCTCGGCGATCAGGCTGCAGGCTTCCCGCACCGTGGAGAGATTGCGATTGCCCAGCAGGTCCAGCTTGACCAGGCGGATGTCCTCGATGCCGTCCTTGTCGTACTGGGTGATGAGGACATCCTTTGCCGCCGGCTGAAGCGGGGCGTGCTCATCGATGCGCCCGGGAGTGATGACGATTCCCCCCGGATGCACACTGAGCAGGTGGGGCAATTTGCCCAGGCGCGGCGCGAGCCGTGCGGCCCCAGCCAGGCGGGGCTCGGAGGTCTGCCCCTTCCGGATGGCGCGGGAGATGGTCTGATCGTCCACACCCAGGGCCTTGGCGGCTTCGCGAAAGGCCGATCGCGGCTGAAAGCAGTTGTGCGTGGAGACCATGGCGGTGCGCCGGCGTCCCCAGCGTCGGAAGGCGTAGTCGATCACATCGTCCCGGATTCGCCAGCAGAAATCCACGTCCAGGTCCGGGAAGTCTTCCCGCTGCTCGTGGAGGAATCGTTCGAAGGGGATCCGGTAGGCCAGGGGACAGACATTGGTAATGCCCAGCAGGTATGCGACAAGGCTGCTGGCGCCGCTGCCGCGACCGGCCACCGGTGCCTGTCGCCGGCGGGCGAACTGCACGATGTCCCAGACGACCAGGAAGTAGTCGCAGAAGCCCATGCGTGTGATCAGCTCCAGTTCCCTTTGGAGCCTCGTCTGGGCCCCGGCGGGAGGGCTTTGGCGGTAGCGGTCGCGCAGGCCCTGACGACAGAGCGATTCGAGTCTGGCCCGGGCCTGGTGTTCGTCGGTGCAGGTTTTGGGGAAAACGGGTTGATCGGGGATCAAGCAAAATCGGCTGCACGCCTCGGCCAGCTTCCGGTTGTTCTCCAGGGCCTCGGGCCAGTGATGCAGCTCGTTTTGGATCTGCCGGGCCGAGCGCAGAAGCGCCCGGGGATGGGGCAGTTGATCGTCGCTGATGTTCTCGATGGTGGTGGCACGGCCGATGGCGCCCAAAAGCTGCGCGGTGGCTCGATCTTTCGGATCGATCATCATCGCCCGTCCCAGCCCGACCGGACGCAGGGGGCTGGTACGGGCCAACTCGGCCAGGTCCCGAAGGTCGGTGGCGCGCTGGGTGGGCGGATCGATCCCCAGCCAGAGGGTGGCCGGGTCCATGTCCAGTTCCAGCAGCGTCCGGGCCAGGTCGGGCTGTGTCACGATCCAGTGGACGCCCTGGCTGCATTCGGGCAGGGGCGAGAGGGCATCGGGCAGGGTTGAACGGGCCGGGGCTGCGAAATCCCGGTAGAGCGGGGAGTCCAGGCAGTGAATGCGGGTGATGAGACGCGAGAGGTTGGCATAACCTGTTCGGGACGAGGCCAGGCCCAGCAGGGCGATATTGCCGGCGTGAAGCTCGGCCCCGATAATCGGCGCCAGGCCGGCCTGGCGTGCGGCGGCGTCGAACAGCGTCGCTGCGCAGAGGTTATTGACATCCGTGATCGCAAGCGCGCGGTGGCCCAGTTCGGCTGCGCGGCGGACCATGGCCTCGGGGCGGTTGACGCCCAGCCGGAACGAATAGGCCGATCGAAGATGAAGGGGGGAGGGCATTAAGATAGAAGGTAAGAGG
>CAZOVB010000019.1:40205-75719 GCA_964583095.1 uncultured Planctomycetaceae bacterium
CGAATAGGCCGATCGAAGATGAAGGGGGGAGGGCATTAAGATAGAAGGTAAGAGGTTAGTGGGGTAGCGTTGGGTGGTGGTCGGTCATCGTGGGGCTCCTGAACAGCAGGTGAAAGGTAAGAGGTTAAAGGGTAAAGGGGTCGCGTTGGGTGGTGGTCGGTCATCGTGGGGTTCCTGAACAGCAGGTGAAAGGTAAGAGGTTAAAGGTTGGAGTCGGTTTGTTTGCGATTCATCGCTTTGTAAATACCTCGAAGCATTTTTGCGCATTGCATATAGGTGTCCATGAGTTCGTTGTATTCTTCTTTGGGCAAGTACTGTTTTCGTAAAGCAATGAGCAGGTGATGTTGCGTTTCGCGCAGTTCTCCCAAGGAACGGCTGATCGCCTGCAGATACATCTTGGCGTGACGGTTATTGAAGCCTTCGGCCAGATTCGCGGGAATGGAATTGGAGGATCTTCGAATCTGAGATCCCAGTTCATAAAGCTCGAATTGTGGAAATTGCATCGACAGCTTATGAATGCGAAGATGCAGGTCCACCAGCCATCGATAGACTTTCAAATCACCGACCTTCTCTATGCGAGCCATTCCGAGGCCTCCCGTGTGCTGTTTTGTTCTGTTTTCACTTTTACCTTTCCCCTTTCCCCTTTCATCTACTTGTTGCCCTATTTCGTCAGTGCCGGCGTGCGGAGGACGAAACCGTAGTCGTTCTGATCGAGGAGTTTGAGCAGCGGGGCGGACTTGCCCGAGACGATGGCGGCGTGGCCCCAGCGGTCGCGGATGTCGTCGACAGCCCCGAGGAGCCTGCGCCGGCGGAGGTCGGGTTCCGGCTCAAACAGCCGCGGGCCGGCGTCGCGGGAGAGGTTGCCCAGGACGATTCCCACATGGCGCAGGCTCACCCGGCGCGTGTGAAGCCGGGCGAAGAGTTCATCGGTGAACGGCTCGACGTGCTGGTCGCAGTCCGAGGGGGCGGGAAGGGCTTTGCGGGCACAGCGACGGTTCCAGTCGTCGTAGCAGAGGGAAAGTTCGACACAGCCGACCTGGAGCTTCTGGGCCCGGAGCATCCGCATCGCCCGTTCGAGCAGGTAGCAGAGCATTGCGCGGATCTCCTGCAGGTCACTGGTGGGCTGGTGGAAGGTCGTTTCCCGGGAGATTGTCTTGGGCATGGCCCGGGTTTTGATGTCCTGCACGTCCCGGCCGCGGGCGCGCTCGTAGAGAACGTCGCCGCGCCGGCCGAACATTTCCCGCAGAATGTCCAGGGACAGGGCGCGAAATTCCCCGACCGTTCGGATATTGATCCGGGCCAGTTGCTCGGCGGTTTTTCGGCCTACCCCGGGCAGCCGGGAAATCGGCAACGGTTCGAGGTAGTCCATCTCCTGTCCTTGGGCGATGGCGCCCACGCCCCTGGGCTTTGCGGCCGAGGAGGCCATCTTGGCCAGCATGCGGTTGGGCGCTACGCCTACCGAGACGGGCAGACCGACTTGCCGGGCGATTCGCTGCTGGAGGCTTCGGCCCAGATCGACGGGAGATTCGTAGAAGCCCTCCATGCCGGTGATGTCCCCGTAGGCCTCATCGAGGAAGGTCTCGATCCCGCAGGTGTAGTCGCGACAGATGCGCCAGATGTGCTGGGCAAAGCAGCGATAGACGTGGTAGTTTCCTTCGAGGATCACCAGGTCGGGACACTGTTTGCGGGCCCGGGTCAGGGGCATGCCCGCCCGCAGGCCGTATTCGCGGGCTTCGTAGCTGCACGAGGCGATGACGCCGTTTCCCACGGCCACGGGTCTGTCGCGCAGGGGCGGGATGAGCAGTTGCTCCACCGAGGCGAAGAAGGCATCGACATCCACGTGAAGGACCATGGGCCGGCGTTTCCGGTCGAACCAGGGGCCCTTGAGGACGGGTCTGTGGGCGGGGGTCTTGCCGGCAGCGGAGGGGTGGCCCTTGAGGAACGCAAGCAGTTTTCGGCCTGGCATGGGGTTCTCCTTCAGCCCTGGAGGACAATTTGGTCGAGCCACCACTGCACGTCGAGCAGGGCGAAGTGGATCATGAATGTTTCGTCCCCGACCTGGACGCTGAAGTGCAGCACGGGGCCGTCGCCGCTGTGGTCGCTCCAGCGGCCGTTGACGCGGTCGACGCGGTAGGCCCGTTCGTTCCAGAGCAGACGCAGGGGGGTAACAGCGCCGTTGGAGCAGTCGGCCAGCACGCGAATGGGCATGTCGATTGTCTCGATGTTCATGATGGCTCTGGGACAGGAGGCTTGTCTTTGCCACCGGCCGGGAAATCCGCCTTGCCGGCCTGTTGCGGCAAGGGCGCCGGCTGGGGCCGGCCTCTTGGCAACGCCGCCAGCGCAGAACCGAAGCGCTCGCGGCCCGCGGCCGCCTGGGCGATTTCGATCCTGAGTGGGCCGGCCGGGAGTTCCACGCCCCGAATTTCGCTTCGTCCGGGCCGCCCTTTTGCTATCGGCAGGAATCCAAACGGATACCTAACATAATAGTAGATTCCCGCAGAAGAAAAGTCAATGTCTTTCCGGCGCGGTCGGACCTCCTGCGCAATTGAACAAATGGGTGGCGGCGGGCAGGATTTGAAGGCCACCACAACGATTCTGAAGTTTCTTCAGATGGGCCGTCGCATCGAGCCGGCGAGTCGCAGCCGTTACCCCCTCTGCTGGAAGTTGCCTGAAGAAACTTCAAGAGTATATTCCGCAAAGCACATGGGACAATAGAACTGTAAGAATAGGTCTATAAATAAGTTGGAAGACCTGTCGCCTCCTGGGACCCGGCGCCCCACCCGGGGAAGGGGGTTTCTATCCCCCCGCCAGACTCATTTTGCCCCTTGGCACGAAGAGGATTCGCAAACGAACAAACCCGATCAGTCCATCCAGCGGCAGACTTCTCCGGCATGGGAGTAGAACTCGCCCGTATCCGAAAGCGACAGGCCATCGGTGGTCCGGATCATCCCGGAGACCGACTCTTCGGGTGTAAGGGGCGGCGTGCGGTCGGAGCCCGCGGTCATGTCGGTGGCCACGAAACCCGGAGCCATGCCGCAGCAGAGGATGCCCTCGGGCTTCAGGTCGCCGGCCAGGGAGCGGATGATCTTGTTCAGGCCTGCCTTGGTCGCACCGTAGCTGTATTGCCTTCCAGCCTGGAGGGGGCTGCGTCCCAGCAGTCCGGCCCCGCTGGTCAGGTGGATGACCCGCCCTGCCTCGGCCCGGGCCAGCAGAGGCCGGAAGTGCTTGCACATGATCGCCGGCCCGATCGCGTTGACGTGGTAGACGTAGAGCATGTCCTGGACGTCGAGTTTGTCCAGGCCCTCTTCACCCGGGGCGAACAGACCGGCATTGCAGACCAGCGCGTCGAGCCGATCGGCCTGATGCGAGATGAATTCGGCGGCGGCGAGGATCTGGTCTTCCCGCGTGACATCCAGGGTGACGGGGATCACCCGCTGGGGCATCTGCCGGATAAGCTCCTGAAGGCGGTGGGCGGATTCCGGATCGCGGCAAGTGGCGAAGACGGTATCTCCGCGTGCGGCGTACTGGCGTGCGAACTCCAGGCCGATGCTTCGACTGGAACCGGTAACAGCTACGTAAGCCATGGACAGGCCTCCGCTGGGACGGTGTCGGGTTGTTGGCTCCCCCGGGGCCTCAGGCGATGAGGCTCTCCAGGTCGCGGGGGGGCATGACCTTTCCGACCAGGACGATATCGCCATCGACCTCCAGGGCGGGGGTCATGACGGCCCCGTGCTCGGCGATCTGCTGGGGGTCGGTTACGGTCTTCAACTGGTATTCCAGGCCAAGGGTCTCGGCGGCAATGCGGACATTGTCTGCCAACTGCTCGCACCGCGGACAGCCGGGACCAAGAACAAAAATGCTTTTCATACTGCGGATCCTTTTCCTCTTGGGGCTTCAGGATGCAACACCCTAGCGGCAGGAAGGTTCCGATGCAAACCGGCGCTTTCGGACCGACCGGGCGCGACGGTGTTGTTCGGGCGGCGATGAATCCATAGAATGACAGGTGTGGGCCAAAGCAGGCCCCCTTGTGTACTGTTTTTGCAGGTTTCCGGGGCCACGGAGCCGACATGGGTGAAACGACCGCCAGAAGTTCGATCTTCAGACGCCGGCTGCGCAGTATCGGCCAGTGGTTCGATGGGGAAGTGCAGGATGATTCCGCCGTGGTCGACGCTGCCGGTGACCGCGTCCAGTGGGTGCGGATCCTGCCCTTCCTGGCCCTGCACGCGGCGTGTCTGGGGGTGATCTGGACCGGCTGGAGCGTGGTGGCCGTCGCGACGGCCGGCGGGCTGTACCTTGTGAGAATGTTCGCCATCACCGGCGGGTACCACCGCTACTTCTCGCACCGGACGTATCGCCTCTCGCGGGGCGGGCAGTTCGCGATGGCTCTGCTGGGCAATTCCGCCGCCCAGCGAGGCCCGCTCTGGTGGGCGGCCCATCACCGGCATCACCACCGCTGTGCCGATGAGCCCGACGATGTACACTCACCCGTGCAGCGCGGCTTCTGGTGGAGCCACGTGCTCTGGCTGACCACGGCCCGAAACTTCGCCACGCGCAAGGAACGGGTCCAGGACTGGATGCGCTACCCCGAGCTTCGTTTCCTCAACCGTTTCAGCATGCTGGTACCCCTGGCGCTATTGGGGCTGCTTCTGGCGGCCGGGGGCATCCTCAGCCGCATCGCGCCCCAACTGGGCACCTCTGCCCTGCAGATGGGCGTCTGGGGGTTTGCGATCTCCACGGTGGTGCTCTTGCACGCCACCAGCACGATCAACTCCCTGGACCACATGGTGGGCCGCCGCGCCTACGATACCCCCGACCAGAGCCGGAACAACTGGCTGCTGGCCATCCTGACTCTCGGCGAGGGGTGGCACAACAACCATCATTATTACGCCTCCACGGTTCGCCAGGGCTTTCGCTGGTGGCAGTGGGATCCGACCTACTACACGCTGAAATTCCTCAGTTGGCTGGGGGTGGTGCGGGATCTCAAGGAACTGCCCCCCAAGGTCTTGGCCGGGCACGACCGCCGCAGCGCCTCCCAATCCGGGCAGGGGAGCTGACCGATGCGAATCGCGGTGGTGGGAACCGGCATCTCCGGCCTGGCCTCGGCGTGGCTGCTTCGCGACCTGGCCCAGGTCACTCTCTACGAAGCCAATGATTACGTCGGCGGCCACACCCACACGGTCGACGTAACGGTTCCCTCGGGCACCTGGGCGGTCGATACCGGCTTTATCGTTTTCAACCGCAAGACCTACCCGAACCTGATCCAGCTCTTCAACCGGCTGGGCCTGGCTTGGCAGGAAAGCGACATGAGCTTCTCGGTCCACTGCGAGAAGACAGGCCTGGAGTACTGCCCCAGCCGACTGGACACGCTCTTTGCCCAGAGGAGGAACCTTTTTCGCCCGCGATTCTGGCGGATGATCCGTGACATCCTGCGGTTCCGTCGCGAGATGGGCCGGCTGCTCGATGGCGGCGACGAATCGGTCACACTCATGGAATACCTCCGGCAGGGTCGCTACAGCCGGATGTTCATCGAGAAGTTCCTGATCCCCATGGGCTCGGCGATCTGGTCGGCCGATCCGAGGCAGTTCGAGAGCTTCCCGGCCGTGCAATTCATCCGGTTCTTCGCCAACCACCTATTCCTGGAACGTCATCAGCCCCAGTGGCGTACGCTCCGGGGCGGATCGAGGCGGTACGTGGAGAAAATGCTCGATACCCTCGGGGACCGTGTCCGCCTGAACAGCCCGGTCCGCCGCGCAGGCCGCCGGGCCGGCCGATGGGAGGTCGAAACCGACTCCGGCCCGGCTGAGACGTACGACGAGGTAATCATCGCCGCCCACAGTGACCAGGCGCTGAATCTGCTGGAGGATCCCACGGTGGCCCAGCGGGAAATCCTCTCAGCCATCGCGTATCAGCCAAACGACGTGGTGCTCCACACCGACCGCTCGCTGCTGCCGGAGCTTCGCAAGGTCTGGGCGAGCTGGAACTACCGCATCCCGACCCGATCAACCGACCGCGTCTGCACCAGCTACTACATGAACCGTCTCCAGGCCCTGGAAGCGCCCGAAGACTTCTGCGTGACGCTCAACATGAGCGATCGCATCGACGCCGGGCGCATCCTGGGGCGGTTCGGCTATTCTCATCCGGCGTTCAATGAGGCCGCGAGCAGGGCCCAGCTTCGCCGGGAGGAGATTTCAGGCGTAGACGGCCTGCACTTCTGCGGCGCGTACTGGGGCTACGGCTTCCACGAAGACGGGCTCAACAGCGCTCTGGCGGTGGCCTCGCACTTCGGGGCCGGCCTATGATCCGCCACAGCGCCATCTATGTCGGGCGGTTGCAGCATCGGCGCTACGCGCCGATCAAGAATGTCTTCCGTTATCCCCTCTACATGATGTACCTGGACCTCTCGGAAGTGGAAGAACTCTTTGCCGGGCATCCGCTTTACGGCACCGGCCCCGGGCTGGCCTGGCTGCGACGGGGGGATCACCTGGGCGATTTGCAGGAGGATCTGGACACTGCGGTCCGCCGATTGGTATTCGAAAGAACCGGGCGGCGCCTTGCAGGTCCCATCCGCCTGCTGACGCACCTGCGGTATTTCGGGCACTGCTTCAATCCGGTGAGCTTCTACTACTGCTTCGACGAAGCCGACGTGCAGCTCGATACGATCGTCGCCGAGGTGCACAACACCCCCTGGAAGCAGGAGCACTGCTATGTCTGCCAGGCCGACCGGGCCGCCGCGCGGTCGGGGCCGTGGCGAACGTTCGAACTGCAGAAGGAATTCCACGTCTCACCGTTCATGCCGATGCGGCAGCGGTATCGATGGCACTTCCGCCGGCCGGATCGGCAACTGGGCGTGTTCATGGAGAACTTTCAGGCGGGGGTGCGGGTCTTCGACGCCAAGTTGACATTGCAGCGTCGGCCGGCCACGAGGCGGAATCTCTCTGGAGTGCTCCTGCGCTATCCGCTGATGACCGTCAAGGTGGTCGCAGCCATCCACGCACAGGCGTTGCGGCTGTGGATCAAGGGGGCTCCCTTCTACCGGCATCCAGAGAAAGCAGATGGGAAGGTGCGAACATGACACGACGCGTGGGGCCCAAATCCTCCGGCCTCGAGTTGCCCACCCGTTCGACACGTCGAGACCTCTGGGCCCGGAAGCTGCTGCTGGAGCGGCTGGAACGCCTGGAGTGGGGAGCGGTGTGCATCCTGGAAAGCAGTACGCGGGCTCTCCATCGCGGCGTGCAGAAGGGGCCCCGGGTCCAGATCCAAATCCACTGCCCGCGATTCTACTCGCAGATCGCCTTTGGGGGTACGGTTGGAGCGGCCGAGGCGTATATGGCGGGCATGTGGACCTGCGATAACCTGCCCGGGCTGATCGAGATCCTCGCCCGGAACCGGAACGTGCTTGGCAGCCTGGAGGGGCGATGGGCGATTCTCTCCCGGCTTGCACGAAGAGTCCTGCACTGGATGAACCGCAACACCCTGGCCGGAAGTCGAGCCAACATCGCTGCCCACTACGACCTGGGCAATGATTTCTACGAGCTGTTTCTCGACGAGAGCCTGACCTATTCCTGCGGGCTCTTCGAATCTCCGGAGATGTCACTGGCCGATGCGCAGAGGGCCAAGATCGATCGTCTCTGCCGGCTGCTTCGGCTCTCACGGGACCATCATCTCCTGGAGATCGGCACGGGGTGGGGATCGCTGGCATCCCACGCCGCTGGTGAATACGGTTGCCGCGTGACGACTACGACCCTCTCGCGCGAGCAGCATGACTTTGCCTCGGAGAAGTTCCAGCGGGAAGGATTCGGCGACCGAATCACGCTGCTGTTCGAAGATTACCGGAAGCTGAGGGGAACATACGACCGCATCGTTTCGGTGGAGATGATCGAGGCGATAGGCCATCGCAATGTTCCCGGTTATTTCCGTCGACTCGGTGAGCTGATCGAACCCGACGGACTGGTGGCCCTGCAGGCTATCACAGTCCCCGACCAGCTCTATCCGGAGCACATCAAGCGGGTGGACTTCATCAAGCGATACATCTTTCCGGGAAGCTGTCTGACCAGCGTGGGAGCCATGTGTGCCGCAGCGGCTGAACATTCCTCCCTGCGACCGGTGGACCTGGCCGACCTGACGCCGCACTACGCCCGGACACTGAAGCTCTGGCGCGAGCGACTGATCGCCAATTGGTCTGCGGCGCAGCAACTTGGGCTCGGGGACGAATTCCTGCGGATGTGGGAGTTCTACCTCGCCTACTGCCAGGGAGCCTTTGCCCAGCGGTACATCGGGGATGTCCAGATTCTTTTCGCGGCGCCCCTGTGTCGCGAGGAATCGCTTCGACCGATGCCCCCGGAGTGGATATGAGAATCGCCCGACGCCTTTTCCAAGGCGCCGGGCGAAAGCTGCCGAAACAAAAGCTGCCGGTTTACAGGCAATACAGGTAGGCCAGCAGGGCGTCCTTTTCCTTCCGGTTGAGCTTCAACTCGAGGACGAGGTTAAAAAACTCCACGGTATCGTCCAGGGTCATCAGCCTGCCATCGTGGTGGTAGGGCGGGGAGTCCTTGATACCCCGAAGGGTGAAGGACTTGATCGGCCCATCCGGTATGGAGTAATGATCGCTGATCATCTCGGGCTTATAGAAGCGTTCGAGCTTCAAATCATGCATCTGATGATCGGTAAACGAGCTGATCGGCGGATGACATTCAGCGCATCTACCCTTGGTCATAAAGATTTTCTCTCCCATAAGTTCCTGTTGGCTGGCTTTTTCCGGGATCAGTCGTCCGGCAGGGTCCAGCTTCGGAGCCGGCGGGAAATCAAACAGGTTCTGCATCTGGGCCATCATGGCCACCTGGCTGGCCCGGTCGGGCAGGTTGACACCCTTCTTGGCGGCGATGACATGATCGCCGTCGAAGTAGGCGGTTCGCTGCTCGAATTCGGTGAAATCCTCCACACTGCGAAGCGACCGTTTGGAGCCGTGGATCTGCTGATTGTACATTCCACGCAGGCTGACGGTGTCCAGCCTCATTCGTGCCTTCTGCGGCCGGGTGTCCGGATTCAGGTGGAAGGCGGCGTTGGTATGGCCGTTCACGTGGCAATCCAGGCAGGTAACCCCAAGGGTAGGTTCCTTGACCTTTCGATCGTGGGTCTGGTTGAACTGCTGCTGAGGGAAGGGGGTCAGCAGAAGGCGCATTCCCTCCATCTGCACCGGAGTCAGGATTCCCTTGAAGATGTCGTAGTAATTCTTGATCGAAAGAACCTTCCCCTGCGAGACATCGCCCAAGTCCGGTCGGGTGGTCAGATAGATCGGCGGGGGAAACTCCGGGGTCAGGTGGTCGGGCAGATCGAAATCAACGTCAAAACGCTTCAGGTCGCGTTTCTCCAGCCGCATCATTGCGTCGATCTGGTCGGTCGGGAAGACCTGTCCACCGGTAGCATGATGGGCATGGGGCAGGGGCCGGAACCCCATGGGAAAGGCGTTGGCCTGCTTGATCTCCTCGGGTGTCATCTTGTTCAGCTCCTGCCAGGTCGTGCCGTCCTTGAGTTTGACCCGGACGCCTTTCTGCACCGGCTTGCGACCTGCCGACATCATCACCTCCGAGGGCCGATCCGCCAGATCGTAACGTCGGGAGAGCAGTTGCTGTTGCCTGGTTTCGATCCGGTCCTTGTTCTGCACGTCGTGGTCCATCATCTCCTGAAAACTCCTGGAGGGCACGACGGGCATGTACGTCTGGTCGGTATCGAGCTCCTTGGAGTTCTGGGCTACCAGGGCGCCGGCTATGATCAGCGCCGAGGCAGTGGCCAGGAGGCCGAGCAGGGATTTCTTCTGTCGCGTTCGCATGGTGTCCACCTTCCAAATTTGAGGTCACGGGTTGCTGTTGTAGTAGTCTATGGATGCCAAGTCCCCATCCCCAACGATTCTCTGCACCCGGGCCCTTCTCAGCCGTGTGTTTTGCTGAAACGGAAATGGCTGACTCCCCATTGGCTTCCCCCGTCGTAGCCCCACAGTTCGGCGCAGGCCATGAAGAAGATACGCCACCGCTGGCCCCAGCGGTCCGCGTGCTCCGGGCCGTAGGTCCGCTGGAAAACAGGTTTCAGCGGTTCTTTCCGGGCGTCCAGGTTGTCCAGCCAGGCCTCAGCCGTCTTCTGATAGTGGGTCCCATTGAGCCACCAGTGCTCCTCCACGCTCAGGTCGTCCTGGAAATAGAGCATCAGATCGTCGCTGGGCATGAGCCCGGCCGTGAAGAAAAACCGCGCAATCCAGTTGTCGTTTTCTTGCGGATCAAAAATGTACGCCAGGTCTTTGTGGGAGAAGATGTGGACAAAGCACTTGCCTTCGGGCCCAAGCCATCGGGATATGCGATGAAGCAGAGAGGCCCAGTTACGCATGTGCTCGAACATCTCGATGCTGACCACACGGTCGAACGTCGCGACCGTATCGAATTCACGCATGTCCACCGTCTGAACGGTCAAATTGGCCAGATGCTGCTGCTGTGCGCAGTTCTCGATGAATCGCCGCTGGGTCTGTGAGTTGGAAATGGCCACGATCTGCGAATTGGGAAACTCCGAGGCCATATGCAGCGTAAGAGAACCCCACCCGCAGCCCAGTTCCAGGATTCGCTGTCCGTCGGCAAGCTGGGCCCGGCGGCAGAGCTGGTCCAGGGACAGTTCTTCGGCACGGGCCAGGTCGCAGTCCTTGTCCGGCCAGAGACAGGCGGAATACTTCATCCGGGGTCCCAGGACGGTCTGGAAGAGTTCGACGGGCAGTTCGTAATGTTGCTGGTTGGCTTCGCGGGTGGCCAGGGCCACAGGACTGCTCCGCATCCGGCGGACCAGCGCCATCTTCGCTTCCAACTGCGCCTGGTGACTGGACAACCGCTCGCGCTTGAGACGGATTCGGTTGAGACGTCGGATCCCGGCGCGGATCAGTCCGTCGGGAAGCAATCCTCGCTCGGCCAGCTCAATGGCGGAGGGCATGAGCCTGGTCTCCGTGCTTCGTGGAATCCGCCTCTGAATCCCGCTTGGGTGGCAGGGGAACAAACGCACTGGTCGTCTTCTGATAGCGCCGGTAGTCCTCGCCCCGGCCGGCAAGTGCGCGTTTCTCCGTATACGGAATGCCCGTAATCTTGTACAGAAACGCCAGCATCACCGCCGGTCCCAGCAGGGCGAGCCACACAGCCGCCGAAGACCATGCGAGAAACACATACGTGAACCAGTGAATCCACTCGAAAAAGTAGTTCGGGTGTCGGCTGTATCGCCAGAGCCCTTCTCGACACGTCTTTCCTTTGCTGCCGGGGCGCCGACGAAACCGGGAGAGCTGATAGTCCGCCAGGGATTCTCCGCCCACCGCAACCAGCCAGACCAGGACCGCAGCAACATCATACCATTCGCCCAGGGGTGCTTTGAGATACATCGCCGGCAGCAGGGCGGCGGCAAAGAGCACCACCCACATCGCCTGGACCTGAAAGAAGATCGCCAGGTTCCTCTCGGCCCGGTCCTGCCACTTCTCGCGGAGCATCTGATACCGCCCGTCTTCGGCGGACTCGCCCAGGACACGATCCGTGAGGAGATAATACGCCAGACGCAGACTCCACCCCGCGGCAAGAACGGCTGTGAGGATACGACGTCCCGTGTCACCCGTGGCCTGCACGGCGAAGAAGATGGCCAGCACACCGATGCCGCCGCTCCAGGCGACATCCACCAGGCCGGCATTATGGATTCGGCGGCTGATGAGATAGACGCCCAGCATGACCACGGCCATGGGCGCATAGCCGGTCGGAAGAAGATACCACCAGTTCATCGTCCACCACCCTTTCTGCTGTCAACGGCCCCGTCACCTATTTCATTCTAGGCGCCCCGGACCTGCAGACGATGTTGTGGAGGATCTCGTTATTTCAACCGGCTCTTCCGGAAGGTCAGCGGGCGTAGTCCGACCCGGTACCGCCGGGAGTTGGACTGAACCCGCCCGCCCTCACTGGATATGCGGGTGGCTGTCGCTGCGGACGTTGAGCATGTGCAGTTGAAGATGGCGAATGCCCGATCCGGTGTTGTGGAATCGCAGGCCGTCCACGGCGAAATCGGTGAAAGGGGTATGTGTGTGGCCGAAGTAGATATCCGACAGGCTTCGACGCAGATCCGGATCCAGTTCCCGCAAGGCGGTGAGAATCCTCAGCGCGCAGCGTTCGCGGCTGATGAACCTCTCCACGCGCCGGTGGAGTCGCGAAGCCACGAAGAGCCGGTAGGCGTTGTTCAAAAAGCGCCCGCGTCTGCGCACATCGGGCTTGAAACGGTTTCGGATCAGTCGCGGCGGGTCATGCCCGAGAGGCAGATCGCCGTGGAGAAACAGATTGGGCCCGATCCGCAGGTAAGATTCGTGCCAGTGGAAATGCTCGTGCTGCGTGGCCAGTCCGTCCAGCAGGAACGCAAAGGGGGACAGCGCGTCATGGTTGCCCATCACGTAATGGATCCGGCAGCCGTTACATGCATCGACCAGGTCGTGGATCCACGAGGCAGCCGCCCGCACGGATTGCCGCACCGACCGAAGCGTCGTCCACTGGAAATCGAAGATGTCGCCGTTGAGCACGAAGAAATCCGCCCGGGAGGCCGCTTCCTTCATTGCCGGCAGAAAACCCTCCGCCACGCTTCGCTGGGCGAACAGGTGCAGGTCGCTGACGACATGCCCCCGCAGGTCCTGAGGGTCCGATATCCAGCCGTGTTCTTCATCCTGGGTTTGTTCGGGCTTCCTGGCCATAGGTTCCATGTTAGTTTATGCGCCGCGAGTGTCCCGCGGTTTTCCGCCGGCCCGGGTCCTCATCGACCTCAAGGGAAAGTGAAACCAGATTTCCTGAGCAACGTTCCGGTAGATCAGCAAACAGAAGTGTGTCATTCCCCAACGAAATTGTCGACTCTCGGGCCCTTCGACATGGTTAGATAGACAGACATTGCGACCCCTGTTTCTACCGAACTCGAAAAGGCGACTCAATGCGAAATCTCTCAAAGACCTCCTGCCTCTTTGCCGCTGTATTGCTGCTTCTGTCTCCTGCCCGGGCGGACGATGCGCCGGAGAGCTTTGACCCTCTGGAAAATGCCTCTGCAGGGAGGCTCGATCAACTGCTGAAGCAAACGGATATCGACCGGACGACCCGCGCCCTGGAAGACATCGCACACACCTGGGCAAAGAGCCATCCGCAGACGGGGGAGAATCTGAAGCAATGGCTGCGGATCTCCAAGGCCGCCCAGGCGCTTGGGCCCGGACTTCGCGAAGGCCAGGAAGATGCCCTGGCCGCTGCGGAGCGACTGCTGCGTTTCCAGCGAGAAGCTCTGCTGGCCAATCCGGCCATCGACTTCGAGAAGATCCTGGTCGTTCACTCCGCCGAGAAGATCGATTTCCCCCGCAACTGGCGCAGTGCCTCCAGCATCCGGAAGAACAATCAGAGGGACAGAATTGCTGTTATCGACCTGCGATCCGGACAGGGCCGCACCGTCTACAAGCCCGAGAAGCCGGTAGCTGTGCGCCACATCGACCTGGACTATTCCGGGCGCAGGATCCTTTTTTCGATGCCCGGGCCGGAGGATATGGACTTGAGCCTTTGGCAGATTGATCGGGATGGTTCGGGACTCGAATGCCTGACTCCCGAGGAACCCTCCCCGGTCCAGTGCTACGATGGATGCTGGCTCCCCGATGGAAACATCATCTTCTGCACCAATGCCAACTACCAGGGCGTACCGTGCGTGGGGGGACGCGACCAGGTGAGCAACCTGGCCCGTCTGGATGTCCAGACCGGGCGAATCCGCCTGCTGTGTTACGACCAGGACCACAATTGGAATCCGACGGTTCGCAATGACGGCAGGGTCATGTACCTTCGGTGGGAATATGCCGATACCCCGCATTACTTTACGCGGCTGATGATGTCGATGAACCCCGACGGTACCAACCAGCGGGAATACTACGGATCGAACAGTTACTGGCCAAACGGCATCTTCTTTTCCAGGCCCATCCCGGGCGATCCGACTCGCTTCGTGGGAGTGGTGACGGGGCACCACGATATCTCCCGTCAAGGCCAGATGATCGTCTTCGACCCGGCCAAGGGCCGCAAGGAGGCCCAGGGCGCAATCACCCGCATCGGCTTCGACAAGCCAAAGATCGAGCCGATCATCGCCGATGGCCTGGTAGGAAGAACCTGGCCCCTGTTTGTGCATCCCTACCCGATAGGCCGGGAAGACGACAATCGCGGGGCGGGGAAGTACTTCCTGGCAGCGCGCAGGCTGCATCGCGAAAGTGACCGTATGGGTATCTACCTCGTCGACGTGTTCGACAATCAGGTCCTTCTGGCTGAAAGCAAGGTCGGCTCGCTGTTCGAACCGATTCCTCTCAAGTCTCGTCGTCGGCCCACGGCCATTCCAAGCCGCGTGGACCTGCAGAAGGACCACGCGACCGTGTACCTGACGGACGTCTACGCCGGCGACGGCCTGAAAGGGGTTCCCCGCGGGACGGTAAAGCAATTGCGTATATTTACGTACAACTACGGTTACTGGCGGGGCCCGGCCGGGCACGATCTGATCGGAATGGAAAGCAGTTGGGAGCCGAAGGTCCTGCTTGGCACCGTGCCGGTCGAGCCGGATGGTTCGGCGAGTTTTCGTGTGCCGGCGAATCTTCCCATCGCCGTCCAGCCGCTGGATGAAGAGGGAGCCGCAGTGCAGTTGATGCGCAGTTGGTTTGTCGCTCAGCCCGGGGAGTTCGTCTCCTGCACGGGCTGCCACGAAAACCAGAACCAGGCGGCCTTGAGTCGCACGAACCTGGCCGCCCAGCGATCCCCGTCCTCGATCCAGCCCTGGAAGGGCCCGGCCAGGGGCTTTGGATTTGCAAGGGAAGTTCAACCCGTATTGGATCGCTATTGTGCAGGCTGTCATGACGGCAGTAAGAAGGGGCGCCCGAACCTCGCAGATGCCTCCAGAGGCCCCAAGGGCTTCAGCAATTCCTACCACGCTCTGCATCGCTATGTGCGTCGCGGGGGACCCGAGGATGACTATTACGTGCTCGAGCCCATGGAGTATCACGCCGCGACCAGCGAACTGGTGCAACTGCTCAAGAAAGGCCATCACGGCGTGCAACTGGACAGGCAGTCCTGGGAGGCCCTGTACACCTGGATCGACTTCAACGCGCCCTACTTCGCCAACTGGCTGGAGGTCTCGGGCCGGGCGGCCCGGAGTCACGAAATCCGGATGAAACTGCGTCAGCGGTACGTCAGCAATCCCGTAGATCTTGAGTACGTTCCGGAACTGCCCCTGAAGCGGGCCGCCTTCAAACCTCCCGCGGCGAATATCGCAGCCGCCGTCAGGGCTGTCAAGATCCCCCAATGGCCGCTGAAGCCGAAAGATGTTGCCGACCTTCGTGAGAAACTTCCCGAGCCAAGGGAGGCATCCCTCGTCCTGGGCAAGGATGCAAAGGGAGGGGAGGTCAAGCTGGAACTGGTTCGCATTCCGGCAGGAAAGTTCGTCATGGGCTCTCTGGACGGTGCACCCAACGAAAGGCCCGTAGCCGTCGCCTCGATCGATCGACCTTTCTGGATGGCCAGGTACGAGATCACCAATCGCCTCTATGCGATGTTCGATGCCCGCCACGACAGTCGATACATCGACATGCGAGGCAAAGACCACAAGGTCCCCGGCTATCGAGCCAACGAGCCGGATCAGCCGGTAATCCGGGTGCGGTGGCACGAAGCCCAGGCCTTCTGTGACTGGCTGACCGAGAGGACCGGGATGCGATTCTCCCTGCCTACCGAAGCCCAGTGGGAATGGGCTTGCAGGGCCGGAAGCGATCAGCCCATGTATTACGGCACCGTGCAGGAGGACTTCTCGAAACTCGAAAACCTGGCCGACGCTTCGTTGACCAAAATGGTCCTGAAGTCCATGATGAAGATAAAGCCCGACCCCAAGGCGTTTGAGACCTTCCTGCCCAAGGCGCCCGATATCCACGACGGGCACATGGTCCCCGCTGCGGTAGGAAGCTATCGCCCCAATGCCTTCGGCCTGTATGACATGCACGGGAATGTCTGCGAGTGGACGCGGTCCTTGCACCGACCCTATCCCTATAATGGAAGCGACGGTCGGGAAGACCCGGCGGCTGAGGGCAAACGCGTGGTGCGAGGCGGGTCCTGGAGACACCGCCCGAGTTGGGCTACCTCGTCGATTCGATGGGGCTACGAGCCGTGGCAAGCCCCGGCCCTGGTGGGCTTCCGCGTGGTATGCCAAGGACCTCTGCAACAGGCATCCTCGGGCCAAGAGGGCGAAACGGTCGACTGAGTCGGGTGTTTCTCCTTCGAGCATAGCCGGGCCCGTCTGACGATGAGATCGAGTTGATCGATCTGCCGGCGGGTTCAACACAGCCTGAAAGGAAAACACAGAACATGCAGAATGTCGCCCTGGCTGAGGATCTCAAGCCTTCCTGTTTCTGCCTGGGGACGGCGGATTTCGGCGCCAAGGTCGGCCCGGAGCAGGCCGCAGCGCTGATCGAACGTTTTCGTGATGCAGGGGGCAACTTCCTGGATACCGCCCATTGCTACGCCTTCTGGGGCGAGGAGGGCGATGGCAGCAGCGAAAGATCCCTGGCTGGCTACTTCCGGCGCAACGGCGGCCGGGAGGAGATGATCGTCGCCACAAAGGGAGGGCACCCTGGCGTCCACACCTACCGCCGACCCGAGGGGCCTCATCTGGCCCCGGAGCGAATCCAGGCCGACTTGTCGGACAGCCTGTTGCGGCTCGAGCAGGAGCGCATCGATCTGTACTGGCTCCACCGGGATGAACCCGAACGAGGCGTGGAGGAGATCATCGACTACCTCAACGAGTTCGTCGCGCAAGGTCGAATCGCCCATTTCGGGGCCAGCAACTGGAGCGTGGAGCGAATCGAAGCCGCCAACCGCTACGCAGACAAGGCCGGAAAGCAGGGATTTGTCGCCTCCCAGCCGCACTGGAACCTGGCCTGGGTCGAGCCGAAGGCCAAGCACGCTTCTCATTTTCTCCGCGAAGACGGCATCGCCTGGCACGAGCAGACCGGCTTGCCCGTGGTCTGTTACTCAGCCGCAGCCCAGGGGTTCTTCTCCACGGGCGAGCCGGGCAAACGCTATGACAACCCCCTCAGCCGTCAGCGCCTGACCAGGGCCCGGCAGCTCGCCCAGCAGCTCGGCGCATCGCCCGGGCAGATCGCGCTGGCCTGGCTCAGGAGTCAGGAATTCCCCGTAATCCCCATCCTGGGCTCGACCAACCCGGAGCATCTCAAGAAGAACCTCCAGGCCGAAGAGCTGACTCTCACCTCCCAGCAGCGCCAGTGGCTCAGTGAAGGGTAGACCATGTTGCCCTGGTGGGGATCGATCCTCGGCGCCGTTGCGCTGCTCTACAGCCTGCCGCGCATTGCGGGCCTCCTGCGACGCGGCGCTTCGGAGCAGGGCGATCCGGAGGGGGGAATCGTCGTTTTCGCCGAATCGCTTCGATGGGCCGGAATCTTCTGGGGCAGGAAGTCCGCCAATCACGCTCTAAGGCAGGCTGGCTTCAAGGGACGGTTCCTCTTCTGGAAATGGGACCCGACCTGGCGGGCGGTCCTGATTCTTCCAACCATTGCCTCGCCACGATTTCTTGAATTCCAGTCGCTGCGTCTTGCGCGAAAGCTTCTGCAACTCCGCCGCGATCATCCACAAGCCAAGCTGCACCTGATGGGCTATTCCTGCGGTGGGTTCCTGGCCGTCCGCGCCCTGGAACTCCTGGCCGGCCGTGTGCAGGTGGAAAGCTGCGTGCTGCTGGCGGCGGCGTTCTCACCATGGCGGGATCTGCGCCCCGCGGCGAAATCCTGCCGAGGCAGAATCGTCATGAATCACTCCTGCCTGGACGTTGTTGTCGGTGTGGGCACGGTGCTTACCGGCACGGCCGACCGGATTCACTGCCCCTCGGTTGGGGCCATCGGTTACAAGGGGCCCCGGTGCGACCGCCTGAGAGACCTGGCCTGGAAGCCGGCGTGGATCCGCCATGGGCACTGGGGCGGGCACTTCTCCGCGCCCGCCCGGGACCATCTCCGCCAGGACATCCTTCCGCTGACCTGCCTTGCAGCCAAGGCGGATTCAGCTTCGTCGACAGCCGGAATCTGTCCCTGTCACTTCGACCAGCCGAGCTGAGACAGCCAGCCCTGGAAGGTCCACCCTGGATTGTAACCCAGTTTCTTCCTGGCCTTGTCGATCCGGTAGGTGCGGGTGATGGGCTTGGGTTCCACGTCGGCCTTTCTCAGGACGTCGGCCGCACCGGGCCAGTGTCGCTCGACGACGTCCATCGGGGCATCGAGCAACTGCTGGTTTTCCTCGGGCGTAAACGGGACGCCCGAGTTGACATTGAAGGCTTCACAGTTGCCTTCCGGCTCGTAGTCCATCGCGAGGCGCGTGGCCTGGGCCACGTCGTCGCAGTGCAGCCGATTCAGCAGGAAGGACCATGTGACTTCCGGCTTGGCGTTGAAATGCCCGGGACGCAGAATGACGATCTTCAGATCGTGATTGTGGGCATAGAACCTGCACTGGGCTTCGCAGAGCTGCTTGGTGAGCCCGTAGTACTGGACAGCCGTCTGCGGGGGAGTTGTTTCGTCGATCACCCCGCCGGCATCGCCGTACCATGCGACTGAACTGATGTAGATGAGCTTCTTGACGCCGGCCTCGAGACAGGCGCGAAGCACGTTGCGCATCCCGTTGACATTGACATCGAAGTACACGTCGTACGCGTCGGTTCTCTTTGCATCGAAGGGCAGTTGCGCATGCAGATTGGCGGTGTGAATCACCGTGTTCATCCACTGGGTGTTGCTGCGAAGCGTGTTGAAATCGCTTATCGACGCGTGGACACAGTCGGTCGGGTAGGGCATCGCCCGTTGATCCAGAGCGCGAACGGAAAAACCTTCTTCCAGAAGGTCGGGGACGAGTTTGCGGCACAGCGTGCCCGCCGCGCCGGTTACAAGAACTGTCTTTGCCATGGGGTATCTCCGGGTTGGGATGAGGGTTCAAGACTCGTCGGCCTGATGCCGGCCGGCCTGTTTTCGGAACTCGTTGGGACGGATGTTGTACATGTTCTTGAAGACATTTGAAAAGTAAAACTCATTGCAGAATCCGCAGGCGCGTGCGATCTGGAACAGGGTCGCCGTCGAGCCGAGAAGCATCTGCTGGGCCTGGTCGAGGCGGATCGACTCCAGATACCGCATCGGGGACTGTCCGGTGACCTGGCGGAACAGGTGGGCGAACCGGCTGGCCGAGAGGTGAACCGTCGAAGCCAGGTCCTGCACCGTGAGCTTCTTGCCGAAGTCCTGCTTCATGATGCCCACCGCCTTGAGAACCCGTGGATCTTCGGCAGGGGGGTGTGAGCGGGGATTGGCCTCTTCCATCCAGAGCAAGGCCTTGTGGATCAGGTTCATGCACAGATCGATCCTCCTGACAGGACTGCGCCGAAAGTAGCAATTCAGAAGCTCCTCAATGGCCAGCGTGACACGTTCCCATATGTCCGCATCCTGGATTCGAAGACGCCGGGCCCCGCCGGGCCTCTCGGGCCAGTTCAGCAGGGAACCAAAGACCCCGACCGACTTGAGAGCGATCCAGCGATGCTCCCACTGCCAATCTTCAAGCTGGACAATGTGCATCGGCACGCCGGGGGCATACAGGAGCGCATCCTGTGGCTGCACCTCGAACTGATCGGGGCCCGGATCCACCAGGGCCTTGCCCGTGAGGCTCAGCTGTAGAATCCAGCCGGAGTGGATGCGGTTGAGCCCCTGGGGGTGGTCGCGCGTCAGCAGGCTCCTGCCGATGACGATCGGGGCGGCAAAACCGTGAAATTCCAGAGGCTGACCTGCCACGACAGCAGGATACCGTATGGGTACGGAAGCATGCAATATTTCCCTTCTTCCCCGGTCCCGATACGATTGGAGCCATTGCCAACTACACAGGACACGACATGAAGAAACCGCCGGAAGGGATGAAGTTTTCGCTGCGAGTCGGGTTCGGCCTCTGGCACGATCCCACCAGACGTTCGCAGTTGATCCACATGCTGGGGCGCTATCCGAACCTGATCTCCGATGTCTGGCTCTTCACCGCCTACGAACACGGCGTTCTGCACCTGGATGAGCTCGCCCGCAGGTGCCGCGTGCTTGCCGAGGCGATCAAGGACTTCCGCAAGGTCGTGGCTCGGGCCGGAATCAACCACCTGGGAACCGCCGGACACGGAAGCGAAAGAGTCTGCCATCCCCTGGATGAGCCCTGGCAGGAGCTGGTGGGAATCAACGGCAAGACGGGAGGCTACTGCTTCAGTGATCCCAGGTTTCTGAACCACATCAAGGACGCCTACCAACTGCTGGCTTCTGCCGGGCCGGACTTCATCTGGATCGACGACGACGTCCGGATGGAAGCACGGGCCGGGGCAGGGCTTTGCTGTTTCTGCTCCAACTGCCTGGAAGAGTTCTCCAGGCAAAGCGGAAAACAATGGACACGCGACGGCCTGCTCGAAGCCTTCAACAGCAGCGACACCCACCAGGCTGTGACGCTGAGGCGAGAGTGGATCCAGCACAATCGCAGGCACCTTGCCGGCATGCTGGGGACCATCCGCCGGGCCGTGGATGAAGTCAAGCCTCACCTGCCCCTGGGGCTGATGATCTTGAACCGGGAGGAGACTGGGCCCGGGCCCCGCAGATGGGCTCGGACATGAACTACTTCCAGCAGATGTTCACTTGCGGGTTGTCCCAGGCGTACCAGAGCGAGAATGCCTCGGTGGTCCTCCTGTCACAGGAGGGCGCGCGCGAACTGGAGGACGATCAGCTCCAGCAAGCTCTCTCGGCGGGCGCGTTCACCGATGCCGACGCCCTGGCCACCCTGATCCGCAGGGGCTTTGGAGACCTGCTGGGCTTTGCTCCGGGCGAGTACCTGGCCGAAGACGGAACCGAGCGGTTCTGCGAAGATCCGATCAACGGCCCCTTCGCCGGATGGAATCGGAACTGTCGAAAGTGGTTCTGCGGGGGAGGCATGCAGTTGCTGATTCCCCAGGCCGGGGCCCGGGAGATTTCCCGATTCATCGACTACTGCCAGGAAGACCGCGGAACGGTCAGCGGCGTCTTCGAGAATCGTCTTGGCGGGAGGGTCTATATCTCCGGATACTACCCGTGGATTCGCCTGCTGAGCAAAGCCAAGTTCACCCAGATCCGCAGGATCATGCAGTGGCTCAGTCACGACCGCCTGGATGGCTGGGTGGAGAGCTTCCACCGAACCGCTCTCTGGACCTACGCCGGCCCGGAGAAATGCGACCTGGCGGTGGTGATGAACACCTCGCTGGACGAGATTTCCGACGTGCAGGTTCTGCTTCGAAGGCCCTGCAGGCATATGCAACTGATCACCGACGCGGGGGAGCGACAACCGCTCGCTCCGGCCGGGGGGCAGGGGGGCTATACAAGATACATCCTCCCCCGCCTGGGCGTGTGGCGAAGCGCGATCCTTCAGGATGCATGAGGCGACGTCCCCCAGGCGCAACAGGAGAACAGCAGGCAAATGACTTCCATGCCCCGCATCTACCTTGCAATCGACAACTGCTTCGCTTCCAAGCGGTGGGTTCAACCTCCCCACTGGGCGGAGAGAATTCGCCGGATGGGCGTACACTTCGTCGAAGCCAGCGCCGACAACGAATGCGACCCGCTCTATTCAACCCCCGAGGTTCTCGAAGACTGGCTGGCCCAGGTCAAGAAGCTGCCCGAGACGCACGGGCTCAAGGTCGCGAATTTCTACTCCGGCCACGGGACCTACGCGACCCTGGGACTGGCCCATCCCGATGCGAGAGTCCGACGGCACATCATGGAGGACTGGATTCGTCCGATGGTGGACCTGGCCGGCAGGGCGGGGGCGGGCCTGGGCTTCTTCACCCATGCCTTCAGCCAGGAGGTCCTGGACGATGCCGAGAAGTACGAGTCAGCGCGGAAGCAGCTCGTCGAATCCCTCTCGGAGGTCTGCGCCTATGCCGACCGGCAGGGACTGCCCTCGGTCGGCGTTGAGCAGATGTACACGCCGCACCAGATCCCCTGGCGGTTCGAAGGGGCCAGGCAACTGCTCTCGGACGTACGTGCTCTGTCGGGACAGAGCCTCTACCTGACGCTCGACAGCGGACATGCTTCGGGCCAGAGGCGCTTCCTCATGCCCTCCAGAGAGCAGATCGAGTGCTTTGTCCGCGATACGGACGCCAAATCCGAAGAATTCCTCTACGTCGGGTCTTCTTCCGCGCAGAAGTTGCTCGATGAGATGGTCCGGGCCGGGGACCTTGGCCCGATGGAGCAGCTTCTCGACGAGATCCACAACGCCCCGCAGTTCTTCTGCAGCGATCCGATGGAGGGTGATTTCTATGCCTGGCTGGAGCGGTTCGGCTGCTACAGCCCGATCGTGCATCTTCAGCAGACCGACGGGACGAGCAGCTCACACTGGCCCTTTACGCCCTCGTGCAATGAGCGCGGGATCATCGAGCCCCAGCGCGTTCTTGACGCGATAGCCGAGTCGTACCGGCGACCCGTCTATGCGGCGATGCCGCCCCGGTGTGAGGAGATCTACCTGACCCTGGAGATCTTCGCCTCGACGGCCTCCTACCCGCATCAGTTGCTGACACAGTTGGAGCAGTCCGTTGAATACTGGCGCCGAAGCATTCCCGAAGACGGCCTGCCCCTGGCTGCCCTCTGCCAAAGCCATTCCAGGGATTTGACGCAATAGGCCGGACAGACAACTGGACAGACCCGGAAGGATCGGGCATAGTGCCCCCTGCCGGCTACGGAGATGCCATGACTGCGATGAACATCATTTTGATAACCGCCGACCAGATGCGCTGCGACGCGATGGGGTGCGTCGATCCTGCGATCATCAGCCCGAACCTGGATGCCCTGGCTTCGGCAGGGATGAAAATGGACAGGGCGTATTGCGTGAATCCGATCTGCACGCCCTCCAGAACCGCCCTGTTCACGGGGCGCTATCCTCACGCGACGGGCGTCTGGAACAACGGAATCCCGCTGAGCAAGAACGAAGTCACCCTGTGCGATCACCTCAAACCGCTCGGGTACCGATGCGTGGCCAATGGAAAGATGCACTTCCGGCCCCAGTGCGAGCCGAAGAGCCAGGGCGGGCTGCAAGCCACCTCCCGGGCCTACCGGGAAGAGCCTCGGCCCGACGGAACCTACTACGGTTTCGACGAGCACCACATGGTCGAGGATATCGGCCCCAGTGAATACCTGGACTGGCTGGCCGAGCACTACCCGGACTTCGCACCCAAGGGTCTCTTCAGGCCCCATGGCGAGCAGATGGAACGAGACGGAAGCGACCTGCCTCCCGAGGCCCATCCAACCCGATGGGTGGGGGACCGCAGTGTCGAAACGGTCGAAACCCATGACACCTCGCGGCCGCTGTTTATGTGGATGAGCTTCGTCGATCCACACCATCCCTTCGACGCGCCGAAGAAATACGTGGAGATGTACCGCGACAGGGAGATTCCCGATCCGATCGGCAGCGTGGAGGATCTGGCTCCCAGGCCGGAGCATCTGATCAACCCGCCCGACGGGTACTGGCCCGGTGGGGCCAAGCCCCACGGAATGAGCCCCGAACGCATACGCAACATCCGGAGGAACTATTTTGCGATGGTTACCTTTCTGGATGAACAGGTGGGTCGGGTCATCCAGGCGCTCAAGCAACGGGGCATGTATGAGAACAGTCTGATTGTCTTCACGGCCGACCACGGCGAGCTCCTGGGCGACCATGGTCTGCTGACCAAGGGGCCTTTCCTGTATGAAAGCCTGATTCGGATCCCCATGATTTTCGCGGGCCCGGGCGTGCAGGCCGACGCGAGTTCTCGTGCGGTGATGGAAAACGTGGACGTTCTTCCCACCCTGCTGGAGATGCTTGGCCGGGACGTGCCTTACGGCGTCCAGGGCCGATCGCAGAAGTCTGTCCTGGACGGGACGGGGCCCAGCATGCGGGAATCCGCCCTGTGCAGTTTCGATATTCACGACGACGGGCTGCGGCTCAAGTCGCTGGTGACCCGGGGTGCGAAACTCACGCTCTTTGCCGGAAAGGATTTCGGCGAGCTTTTTGATCTGGAGCAGGATCCCCAGGAACGCAGGAACCGCTTCGACGATCCGGCCTGCGGGCAGCTCCAGGCGGATCTGATGCAGCAGCTTGCCCGGCGGATGATGATGGACGAGGATCCATTGCCCCGGCGCGAGCGACTTTGGTAGATCGAAAAGAGAACAGGAAACATGCAAGACTTTCAGAAGCAGTACGCAGCGCAGATTCAGGACCTGACCGATGCCGCCAATCGCATGGCCCAGTTGGGGTATGTGACCAGCCACGGCGGGAATCTGTCTTACCGTGTCGCGGACAACGTGGTGCTTATCACACCGACAAAGGTGGAAAAGCGCAAGCTGACGTTCGAGGATATCGTGGCGGTCGACCTTCAGGGCCGGACCGTCTTTGCCGGCCCCGGGCGCAAGCCCACCGGCGAGACGCCGATCCACACGCGGTTGCTGCGCAACCGGCCGGATCTCAACTGCCTGGTCCATGCCCATCCGCCGGTTCTTACGGGCTTTTCCATGTCCGACTGCAAGCGATACCTCTCCCGGCCGCTGCTGCCTGAGGTGGTCATCGAGGTGGGCCCGATCCTGGATGTGCCCTACGCCGAGCCGATCAGCGAAGAGCTGGCCGAGCAGTTCGACAAGGTCATCGGTCTGTCCAACGCGTGGCTGATGCTCAACCACGGCGTGGTGGTCGGCAGCAGCGAAGGGATCGAGCGTGCGGCGGACTTCATGCAGATGATCGAGCAGATGGCGGTGGGGGTCCACGTGGCCGCCACGGTGGGGCAGGTTACGGAGATTTCCCGGGAGGAAGTCGCCAACCTGGAAAAGACCCTCGCGACGCGCAACATGCCCCGTCCCGGAGACCCAAGGAAGATCAAGAGCCTGCTGGAGCTTTACGACTGGGAGTGAAAAACGGCTTGATGAACTTCTGAAAACGCTTGTTCAAGGCCTGGCGGTTCATGCTATCATAGGATATTGCGTCTGGATTTGAGTTTCTGGCGGAGGCACGGAACATGACAGATGTCCTGGTTCGGGACGTTGACCCGAAAATCCTGGAAGGGCTCAAACGCTTGGCCGGCAAACACGGCCGATCTCTGCAGGAAGAGTTGATGTTTCTCCTGGAACGCGCAGCCTGCCCGACCACCTCGGATACACAAGAGGTGCTCGCGAAGTGGGAGAAGCGATTTGCCGGCAGACGGTTCTCCAGCAACGCAGAACTTATTCGGGAGGACAGGTCGGGTCATGATCGAAACGGAGCGTAGTCATCCGTTTCAGGGCGGGCTGGCTGGGGCGATCGGCCTGGCGGACCTCGAGAGTCAGAACCGCCTTGCCGGCCGGCAGGTCTATGGCGCCCAGGTCCTGCCCGTTGGGGGCTTCCAGGCGAGACTGGATTCTCGCTGAGCCGCAGGAGATCTCCAGCGTGAGGCCGGAGGACTCGTCCTTGACATAGTCAAGATAAAGACGGTATCGCCCGGCCTGGGTGACCTCGATGTCATACTGGGCCCGGTCGCCGGGGGCCTGGAATTGATAGATGCTCAGCCCGCCGTTGCAAACGTTTCCGGCGACCCGCGTGGGTGCGTAGGCGGCTACGAAGTTGGACATCCCGGGCCCGATCTTGAAGACGGGGCTGTGGAAGGCATGGGGCTCGCGTCGGATCTGCGCGAACCACTGCCTCGCCCGGCGGCGCATCTCTTCGGCCTGGCCGGGCTGGGTGGCCATGACGTTGATATCTTCCTGTGGATCCTCGCGAATATGTATGAGTACCTCACCCTCGACCGGATCGGGGGCCCCGGGTACCTTGCCGGGATTGCGAAGCCATTTCCACTGCTCGCCGCGGACCGTGACCAGTTGCGGATCGAAGGGAAGGTCCCCCTTGACCTCGGGGGCTACGGGCATGTATTCACCGAACCGACCGGCGGGGCTGTAGCCTGTCTCGGGATCCGGCGGCCAGCCGGGGCTCACCCAGACATAGCTTTCCTTGGGCTCGAGTCCGTCTTCCTGACCTTCCAGGTACGGCCGGAAGCTCCTGCCGTCCAGCGGCGGATGTTCGGAATCCAGCCGGATCCCGCACAGATCGGCCAGCGTGGGATAGATGTCGCAGATGTCGCAGAGCCGGCCTGTGGTGTGTGGGGCAAAACGGTTCCCCCAACGCACGAACAGCGGCGACTTGATGCCGTTTTCCCACATGTTGCCCTTGTGGCCCTTGTAGCCGTTGACATAGCGGGTGCGGCGGTCTTCGTCGGTAAGCTGGCCTTCCAGGCAGGCCGGGCCGTTATCGCTCTGAAAGAGCACGATGGTATCCTCGGCGATTCCCAGCCTGTCCAGCAGGCCCAGCAGGGCGCCCACGGCCGAATCGGTCTGCTCGACCATCGCGTAGACCGTCGCCAAGGCTTCGGAGAGACCCATCCTGCGGTACTTTTCCACGAGTTCATCGGGCCCGGCCAGGGGCGCATGGACGGTCAGAAACGAGACGAACGCGAAGAAGGGGCTCTGCGTCTGCGAGCACCGGGTGATGAAGTCCGAAGCGTATTCGACGAGGGTATCGACCGTCCATCCGGCATGGCTGCGAGGCAGGCCGTTGTAATGTCCGACGCTGTCGAAATGCTTGTAGAGTTGGGCCATGTAGGCTTCGTCGAAACCTCGCTCCCAGGGGAAGTATCCGCTGCTCTTGCCGCTGTGCCACTTGCCCCAGGTTCCGGTTCGATAGCCGGCCTCACGGAAGGTCTCGCTGATCAGGCGCTCATCGGGCTGGATGAAATCCTTGCCCCCGTGAACGTGGGATACGCCGGTTCGCAGGAAGTGTCTGCCCGTCAACAGCGAAGCACGCGAGGGGGCGCACACGCTGGCCACGCAGTAGTTGGCAAACTGCACGCTGCCCGCGGCAAGCGTGTCCAGGTGGGGGGTGCTCAGATACGGATTGCCATGGCAGGCGAGGTCGTCGAATCCCTGGTCATCGGTAAGCAGGAGAAGCACGTTGGGCTGTTTCTGGGCCACGATGGGACCTTTCTCGGCTGAGGCAGGAGGAGACAATCTTCGAAGTGTACGGAATTGCCTGCTTCTGTGGAAGTGCCGGCACGCAGACTCGGGCAGGCCCTTTCAGTCTTCGGCCTTGCCGCCCTTGGCCATCCGGACCATCCTCGGTTGAAACTCGGCCACGATACGCACCAGATCGTCCTGGGCGGCCATGACCTCCCGGATGTCTTTGTAGGCCATGGGAACCTCGTCGAGTCCGGCCGAGATCAGCTCCACCTTGCGGCGATCCAGGACCTCGCGGGCATCGGACCAACGGAAGGACTGTTTGGCCTGTTTGCGGCTCATGCGTCGGCCCGCGCCGTGGCTGGCAGAATTCATCGCGTCGGCAGAGCCCTTGCCGCGTACGACAAACCCGGGATCGGCCATCGAGCCTGGGATGATGCCCAGGACACCTTCGCCGGCCGGTGTGGCGCCCTTGCGGTGTACGACGACCTCGCGGCCGTCATGGAGTTCCTTCCAGGCGAAGTTGTGGTGGTTCTCAATGTCGGCCAGGACCGAAACGCCCAGGCTGCGGGCGATCTTCCGGTGGATCAGTTCGTGGTTGGCCGAGGCGTAGCGTCCCATGAGTTCCATGGCCAGCCAGTATTCCCGGCCCGGTTGGCTCTGAAGGTCCAGCCAGGCCAGATGGATCAACTCCTTGGGAAGCTCCGGATGAAGATCCATGGCCAGGCGACTGTAATGCTGGGCGACGCTTGCGCCGGTGCCTCGGCTGCCCGAATGACTCAGCAATGCAAGGTATGTTCCGGCTTCTAGACCCAGATCGGGCCGAGGCAGCGTGAGCGTGCCGAACTCCACGAAGTGATTCCCGCTGCCGCTGGTGCCAAGCTGGGACCAGGCTTTGTCTTTCCCCGAGGCGGTGACCGGGCTGATGCGCCAGTCCTCGTCCATAACCGAATGCTCCAGCCGCTGATCCGCGCGGTAGGAAGCGCCCACGCCAAAGTTCGTCTCGCGGATCAGAGCATTGCGGAGGCGCTGTCGCCGGCCTTCCAGGGCCCCCGGCGGCAGGTCCAGGACCGTCATCTTCATCCGACAGGCAATGTCCATGCCCACGGCGTAGGGGATGACCGCGTTTTCGGTGCCCAGCACGCCGCCGATGGGCAGGCCGTAGCCTAGGTGTGCATCGGGCATCAGGGCTCCCCGCAGAGCCACGGGAAGGCGAGAGGCGTGTTGGAGCTGTTTAACTGCGTTGGCATCGAGGTTCTGACCCCATTGGCGCCAGGGGGCCGGCTCTTGACGAGGCTCAAAGCTGTTTCGCGACGCCCGTGACCCCTGGAGTTCGCGGGCCAGGCGACTCCAGATCGGATCGTCGGTAAAGTCGTCCGGATTTCGGGCAACGGCCTGGATCTGATCGCGAAGCCTGCTGCGCTTCCTCGCGACGGCAGGGAGTCTGGCGAGAATCACCTGCGCCGTTCGCAGGGAAGAACCCTTGGGGATTCCCAGGTTGATCAGTTCACGTGCTTTCATCTTCTTGCGTCTTTCAGCCGATTTGCGTCTCGTGAGGCAGTTCGCGTCGCGATATCCGTTTATCAAGCAGCGATACACCGCAGCCTGCACGCAGAACCAGCAGACCAGGACGACGCCCACACCGTCCGATAATACATGTTAAGTTACTTTATTCAGCCTGTTCGGGAGGGGGGGCTCGTCAGGTCGGATGGTTGCCCGGGTTACAGGAGCCCGGGCCGATGCTGAGTCCCAGGTCTCGAATCATCTGGAGGTCATCCTCGGCCGTGGCGCCGGTGGTCGTAAGGTAATTCCCTACCATCAGCCCGGTAGCCCCGGCCCGGAACATCCAGCTCTGGAGGCTTCGGAGCGTGACCGTTCTTCCTCCCGCAATTCGTATGTCCGTCTGCGGCATGGCCAGTCGGAACATTGCGATGCACCGCAGGGCTTCGACAGGCTCCATGAGCGGGCGAGACTCCAGGGGTGTGCCGGAGATCGGATGCAGGAAATTCAGCGGCACGCTCTGGGGTTTGACCCGCTCGCGAAGGGTCAGGGCCAAATCGACGCGGTCCTCCCAGGTTTCTCCGACGCCCAGCAATCCGCCGCAACAGAGCTTCATCCCGGCCTGGCGGGCATTGTCCAGCGTACGGAGCCTGTCCTGGTAGCTGTGGGTACCGACCAACTCGGGGAAAAACCTCTCCGAGGTCTCCAGGTTATGGTGATACCGGGTCACGCCCGCATGCCGCAGGTCTTGGGCCTGGGACGAATCCAGTTCCCCCAGCGAGGCACAGAGATCCACATCGGGCCCCAGCCTCTCCCGAAGTCGGCCAAAGGCGTCGATGGCGCTTTCAAACTGGCTTTGGGTGGGTCCTCTTCCGGAGTTGACGATGCTGAATCGGCTGACGTTCCATTGAAGCGATTCGTCCCCGGCCTGGAGGATGTGCTCCTGCTGCGTGATGCCCGGCTTGACATCAGCCTGGTTGTGAGCGGACTGGGCACACCAGCGGCAATCTTCGCTGCAAGCCCCGATGCGCCCCGGAACGATCGAGCAGAGACTGACCGATTGGCCAAAATGTCGACGTCGCAGTTTATCGGACCATACAAGCAACTCTTCGGGGTCGCTCCGGGACTCCTGGATCACCTTCAACAGCCCGGCCCGATCCAGGCACTGGCCCTGCATCGCATAGCCGGCTGCCTGGGAAAGCAGACTCATCGTCAGTTCCGGCGGTAGATGCGATTGAAGGTTTCGATCCTGGAGAACTCGATTCCGGTGATCTTGTCGATCGACTTGGTCTTCCGGTTGACGTAATAGGCGTTCATGCCTCGGACCGTCCCGTCCACGACGTAGACGACGTCCACGTCAGGATTGATACTCGCCGTACCGAAGAGGTACTCCCCTCCCCGAACCATCTGCCCTGCCTGGGCCGGTTCCGGGGCGGTCTGAATAAAGGTCATAACCAACATCGCCGTCAGAACACCGGCGGTCAGGACGAGCAAAAGAATCGTGATGTTTTCGTTGTTTCGCATAAATCTGCTCCTGGTCGATCAATCCCTGCCAAAGTCCCGCAGAAGATCCCTGCCGCGGAATTCCTCAAATACCAATCCCCCATCGGCTGCAGGGACCAGATGTACCGCCGCCAGACCGCGCCTTTCCAGATCCACGATGTATATCGCCTCTCTGCCCTCGGCGTACTTGGCGCTGAAGGGAACGTAGCGATCCGTTGCCCCCATCACCTGGGCCTGTCCGGACGAGGCGCCCGGCCCGATGAGGACCATGGCCAGCAACAGGAAATTGAGCAGAACCAGAGCGATGATCAGACCTTTTCTGGAGGTCATCGACAACTCCTTTGCGCACGCGGCGCTGTGACGAATCGGAACATCAGCCAACGGCGCTGCGTTTGGCGTTCTTGAACGCGACCACGCAGACACCGGCCAAGCCGATCAAACTGTAAAGTATTGCAATCCAGGGCGTTGCATCTTCTCCTGCGGGTGCCTTGGCCGCATCGGAAGCCGCCGATGCTGCGGAAGCAGCCGGAAGCAGACAGGCCAAAGCCAAGGGCAGAACGTGTTTGAGACTCATGGTATATCTCGTGTTCATGGACAGACATTATATACGCCCTGCCCGGACATGCAATGCCCGAGCCAAAGCCGCCTGTGGCTGATTTCCGTCTTGCCCCGCTCGGGGACGCTCAGTTTCCGAAGGTTTTGGTTCGCGAGAAGTCGACCTTGCCCACCGGCATCATCGAATCACGGTTGTCGTCGGCCGTGTAAATGGCCATTCTACCCAGTTGGCCGTTGATGACGAAGATGAAGGCCTCGTCGTCTTCATTCACGCCGGCAGAGAGGATGTACTCCGCCCCTCGCATGCCGCCTGCGGCGGCCACTGCCGGCTGGGCGGTCTGCCGGAAGGTTACAGCGATCATCGTCGTCAGGAAGACGGCCGTCAGTACGAGAATGAGAATCGAAATATTTTTGGGATCTTTCATGGTTTGGAAGCTCCTGGTAGGTCTGGAGGCGCGGCTCATTCACCGAAATCCTTGGACAGGCTTCGCCCAACGATCTCCTCGACGCGGTAATTGCCCCCGGCGGCAGGACGCAGCCGGAAACCGGCGATGCGCTTTTTCTTCAGATCCAACACGAAGGCAGCATCTCTGCCTGTTTCATCCACGCGGGCGGTGACCATGAGGTAATCCTGGCTTCCGGTGCGCACCTGTGCATCTGCGGGCTGGGTAGACGGGCCCAGCATCAGAACAGCCAGCAATACCAGGTTCAGTGCAATCAAACTCGATAACAGTATCTGCTTCATGAGATTCTCCTTCTGGAACAACTCCAGACTCTGTCGGTCCACATATCGGTACGGGACACGTGTCCTGTTAGAAGGTTAGGCGCTGGAGGTCTCGGCGTCGAGCATGAACCGTCCCGCCTCAGAGAAGTTTTGCAAAATCCCGGGCACACCGCCTGAAGTCATCGCGGGTGACCGACAGCGTCTTCCATCGTTGGCTTCGAGGCCTGGCCAGCGTTCGGTAGTCATCCAGCCAGACCCCCATGTAGGCGTAGGATCGCTTGCGAAACCAATGCACGTCTTCAAAGGGAGACTGATGAAGTCCCCCCTGGAGCCAGTAGGCAAAGACCAGCAGCGCCCGAAACCCCTCCCCGAAAACCCGTTGCCACTGGCAGAGACCCTCCACGTCATCCTGTGTAATCCAGTTCTCCCACGCCCGGGAACGGCCTTTGCCGCCGCCCCGAGACAGATCCGGGAACTTGCGCCCCTTGACATCCACCAGCAGATTCGGCCCGGTGGAAGAATACACCAAAAAGTCGAAACTCTTCAGGCTGGCATCGGCAAAGATGGCCTTCTTGGTTTCATCCACCGCAACATAGGGCCAGCCTTTGGCTCGAAGGTAATCCTCGAAGGCCGCCTCGTAATGCACATTGCGATGGGCCATCCCCCCCTCCTTCTATACCTGGCCGAAGTTGAATCCCTGAAGCAGATGCGCGATCCCCCGGGCGTTGGTGATTTCGGGCCGATCCAGAAACTCCGCGACGAAGAAATTCGTGGGCAATTGCTCGCCCGTCTGCAGATCTTTAAGATTTACGATGTACCCGTCGGGCGAAACCGAAGCGGTGTCGCGGCTGATGAAGGCTGCCACGCGCGCGCCGCGTTTCAAGGCTTCCTTCAACTGCTTGGGGGTCTTCTGACGCTTGAGACTGTAATCCGCCTGCCAGCCTGCCCGGCGCAGCCCTGCCGCCACCCGAAGCACAGCCGGGACGCACCCGTCTTCATTGTCGATCACGTAGAAGTCCAGGCTCTGCTGGAGCGGAGGGATCTTGCTCTTTTTCTCCAGGAGAATACCCATCACCACATCGCCCATGCCGAAGCCGGCTGCGCCCAACTGGGGCCCGCCCAGGACCTCCAGAAGCTGGTCATATCGGCCTCCGCCCGCCAGGGCCCGAAGGTTCTCGCCGGTGTCGAAGACCTCGTAGACGATTCCGGTGTAGTACGCCAGCCCGCGGACGATGCGAAGATCCAGCGTGCAGTACTCCTCGATACCCATCTGCTCCAGGTAGGCCCAGAGCTGCCTGAGCTGCTCAAAATCTTCTTGCATCCGCTGGGCTTCGTCAATCATCGCCGAAAGGCTCGGGAGGTCCTGGCAGTCCTGGAAGCGGCAGATCCGGTCGATCTGGTCGGCCGAGAGTCCCGCTTCGCTGCAGAGCTTCTCAAAGGCCTCCTGGCTGACCTTGGGACGCTTGTCCAATACGGGCAATACCTCGTCGATGGACTCTTCCGGGACGCCGGCGGACTTCAACGCGGCGATGGTCAAAGGGCGCGATCCGATGCGGACCTGCACATCCTGGGCAGTCAGGCCCAGTTCCCGAAGCAGGTCCACGCAGACGAAGATGCACTCGGCGTCGGCCAGGACGTCGTCGCAGCCGATGATGTCGATATTCCACTGGAAGAACTCGCGCAGGCGTCCTTTCTGCGGGTTCTCTGCCCGGCAGAGCCTGGGCACGGAGAACCATTTGATCGGCTTGGGCAACGAGCTGATCTTCGCGTTGACCATCCGGGCAAGCGATGGAGTGATTTCGGGCCGGATGGCCAGATTCCTGTCTCCCCGGTCTGTGAAATGGAACAACTGCTCCGCGATCTCCTCGCCGCTCTTGGCAGTGAACAGATCCAGGTATTCGAAGATGGGCGAGTCGTATTCCTCGAAGCCGTTGCGGACGGAGACGCGTCTCCAGGCATCCACAATCCAGTTGCGAAGCCGCATCTGCTCGGGGTAGAAATCCCGGGTTCCTTTCACCGACTGTATCTTCATCAGGTGCTGCGTTCCTTCCGCCCCGCGGGGGTTATTTCCTGTCCTTCTTGCCGGGCTTTTTCGAGCCCTTTTTCCTGCTCTTGGTCTTCTTTTTCTTCTTCTTGTGTTTCTTGTCGAGCTTGGCCCGGGCCTTGTCGCGGGCCTTTTCGTATTTCTTGTCGCCCAGGGCCTTTCGAGCGAAGGCTTCCAGTTGCTCGGGAGACTCGAACAACTCTTCGTATTCGTACCCGCCGCCGGTGGCGTCGCAGTTATCCTGCGAATAGCTGCGGCAGATCAGGGGCCTGTCTTCGTAGATGCCGCAGCGGTTGTCGGACCCCAGGGCCTTGCACGGGTTGAGGATCGACATATACCAGTCGCCCTCGTCCACGTGCACGCTGACGCCCTCATGAAGCAGATACCAGCGCACGTCCTCGAACTCATCGAAGCTCTCGGGCTCGTCGATCTGGAAACAGAAGTACCGGCAGCATTTGCCGTTGCATTTCTCGCAGTCCGCTTTGGGCATCCGCATTCTCCCTGCCACCGAGGTAGAACATCTCCGCCCAGGCCGGCAGCTAAAGACCGCAGATTATAGGCCACGCGACGGGGTTTTCCAAGCGCCGGAAGCAGGTTTCTCAGATGGGCCGGCCTTTGGAGGAGTCCTGGGGGGGGAAACACGGCTATATTCGATGTAACCTGCCTTCATATAAGAAGTAATAATCTGCTAAAGTTTGCCCTACGATCTGTTTTCCCCCTTGGCAAATTGTGGACTCGTGGTATCATGAATTCATCGAATCGAGGAACAGATTGCCTTTGGAGGCGTGACCCCGATGACCGAATACCGCAGCAAAATGAAGATGGTGCTCTTTGTCATTCTGAGCTTCGCCGCCCTTTGCTGAAAACCAATAATCTCCCTCTTGCTTGCTGGAGATCAGGCACGACCTGAGAAAGGCCCGCCCGCGGTAGGATCCGCCGGCGGGCCTTTTCTGATTCCCTCTCTCCAACCCACCACTGAAAAGGGCAGACAGGGAGATGAATCCCTGCCTGCCCGAGCAAGCGAGAGGGACAGTGCGTCTCAGTATGACTGAAAATTGCACTGGCTCCCCTCGGGCCCGCAGGCACCGCTGAGCGGTCCTCCGGGCACAACCGGGGCCTGTCAGAATTCCGACAAGGCCTCTGTAGCATCCGCCTCCAGTGCCGGACGGGAGTTCCCATTGCTCTGAGCAACCTGGCCGGGGTTCGCCCTGGGGCTGGAAGCTCCGGAGCCAGGGGTCTTTGGCGCGGACCTCTCCGGCCGAAAACCACCTGCGCCGCTCCGGTCGCCGCCCCCGCCACCTACCAGCCGGCGAAGCTCTTCGATCATTTCGTTCAGTGCAGCGGCCTGATGATTCAGTTCCTCCGCTGCCGCTGCAGATTCCTCCGCGTTTGCGGCATTGGCCTGCGTGACCTGATCCACTTGCGTAATCGCCTGGTTGATCTGCTCGATCCCGGAGGCCTGTTCCTGGCTGGCAGCAGCAATCTCCGTAATGAGATTGTCCACTGTCTCATTTCCAGCCGCGATCTCGGTCAGGCACTGTGAGACCTCCTGGGTCAGTTCGACTCCCCTGCCGGCATTCTCCACGGAGGTCTCGATCATTTCGGCGGTGTTTCGAGCTGCTTCGGCCGATCGCTGCGCCAGGTTCCGCACTTCTTCGGCGACAACGGCAAAGCCTTTGCCCGCTTCCCCGGCCCGGGCGGCCTCGACGGCTGCATTGAGGGCCAGAAGATTGGTCTGGAAGGCGATTTCGTCGATGGTTTTGACGATCTTGGCCGTTTCATCCGAGGACTGCTTGATGTCGCCGATGGCCTGGCTCATTCTCTCCATGGACCCGCTGCCACGCCTGGCCGATTCCGTCGCCCGGGAAGACTCACCCTTGGCCTGCGAAGCGTTTTCGGCGTTCTGACTGATCATGCTGGTCAGTTCTTCGACGCTCGATGTTGTCTCCTCTACACTGGCAGCCTGTTCCGAGGCCCCCTCAGCCAGAGACTGACTGCCGGAGGAGACCTGGATCGAAGCCGAACTCGTCTGCTCACTGGAACTGCTCAGGGAATCAATGATCTTTCGCAAAGGCCCCACGATGCCCCGAACGATGAAGAAGGCCAGCACACATGCGATAATCGCAGACACAA